>JBQCHI010000027.1:0-101795 GCA_051954835.1 Protaetiibacter sp. | reverse complement strand
CTCGCGTTCGTCGAGACGAAGACGGTCTGGCACACGAAGAGCCTGATCTAGGCGTCGAGTCGAGAAGCGCAGCGGGGCATCTCGAAACCCGCCCTGTCTAGGTAACAGAACCATAACGTTTGTGTTACAGTCGGGTCACTCCGCAGCCCAGCGGGGAACCCGAATCGGAAGCAGACGTGTCGATGGTGACGCATCCTGTACGGCGGACGATCGCATCCGCTGTGGTCACGCTCGCCCTCGTGGCGGTGCTTCTGCTCGTGCCGGATGCCGTGAGCGTCTATGCGACCAACATGATGGGGTCGCTGCGCGCACCGGGGGAGCCTGCCTTCATCGCGGGTCATCGCGGGGATCGCGCTCGCGCCCCCGAGAACACCATGCCGGCGTTCGAGGCGGCGTTCGCATCGGGGCTCGAGTTCGTCGAGACCGATGTGCAGCTCACCTCCGACGGCGTGCCGATCCTCATGCACGACGAGACGGTCGATCGCACGACCGACGGCACGGGGGCCGTGGCCGACCTCACCCTCACCGAGATCCGAGCGCTCGACGCGGGCTCCTGGTATGCGCCCGAGTTCGCGGGCACTCAGGTGCCGCTCTTCGACGAGTTCGTCGACGCGCTCACGGGCACCCGGAAGAAGGCGCTCGTCGAGCTCAAGGGCCACTGGTCGCCAGGCGGCATCCGTACCGTGCTGGATGCCATCTACCTGCGCGGGGTGCAGAACCGCATCGTGTTCGCGAGCTTCAACCTCACGACGGTCGCGCACCTCGCGCACACCGCCCCCGCGATCCCACGCGTCATCATCAAGCGCGACCTTCCCGAGGATCCCGTGGGGCTCGTTCGCTACTACGAGGCGATCGCGATCCTCACGACGCCGACATCGCTCGAGAACGACCCCCATGCCGTCGAACGCATGCACGCGGCCGGCTTCGGCGTGCTCGTGTATACCCTCAACAGCGAGAAGCGCTGGTCGGAGGCCCTCGCCTACGGAGTCGACGGCATCGTCACCGACAAGCCGTCCAAGCTCGACGGTTGGATCGCCAAGACCGCTCCCGGCACCTGAGCGTCGCAGCTGCTCAGAGCCGCCCGACGAGGGCGTCGAAGAAGGTGACGGCGCGGCCGTACGTCGACACCCGGATGCGCTCGTCGATGCCGTGGATCGACTCGAGCTCCTCCTGCCGCAGGTCGAACGGCAGGAAGCGGTAGACCCGGTCGGAGATGCGGGAGAAGTGGCGGGAATCGCTCGCCTGCAGCATGACGTAGGGGGCGACCGCGGCATC
The DNA here is from genome assembly GCA_051954835.1 of Protaetiibacter sp. Taxonomy (GTDB): domain Bacteria; phylum Actinomycetota; class Actinomycetes; order Actinomycetales; family Microbacteriaceae; genus Homoserinibacter. The sequence continues at coordinate 100,520 of JBQCHI010000027.1, read as the reverse complement.
CGGGAACACCTCGCCGATGCTCGCCGAGATCGCCTCCCACGCCGGTCCGGACGCGGGGGAGACCGGGGCGGGATCGGCTCCGTGGAGCAGGCGCACCTGCACCGCCGGATCGTCGACCACGCGCTCGATGTCGGCGAGGGCGGATGCGACGGTCGCGCCCGGCAGGATCCGCACGTTGAGTGTCGCGCTCGCGCGTTCGGGCACGACGTTCATGCTCGATGAGCCGCGCAGCTGGGTCACCGCGCGGGTCGTGCGGGTCATCGCGGCCAATTGCGGGCTCCGGCGCGCGAGACTCGAGGCGAGCGGGCCGCGGAAGGTGCGGGCGTGACGCAGCATCCACCCGCGCAACCCGCTCATCCGCGCGCCGAGGGCCTCCAGGAGGCCGATCACCGGCTCGATGAGGTGCGGGGGCTCGGGCTGGTTCTCGAGCCGCAGCACGGCACGCGCCAGGACGGCGGTCGACCCGCCGGGCAGCGGGATGGCGGCGTGTCCTCCCGCGGCCTCCACGACGAGCTCGACGTTCATGATGCCCTTCTCGGTGACCCCCACCACCGCCGTCGGGCCGAGCCCGGGCAGCAGGGCGTCCATGACGGCACCGCCCTCGTCGATCACGAGCCAGGGGCGCACCCCGCGCTGCTCGAGCAGCGAGACGATCGCCTCGGCTCCCGCGCCGCCGAATTCCTCGTCGTGTCCGAACGCCAGGTAGACGTCCGCCGCGGGGGTGAACCCGGCCGCCAGTCGCGTCTCGACGGCCTCCAGGATGGCCACCAGGGCGGCCTTGTCGTCGAGCGCCCCGCGCGCCCACACCGCCGCATCCTCGCCCTCGCCGACCACCTCGGCAGCGAACGGCGGATGTGTCCACCGGTCGGGGTCGTCGACCGCCACGACGTCCTGGTGCGCCATGAGCACGGATGCTGCAGCGCCATCCGCGCCCGGCCAGCGGTACAGGAGGCTGCGGCCCGCGACGGGTTCACGCTCGAGGCGCTCGTGCACGAGAGGGAAGTTCTTCTCCAGCGCCGCGTGGAACCCGGTGAAGGCCTCATCCACGCCGTCCGCACCCGGATGCGAGTAGGTGGAGAAGCGCAGCAGTTCGCGGAAGCGGTCGAGGGCGGCGTCGCTCATGTCTGCATCCTAGAAGCGCGCGCAGTGCCCGGGCGGTCGATAGCCTGGCAGGGTGAGCACTCCGCGCCCCGCATCCCGTTACGGCGACCGCGGTTTCATCCGCCCCGCCCTCGCGCCCGGCCTCATCGCGGCCGTCGTGCTGTTCGTGGGGATCGCTCTCATGGGCGACAACGGCTTCACCTACACGAGCTGGGGTGTCGCCGTTCTCGCGCTCATCGTGCTCGTGTTCGCGATCCGTGGCCGCCAGTGGTGGTGGATCCCGGTGTTCGCGGCCATCGGCGTGCTCTGGAACCCGGTGGTGCCGTTCGGCTTCGATGGGCCGCTATGGCTCGGCGCCCAGTACCTCGCGATCCTCGTCTTCATCGTGGCGGGGGTGCTCATCAAGGTGCCGACCGCGGATCAGGGGTCGCGTCGATGACGGATGCCGCGCCGGCCGCATCCGCGGCGCCGCCCGTGCGGCGTCGCCCCGGCCGCGCGACGGTCGTTGTCGGCGCGGTGCTCCTGGCACTCGCGGCAGGAGCCGTCATCGCCGTTCCGCTCGGCGGGTGGGACACCGTCGAGCTCGAGAGCGCCCACGTCCCGACGATGGCTGCGGGTGAGGAGTATCCGGGCACCCACTACGCCGTTCGGGTCGAGGAGGCCTGGGTGGGCGACGTGCTGCCCGAGGAGTACGACACGCCCGAAGACGGGCACACCTTCGTGATCGTGCGTGCCGTGCTGCGCAACCAATGGCGCGAGGCCGACACCCAGGCGCGTTCCGCGCTCACCTTCGACGCCCTCGACGCCCTCGAGTCGTTCGAGCGCTCGGCCCTCGTGCGCGTCGCCGCCGACGGCACCTACCTCACGACGATGCCGCCGGGCGTCGATGTGGAGGTGCTCATGCGGTGGGAGGTGCCCTCCGGATCCGTCGCCCCTGGTGATCCGCTCACGCTCGGGGTGATCGACGGGCGTCCGGATCGGGCGGTGCTGTACAGCGGCACCGCGTGGCGCGACGAACGCGTCGTCGTCGAGACGACGGTGGTGCCCCGGCCGTCGGAGGAGCTGGAGTACGCATGGCAGTCGTGACCCGACCGCTGGCGATCCTCGGTGCCCTCGTGCTCGTGGCCCTCGCGTTCGTGGTGTCGCGCACCGAGCCCGAGGAGGATGTTGGTTTCGCGCCGTTCGCGGTGCGCGTCGCCATGGGGCAGGTCGGCGAGGGGCGGGGCCTGCAGGGCGCGATCGACGACGCCGTGCTCGCCGACACCGTGCGCCTCGACGACTGGACGGGGAGGACGACCGGCACCTGGCTCGTCGTGCGCGCGCGCATGGCGACGACCGAGAATCCTTCGCTGGGCTACGCGACTCTGCACGTGGGGGACCGCATCTGGGTCGCGAGCAATCGCGCGGGCAGTGACGCCATGCACGCGGCGCTGCTCGACCCCGGGCTTCCCGTCGAGGGATCGTTCGTCTTCGAGATCCCGGCCGATCTGGTTGCGGATCCCGCGGCGCGCTCGGCGATCGTGCGGCTCGCCGACGACGGCGACACCCGGCTCATCACCGTGATCGAGACGGAACTCGACCTGACCGCGCTCGAGTACGAACCCGAGTTCGAGATCGCCCCACGGGAGCGGACCTGGTGGTGAACGATCGGATGAGCTGGTGGCGGCGCTCGCGGTGGGCGCTGCTGTCGCTCGTCGTGCTCGTGCCGGCCGCGGTCGCCGCGGCCCTCAGCATCGACGCGCTCGACTACCTCTCGTCCCGCCCGAGCGTCGTCACGGTCGTGGAACCCGGGCGCAGCGTCGAGCTCGGCGACGCGAGCCTCCGCGTGCTCGACAGCTGGATCGCGACCGCAGAGAGCGAGCGGGGTGAGCGTTACGCCGTGCCCGAGGGCACTGCTCTCGTCTCGGTCACCGTCGAACTCGACTCCAGCGCCGCCCCGGAGGATTTCGCCTGCATGGTGCGACTTCTCGAACCGGATCGGGACCGTCGGTGGACCGCGGGCTACACCGACACCGACTACTTCCCCGGACGGGATCTGCCCGACGACGTCCCGACCGGCTGCTCCTGGGCCGGGAAGCCGTTCCCGTTCGAGGTGACCTTCCTCATCCCGGACGACGCGCGCGAGACCGTCATGCTCGAGGTCTTCACGCCCGAGCAGCTCCCTCGGGCGTATCACCTTCGACTGGGGTGAGGAGCGGCAGGTCCGCAGGCGCGGCGGATGCCCGGTCGGCAGCGCGGCGTCGCGCGGTGTCGTAGGCGGCGGCCACGAGGGTCAACTGCAGCGGGATCACGAGCGCGACGACGAGCAGGTCGACGGGATCGTCGACCGCCGTCCAGAAGAGGTACTCATGCGGTCCGAGGGCGCGCATGATGCCGATCGCAAGCCACTCGCCCGCGGCATGGACGACGGCATAGCTCAGCAGGAAACCGCCGAGCGCGAGCGGGCCCGCCGCCCAGATGGTCCGGAGCGATCCTGCGATGGGCAGCCAGCGCTCCTGGAATCCGCCCGTCGCCGTCGTGAGCACCGCGCGCAGTCGAGGATGCAGCCGTGACCAGCGCTCGGTCACGGCCGCCCGCGCCCGCGCGGCGCGGATGTCCGTGGCCGAGCTCGCGCGCGCCGCGACGCCGGCGTACACGATGGCGGCGAGCGCGACCCACGCCAGCGGCTGGAAGAGGACGTCGCCGAGCTGCGCCATGAGCCAGGAGACGGTGTCGCCGAGCCAGCGGAACCACGCCTGCTGCTCGCGCCACGCGGCGACGGCGTCCACGATCGGCGCGAACATGCGCCGTGTCGCGAACCACGCGGGCACCCCGCCGAGCACCTCCCGCACGATGAGCAGCGCCACGAGCACCCACACCGCTTCGAGGTAGGCCGCGACGGCGGTGGTCCACGCCGGCAGACGGTCGGCGAGGCGCTGCAGCAGCACACGCCCCACGAAGGCGACGACGACGAGCCCGAGCGACCAGACATCCACGACGACATCGAGGGCGCGACTCGACTGCCCGCCCCACAGATCCGCCTGGTCGAGTGCGGCGGCGGCGTAGTCACGGGAGTCCTCGGCGATCATGCCCCACGCCGCGTAGATGACGAAGAAGGGCAGGATGGCGGCCGAGATCGCGGCACCCCAGCGACGCAGGAACTGCAGGCGCCGCCGGTCCGGATCGGGTGGGTCGGCATCCGCGACACTCGGCAGCGCCGCGCGCAACACGAGGAACATCGCGACGTAGCTCGCGAGCCGGGCGATGACGGCCAGCGGCAGGATGAGCTGCCCGACGATCGGCAGATCGTTGCCCACGGCGGCCGCGATGCGCAACAGCACGAGCCTCGCCGTCCACCCCAGCAGGAACCAGGCGAGCAACGCCGGCCAGCACCGCGCGTAGGCACGGGCGGCGGTCGTCAGCACACCGCCACCCTAACGGGCCGAAGAGGATCCTCGACTCCCATGCACGTCGAATGCTCATCTGCCGGTCGTGGTGCGCTAGACTGGAGGCGCCCACCGCCCCGCCGGCCAAGCCGGATCAGGGGAGTCGCGGGGGAGATCTGCACCGAGAATCCGGTCCGGCGCACCGCCGGATCGCACGTAACCGCGACGCACTCCGTCGCGATGGGGCGAAAGCCCTCGAGGAGAACGATGGCCACATCCGGCCAGAAGACCCGTACCGGCGCGAAGTCGGGCGCCAAGACGGCGCAGCGCCGCCGCGCCCACCAGGACGAGAGGGGCATCATCCCCGTGCTCGCCCGCGTCGTGCGCGGCATCGAGAACGCCGCCGAGCGCGGCAAGGTCAACGCAGCCAACCGCGTGCGATACCGCGTCGTCGCGGTGCTCGCCCGCGAGGAGCGCGCCCGCATCAAGGCGGATGCGACGCTCGGCGACGCCGAACGCGCCAAGGAGCTCACGCGGCTCGACGGCATCGCGACGATCATGGCGAAGACGGCGGCACGCGACGCGAGCCTCATCCAGCTGCTCACCGACACCGCACCACTGAGTCCCGCCGCGCAGGAGGTGCGTCGAACTCTCCTCATCGAGGCGGGGACGCCCCTCGCACCCGAGGACCTCGTGGTGGTGACCGAGCCGGAGGCGAGGCCGGTCGTCGAGGAGCGGCAGGTCATCCCGCAGTCGGTGCGCCAGTACCAGATGTCCAACCCGTTCCTGGCCCCCGACTTCAGCGCGTACCAGAAGCCGGCCCCCGTCACCCGTGGCCGTCTCGACAGCTGGGAGCTCATCGAGCCCCTGTTCCGCTCGTTCGAGATGGGTGCGGGCGGCAGCGCCGCGACGATGGAGCTTCCGGAGGCGCGCTCGCTCGCGACCCCCGGCGGGCTCGAGCTCATGCGTCACCAGGCGCGCTTCGTCGAATCCGCGCGGGAGGGCCACCGTACCTACCTGCTCGCCGACGAGCCGGGACTCGGCAAGACCGCGCAGGCCCTCCTCGCGGCCGATGTCGCGGGCGCCTACCCCTTGCTCGTCGTGGTGCCGAACGTCGTCAAGGTCAACTGGTCGCGCGAAGTCGAGAAGTGGACGCCGCACCGTACCTCGACCGTCGTGCACGGAGACGGCGATGACATCGACGCCTTTGCCGACATCGTGATCGTCAACTACGAGGTGCTCGATCGGCACGTCGCATGGCTCTCCCGTCGTGGCTTCCGCGGCATGATCGTCGACGAGGCGCACTTCATCAAGAACAAGGACTCCCAGCGTTCGAAGAACGTGCAGGCCCTGTCGAAGTCGATCCGGCAGCAGACGGCGGAGCCGCTGCTCATCGCGCTCACCGGAACCCCTCTCATCAATCAGATCGAGGACTTCCGGATGATCTGGCAGTTCCTCGGGTGGATCGACGAGAAGAAGCCCCTGCCGCGCCTCATGGCGGCGCTCGAGGAGACCGAGCTCACCCCGGTCGACCCTGGCTTCTTCTCGGCCGCTCGGCGCGTCGTCATCGAGATGGGCATGGTGCGACGCAAGAAGGTCGACGTCGCGGCCGACATCCCGGCGCGCCGCATCGCCGACATCCCCGTCGAGCTCGACGGCGAGGCGGGACGGTCGATCCGCGAGGGCGAGCGCGCGCTCATCGCGCGGCTCACGGAGCGCTACCGTCGACTTCGCGCGACGCGCCCGGACGCCGACGCGGCCGATCTCATCCGCTTGGTCGCCGCCGCCGAACTCGAGGAGTCGAAGCAGGCGGGCAGCGCGGGCGACAACGTCTTCACGATGGTGCGGCGCATCGGCCAGGCCAAGGCCATGCCGGCCGCCGATTACACGGTCAACCTCGCCCGCAACGTCGGCAAGGTGGTGTTCTTCGCCAAGCACATCGACGTGATGGACGCCGCGGAGGAGTACTTCGCCAAGGCCGGCCTCAGGACCATCTCGATCCGGGGCGACCAGAACTCGAAGACGCGCCAGGCCGAGATCGATGACTTCCAGAACGACCCGGAGGTCGCGGTGGCGGTCTGCTCGCTCACGGCGGCGGGAGTCGGTGTGAACCTGCAGGCGGCCTCGAACGTCGTGCTCGCGGAGCTCAGCTGGACGAATGCGGAGCAGACGCAGGCGATCGACCGCGTGCACCGCATCGGCCAGGAACTGCCGGTGACGGCGTGGCGTATCATCGCGGCTCAGACGATCGACGGCCGCATCGCGGAGCTCATCGACTCGAAGGCGGGCCTCGCGGCGCGGGCTCTCGACGGTGAGGGTATGGAGGCGGCCGAAGGGTCGGTGCAGCTCGAGGCGCTCGTCGCGCTGTTGAGCGATGCGATCCGGGAGCTCTGACGTTCAACCATCTAGCGAAAGTTGACGGCTTGCGCCCCGCGCCGGACTGAGTAATCTCGTCTTCACCGGATGGCACGGATCCCCTCGGGGGTCGGCCTGAAGGTGACAGAAAGGCCCTCGGGGCTCGACGAACCCTGACGCTTCGGCGTCGGTGGAACGCGGCAACCGGGGGCCTTTCGTCGTGCGCCTTCGCGTCGCCCTCCGAGCGGAGAGCGCGTGCGACGGCGCGCATCGTTCCACGTGCAGCCGTCACGTGTCAGTCCCCCGCACTGGGGGGAGAGCGCAGGCTCGATGTGCGCCTATCGTGAGGACTGCACTAGTTGGGGGACTAGCCGGCGGCGGTGATCCTGTCATCATCGCGATTCCGATACGGGGGTATGAGGAATCGCGGACAGCATCACCGCCGCCAGTATTTAACGCCTCTGTCCGAGCATTGACCTTCAACCATCCCGTCAGACTTGACCTCTTGCGCCGCGCTGCGGGCTGAGTAATCTCGACACAACCGATGAGGCGCGAGCCCGAGGCAGACGGAGAGATTCGTCGGCGGAGGGGTCGCAGTCGAGCGGGGCGGTGATCTCCACGGGTCATCCGGGTCAGCCCGGAGGATTCGCGGAGCGGCCCTCAGGGAACACGGAGCGTGAGCTCCGTCCGGGGGGCAGCACCGGGGAGGGATGACATCCCGCGATCGACCACGACGGGCCGCAGGTTCGTCGGAATCGAGCACGGGGGGATTCCGCGCAGCGCGAGTTGCGCGGGGGAGATCCGGCCACCGGAGCCGCCTCGGGAGAGCGTGGTTCGCCACACTCGACCGAGCTGCCGCCCAGCTCGATCAACGCCCGCACCGAGAGCTCACGGAGCGCGGCGGCCTCACCGACACAGAAGGGCCCTCGGCGTAGCTGACCGGGGGCCCTTCGTCGTCGGCCACCGTGATCGATCGACGAGCAGCTCAGCCCGTGCGTGCGTCGAGTGCCGCGTTCAGCCGCGCGGTGAGCTCCGGGTCGACCGCGCGCTCGCGGCCGTCGACGGCGCGGACAGGCGCCACGTGCCGCACGCTCGAGACGAGCCAGGCCGCGTCGGCGCGCGTCAGGTCATCCGGGGTCAGCAGTTCGTAGCCGGTGGCGAAGCCTGCCGCCACAGCCCAGGTGAAGAGGTCGGCCTGCGTGGTGCCGGCGAGGATGCCGAGATCCACGCGCGGCGTCACGAGGCGGGTCCCCACACGCAGCATGAGGCTCGAGGTGGGGCCCTCGAGCAGATAGCCGTCGCTCGAGACGAACAGCACGTCGTCCGCGTCTCGGCGCACGGCCTCGCGCTGAGCCGCACGGTTGACCGCGTAGCTGAGGGTCTTGGCGCCTGCGAGCAGCCACGGGGCGGTCTGCGGCACATCGTGCCGGTAGCCCCGGTCGAGCAGCACGACGCGGATGCCCTCGGTGCGGTCGCGGGTGAAGTCCGGCGACACCGTGCCCAGCACCCAGCCGGTCGGAACCCGTGCTCCTTCGACCCCGCGCGTCAGCACGAACTTTATGGAACCCGCGGCGAAACCCTGGTCGGTGAGCCTGTCGGCGACGGCGATCACAGCATCCCGCCAGACCGGGATGTCGGGACGCGGAAGCTCGAGCATCGCGGCGGACTGCACGAGTCGGGTGAGGTGCGCGTCGAGGGCCTGCACGTGCCCGTTCACGAGGCTCGCGGTCTCGAAGATCCCGTCGCCGCGGGTCGCACCCAGGTCGTCGACACGTAGCAGCGGTGTCGTCGCGTCGACGATGCGATGGCCGGTCGCGGCGCCGGACTGGTCGAACTCGATGAGGGCGACGACGCTCATGCGGTGCGTCCCCGGGTGCGTTCGGCGTCGAGCAGCGTCCACACCGTCGAGCTGAGGGCGGGGTAGGCGAGGGCGATCTGGCGGAGCATCCGGTAGTCGACCTCCGCACTCGGGCGACGCTCGTTGTCGGCGCGGATGAGTTCGGCGCGCAGGGTCAACACCACGAGCTCGTCGACGGTCGGGAGCTCCTGCATGAACTCCCAGGGGTCTTCTCCCGCACGCAGGCGTTCGAACACCACGGTCGTGAGCTCGTCGCCCGCCTCGGCGCGCAGCACCTCGAGGCTCGCCCGTCGGCGCACGCCGGTCTCGTCTCGAGGATTCACCCTTCGAGCCTACGGCGCGACCGGCGCGAGGGCCCGCACGCCGTACGATCGAAGACGTGCCCGACAGTCCGCTCGCCTCGTCCCCGTACGAGGTGCTCGGGGTGTCTGCGACCGTGAGCGATGACGAGCTGCGTCGCGCCTATCGCAAGAGGCTGCGGGAGACGCATCCGGACGCGGGTGGCCGTGCGGCCGAGTTTCACGCCGTACAGGACGCCTGGGAGCTCGTGGGAACCCCTGAGGCGCGCGCCGCCTACGACGCGCGCGGCTTGCGCGGCCCGGTGAGCGCGCCGACCGCCTACGCGCCGCCGTCACCGCGCCCGCGTGCCGACTCGCGGCCGCAGGCCCGATCGAGCGGGCACCCGGGCGGCTGGTACCGCGAGCGCTACCTCGACGAGCTGCGCGAGTGGGTGGGGCGTGGCGTCGCCGTGCCCGATCCCTATGACGCCGCGCTCGTGCGCTCTGCACCGCGCCAGGTGAAGCACCTGCTCGCGGCGGCGATCGCGGAGGAGCGCTCGGCTCGTGAACTCGCCGGTCTCGGCATCGGCTACAGCATCTGGCACGACGTCGACACGCCGGCCGGCAAGATCGACCACATCGTGCTCGGCCCGAGCGGTCTGTGGGCGCTCCTGAGCGAGGACTGGGGTGGTGAGGTGCGCACGAAGGGCTCGGAGCTCGTCGGCGCGGCCGTCGCGGGGGAGAGGCCCGTGCACGCGCTCTCGGCACGCGCCCGCTCCTTCGCGCGCTCGGCGCGTGTCAAGTTCTCGGGCCTCGGTATCGTCGTCCCGGATGCCGACGCCCCGGCTGTCGTGGATCTCGGGTCGGTGCGCGGATCGCGGGCGCTGCTCATCCCGCAGCCGCAGCTCGCGCACGTGATCCGCACCGGGATCCCCGGGGTCGGCACGGGCGGCACCGACCTGTTCGAACTGCGCTCCCGCATCCAGGCGGCCGTGCGTTTCGTGTGACGCGCGACATGCTCGACACGCGGCGCGGGAACGAGGCATGATGCCCAGATGGACGACGAGGTCGAACGTGCCCGTCGGCACACCGCGTACAGCGATCCGGGTGCCTGGCGCCGGCGTTGGGCCGTGCTCGAGCCCGATGCGGGCGCGGTCGCCGCGGCGGCACTCGCGCGCAACCTCGTCTACCACTACCGCGCCGACGGCATCGACGTCCCTCTCGAGCGCCGAGGCGACATCGACAGTCGCTGGGTGGCGCGCATCCTCGCGCTCGACGCGGCACGGCATCCCGAACCGCTCGACGTGCCGCGCGAGCGTGCGGAGCGGGTGGCGGGATGCTGCCGCGACTTCACCCTGTTGACCGTCTCGGCTCTGCGCGAGCAGGGCGTCGCGGCCCGGAGCCGTGTGGGGTTCGCGGGCTACCTGGACGCCGGCTACCACTTCGACCACGTCGTGGCAGAGGTGTGGGACGGCACGCGGTGGCTGCGCGTCGATGCGCAGATGGACCCGAGCTGGTTCGCCTTCGACACGTGCGACCTGCCGCGCGCCGGGCTAGAGGGCTTCGCGACCGCCGCCGAGGTCTGGCGCGCGGTCCGCTCGGGCGACGCGGATGAGCGCACCTTCGGGGTGCACCCGGAATCGCCGTTCGCGGGTCTGTCCTTCGTCTTCGACTACGTGATCCGCGACATCGCGCATCGTCAAGGCGATGAGCTGCTGTTGTGGGATGTGTGGGGCGCGATGCGCGGCGACCTGCGGGTCGACGAGGTGGCGGCGCGGTGGATGGACGACCTCGCGGCGCTCGTCGAGGCTGCCGATGCAGGGGAGGCGGCTGCGGCGCGCGAGCTCGCGCGCCGCTACGCCGCCGACGACCGTCTCCATCCCCGTGGACGTGTGGTGCAGGCGAGCCCCTACGGCCTGCCGGATGTCGAGATCGACCTCGCCGACGTCGTCGCGTAGCGCTCGACGCCGGGTGATCTTTCAGCTGCGGTGGACGGGCGCCCCGAAGTCGCCGTGACTCTCCGGCGTGAGACCGAGGGCCCGTGCCGTCGAGGGGGCGGTGCCGAGGGGACCGCCATCCGAGGTGAGCGGAACCGGCTGCGGGCCCGTCGTCGGCGCAGCGGAGCCGCTCGACATGAGGCCGAGGGCGGCGAGATAGGCGGCGTTGGCACCGCCGCTGTCCGACGCGGATGCGCCGTCGGATCGGGGGGGCTGCGACACCGGCGGCACCGTCGCCGGAGGCGCCATCGTGGGGTGTGACGCGTCGGGGGCCGGCGCGGGGGCCGGCGCTGACGGTGCCGCAGCGTTTGAGGGCGTTCCGCCGCCGAGCGAGGCGGGAAGCGCGAGGATCGTGGGTGCCGGCGTGAAACCGGGGATGGCAGGCGCGGACGGACCCGCCTCGAGCTCGAGGGCGGGTGCGGCCGGAGCAGGCGCCGACGCGTAGAGCGACGGCGACGGCGCCGCTGAGTACGCGGACGGCGCGGCTCCCGGAGGAGCGACTCGAGGAGGCTCCGATGCAGCGACCGGCAAGCTCGGTGCCGGTGCCGGTGCCGGTGCCGGTGCCGGTGCCGGAGGCGGGGGCGGGGGAGCGGATGCGAGGCTCGCTGCGGGCGCGATCGCGGGCGTGTCGGCGGCGGCGGGCAGCACGCTCGGGGTGACGGACGGTGTCGGGGGCGGTGCCTGGCGGGCCAGCAACTCCGGGGGAACGCTGGGCACTCGTGGCGCCGCGGGGGCGCTCGGCGCCTGCTCGGCGGGGCCGTGAGCCGCGGGTGCCGGCTGCGACAGATAGGCCGGTTCGGCCACCGTGGGAGCCACGGGAGCTTCCTGTTGCTGCGGTGCCTCGACGCGCACTGCCTCGACACGCGGAACTGCGGAGGTCACGACGGTCGGCTGGCTCGGCTCTGCGGGCGCGACACCCGGGGCGACACGCTGTTCGGGCGCGGGAGGTGCGAGGTGCTGCGCCGCGTGCGGGACGGGCTGCGCGGGTCCCGCAGACGCGGGCTGCTCGTAGACCACGGTGCGGTGCACGGCGGGAGCCACCGGCTCGGCGACGGGTCGTTGCGGGGCGACGGGCTGCGCCTGCGCGACAGGCTGCGGGGCGACAGGCTGCTGCGGGGCGACAGGCTGCGAGGCGACAGGCTGCGGGACCTGCTGCGGCTGGGCGACGGGCTGCGGGGCGACCTGTGGCTGTGCGACAGGCTGCGGCTGGGCGACGGGCTGCGCGGCGGGCTGCGCGACCTGCTGCGGCTGCGCGGCCGGCACGCTGTCAGCGGGCGGCACGACCGGTGCGGGCATCGGCGGAGGAGGCGGGATGGGCGTCGTGTACGCCGTCCAGGCACGCCCGTCCCACCAGCGCTGCATGTTCGCATTGCTGGGGTCGGGATACCATGCCGCTCTCGGCGACACGCCCATCAGGTCCGACACGTCAAGCCCCCACTTGTGTCCGTGATGCGTCTGAGCCTATGCGTCGCCGACGCCGCTGCTCAGTCCCCCATTCGGGTGAGGCCGGGCCGGCGTCGACCGGTGACGCGGGTCAGGGAAGCTTCGGCAGGTGCCACTTGCGGCCCTGCTCGTCGACCTGCTGGTCGGCGGGCGCACCCTGCGATGCCGCCTCAGCTTTCGCCTTCGCGGCTGCCGCACGAGCGGCGGCGACCGAGACGGGCCGTGCATCGTCGCTTGCGTTCAAGTTCGCGAGGGCGGGCGCCGTCTCGGGCTCGACTGCTGCCTCGGCGACGGCGGGCGCGGATGCCGCGGCCTTCTTGGCCGCGGTCTTGGCCGCGAACGCGGCACGCGCCTGGGCGACCGAGGTGAAGTGCTCCTCGCCGCCGCCGGCCGCAGGAGGTGCGGGTGAGGCGGCCGGGGCGGCGGGAGTCGGGGTGCTCGCGGTCGCCTCGACGGCCGCGAGGCCGGCGGCCGCCTGCGCGGCGATCTGGGCGGCTGCGGCAGCGGCCGCGGCGGCCTTCTCGGCCTGGGCGGCGGCGAACGCGGCACGAGCGGCGGCGACGGACTGCGAGTCGTCGATCGCGGGTGCGGGCGCCGAAGCGTGCGCGGCCGCGACCGGTTCCGGTGCGGAAGCCGCCGCGGCAGGTGGAGCAGTCACGGCACCGACGCCGGGCGGCGGAGGTGCCGCGGCGATGCCCGCGGTGCCCGCTGCGGGTGCCGGAGCTGCCGCAAGGGCGGCCGCGATCTCGGCCGTGCCGGCTGCGGGCTGTGCGGGCGGGTGAGCTGCGGGAACGGGAGCCGCGGCGACCGGGTCCGGCTGCACGGGTGCCGAGGTCGGGGGCGCCTCAGGGACGTAGGCGGTCGCGGGATCGGGCATCGGAAGGCTCTGGGGTACCTGTGCCGGCCGCGGGCGGGTGTGCGAGGTCCATCCCAGACCGTCCCACCAGCGCAGCGAATCCGCGTCGGTCGGGTCCGGATACCAGGCGGCGACCGGTGCGGCGGCGCTGAGGCTCACGAGTTCCTCCCCCTCGAGTTGCAGCGTCCCCTTCAGCTGCTGACAGGGAGTCTAGGCAGCGCCGCAAGCGCCCCTGCAGCCCCCGTTGGGGTAACCCCGGGTATGGGGTAGACAATGCGGTCAGCCCGTGGGCCGGACGCGATCACTTGATGGCGAACGCGTAGCTGTAGTCGCCGGCATCCGAGTCGATGCTGACCCACAGCACCTTGTGCGCGCCGTCGCTCAGAGTGACGTCGCAGCTGTAGATCGCGCCCACGGTCGTCGTATCGGCGATCGGCGGGCACGACACGGCACTCGCCTTCCCGCTGCCGACGAGCTCGTCGCGCACCTCCGACTGGATGCGCACGGCCGTCTCGACGTTGCCGAGCGCTCCACCGAACCACGCGGCGGCAGGCAGGCCCAGGAGACCCACCATGAGCAGCACCCAGGCGATGACCTGGCCCCAGCTGCGGGGCAGGCGCAACGCCCGGATGACGAGGTAGACGGGAGCCGTCAGCAGGGTCGTGGCGAAGGGCGGCGGGGTGTGCTCCCACCGTGCGAGCTTGCGGCGATCCAGCATCGCGAAGACCGTGGCTGCGAGGTAGCTCACGACGAGAGCCGCCACGACCCACAGCAGGGTGGGCGTCACATAGAGCCACGCCCACGCGGCCACGAGCAGTGCGACCGCCAGCAGGGCGGGCGTGAACGACACGACCCAGCTCTCGGCGGTGGAGATCGTCCGGATGCGCGTGCGCGCGCGCACGGCTGCCGGCCCCGCGAACGACTCCTCGAGCTCCGATGACTCGGCGTCGCCGAGCTCGGGCTTGGGCTGCGTGTGGTCGGTCCAGTTGATGCCGTTCCACCACCGCACCTGAGCGGGGTCGGACGGATCCTCGTACCATCCGGCGGGCACGACGCGTGTCGCCTGATCGGTCACGCGGACCACCTCCTGTGCGGTTCTGTCGGGAAGAGCGGGGTCGACGTCGACCCGGTGCGGGTCGTCATCGGTTGGTCGTGTTGAAGCCCCAGTCGTCGACGCGCCATTCGATCCAGCCGTTCTTGCGCTGGAGGCTCACCTCGACGTTCGCGACCTTGGTGGAGGTGACGGCGTGGCAGATCATGGAGTCGCCCACGAGAAGCGGAGGCACGTCCGGACAGGTGACCTTCATCCCGCGGGACCCGATCGCCGTCGCCTGGTCGGAGACCGATTGCTCTGCCTCGTTCGAGAACACGCCGGGCGCGAGCGCCATGACGATGCCGGGGATCGCGACGGCCGAGCCGATGAGCACGATCGTCAGCGCCGACCAGGTCAGGAACGGACGGAGGCCGCGACCGGTCTCGCGGACGACGTTCGACATCCGGGCGATGAGGTACACGGGCGCGCCGAGGAACGCCCAGTCCCAGTTGGCCGTACGGGTGTGCCCCATCCGGTTCAGCATCACGCGGTCGACGATTGCGAGGATGACCGTCGCGATGTACGAGCCCATCAGGATGATGCCCGCGAAGAGCGCCGAGTCGCGTCCGGCGTTGCCTGCCACGAGGAACATGAGTGCCAGCACGAGCATGATGACCGGCATGAGCGCGATGATCCACACCGGGCCGGTGTTGACCGAGAGGCCGTTCTCCGCCATCACCGCGCGCCGGGTGAGCGGCTGCGACGCGTCGTGCTCGGCGAGCACCGTCGGGGTGTAGCTGAAGTTGCTGAACGCCGCGGGGTCGAAGTTGGTGGTGGTGAAGGTGCCTGCGCCGGCCGCGGCGTTCGGGTCGACCTGGAATGTCGGCACGGCGTCGAAGACGGGTCCGGGGCTGAACGACGGGCGGGCCGCGACAGGCTGTTGCGCCTCCGAGGGATCGATCGGCACGCCGAGCAGGTCGTCGTAGCTGGTGTCCAGGAGGAACGGGGCGCTCGTGGGGGCGTTCTCGATGACGTGATCCTGGGCGTACTTGAGGCCGGGGGAGACCTCGTCCTCAGCCCGCAGCTGGGCGGCGGGAGCCGCCGCCTCGAGCGAGAGCACGGGGTCGGCTGCGGCGAACGCGGTGTCGGTCGCCGGCTGTCGGGTGCCCGCGTCGCTGTGCAGCTCCTCGCGCGGCTGGGCGCTCAGGAAGTCGTCGTCGTCGGCGTATGCCAGCTTGGCCGTGACCGTCTCCTGGGCGACCATCGGCTGGCGCGCATCGGAGGTGTGCTCGGTCCACGCGTGGTTGTCCCACCAGCGAAGCTGGGGAAGTCCGAGCGGATCGGGGTACCACCCCGCCGGCACATGGCCTTCCTCTTCCGCCATGAGATACCTTCCTCACTGCGTCCTTCAGAGGGCAGCCTTCGGATCGCGTCCCCCTGACAGAACGACTCGTTCGTCGTCGGACATGATATTGGCGCACTCGTACCCGCCGATAGATACGACCCTCCCCCCAAGCCTGGGGACACCGGGTCGGCTCGTGCCGCGTGCGGCAGACTCGGAGGATGCCCTCCGAGCCGCTGTCGAACCGCCTGCCGCGCCCGTGGGATCCGGATGCCTTCCTCGCCGCCTTCGACGCCTGGACGCGTGAACGGGGGCTCGCCTTGTACCCGGCGCAGGAGGAGGCGGTGCTCGAACTCGTGCTCGATCGCCACCTGGTGCTCAGCACGCCGACGGGCACCGGCAAGTCGCTCGTGGCGGTGGCAGCGCACGCGGTGGCCCTCGCCCAGGGGAGGCGGTCGTACTACACGGCGCCGCTGAAGGCGCTCGTGAGCGAGAAGTTCTTCGATCTCGTGGCGATCTTCGGGCCGGAGAACGTGGGCATGGTCACGGGCGACTCGAGCGTGAACCCCGACGCGCCCATCGTGTGCTGCACTGCCGAGATCCTCGCCAACATCGCGCTTCGACACGGCGCCGCCGCGCACGTCGACTCGGTCGTCATGGACGAGTTCCACTTCTACGCCGACCCTGAACGGGGCTGGGCATGGCAGGTGCCCCTTCTCGAACTGCCGCGTGCGCGCTTCGTGCTCATGTCGGCGACGCTCGGCGACGTCCAGGCGATCGCGAGCGATCTCGAGCGTCGCACAGGGCGCGAGGTGGCCCGCGTGACGGGTGTCGAGCGTCCCGTGCCGCTGCACTACCGCTACGCGGTGACGCCCGTGCAGGAGCTCGTCGAGGAACTGCTCTCGGGCGGCCTCGCGCCCGTCTACATCGTGCACTTCTCGCAGGCGGCAGCAGTCGAGCGCGCGCAGGCGCTCGCGAGCGTGCGGGTCGCCACGCGCGAACAGCGCGACGCGATCGCGACGGCGATCGGCGGATTCCGCTTCTCCGCCGGCTTCGGATCCACCCTCGGCCGACTCGTACGCGCGGGGATCGGCGTGCATCACGCGGGCATGCTCCCGCGCTATCGGCGACTCGTGGAGCAGCTCGCCCAGCAGGGGCTCCTCCGGGTGGTGTGCGGCACCGACACGCTCGGTGTCGGCATCAACGTGCCCATCCGCACGGTGCTGCTGACCGGACTCACGAAGTTCGACGGAACGCGGATGCGGCAGCTCACCGCGCGCGAGTTCCACCAGGTCGCGGGGCGCGCGGGGCGCGCCGGCTTCGACACGGCCGGTGAGGTCGTCGCGCTCGCCCCGGAGCACGAGATCGAGAACGCACGGGCCGCCGCGAAGGCGGGCGACGACCCGAAGGCCAAACGGAAGCTCGTGAAGAAGCGGGCGCCCGACGGCTTCGTGAGCTGGGGGCCGGCGAGCTTCGAGCGTCTCATCGCGGCCGAGCCCGAACCGCTCGCGAGTTCGATGCGCATGACGGCGGCGATGATGCTGCAGATGCTCGCGCGCCCCGGAGCGGATGCTCCCGCCTCCGAGCCCACCAGCGCCTTCCACGTCGTGCGTCACCTCGTCGTCGACAACCATGAGCCGCCGGCGCGGCGCGCCGCGCTGGCCCGACGCGCGATCGCGCTCTACCGCACGCTGCGCACGGCGGGTGTCGTGGAGCAGGTGGGCGGCGGGTTCGACGGGACCGCTCGCATCCGCCTCACGGTCGAGCTGCAGCCCGACTTCGCCCTGAATCAACCGCTGTCGCCGTTCGCGCTCGCGGCTCTCGAGCTGCTCGATCCCGAGCAGCCGCACTATGCCTTGGACGCCTTGAGCGTCATCGAGTCGACGCTGGATGATCCGCGGCCGATTCTCGCGCAGCAGGAGTTCCGCGCGCGCGGCGAGGCGGTCGCGGCGATGAAGGCGGAGGGGGTCGAGTACGAGCAGCGCATGGAGCTGCTCGAGGAGATCAGCTGGCCCAAGCCTCTTGAGGACCTGCTCGAGCAGGCGTACGAGACATTCGCCTCGAGCCAGCCCTGGGTGCGCGATTTCGAGCTGCGGCCCAAGTCGGTCGTGCGCGACCTCTTCGAACGCGCGATGAACTTCGCGGAGTACGTGGCGTTCTACCAGCTCGGGCGGAGCGAAGGTCTCGTATTGCGATACCTGAGCGACGCCTACCGCGCGGTGCGCCAGACGATCCCCGACGAGGCGAAGACGGAGGAGCTGCGCGATCTCATCGAATGGCTCGGCGAACTGGTGCGCCAGGTCGATTCGAGCCTGCTCGACGAGTGGACGGCCTTGACCACCGGCGCGCCCGCACAGCTCGCAGCGGGGGGCCACGCGGAGCGGGTGCTCGTGACACCGCCGCCGGATGTCACGACCAACAGACGAGCGTTCCAGGTGCTCGTGCGCAACGAGCTCTGGCGGCGGGTGCACCTCGCGGCGCTGCAGCGCGACGACGAGCTCATCGCGCTCGATCCCGATGCCGGGTGGCCCGCCGCGCTCGACGACTACTTCGCAGAGCACGACGCGATCGGGGTCGGGCCGGATGCGCGGTCGGCCGCGCGGATCCTCATCCGGGAGCACCCCGGACGCTGGGAGGTGAGGCAGATCATCGACGACCCGGCCGGGGATCACGACTGGGGGATAGACGCCGAGGTCGACCTCGCTGCGTCACGTGAGCAAGGGGCGGCGGTCGTCCGGGTGGTGGGTCTCAGCCGCCTGTGAGCGGATCGTCGTCCCCGTCGTCGTTCTCGTCGTCATCCTCGTCACGGATGCGCGCGCTCGGGCGGCGCGAGTAGTCCACGTCGGTCTCGCGCGCGCTCTGCTGGCCCGGGAGCGCGCGAACGAGCCAGGCGATCGCGGGAACGATCGCGCCGACGAGGGCGACGACGCCCACGATCGCGAAGACGGTGGCGATGGTCGGGCTCGCGCGCTCCGCGCACGGTCCGCCCGCGTCGAGGCAGCCGCTCGCCGCCGAGGTCGAGATGTCGACCACGGCGAAACTGATCGCTGCCACGACGACCGCGATGATGGCGATCGTGCCCAGCGTCCTCCGGGAGCGCACGCGCGATTCTCCTGCCGGTTCCGACCCCTCGATCCGGATGCTAGGGGCGCCACGGCGCAGCGCGGCATCCCCCGTCCGGGGGTTTCAGGCCTGTCTGTCACCCACCGACGCCTCCATGCACCTCGCTGTTCGACGGGTGTTCACCCGCAAGTTGCCCGAGGTGCGGAGGCATGTTTTGATTACCCGCAGTGGACCCCCTGATTCTGGTCGCGCTCGTCATCGCGCTGGCCCTGTTCTTCGACTTCACCAACGGCTTCCATGACACAGCCAATGCGATGGCGACACCCATCGCGACGGGTGCCATCAAGCCCAAGGTCGCCGTGGCGTTGGCCGCCGTGCTCAACCTCGTGGGTGCCTTCCTCAGCACTGAGGTGGCCAAGACGATCTCGGGCGGCCTCATCCGGGAGGGCGACGGCGGCATCCAGATCGGCCCGGAGCTGATCCTCGCGGGGCTCATCGGCGCGATCGTGTGGAATCTCGTGACATGGCTGCTCGGCCTGCCCTCGTCCTCGAGCCACGCCCTGTTCGGCGGCCTCATCGGCGCGGCGGTCGTGGGCGCCGGTTTCGCGGTCATCAACGGCTCCGTGCTCGTATCGAAGATCCTCATCCCGGCCGTGCTCGCGCCGCTCACCGCGGGGTTGGTCTCGTACCTCGCGACCAAGATCGCCTACGCCGTGACCCGCAAGCGGCAACGCAACGGCTTCAAACGCGGGCAGGTGTTCACCGCGAGTCTCGTCTCGCTCGCGCACGGCACCAACGACGCGCAGAAGACGATGGGCGTCATCACCCTGGCGCTCATCGCCGCGGGCTTCCAGACCTCGAGCACGGGACCGGAGTTCTGGGTGATCGCCGCGTGCGCCGTCGCCATCGCGGCGGGCACCTACTCGGGTGGATGGCGCATCATCCGCACCATGGGACGAGGGATCACCGAGGTCGAGCCGGCGCAGGGCTTCTCCGCTGAGGCGGCGACGACGGCGACGATCCTCGCCTCGACCCACCTCGGTTTCGCGCTCTCGACGACGCAGGTCGCATCCGGCGGCGTCATCGGCACCGGGCTGGGCCGCAAGGGCGCGTCGGTGCGCTGGCGCACCGCGGGCCGGATCGCGCTCGGCTGGCTCATCACGATCCCGGCTGCCGGAGTCGTGGGAGCTGCCGCGGCACTGCTCGTGGGGCTCGGCCCGGGCGGGATCATCACGGCCGTCGTGCTCGCCGTGGTCGCCATCACGGGCATCTTCCTGTGGTCGCGTCGATCCCGCGTGGACCACCGCAACCTGCACCAACCCGAGCCGGGCGTCTTCGTACGCCCCAAGAAGAAGCGGAAGGCCCGCCGATGATCGACTGGGCTGCATTCCTGACGGTCTTCGTGGCCTCGCTCGTCTCGGCATGCGTCGCGGTGACCCTCTTCTCCCTCGGCCTGCGACTCGGCGACGGGGAGGCGGCGTGGCGTCGTCCCGTGTCGGTCGCGATGTTCACGGTGTGCGGCGTCGTGGTGCTGGTGGGCCTGTATCTCATCGTGGGCGACCACCTGCTCGAGCTCGTCGGCCTCTGACGCCGCACGGCGCCGCCGTGATGGCGTCCGCCGTAGACTCGCATCACACTCATCGAAGGAGATGCGCGATGCCCGACACAACCGGCATGACCGCCTCCGAGCAGCTGTTCGTCGACGGTGAAGCCCACCTGACGACGGGTCCCGACGGGGCTCGCGATCTGCTCTCAGGCACCGGACCCACCCGCACGGAGACCGACTCGCTCGGCGACTTCGAGATCCCGGCGGAGGTGTACTGGGGCGTGCATACCGCTCGCGCGCTCGTGAACTTCCCGATCACGCGGCGGGCGATCTCGAACTACCCCGACCTCATCCGCGCGCTCGCCCGGGTCAAGCAGGCGGCGGCCCGCGCCAACAAGGAGCTCGGCACCCTCGATCCCGTCAAGGCCGACGTCATCGACCGCGTGTGCGAGCGCATCGTCGACGGAGAACTGCACGAGCAGTTCGTCGTGGGTGTCATCCAGGGGGGCGCCGGCACGAGCACGAACATGAACATCAACGAGGTCATCGCCAATGCGGGCCTCGAGGAGCTGGGCTTCGAGAAGGGCGACTACGTCCGCCTGCATCCGATCGACGACGTCAACCGCAGCCAGTCGACCAACGACGTCTATCCGACCGCGATCAAGCTCGCGATGGTCTTCAGCCTCACGCGCCTGCTCGAGGAGCACCAGAAGCTCACGGCGAGCTTCCGGGCCAAGGGGCGCGAGTTCGCACACGTGCTGAAGGTGGGGCGCACCCAGCTGCAGGATGCCGTGCCGATGACTCTCGGTCAGGAGTTCGCCGGATTCGCCACGACACTCGCCGAGGACTACGACCGCCTCACGGAGGTCAAGCCCTGGCTCAACGAGATCAACCTCGGCGCCACCGCGATCGGCACGGGCATCACGGCCGACCCGCGCTACGCCGAGTCGGTGCGCCGCCACCTCGAAGAGCTCACGGGGATCCCGCAGGAGACGGCTCCCGATCTCATCGAGGCGACCGCCGACGCGGGGATCTTCATGACGCTCTCGGGCACGCTTAAGCGCGCCGCCGTGAAGCTCTCGAAGATCTGCAACGACCTGCGGTTGCTCTCGTCGGGCCCGCAGGCGGGCCTCGGCGAGATCCACCTCCCGGCCATGCAGGCGGGTTCCTCGATCATGCCGGGCAAGGTCAACCCGGTGATCCCCGAAGTCGTGAACCAGGTGGCCTTCAGCGTCATCGGGGCGGATGCCACGGTCACCGCCGCCGCCGAGGGCGGCCAGCTGCAGCTCAACGCGTTCGAGCCCGTCATCGCGCACTCGCTGCTGCAGTCGCTCGCGTGGATGACGAACGCGTGCCGCACGCTGCGCGTCAATTGCATCGAGGGCATCACGGCGAACGAGGCTCGGCTCGCGGGCCAGGTCGCCTCGAGCGTCGGAGTCGTGACGGCTCTCACGCCCTACATCGGCTACACCGAGGCGGCCACGCTCGCGCATGTCGCGCTCACGACGAACGCGTCGATCGCCGACCTCGTGGTGGGGCGTGGCCTCATGTCCGCCGAGGACGTCGCACGTGTGCTCGCGCCCGAGCGGCTCTCCGGCATCGTCCCGGTGACCGGCGCCATCCCGATCGTCGTCGGCAAGATCGTGGAGTGAGAGGCGACCTTCGGTCGTCGCGGAACGGCGACCCCTCAGACCGGGCGCTCGTCGTCGAGAGGCACGTCGTCGTCGTCCTCCTCCTCGATCCGCTCATCCGGGTCGAGCGTGGGCGGCGGTGACGGCTCCTCCTCCTCGAGCGGAACCGGACGCTCGTCCTCCGGGTTGAGGTCGTAGTCGATGGTGTCGCGGTCGGCCATGGTCGCTCCCTTCCGTCATCCCATTGTGCGCTCCCAGCGCACCTCCTCGGGGTTCTTGTCGAGGCGGCGTCCGCGCCAGACAGGATGCCGGAGGCGTCCGTCGGGCGTCGCCTCGCTGTACTCGACCTCGCCGACGAGCTCAGGCTTCACCCAATGGGCGTCCCGTGCGTCCTCGCGGGGAACCTCCGCGGCGGGCGTCGCGATCGCGAGCTCGTCGAGCTGCCGCCGGAGTTGATCCAGCATCCGGTCGCTGAAGCCCGTTCCGACGCGTCCGGCATAGCGCAGCCGACCGTCGTCGTCGGGGATGCCGAGCAGAAGCGATCCGATGGTGTCGGCGCGCATGCCGTTGCCGGTGCGCCATCCGATGACGATGACCTCCTGGGCGAGGGTGTGCTTGAGCTTGAGCCAGTCGCGGCTGCGCCGACCTTCACGGTAGGGCGAGTCGACGCGTTTCGCCATGACCCCTTCGAGGCCGAGCTCACGGCTCGTGGCGAGCGCCGCAGCGAGGTCGTCGCCCGCATCCGGCGGTACCTTCACCGGGCCGTGATCGCGCACGAGACGCGCGAGGCGTCTGCGACGGTCCGCGTAGGGCAGACCGGTGAGCGAGCGTCCGTGCTCCTCGAGCACGTCGAAGGCGTAGTACTCGACGCTCACGGCTCGCCGGGCTCGGGCGACATCGCGCGGGGCGGTGAGCCCGGCACGCTGCTGGATGCGCGAGAAGCGCGGCACCCCGTCGTCGTCGAGGGCGACGATCTCGCCGTCAAGCACGACGTCACCCGTCACCGCGTCCGCGAGCGCAGCGAGCTCGGGGAATGTCGGGGTGAGGTCGAGCCCGTTGCGCGAAGTGAGCGTCACCTCGTCGCCGGAGACGCGCGCGACGGCACGGAAGCCGTCCCACTTCATCTCGTAGCGCCATCCGCTCGGGTCGCCGATCTCGTGGGGTTCTGCGGCCGTGGCGAGCATGGGGTGCACGATGCCGGCGCTGCGGGTGCGCGTGCCGACGACGGTCTTGCCGCGCCGCAGCCCGCGGCCGGGCGAGGTGCTCGGCGGCTTGCGGTAGGGCTCGGTGCCGTCGTGCTCGGGGTGCGGAGCCTGGTCCTTCATCAGGTGGATGAGCCACTGCGGCTTGGCGTCGTCGCCGCCCGTGCGGATGAGGGCCAGGCGATGCGACCCGTGCCGACGGCCATGGATGGTCACGATGACCTCCTGGCCGTCGCGCCACTTCTCCAGGTCGTAGCTGCCGGAATCCCAGATGGTCACGGTGCCCGCGCCGTACTCGCCCTTCGGGATCGTGCCTTCGAAGCCGCCGTACTCGAGGGGGTGGTCCTCGGTCTGCACCGCGAGATGGTTGACCCCCGGATCGGTCGGCAGGCCCTTCGGCAGCGCCCACGACACGAGGACCCCGTCGCGTTCCAGGCGGAAGTCGTGGTGCAGGCGCGTCGCATGGTGCTCCTGGATGACGAAGCTGGGCGCGTCGCCGGACGCGGCATCCGCGTTCGCACCCATCGGCTCCGGGGTCTTCGCGGCGTCCCGCATGGAACGGTAGGTGCCGAGCCGCTCATCGACATCACTGCCGAGGTGGATGGCTCGCCGAGAGTTCGGCGAGCGGGTCTCCTTTCGCGCTCAAGCGCTCGAGCACCTCGTGGTACTCGAGGTGCCGAAGCTTGGGCGAGCTCAGCTCGCGCCAGGTGCGCGGTGCGGCGACGGTGGGTCGCAGGCGCCCGC
Source organism: Protaetiibacter sp. (assembly GCA_051954835.1). Classification (GTDB taxonomy): domain Bacteria; phylum Actinomycetota; class Actinomycetes; order Actinomycetales; family Microbacteriaceae; genus Homoserinibacter. The sequence continues at coordinate 76,706 of JBQCHI010000027.1, read as the reverse complement.
GCAGCGAGTACGGCACGATCGTGGTCTTCGATCCGTTGTTCTGGCTCCAGTCGAGCAGCACCTTGCCGGAGCGCACCGCCTTCTTCATGTCGCTCACGACGAGATCGGGGTGATCGGCCTCGAGCGAGCGGGCGAGCTCCTTCGCGACGGCCGACACCTCGTCGCTCGACTGGGTGCCGTCGAGGGCCGCGTACAGGTGGATGCCCTTGCTGCCGCTCGTGACGGGCATCGGGTCGAGGCCCATGTCGGTGAGGATCTCCCGCACGAGCTTCGCGACCTCGACGCACTCGGCGAGCCCGGCGCCCTCGCCGGGGTCGAGGTCGAGCACCATCCGGTCGGGGTTGCGCCGGGTGCCGCCACGGCCGAACCTCCATTGCGGCACATGGATCTCGAGGGCGTTCTGCTGCGCGATCCAGACGAGCGTGGCGAGGTCGTTCACGAGCGGGTAGGTGTTGACATGGTCGCTGTGCTGGATCTCCCGCCGCGCGATCCAACCGGGCGCGGAATCCGGCAGGTTCTTCTCGAAGAACACCTGACCGGCCTTCTGGGCCGTTCCGACCCCCGAGACCCACCGCTTGCGGGTGGCGGGGCGGTCCTTGGCGTGCGGGATGAGGTACTCGGCCACGCGCGTGTAGTAGTCGATGATGTCGGCCTTGGTGGTGCCCGTCTCGGGGTACATGACCTTGTCGAGGTGGGTGAGGCGCAGCCGGTGGCCGCCGACGCTCACGTACTGTTCGGCGTTTCGCTGTTCGGCGTTTCGATCGCTCGGGGGGACCATTCGGGCACCCTAGCCTCCGGCATCCCGGTGCGACAACGGGGTTCACACTGTCCACATTCCAGGCGAGAATGACGGGATGCGCTCCATCTGGAAGGGCTCGCTCAGCTTCGGCCTCGTGAACGTGCCGATCAAGCTGTACTCCGCGACCGAGGATCACGACGTGCCCCTGCACCAGGTGCACGACAAGGACGGCGGACGCATCCGGTACAAGCGGGTGTGCGAGATCGACGGCGAGACCGTCGACTACGAGCACATCGCCAAGGCCTACGTCGACGGCGAGCAGACCGTGATCCTCACGCCCGACGATTTCGCCGCCCTCCCCGTGGAGCGTTCGCGCGACATCGACGTCGTGGAGTTCGTGCCGACCGCCCAGATCGACCCGATCATGTTCGACAAGAGCTACTACCTGGCCCCCGACTCGAAGTCGACGAAGGCGTATGTGCTCCTCATGCGCACCCTCGAGGAGTCCGATCGCACGGCCATCGTCAAGTTCGCGCTGCGCCAGAAGACCCGGCTCGCCGCTCTGCGCGTGCGCGACGGCGTGTTGACGTTGCAGACCCTGCTGTGGGACGACGAGGTGCGCGAGGCGCGGTTCCCGGAGCTCGACGAGTCGCCCAAGATCACCGACGCCGAGCTGAAGATGTCCCGGCAGCTCGTCGAGAGCTTCGCCTCCGACTTCAGCCCGGAGAAGTTCACCGACGACTACCAGGAGCAGCTGCGCACCCTCGTCGAGGCGAAGCTCGAGCAGGGTGACGCGCTCGACACGGAGGCCACTTTCGGCCGCGAGACCGAGGGCGGCGGTGAGGTGCTCGACCTCATGGAGGCGCTCAAGCGCTCGGTCGAGAAGCGTCGCGGGGGAGAGGCGGCGCCGGCGAAGAAGGAGCCCGCGGCGAAGAAGGCGGCGCCTGCCAAGAAATCCGCAGCAAAGAAGCCGGCGACGAAGAAGAGCAAGTCCGCGTAGCACCGTCCTGTCGAGGTGGTTGAGGAGCGGCCGCGAAGCGGACGCGTCTCGAAGCCGCCGTCACGGCTGGCAAGCTGAGTCCGTGGAGATGCGCATCGAGATGTGGAACCGACGCGCCGTCCTTCCCGCGGCGGGTGTTGCGGCATCCGCTCTCGTGCTCTTCGGGTTCCAGCTTCCGGGCTGGGGCCACCTGCTGCTCGTGGCGTCCGTGGGGCTCGCGTGGTGGATGGATCGCGAGCTCGGCGTCGACCTCACCCTCATCGGCGTCGGCATCGCGATCGTGTCGTCGACCTCGGTGGAGGCGGACGTGGAATGGGGCGCGTTCTTCCGCATCGGCACCGTGCTCGCCCTTGCTGTCGCGGTGCCCTTCCTCCTCGACCGGTTCCTGCTCAAGCGCCGGGCGATCCGGTTCCCGTGGCGCAGTCGTGAGAAGAAGACGCGGCTCGAGATCGCCTACCTGTTCGCCGTGCCGTTTCTGGGCTGGCTCATCCTGCCGTTCTACTTCATCCGCTCCGGCGCCTACGCGAACTGGCCCCACATCACCGATCTCTCCGAACTCGGCCGCTTCTTCGTGGGCGTCAACGCGGTAGGCACGTGGGACGAGCTGTTCTTCATCTGCACGTGCTTCGCCCTGCTGCGGCGGCATCTCCCGGTGTGGCCGGCGAACCTCATCCAGGCCGTGATCTTCGTGTCGTTCCTGTGGGAGCTCGGATACCGCGCCTGGGGCCCGCTGCTGACGTTCCCCTTCGCGCTGCTCCAGGGCTACCTCTTCGCGCGCACGCGGTCGCTCGGCTACGTGCTCGCGGTGCATCTGCTCTTCGACGCGATCGTGTTCCTCGCGATCGTGCACGCGCACAACCCCGAGTGGATCCCTATCTTCATCTACTGACGGGACCCACCGGGTCGCGTCAGTGGTTGCGCAGCATGTCGATGAGCTCGGACTTCTTCTTGCCGGAGTAGCCGTGCAAGCCGAGTTCCTTGGCGCGCGAGCGCAACTCGCCGACCGTTCGGTCTTCGTAGTCCTCGGCCTTCCCACCGCGGCGTCCGACGGCTTTCGTGCCCTGAGCCGCGGCGGCGTTGGAGATGCGCGCGGCCTTCTCCTTGCTCGCGCCGTCCTTGCGCAGCTCTTCGTACATCTTCGGCTTCTTGAGCGAACTGTTCCGCGATCCAGGCATCAGAGCCCCTTTCCGCCCGTGACGGGCACGATCGCCCCGGAGACATAGGAGGCCTCCGGGGACGCCAGGAAGACATAGGCGGGTGCGAGCTCGGCGGGCTGCCCGGCGCGCCCGAGGGGCGTGTCCTGGCCGAACTCGGGGAGCGAGTCGGGCCAGCTCGTCGCAGGGATGAGCGGCGTCCAGATCGGGCCGGGCGCGACCGCGTTGACGCGGATGCCGCGTCCGCCCAGCTGCTGCGCGAGAGCCTTCGTGAAGGCCACCTGCGCGGCCTTCGTCATCGCGTAGTCGATGAGCTTCGGCGAGGGGTTGAAGGCCTGGATCGACGAGGTCGTGATGATCGAGGCCCCGGGGCGCAGATGGGGGATGGCGGCACGCGCGATCCACATCGGGGCGAAGAGGTTCGTGTCGAAGACCCGCTCGATCTCGGCGGTCGGGATGTTCTCGAGCCCATCGCGATTCTCCTGATAGCCCGCGTTGAGCACGAGGATGTCGAGGCCGCCGAGCTCGGACACGGTGCGTTCCACCAGCTCGCTGCACTGGTCTTCGCTGCGCACATCGCCCGGCATCCGAACCGCGACGCGACCGGCCTTCTCGATCCATTGCGATGTCTCGCGCGCGTCGTCCTCCTCCTCGGGCAGGTAGGAGATCGCGACGTCGGCGCCTTCGCGCGCGTAGGCGATGGCGACGGCGCGGCCGATCCCCGAGTCCCCGCCCGTGATGAGAGCGCGCATGCCCGCGAGGCGACCAGAACCTCGGTAGCTCTCCTCACCGTGATCCGGTGTCGGATCGGTGCGGGAGGTGAGGCCAGGCTGCTCCTGTTCCTGCTTGGGGAAGCCGTCGGTGCGGTAGCGCGTCACGGGGTTGGTCAGTGTCTCGCTCATGACGCCAGCCCACCCCCGCGGGGCGGGAGCATCAAGGGGGTTCCGCGTGGCGAGACGGCGTGCTAGTCGCCGGGCATGCGCGCCTCGCGTGAGGCGTCGAGGATGCGGCGCGACGCTGCGGTGTCCTCGTCGCGCTGGCGCGCGATCCAGTGGTTGCGCCGCACGTCGCGCACGGGCATCTGGATCGCCTCGGTCGCGTCGATACCGCGCGCCAGCTGACGCAATCGCACGAACTCGGCGTCGAGTTCGGCTCCCGCCACGAGCGCGAGGTTCGTGAGATAGGCCCACAGCAGGGCGACGAGCAGGGTGCCGATCGATCCGTAGAGGGCTCCGTAGGCGCCCACGAGCGCCACATAGAGGGCGTAGCCGGCGGTTCCGAGCGCCCACGTCGACAGTGCGAACGCCGTCCCGACGCTCGCCCAGACGATGCGCGCATGACGCACGTTGGGAGTGAGGGTGTAGAGCACCGCCACGAAGACGACGGCGAGCACGAGCACGAGCGGCCAGCGCGCGATGCTCCACACGGTCGTGACGACGGGCGCGAGACCACGGCGGCCCAGGATGTCGTCCGCGGCGGCGGGGGTGGCCAGCAGCGCCAGCAGCATGACGGTCGCGAGTACGACGAGCACCGCCGCCACGACCAGCATCCGGGCGCGGAACGCCCAGAACGGGCGACCTTCCTGCACCTCGTAGATGGCGTTCACGGCGCGCCCGAACGCCGTGGCGTATCCGGACGCCGTCCACAGCAGCAGCACGAGCGCGACGACGAGCGCGATCGTGGCGTTCGGCAGGCTCAGCAGTTCGCCGAACCCGGAGGCGAGGGAGGCCGCGATGTCGTTCGGCAGCAGGGTGTCGGCGATCGCGAGCAGGTCGCTCACGGCGCGCTTGCGATCGCCCGCGAGGGCGAAGGCGGATGCCACAGCGAGGGCCGCGGGGAACGCCGCGAGGGTCGTGAAGAAGGTGAGAGCGGCGGCCGCGTCGATGCCGCGATGCCGCACGAAGCCGTGCCACGCGCGCCGCACGGCGAGCCGCCAGCTGCCGCGGGGCAGTGGCGAGGCGGGGCGTTCTGCCTGGGAGTCCATCATTCGTGCGCGCGGGTGCGGATGCGGTGCAGGGTGGGGAAGAGGAACCAGGCGATCGCGCCGAGCGCGAGCACGGCGCTTCCTGCGACGATCCCGGCAAGGGTTCCGGCGACGATGTCGAAGATGAGCAGCGCCGTGCCCGCGAGCGTGAGCAGCACGAACGCGAGCGTCACGATGAGCAGCCGGTTGCCGATCGCGACGAGCTGCTTCTTCGCCCGGCGACGGAAGAGCGCGCGATGCATGCTGACGGGTGTGAGGGCGAGCAGCGTCGCGAGAGCGGCCGTGCACACGAGGACGAGGTACACCACCACCTCGTAGCCGTTGAGCTCCTCGAACCGCTGCTGGAAGGCGATGGCGAGCAGGAAGCCGGTGAGGATCTGCGTACCCGTCTGAACGACCCGCAGCTCTTGCAGGATCTCGCCCCAGTTGCGATCGAGCCGCTCGTTCTCCGTCTCATCGCGGCCGTCGCCCGGTGCCGCATCGTGGTCACCCGCCATGTGGCTCACTTTAGGACACCCCGGCGACGGCTATCGTGTGTGCGTGACCGCCCGAGCTCCGCACTTCGACGACGCGGTCGAGCGCGATGCCGCGATCGGCGAGATCGACTGGGCTGCGCCGGTGCCCGGTTCCCACTCGTCGGTGTTCGCGGCGCCGAGCGGCCCGCTCGCCATGGTCTCGCTCGGCGAGCCGAGCCATCCGCGGGTCGTCTTGGTGCCGGGCGCGACGGGGTCGAAGGAGGACTTCGTGCTCATGCTCCCGTTGCTGGCGGGCGCGGGGTACTTCGTACAGGCGTACGACCTCGCCGGCAACTACGAGTCGGCCGAGGCGGGGCCGGACGGCGAGGGGCGCTACGACTACACGCTCTTCGTCGACGACCTGATCGCGGTGCTCGAGGCGGGTGATCCCGCCCACCTCCTCGGGTACTCCTTCGCCGGCATCGTGACGCAGCTCGTGACGGCGCGCCGCCCGGAGCTCGTCCGCAGCCTCACCCTGCTGACGACCCCGCCCGATCCCGGGAACTCCTACCGCCATGTCAAGCGGATCGGTTGGCTCTCACCCGTCATCAGTCCCCGGGGCGGCGCCGGGCTCATGTTGTGGGGGATCCACTCCAATCTCAACAAGGTCGGGCCGGCGCGACTGGCCTTCGTGAGGTCGCGCTTCGCGCTCACGCGACGCGAGTGCATCGACGAGATCGTCGGACTCATGAAGAACGCGCCGGATGCCGCTCCCGCCGTGCGGGAGACCGGCACGCCGACGCTCGTCGCCACGAGCGAGCACGACCTCTGGCCCGTCGAACGCTACGGCATGCTCGCCGAGCGGCTCGGGGCCCGCATCGCGGTGTACCGCACAGGCCACAGCCCGTGCGAGACGACGCCACACCAGCTCGTGCGCGACATGCTGCGCCTCTTCGCGGACGCGGAGGCGGGGGCGACGGAGAGCTGAGGGTCGCGTCTCATCGGGCGCGAACGACCGGTCAGGACGCGCGACGCATGCGGCGCGGCGGCTCCTGCGCGGTGCGCCAGCGCCGGCGGGCCGCCCGGCGGGCCCACGGGGAGTCCTCCGGCCAGTGGTTGCGCAGCGTCGGCACCACCCAGCTCACCCGACGCTTGAGGCCCGAGAACGTCGCGAAGGGACGTGCCGAGATCGCGACGCGCCACGACGGGTCGTAGGCCACCCGCATCCAGGGCTTGATGTGCAGGCTCAGATCGAGGTCGTCGTGGATCTCGCGCTGCGTGCGATGCACCTCGCCGGACAGCTCGTGCCAGACCTCGCGCCGCATCACGAAGTTCGAGCCGAAGATCGGCGGATGCCCGAGGTACGGGGTGAGCGATACGAGCATCCCGCCGAGGTACACGACGCGCCCGAGCGTGTGAACCACCGGCGTGGATCCGTAGAAGTCGCCGATCCCGGTCAAGACCGACAGCTCGGGCTCATGCTCGAAGCGGTCGACGGCGTGGGCGATCCAGCCGGGCGGCGGCACGCTGTCGGCATCGAGTCGCGCGATCAGCTCACCGGTTGCGGCGTCGTATCCCGCGGATGCGGCTTGCGGTATCCCCGGCACCGGCTCGGTGACGACGCGTGCGCCGCCGGCCCGTGCGACGGCGGCGGTGGCATCGGTGCTGCCGTTGTCGACGACCACGATCTCGTCGGCAGGCCGGACCTGGCGGGCCAGGGCGGCGAGGCACACGTCGAGCATCTCCGCGTCGTCACGCGCGGGGATCACCACCGTGATCGTCGTCATGCGGTCAGATTACGCCCGACGGGTGCCCGCGCGCGTGCGGGGTGGGGGTGCCGGGCGGGCACGCCACAGATGCACGGCCGCGTAGCTGCGCCACGGCGACCACCGCTCGGCGCGGCGGCTGAGACCCGCGCGGTCGTCTGGCATCCCGAGCGCTGCGGCGCTCTGCCGGATCACGAGATCGTCGACCGGAAGCACGTCGGGGGCGCCGAGCGCGCGCATCGCGAGATAGTCGGCGGTCCAGGGGCCGATCCCGCGCCGTGCCAGCAGTGCGGCCCGGAAGTCGGCGAGCGGCATCCCGATGTCGAGCGCGAGCGAGCCATCGGCGATCGACTCTGCGATCCCGATGATCGCCTGGATGCGGCCAGCCGGGCCGCGCAGTACCTCTCGCCCACGGTGCGCGATGACCGCCGCGCTCGGGAACGCCCCGTCGCCCAGCTCGGCCACCAGGCGACCGAGCGTGGTGCGCGCCGCGGCGACCGAGATCTGCTGCCCGACGAGGGTGCGGAACAGGGCCTCGACGGGGTCGAAGGATCCCGCGATCCGGATGCCGGGTGTCGTCGCCACGAGAGGGGCCAGCACGGGATCGGCCGAGAGTGCCGCGTCGATCGCCACCGCATCCGCGTCGAGGTCGAAGGCGCGGCGGATGCGCGCGACAGCCGTTCCGATGTCGGCGAGCCGGCTGAGGCGCACGGTCGCCGTGAGCGAAGCGGATGCCGCATCCGCGCGGACGTCGAGGTGGGCGGGACCGCCGGGCAGCAGCAGGGGGCGCGAGAAGCGCGTCTCATCCCCGTCTTCGAGTCCCGGCACGGCGTGGTCGGCGAAGAAGCGGAAGAGCCCGACGTGGTCGAGCGGGGTGCGCGCGGCGAGCCGGAGGGTGAGCGTTCCCGCGTCGGGTGTCTCGGCCGGGCTCACCCCCGCGCGCCCGCGGCGGCTCAGCGCGCGCAGCTCGCTCGGGGTGGCGCGGTAGATCTCGGCGATCGTGTCGTTGAACTGGCGCAGGCTCCCGAAACCCGCGGCGAAGGCGATCTCGGCGATCGACAGCTCCGTCGAGGCCAGGAGCGTGCGCGCCGTCTGCGCACGATGGGCGCGCGCGAGCGCGAGGGGGCCCGCGCCGAGTTCGGCGGTCAGCACGCGCGTGAGGTGCCTGCTGGAGTAGCCGAGGCGCCGCGCGAGACCGTCGACGCCCTCCCGCTCCACGACGCCGTCCTGCACGAGACGCATCGCGCGCGCGGCCAGGTCATCACGCAGGTTCCAGTCGGGGGAGCCGGGAATGGCATCCGGTTGGCATCGCTTGCACGCCCGGAGCCCCGCCTCGTGCGCAGCGGCGGCGGTGCGGTAGAAGGTCACGTTGCGGGGCTGGGGGGTCACGGCCGGGCAGCTGGGGCGGCAGTAGATCCCCGTCGAGTGCACGCCCGCGATGAACTGCCCATCGAAACGCGCGTCGCGCGAGGCGAGGGCGCGATACCGCGTCTCGAACAGCGCCGCCTCGCTCAGCACCGTGCCATCGCTCACCTCCCCACCCTCGCACGGCGCGGAGGCCCGCACTAGCGGCTTTCGGACACGGCTTTCTTCGTGCCGCAGCTTCCTCCAGCCGCGCCTCGATACGCTCGAGAGGTGCTGGATGAGCTGCGGGCGGAACTCGGCGACGTGCTCGTCACGGATGCCGATGCGCTCGAGGCGCTGCGCAGCGACAAGTCCGGGCAGCGTTCGGCAACGCCGCCGCTCGCCCTCGTCGAAGCGCGTGAGATCACCCACGTGCAGGCGGCGCTGCGCTGGGCGAGCGCCCACGGCGTCCCGGTTGTTCCGCGCGGAGCGGGCACGGGGCTCGCGGGCGGTGCGATCGCGCGGGCGGGGGAGCTCGTGATCTCGACCACGCGCATGTCGCGCATCCTGCGGATCGACGCCGCCGACGAGCTCGCCGTGGTCGAGGCGGGCGTGCTCAACGGCGACCTCAACGCGGCGCTCGCGCCGCACGGCCTCTGGTATGCGCCCGATCCCGCGAGCCGCGCGATCTCGACCATCGGGGGCAACATCGCCACGAACGCCGGCGGCCTCATGTGCGTCAAGTACGGCGTCACGCGTGAGGCCGTGCTCGGGCTCACCGTCGTGCTCGCCGACGGTCGCGTGATCTCGACGGGTCACCGCACCGTGAAAGGGGTCACCGGGTACGACCTGACCGCGCTCTTCGTCGGCTCCGAGGGCACACTCGGCATCGTCGTGGAGGCCGCCCTGCGTCTGCGGAGGCTCGAGCGCGGCGGCGTGGCCACCCTGAGCGCCGCGTTCCCGGATGTCGAAGCAGCGGCCCGCGCCTCCGCCGGGATCACGGCGGCGGGTCTCCGCCCCGCCGCACTCGAACTGCTGGATGCCTCCTCCCTCGCGGCGATCGGCGAACTGCTCGAGCTCGAGCTGGGCGGCCGAGGTGCACAGCTGATCGTCCAGACCGACGGGCCGGGTGCGATCGCCGAGGCGGATGCAGCTCTCGCGATCGTGCGCGCCCACGGCGGCGCCGCCGAACTCGCCGCGGATGCCGAGGCGGGGGAGCGCCTCTTCGCCATCCGCCGCGCCTTTCATCCCGCGATGGAGCGCCGCGGCACCGTGCTCATCGAGGACGTGGCGGTGCCGCGCAGCGCCCTACCCGCGATGTTCGCGGAGATCGCACGCATCGAGCGCGAGCACGACATCCCGATTCCGACCGTCGCGCATGCCGGAGACGGCAACCTGCACCCGAATTTCGTCTTCGAACCCGATCCCGCCGACCCGTTCGCGGTGCCGGAGCGCGTGTGGGCCGCGGCCGATGAGCTCTTCCGGGCGTGCCTCCGGCTCGGCGGCACCCTGACGGGCGAGCACGGCGTGGGGTTGCTCAAGCGACGGTGGCTGCGCGACGAATTGGGCGACGACTCCTTCCGGCTGCAGCGCGACCTCAAGCGGGTGTTCGACCCAGCCGGCATCCTCAACCCGGGCAAGGTGTTCGACTAGTTCGAAGCGCGCATACAGCCGGGACTCGGGAATGTTCCGGCGAGGGGGTCTGTTGTAGCTGGAGACATGACTACCCGAATCGCCATCCCGCGCCCGACCACGGGCGTCCTCCGCCTGCGCCCGACCCTCCGGGGTCGGGGCTTCGTCGTCGGCATCGTGGATGCCGCCGGCCCCGATACCAACGGCTTCGCGCCGCGCGACCGCGTCGCCTGGCGCGACTCCGGCGAGGAGCTCGGCGAGCTGCTGCTGCGTCCCCAGCGCGACGTGCTGGGCGTGCCGCGATGGATCACCGACGAGCAGGTCGTCTCCTACCTCGGCCCCGGTCTCGTGGCGCGTGCCCTCGTGCGCACGCGTCCCTTCAGCCGGGGAGATGGCGTGCGCGTCGTCTCCGCCGATCCGCTCGTCGCCGACATGACGGCGGCCTGGGCGCGGTCGCTGGGTGCGCGCATCGTCGAGAACGATGGCGACCTCGCGATCCACGACGACCTGCGCCTGCGCCGCACGATGCTCAAGGGGCACGGTCGGCTCGCCGAGGCCGCGGTCGAGGTCTTCCAGGCGATCCGTCGCGGGGTCTTCGACGAGGTCGACCCGATCACGAGCACGGCGGCACGCGTCGCCGCCTAGTCACCGGGGGGTGCCTGCGCCCTAGGCTGGGCGCATGACCTTCCTGCCCCTGTCCTCGGATGCGGAGCTCACGGCAGATGCGCTCGCGGCGGCCGAAAGACAGGTCGAGGTGCACGGCGGGCGCATCAGCAACACGATGCGCACCCTGCTGGGCCACGTGCCGAGTTTCGATGTCTACATGGGGTGGTACACGCTCAAGGACGAGCTCGAGCCCTACATCGGTGAACGCGCCGTGTCGCTGTTCGCGTACGCGATCTCGGTCGCCAACGGTTGCGTGGTCTGCGCCGCCTCGTTCCGTCGGGTGCTCGTGGAGTCGGGCGACGACCCCGACAGCCCCGAGGTGACCGAGAGCGAGCAGCTGCTCCTGGACTGGGGTCGGATGCTGGCCGCACCGCCCCGCGAGGTGCCCGGGGAGTTCCGGGCGCGTCTCGAACAGGCCTTCTCGCCGAAGCTCCGTCTCATGCTCGTGGCGTTCGCCGGACAGACGGTCGCCATGAACGTCTTCGCGACCGCGGGGGGCGTACCCCTCGACGAGGCACTCGCCCCGTACGCCGCATCCGACGACCGCCGCTGAGTCGGCTGGGGGTCGAACGCGGGAGTTGGGGTCGGGTGCACCTGAAGTGCTATGATTTGTTCTGGTCACTCTGACCTTTACAGGAGCCCCCCATGAGCGCAGCCATCGATCTCGCGGTGTCGACCGTGATCTTCGCGCTGCGCCCGGATGCCGATGGGCACCTCGTGCTCTCGATCCCGCTCGTGCGCCGTACCAGGGAGCCCTTCGAGCGGCTCTGGGCTCTCCCGGGAGGATCGGCGGATGTCGCGGAGAGCCTCGCCGACACCGCCGCCCGCAAGCTCGCCGAGACGACCGGACTCGCCCCCGCCTATCTCGAGCAGCTCTACTGCTTCGGCGAGCCCGATCGCTCACCCTCCGGACGCGTCGTGTCGGTCGTCTACTGGGCGCTCGTCCGCGGCGACGAGGCCGATCTCGCGGTCGAGGGCGAGAACGTCGCCTGGTTCGAAGCCGACGCGCTTCCCCGGCTCGCCTTCGACCACAACCTCATCGTGGACTACGCGCTCTGGCGTCTGCGCACGAAGCTCGAGTACTCCCGAATCGCGCACGCCTTCCTCGGTCCGACGTTCACGCTCGCCGAGCTGCGGCAGGTGCACGAGATCGTGCTGCAGAAGCCGCTCGATCCAGCGAACTTCCGTCGGCAGATCGAGGCGAGTCGCGCCGTCGTCCCGACCGGTCAGCACGTCACGGGTGGTCGCCACCGCCCGCCGCGGCTGTATCGCTACGACGCATCCGTCCAGCTCGTCGACAACGGACCCCTGACCTCGGCCGGCATCCGCTGACCGCATCTCCCACAGAGCCGAGAGAGAAGAAAGACCGTGGCATCCGTCGATTCGACCATCCAGCTGATCCGCACCACAGGGCGGGATGCCGCGGGCAAGCCCGCCTCGGCGTGCAGCCCAGCCCTCGCGCAGGCCCCCTGGGACTTCGACGGGGTCTCGCAGTACGGGCCGGGCTCGTCGATGGGCGACGTGATCCCCGCCGGCAGTCCCCGTCAGGGCGGTCTCCCCGGTGAGTACCAGCGGGCCTCGGTCGAGGAGCTGCACGAGCGCATCCGCATCGCGAAGGCGACGCTCGGCGATCGCGTCGTCGTGCTCGGGCACTTCTACCAGCGCGACGAGGTCGTGCAGCACGCCGACTTCCTCGGCGACTCGTTCCAGCTCGCGAACGCAGCCCAGACGGTGCCGAACGCGGAGGCGATCGTGTTCTGCGGCGTGCACTTCATGGCCGAGACGGCCGACATCCTGGCGCAGCCGCACCAGCAGGTGATCCTGCCGAACCTCGCGGCGGGGTGCTCGATGGCCGACATGGCCGACATCGATTCGGTCGAGGAGTGCTGGGAGCAGCTCGAGGCGCTCTACGGCACGGAACCGGATGCCGACGGGCGGGTGCCGGTGATCCCGGTCACCTACATGAACTCCTCAGCCGCGCTGAAGGCATTCTGCGGGCGGCATGGCGGCATCGTGTGCACGAGCTCGAACGCCGAGACCGTGCTCGAGTGGGCGTTCGAGCGCGGACAGCGCGTGCTCTTCTTCCCCGACCAGCACCTCGGTCGCAACACGGCCAAGAAGATGGGCGTGCCGCTCGAGGCGATGCCCATGTGGAACCCGCGCAAGCCGCTCGGCGGCAACGCGGGCGACGAGCTGTTGGACGCGCGCGTGATCCTCTGGCACGGCTTCTGCTCGGTGCACAAGCGCTTCACGGTCGAGCAGATCGAGCAGGCCCGAGCCGAGCACCCGGACGTGCGGGTGATCGTGCACCCCGAGTGCCCGATGCCCGTCGTCGACGCGGCTGACGAGGCGGGCTCGACCGACTACATCCGCAAAGCCGTCGCGGCCGCGACCGAGCCGACGACCTTCGCGATCGGCACCGAGATCAACATGGTCAACCGGCTCGCCGCCGAGCACCCGCAGCACACGATCTTCTGTCTGGATCCCGTGGTGTGCCCGTGCTCGACGATGTACCGCATCCACCCCGGCTACCTCGCCTGGGTGCTCGAAGGTCTCGTCGCGGGTGAGACGCTCAACCGCATCCAGGTGCCGGATGACGTGGCGATGTACGCGCGCATCGCCCTGCAGCGCATGCTCGACGCGAAGCCGAAGAGCTGATGCGCGTCGTCGTCGTCGGAACCGGCATCGCCGGGCTCATCGCCGCCTACCGGGCGAGCGCGCGGCACGAGGTCGTGCTCGTGACGAAGGCCGAACTGTCCGAATCGAACACGAAGTACGCCCAGGGTGGGATCGCCGCCGCGCTCTTCCCCGACGACTCGGCGGCCTCGCACATCGCCGACACCCTCGTCGCGGGCGCCGGGCTGTGCGACCCGGCGGCCGTGGAGGTGCTGTGCACCGAGGGCCCGCAGCGCGTGCGCGACCTCATCGCGCTCGGGGTCGCGTTCGACCGGGATGCCACGGGCGAGCTCGCGCGCGGTCACGAGGCGGCACACTCGGCGCGGCGCGTGATCCACGCCGGAGGAGACGCGACGGGCCTCGCGATCGAGGTCGCGCTGCTGCGGGCCGTGCGCGCCCTCGCCGTCGAGGTGCACGAGCACACCTTCATGCGCGAGCTCGTCGTCGACGGCGACCGGGTCGTCGCGATCGACGCGATCGGACCCGCGGGCGAGGTCTTCCGCATCCACGCGGATGCCGTGGTGCTCGCCTCGGGCGGAGCCGGGCAGTTGTACCGACACACCACGAACCCCTCCGTCACGACGGGTGACGGCATCGCCGCCGCCTGGCGCGCGGGGGCCGAGCTCGCCGATGTGGAGTTCTACCAGTTCCATCCGACCGCGCTCGCGGTGCCGGGCAGCCCGCTCGTCTCGGAGGCTGTGCGTGGCGAGGGCGCGGTGCTGCTCGACGCGGCGGGTCGCCGTTTCATGTTCGACGTGCATCCGGATGGCGAACTGGCACCGCGCGACGTCGTCGCGCGGGGGATCGCCGAGGCGATGGCGCGACAAGGCGGCGCGCCCGTGCTGCTGGACGCCACGGCACTGGAGGCGGAGAAGGGTCCCGGATTCCTCGCGGAGCGGTTCCCGAGCATCACCCGGGTCACGCGTGAGAACGGCTTCGACTGGACCCGCGAACCCGTGCCCGTGACGCCGGCCGCGCACTACTGGATGGGCGGCATCCGCACCGACCTGCACGGACGCACGAGCCTCGGCGGTCTGTTCGCGGTCGGCGAGGCCGCCTGCACCGGTGTGCACGGGGCCAACCGGCTCGCGTCCAACTCGCTGCTGGAGTCGCTCGTGTTCGCATGGCGGGCGGTGGATGCCTTGGAGTCGATCGAGGAATGGCCGGCTCAGCCGCACGCGTCTCGTGACCACGTCTCGACCGTGCTGGGAGCCGATTTCGAGACGCCCGCTGCGGTGGCTTCTCGACCAGCGGTATGCCCGACCCGCCACGACATCCAGAACCTCATGTGGGCTGCGGTCGGGCTCGAGCGCGATGCGACCGCCCTGCGCGTGGCCCTCGACACGCTGCACGGTTGGCGCGCCACCGGGACCGGCGTTGCGGAGCTCGAGACGCGCAACCTGCTCGATCTCGCCCGGATCGTCACCCACGCGGCGCTCGTACGTGAGGAGTCGCGTGGGGCGCACGACCGCTCCGACTTCCCGGAGACGCGCGAGCAGTGGCGGCACAGCCTCGCGTGGACCCTGCAGCCCACCGCAGCGACACAGGAGGTGCCCGTATGAGCGCGCAGATCGACGACATCATCCGGCGAGCACTCGCCGAGGACGCCCCGTGGGGCGACGTCACGAGCGAGGCGTTCCTGCCGGTGGGGGCCACGGCGTCCGCGGCCCTCGTCGCGCGTGAGCCGGGTGTGTTCTCGGGCGGTGAGGTGTTCGCGCGCGTCTTCGAGCTCGTCGACACCGACACGACGACCGAGCTCGGCCTCGACGACGGCGAGCCCTTCATGGCAGGAGCGGTGCTCGCACGGGTCGACGGCAGCGCGCACGCGGTGCTGCGGGCCGAGCGGATCGCCCTCAACCTCGTGCAGCGCATGAGCGGGATCGCGACGCTCACCGCCCGGTACGTCGCGGCCGTCGAGGGCACCACCGCCCGCATCGTCGACACGCGCAAGACCACGCCGGGCCTGCGGATCCTCGAACGTCAGGCGGTGCGTGACGGCGGCGGGCGTAACCATCGCTTCTCGCTCTCGGACGCCGCGATGGCGAAGGACAACCACCTCGCCGTGCTCGCGGCTGCGGGGGTGCCGATCGGGGAGGCGATCCGCCGGGCGCGAGCGCGCATCGGCCACACGGTGCACCTGGAGGTCGAGGTCGACGAGCTGAGTCAGATCGAGGAGGTCGTCGCCGCCGGGGTCGACACGATCATGCTCGACAACTTCGCCCCCGACGAGCTGCGTGAGGGCATCGCGATCGTCGCGGGCCGGGCGATCGTCGAGGCCTCCGGGGGAGTGAACCTCGACACGGTCCGGGCCATCGCCGAGACAGGCGTCGACGTGATCTCGGTGGGCGCCCTCACCCACAGTGTGCGCGCGCTCGATCTCGGGCTCGATGTGGCCGTCGCCGGCTGAGGCGTCCATGGACGAGCTGCTCTATCTCGACACCGCCGCCACGACGCCCGTGCGGCGCGAGGTGCTCGAGACGATGTGGCCCTATCTCACCGGTGAGTTCGGCAACCCCTCGAGCCACCACCAGCTCGGCGAACGCGCGGCGCACGCCGTGCAGGCGGCACGCGCCACGGTGGCCGAGCAACTCGGCTGCCGCCCGTCCGAGGTCGTGTTCACCTCGGGCGGCACCGAGGCCGACAACCTGGCGGTGAAGGGCATCGCCCTCGGCGACCCGCGTGGCCGCCACCTCGTCACGACGCCGATCGAGCACGAGGCGGTACATGAGTCCGCCGACTACCTGCGCCGCCTGCACGGGTTCGAGATCACCGAGCTCCCGGTGGACGGCGAAGGTCTCGTGGATCCGGAGGCCCTCGGGCGCGCGCTACGACCCGACACGACGCTCGTGAGCATCCAACATGCCAACAACGAGATCGGAACCGTGCAGCCGATCCGCGAACTCGCCGCGATCGCGCGTGCCGCGGGGGCGCCGTTTCACACGGATGCCGTGCAGTCCGCCGATGCGCTCGAGGTGGGGCTGGCATCCCTCGTTGTCGACGCCGTCACCATCGCGGGGCACAAGCTCGGTGCCCCGAAGGGCATCGGTGCGCTCGCGGTGCGGGGCTCGCTCGTGCTCGAACCGCTGCTGCATGGCGGTGGCCAGGAGCGCGGGCGCCGCTCGGGTACCGAGAACGTCGCGGGTGTCGTGGGGCTCGCGACCGCGCTCGCGCTCGCCGCGCTCGAGCGCCCGCAGCGCGCACAGCTCGCCCAGGCGCGGGACGTGATCATCGACGGTGTGCTCGCGCGGGTGCCGGGTGCGCTGCTGACGGGTTCGCGCGCCCATCGCCTTCCGGGGAACGCGTCGTTCTGCTTCCCGGGCACGAGCGGGGAGGCGGTGCTTCTCGAACTCGAGAGCAGGGGCATCGTGTGCTCGTCGGGTTCGGCGTGTGCGGCGGGCAGCGACGACC
The DNA here is from genome assembly GCA_051954835.1 of Protaetiibacter sp. Taxonomy (GTDB): domain Bacteria; phylum Actinomycetota; class Actinomycetes; order Actinomycetales; family Microbacteriaceae; genus Homoserinibacter. The sequence continues at coordinate 59,882 of JBQCHI010000027.1, read as the reverse complement.
CGTCTCCCGTACTGCTCGCTCTCGGAATCCCCCCGGAGGTCGCCCAGACAGCCGTGCGCTTCACGCTGCCGGATGACATCACGCTTCTCCAGGCGCACGAGGTGGTCGACCGCGTCGTCGCCGCGGTCGCGGCGGTGGGCGGGCTGCGCATCGGCTGAGGCGCCTGGGGCTCGGCTCGACGCATCAGGCGGGTGCGTCGGATCAGGCGGACGAGGGCGAGAGGCCCCAGTCCCGGCCGTCGAGTGCGATGACGGCGTCGAGCACCGCGGCGATCGAGGGCACGCGACGCGAGCCGTGCTGAACGACCACCTGGATCGAGCGGTCGCTCGAGGGAACGGTCGTGCGCACGACGGCCCCCTCGGGCGGCACCGCGGTCGCGAGCGCGAGACGGGGGAGAAGAGCTACTCCGAGGCCGGCGGAGACGAGGTTGAGCACCGCGATGGCATTGTCGGTCTCGAGCGCGATGTCGGGTTGCACCCCGACGGCGTCGCAGGCCGCGAGCAGGTGGCCGCGACACAGCGGGCAGCCGGCGATCCACCGCTCGTCACCCAGCAGCGCGAGATCCACGGCGATGTCGGCCGCGAGCGGATGCGTCTCGGGCAGTGCGATCACCACCGGCTCGGTGAAGAGCGGCATCGTCTCGACCGGTCCCTCGGACTCGCGGTGCGGATCGGCGCGATCTCCCGGATATGCGAAGGTGATCGCGAGGTCGACGAGCCCTTCTCGCAGCATCCCGAGCGCCTCGGGAGGCTCGGCCTCGACGTAGCTCACGGTGAGGCCCGGATGCGCGTCGCGTACCGTTCCGAGCAGTCGCGGCACGATCGTGGACGACGCCGTGGGGAACGCTGCGATGCGCACGGTTCCCGTACCGAGTCCCATCAGCTCGGCGAGCTCACCTCGGGCGGCGTCGAGGGCCTGGCCGATCGTCTGCGCGTGACGCGCGAGCACCGTGCCGGGCTCGGTGCGGCGCACGCCGCGTCCCGCGCGCACGACGAGCGGCACGCCGAGTCGCTGCTCGGCCCGGCGCAGATGCTGGCTCACAGCGGGCTGGCTGTAGCCCAGGGCGCGGGCGGCAGCGCTGATCGAGCCGTGGTCGGCGATCGCCCGCACGATGCGCACGGACTGCAGGTCGAGCTCCATCGCATAACCGTAGCGAATGGATGCCATGCGAGACATGACCTTGTGCGATGGATGCTTGCGTCGCAGGCTGGGGGAGTGAGCACATTGACAGCGCCGTCACGCCCGCTCGCCGACGCGATCGCCGAGTTCGGCGAGCCGCGCGGCTACGTCGCCGCGGCCTCGATCGGCATTCCCCCCGCCCGGACCGTCGCCGCCTTGCGGGCCGACCTCGACGCCTGGGCGCGCGCTGATCGCGATCCCCAGGGCTACGACGCGATCATCGATCGCACTCGGCGGTCCTACGCGCGTCTGGTCGGCATCGACGCCGGCCGGGTCGCGATCGGGTCGCAGACCTCGGTGCAGGCGTCGCTCGTGGCATCCGCGGTGCCCGAGGGGGCCGAGGTGCTCGTGGCCGCCCACGACTTCTCCTCGCTTCTCGTGCCCTTCGCGCAGAGGCCGAACGCCAATGTCCGAGCCGTGACGATCGAGGCCCTCGCGGAGAGCATCACCGACGAGACCTTCCTCGTCGTGTTCTCGCTCGTGCAGTCGGCGACCGGCTTCGTCGCGGATGCTGCCACGATCCGCGAGGCGGCGGCACGGCACGGTGCGCTCACCTTCTGCGACACGACCCAGGCCACGGGGGTGCTTCCGGTCGTCGCGGGCGACTTCGACATCACGGTGTGCCACGCCTACAAGTGGCTGTGCTCGCCTCGTGGCGTGTGCTTCCTGACGGTGGGGCAGAAGGCGGATGCCGTGCTGCGCCCCACACAGGGTGGCTGGTATGCGGGCGACGAGGTCTGGCAGAGCTGCTACGGCACCGACATCACTCTCGCGCCCGACGCTCGGCGCTTCGACGTGTCGCCCGCCTGGCAGGCGTGGGTGGGGGCCGAGACCTCGATCGGGATGTTCGCCGAGCTCGACATCGCCGAGATCTGGAGCCGTGCCGCAGGCCTCGGCGAGCTGCTGTGCCACGAACTCGGACTCCCCGCCCAGCGCCAGGCGATCGTGTCGTGGCCCGACCCCGACGGATCCCGACTCGCGCGGATGACCGCGGCCGGCATCCGGATCTCCGGACGCGCCGGACGGGCGCGCGCCTCGTTCCACCTCTGGAACACCGAGGACGACGTCGCCGCCATCCTGCGCGCCGTGCGCTGAGCGACGGGCGAGGCCCGGCCGGCACCGCGCGCCCCGGTAGGCTGGACGTTCCGCACCCCGTGTGACCGCGCAAGCCGGCGCGGCCCGATCATCAGGAGCTCCTCAGTGGCGACGCCCAATCCTCTCGACCAGGTCATCTCTCTCGCGAAGCGTCGTGGCTTCGTCTACCAGGCGGGTGAGATCTACGGCGGCTCGCGCTCCGCATGGGACTACGGCCCCCTCGGCACCGCGCTCAAGGAGAACATCAAGCGCGAGTGGTGGAAGTTCATGGTGCAGCGTCGTGACGACATCGTGGGCATCGACTCCTCGGTGATCCTCCCGCGCCAGGTGTGGGAGGCATCCGGCCACGTCGAGGTCTTCAGCGACCCGCTCATCGAGTGCCTGCACTGCCACAAGCGCTACCGCGAAGACCATCTGCTCGAGGCCTACGAGGAGAAGAAGGGTCGCGCGCCCGAGAACGGCCTCGCCGACATCGTGTGCGAGAACTGCGGTACCCGCGGTCAGTGGACCGAGCCGCGCGCCTTCTCGGGGCTGCTCAAGACCTTCCTCGGCCCCGTCGACGACGAGGAGGGCATGCACTACCTGCGCCCCGAGACGGCGCAGGGCATCTTCGTGAACTTCGCCAACGTGCTCTCGAGTGCACGCATGAAGCCGCCGTTCGGCATCGCGCAGATCGGCAAGAGCTTCCGGAACGAGATCACGCCCGGCAACTTCATCTTCCGCACGCGCGAGTTCGAGCAGATGGAGATGGAGTTCTTCGTTCAGCCCGGCACCGACGAGGAATGGCACCAGTACTGGCTCGACGCATCCTTCGGCTGGTACCGCGATCTCGGCATCAGCGAGCACAACCTGCGCTTCTACGAGCACCCGCAGGAGAAGCTGAGCCACTACTCGAAGCGCACCGTCGACATCGAATACCGCTTCAACTTCGCCTCGGGCGAGTGGGGCGAGCTCATGGGCATCGCGAACCGCACCGATTTCGACCTCAAGACGCACTCGCAGCACTCGGGCAAGGACCTCTCGTACTTCGACCAGACCACGAACGAGCGCTGGGTTCCCTACGTGATCGAGCCCGCCTTCGGGCTCACGCGCGCACTCATGGCGTTCCTCATCGACGCGTACCACGAAGACGAGGCGCCGAACGCGAAGGGCGGGGTCGACACCCGCACCGTTCTGCGGCTCGACCGGCGCCTCGCGCCCGTCAAGGTCGCGGTGCTGCCGCTGTCGCGCAACGAGCAGCTGTCGCCCGTCGCCCGCGAGCTCGCGGCCGATCTCCGCGAGGACTGGATGATCGAGTTCGACGACGCGGGCGCCATCGGCCGCCGCTATCGCCGCCAGGACGAGATCGGCACGCCGTTCGCGGTCACGGTCGACTTCGACACCCTCGAGGACAAGGCCGTGACGGTGCGCGAGCGCGACACGATGGCGCAGGAGCGCGTGTCGCTCGACCGCCTGCACGGCTACCTCGCCGAGCGGCTGCGCGGCGCGTGACGCACGAGCAGCAGGGCGGCGGACCGTCGGGCGGCTATCCGGCAGGGGGGTACCCGACGGGCAGCTACATTCCGCCGCAGGCATGGGATGGCGCTCCGCCGTACCCCGGGATGATCCTGCCGCCGCCGGTTGAGGATCCGACGCCCTACCATCGCCTGTTCCGCACGGCGCGCGCCTACGCGTGGTGGCGCCCGCTCGTGGCCGTCGCGGTGTTCGTGGCCTTCTTCCTCGTGTCGCAGGTCTTCCTCGGCGTCGTGTGGGTCATCGTGATCATCGCGTCGGGAGCGAACCTCGCCGACCTCGCCTCGATCCCCGCCGTGATGGGGCAGCTCACGGACGTCTCCAACCCGCTGAGTCTGTTCTTGCTGCTCGGCGGTGTCGCGATCATGCTGCCGCTCGTGCCGCTCGCGATGCTGTGCGCAGGCCTGCGTCCGGTGGGGCTGCGCCATTCGGTGGCGTTCCGCATCCGGTGGCGCTGGATGCTGTGGTGCACGATCCCCGCGCTCGTGATCACGATCCTCAGCACCGGTCTGTCCTTCCTCGGCCCGCTCTTCGGCGCACCCATCGAGCCGGTGCCGGTGGACGCCGGCAGGTTCGCCCTGCTGGCGGTGCTCATCATCGTGCTCGTGCCGCTGCAGTCCGCGGCGGAGGAGTACGTCTTCCGCGGCCTCATCATGCAGACCCTCGGCGCGTGGGTGCGCAGCCCTTGGGTGGGCATCATCGTGTCGACGGTGATCTTCACGGTCGGGCACACCCAGTACGAGATCTGGGGCCTCCTGAGCGTCGGGGTCATGGGCCTCGGCTTCGCCATCGTCGTGTGGCGTACCGGCGGGCTCGAAGCGGGAATCGCGTTCCACGTCGTCAACAACGTCGTCGCCCTGCTGCTGCTCGCGAGCGGCTCGCTCGGCACGACCGTCATGAGCTCGGAGGGCAGCGACCCGCTCGCACCCCTCGTGCAGGCCGTCTTCACCGCCGGCTTCGTCGTGTGGGTCGAGTTCGCGGCCCGTCGGCAGGGCATCTCGCGGGATCGCCCGCTGCCGCCCGCGTACCAGCCTCCGTCCGCGTCGCTGCCTCCGGCATCCGCGGTCTGACCCCGGGAATGCCCACCGCATCCGCGTCGTTGACACATCACATGGCAGACCCCATCAAGATCGACATCTGGTCCGACATCGCGTGCCCGTGGTGCTTCATCGGGAAGCGCCGCTTCGAAGCGGGGGCCGCCGAGTCCGGGGTACCGGTCGAGATCGAGTACCACTCCTTCGAGCTCTCACCCGACACGCCCGTCGACTTCGAGGGCAGCGAGTTCGAGTTCTTGGCCTCGCACAAGCGCATCCCGGTCGACACCGCGAAGCAGATGATCGAGCGCGTCACCGGGATCGCCGAGAGCGTGGGGCTGCACTACGACTACGACGCGCTGCAGCACACCAACACGGTCAAGGCGCATCAGCTGCTGCACTACGCGAAGTTGCGCGGACGCCAGCTCGAGATGAAGGAGCGCCTGCTCTCGGCCTACTTCGAGCAGGGCCGCCATGTCGGCCGCATCGACGATCTCGCCGACCTGGCCGCCGAGCTCGGCTTCGACCGCGACGACGTCGTCCGCTCGCTCGAGGCGGATGAGCACCTCGCCGATGTGCGCGAAGACCAGGCCGTCGCGCAGGATTTCGGCATCCAGGGGGTGCCCTTCTTCGTGATCGACCGCAAGTACGGCGTCTCAGGAGCCCAGGAGTCGGCGACCTTCGCCGAAGTGCTGCGCCAGGTGGCGGCCGAGAAGGATGCCGAGAAGGCGGATGCGGGGGTCGCCTCGTGAGCGGCCTCATCCCGCTCGGCGACCCGGACGCGATCGCCTGCGAGGGGGACGTGTGCGAGGTGCCGGGTCTCAGCGCTCCGGAGCAGGCTCGCTGATATCGGCCACCGTCGCGCCGAGCCCCGCGATGAGGGCGTCGGCGTCGACGAAGAGGCTCGCGCCATGTTCACCGGCCCCCATCGAGACGCGCCGTCCGACGATGCGCTCGTCGACGTAGACCGGCCAGGCCGTCGTCGACCCGAGCGGGGTGATCGTGCCGCGCTCGTAACCGGTCGCCCCGAGTGCGACCGCCGCATCCGGCAACTGCAGCTTGTTGACGCCCACGAGTGCGCGGAGCTTCGGCCACGAGATCACCCGGTCGCCGGGGATCTCGGCGAAGAGGAAGCTGCCGTCGCTGCGCTTGACGACGAGCGACTTGACGATGTCGGCGGGCGTGATGCCGAGCAGCGCCGCCGCTTCCTCGAGCGACGACGCCGCGGGCCGCTCGATGATCTCGACCGTGATCCCGCGCGCCGTCGCGTCCGCGGCGACCCGATCGCGTCCTGCGCCCATGTCCGGTCTCCTCACGGGGTCATCTGAAAGAATCGAGAGGATGTCCACCCTATTCGCGCCCCCGGCCCCCGCGCTCGAGATCGGCCCGCTCCGCCTCGATGTCCCCGTCGTGCTCGCGCCGATGGCGGGGATCACCAACACCGCGTTCCGCCGCCTGTGCCGGGAGTACGGTGCGGGGCTCTACGTCTCGGAGATGATCACGAGCCGCGCCCTCGTCGAGCGCACGCCCGAGTCGATGCGCCTCATCAAGCACCACGAGTCGGAGACCCCTCGTTCCATCCAGCTGTACGGCGTGGACCCCAAGACCATGGCCGAGGCCGTCACGATGCTCGTCGCCGAGGATCGTGCGGACCACATCGACCTCAACTTCGGCTGCCCCGTCCCGAAGGTCACCCGCAAGGGCGGGGGAGCGGCCCTGCCCTGGAAGCTCGACCTGTTCCGCGGGATCGTGGAGGCTGCGGTGAAGGCCGCCGGTCCCCTCCCGCTGACGGTCAAGATGCGCAAGGGCATCGACGCCGACCACCTCACCTACCTCGAGGCGGGGCGCATCGCCGAGGGCGCAGGCGCCGCCGCGGTCGCGCTTCACGCGCGAACGGCCGCCGACTTCTACTCGGGGAACGCCGACTGGGACGCCATCGGCACCCTCAAGCAGACCATCACGAGTGTTCCGGTGCTCGGCAACGGCGACATCTGGAGCGCCGCCGACGCCGTGCGCATGGTCGAGCAGACCGGATGCGATGGTGTCGTGGTCGGTCGCGGCTGCCTCGGACGCCCGTGGCTGTTCGGCGACCTCGCCGCAGCGTTCAGCGGCGGCGACACCAAGGCGGAACCGAGCCTCGGAGAGGTCGCCATCGCGTTCCGTCGCCACGCCGAGCTGCTCGTGGACTTCTTCGACGGCGACGAGGGGCGCGCCTGCCGCGACATCCGCAAGCACGTCGCGTGGTACTTCAAGGGCTACGCCGTCGGCGGTGAACTGCGCGCGGCTCTTGCGCAGTCATCGAGCCTCGCCGAGATCGACGAGCTGCTCGGCCGTCTCGACCCCGAGCAGCCCTACCCGGGCGCCGATGCTGAGGGGCAGCGTGGTCGCGCCGGCACACCCAAGCAGCCGGCCCTCCCCGAGCACTGGCTCGAGTCCCGTGAGCTGCAGGAAGCGCACCGCACCCAGCTCACCGAGGGGGAAGGCGACACGAGCGGTGGCTGAGCTCCCGCCGGGCTACAGCGCCGCCGACGCCGAGCGGATGCTGCCCGAGCAGCACTCCACGCGCCGCAGCGACTTCGCCCGGGACCGGGCCCGCATCCTGCATTCGAGCGCGCTGCGGCGCCTCGCCGTGAAGACGCAGGTGCTGAGCCCGACGGCCGGACTCGATTTCGCCCGCAACCGCCTGACCCACTCGCTCGAGGTCGCTCAGGTCGGGCGCGAGCTCGCCGTCAACCTGGGGCTCGATCCCGACGTCGTCGACACGGCGTGCCTCGCCCACGACCTCGGGCACCCGCCCTACGGGCACAACGGCGAACGGGCGCTCAACGACTGGGCGGCCGACATCGGCGGCTTCGAGGGCAATGCGCAGACCCTCCGGCTGCTCACCCGCCTCGAGCCGAAGGTGTTCGACGCGGACGGCCGCGCCTACGGTCTCAACCTCACCCGCGCGAGCCTCGACGCGAGCTGCAAGTACCCGTGGCCCGAGCAGGAGGGCATCCCCGACCCATCGGGCCGCAGCAAGTTCGGCTTCTACGCGGATGACACCCCCGCGTTCGTCTGGCTGCGGGCGGGCGCCCCGCCACGGGTGCGGTGCATCGAGGCGCAGGTCATGGACCTCTCCGACGACATCGCCTACTCGGTGCACGACTTCGAAGACGCCATCATCACGGGCTACCTCGACGTGCGCGCCCTCTCGGCGCGGGTCGATCACGACGAGCTCGTCGACAGCATGGTCGAGTGGATCGGCGGCGAGCTCGACCACGCCACCCTCATCGCGGCGTTCGACCGCCTCGACAGCCTGCCCGACTGGATCGAGGACTGGGACGGCTCGCGCCGCGACCAGGCGCGTCTGAAGAACCTGACCTCGCAGCTCATCGGGCGCTTCGCACGACGGGCGGTTCGCGCGACCCGCGAGGCGTTCCCGCGGGAGGCTCTCGCGCGCTTCGGAGCGGATGTCGTGGTGCCGATCGAGACGCGCGCCGAGATCGCGGTGCTCAAGGGCATCGTCGCGGCGAACGTCATGTCGACGAACGCCCGGAAACCCATCTACGAGCGGCAGCGCGGCATCCTCAAGGAGCTCGCCGACGCGCTGTGGGCCGATCCGTCGCACCTCGACGCGGGATTCGCCTCCGATTTCGCAGCGGCCGCCGACGACGCCGCCCGCAAGCGCGTGATCGTCGACCAGGTGGCGAGCCTCACCGACCCCTCGGCCAATGCCTGGCACGAGCGGCTGTGCTGATCCGGCACTGCCCGGGCGGCTGAGGAGTGCCGCAGGGCGCGTCTCGACGCCTCGCCCCCTGTGCACACCCGGCCGGCGTCTCGCCTCGACCCTAGAATCAGGGCATGGCTGGTCTCATTCGTCGAAGCGATATCGACGAGGTCCGGTCCCGGGTGAACATCGCCGACATCGTGGGCGACTACGTGACGCTCAAGTCGGCGGGCGTCGGCTCCCTCAAGGGCCTGTGCCCGTTCCACGAGGAGCGCAGCCCGAGCTTCCACGTGCGCCCCGGCGTCGGCCGCTACCACTGCTTCGGATGCGGTGAGGGCGGTGACGTCTTCACCTTCCTGCAGCGCATGGATCACGTGAGCTTCCAGGAGGCCGTCGAGCGCATGGCGGCGCGCGCCGGAATCGAGCTGCACTACGAGGACGGCGGGGCCGCCGCATCCGACCACGGCAATCGCGCGCGCCTGCTCGCGGCCAACGCCGCCGCGGAGGAGTTCTTCCGCGCCCAGCTCGCCGAGCCCGGGGCACAGCCGGGGCGCGACTTCCTGGGCGGACGGGGCTTCGACCAGGCGGCCGCCGAGCGCTTCGGCGTGGGGTACGCACCCAAGTCGTTCGATGCGCTCAAGAACGCGCTCATGAAACAGGGCTTCAGTGCCGACGACCTCCTCGCTGCGGGGCTGCTCTCGACGGGCGATCGCGGCAACTCCTACGACCGCTTCCGGGGGCGGGTCATCTGGCCGATCCGCGACGTGACCGGCCAGACCGTCGGGTTCGGCGCCCGCAAGCTCTTCGACGACGACCAGGGGCCCAAGTACCTCAACACCCCCGAGACGCTCGTCTTCCACAAGTCGCAGGTGCTCTACGGGCTCGACTTGTCACGCCGCGACATCGCCAAAGAGAAGCAGGTCGTGATCGTGGAGGGCTACACGGATGTGATGGCCTGCCACCTCGCGGGCGTCACGACCGCGGTCGCCACGTGCGGCACCGCGTTCGGCGTCGAGCACATCAAGGTCGTGCGCCGGGTGCTCGGCGACCACGACAACGCCGCGGTGTCGCTCACGGGCGAGGTCGTGTTCACCTTCGACCCGGATGAGGCGGGCCAGCGCGCCGCGAGCCGCGCCTTCGCGGAGGAGCAGCGCTTCGCCGCCCAGACCTTCGTGGCCGTGCCACCCGAGGGCCTCGATCCCTGTGACCTGCGGATCCATCGCGGCGACGAGGCCGTGCGCAAGCTCATCGCCGACCGCAAGCCGATGTTCGAGTTCATGGTGCGCCGTCGACTCGGCGGTCACGATCTCGAGACGGTCGAGGGACGGGTCGCGGCGCTCCGCGCGGCGGCCCCCGTGGTCGCCGGCATCCGCGACCCCGCGCTGCGCGGCGGATACGTGCGCAACCTGGCCGGGTGGCTCGGCATGGATCCGGGCGAGGTGAGCCGCGCGGTCACGAGCGCCGGCAACACCTCGCGGCGCGCGGAGCCGCGGGTCGAGGCCGAGTCGCGCCGCCCGGGATCGACGGAGGGTGAGCACGCGGCCGAGGAGCGCCCGCGGCAGGCCAGCCTCTCCGAGCTGCCGACGGATCCGGTGACCCGCATGGAGCGCGATGCGCTCATGGCGATCCTGCAGTTCCCGCAAGCGGTCGGTCCCGCACTCGTGGCGAAGGCCGTCGAGGCGCGCTTCACCAACCAGACGCTCGCCATCGTGCGCGACGCCGTGCGGGCCCAGCTCGACGCGCTCGACTCACCCGAGTGGCTGCAGCGGGTGGGCGAGGAGGTGCCGCAGGGCTTCGAGTCGCTCGTGACCCAGCTGGGCGTCGCTCCGATCCCGGAGCGCGAGGAGCAGATCGCCATGTACTGCCGCGGCGTCGTGACCTCGCTCGTGGATCGAGAGCTGCTGCGCCGCAAGGGCGAGCTGCTCGGCGCGATGCAGCGCGCGCGCGCCGAGGGCGATCACGAGCGCGAGCTCTCGCTCAGCCGCGCCTCCGCCGCTCTCGAGAGCGAGAGGCGCGAACTCCGCGGGGAATGATTCTTGCGCGGATGCCGCAGCATCCTGCGCCGAGCGCTCATCCGTGCAGGATCCGTGCGTGGTGCGTTGCAATGCCGTAAACAATCGGGCCACCCGGCATCCGGTGGCCATTCGGGCGGTCGCCGCTGTGATAGACCTGAACGTCGGGCGGCTACGGTCGCCCACACCCTTCACATCCCAAGGAATGAGGTCCACGGACATGGTTTCCGTCTCTCACAAGACCCGCGTGCTCGCCGCGTTGACGATCCCCGTCACCGCCGCCCTCGTGCTCGCGGGTTGCGCATCGGACTCCGGCGACAACGGCGGCGGCTCCGAAGGCAGCAGCGTCATCGTCGGCACCACCGACAAGGTCACCTTCCTCGACCCGGCCGGGTCGTACGACAACGGCTCGTTCGCCGTCATGAACCAGGTCTTCCCCTTCCTGCTGAACTCGCCGCAGGGCACGGCCGATGTCGAGCCCGACATCGCCGAGTCGTCGGAGTTCAACGAGGACGGCGACTACGTCGTGACGCTCAAGTCGGGCCTCAAGTTCGCCAACGGCAACGAGCTGACCTCCTCGGACGTCAAGTTCAGCTTCGACCGCGTCATCGCGATCAACGCCGAGAACGGCCCGTGGGCGCTGCTCGGCAACCTCGACAGCGTCGAGACCCCGGATGACACCACGGTGATCTTCCACCTCAAGAACGGCAACGACCAGACCTTCCCGCAGGTGCTCTCGAGCCCCGCCGGTCCGATCGTCGACGAGGAGACCTTCTCCGCCGACGAGGTCACGAGCGATGACGAGATCGTCAAGGGCAAGGGCTTCGCCGGTCCCTACACGATCACGAGCTACAAGCTCAACGAGCTCGTCACCTTCGCGCCGAACCCCGAGTACCAGGGCGTTCTGGGCACCCCGAAGAACGACGACGTCACGCTCAAGTACTACGCCGACTCGTCGAACCTCAAGCTCGACGTGCAGGAGGGCAACATCGACGTGGCCTACCGCAGCCTCTCGGCTACCGACATCGCCGACCTGCGCGGTCAGGACTCGGTCAAGATCGTCGACGGCCCGGGCGGCGAGCTGCGCTACATCGTGTTCAACTTCGACACGATGCCGTACGGCGCCAAGACCGGCCAGGCCGACCCGGCGAAGGCTCTCGCCGTGCGTCAGGCGATCGCCGACACGGTCGACCGTGCCGAGATCGCGACCCAGGTCTACAAGGACACCTACACCCCGGTGTACTCCTTCGTGCCGCAGGGTCTGACCGGCGCCACCGAGGTGCTCAAGGACCTCTACGGTGACGGCGACGGCGGCCCCGACGTCGACAAGGCGAAGGCGACCCTCGAGGCGGCCGGCGTGACCGTGCCCGTCGAGCTGAACCTGCAGTACAACCCCGACCACTACGGCGAGTCGTCGGCCGACGAGTACGCGCTCGTGAAGGACCAGCTCGACTCGAGCGGCCTCTTCAAGGTCAACCTCGGCTCGACCGAGTGGACGCAGTACTCCAAGGACCGCACCGCGGATGTGTACCCGCTGTACCAGCTCGGATGGTTCCCGGACTACTCCGACGCCGACAACTACCTGACGCCGTTCTTCGCGACCGACAACTTCCTGCTGAACCACTACAGCAACGCAGAGGTCGACGCGGAGATCTCGCAGCAGCAGACCGAGGTCGACGCCGACAAGCGTCAGGCGCTCATCGAGGACATCCAGGCCAAGGTGGCTGCCGACCTCTCGACCCTGCCCCTGCTGCAGGGTGCCCAGGTCGCCGTCGTCGGCAAGGACGTCTCGGGCGCCGAGCTCGATGGTTCGTTCAAGTTCCGCTTCGGTAGCCTGACCAAGGGCTGAGCGAAGCCGAACACGTCCGCATGAGGAGACGGGGCGGCCACTCGCTGGCCGCCCCGTTTCTCGTGGCATCGAGGGAGAACCTGACGACATGACCACCGTCACCGCCCCGGAGGCGCCGCCCGGCGCCGCCCCTGCGGCCCAGAAGCGAGTGCGAGGCGGGGGGTTCTGGCGCTACCTGCTCGTGCGCTTCCTGCTCATCATCCCGACGATCTTCATCCTCGTCACCCTCGTCTTCTTCCTCATGCGCCTCACCGGCGACCCCATCACGGCGTCGCTCGGCGACCGCCTGACCCCCGACCAGCTCGCCGAGCGCATCCACAACGCCGGCTACGACCGCCCGATCCTGGTGCAGTACCTCGAGTATCTGGCCAATGTGTTCACGGGCAACTTCGGCAGCTCGATCACCGACGGTCGCCCGATCAGCGAGATCCTCTTCACCTACGGGTCGGCGACGCTCGAGCTCGTCATCTACTCGCTCATCGTCGCCTTCATCGTCGGCATCCCGCTCGGCATGGTGGCGGCCTACTTCCGCGACCGCTGGGGAGACGCCGGCCTGCGCGTCTTCGCCATCCTCAGCTACGCGACGCCCGTGTTCTTCGCGGGTCTCGTGCTCAAGCTCATCTTCTCGGTATGGCTGAAGGTGCTGCCCGTCGCGGGTCGCGCCTCGACCCGCACCGAGATCAAGATCCAGGGGCTCGACAGCCAGACGGGCATCTACTTCATCGACGCCCTCCGCACCGGGAGCGCCGCTGCCGTCGGCGACGTGCTCGCCCACGCCGTGCTCCCCGCGCTCACCCTCGGCCTGCTGACTGCGGGCGTCTTCCTGCGCCTCGTGCGCACGAACGTCATCGGCACCCTGTCGCGGGACTACGTGGATGCGGCTCGCTCGCGTGGCGTCGGCGAGTACCGTCTCGTGCGCAAGCACGCGCTCAAGCCCGCCCTCGTGCCGATCATCACGGTCATCGGCCTGCAGATCGCGCTGCTGCTGGGCGGGGCGGTGCTCACCGAGACGACCTTCGAATGGAAGGGACTCGGCTTCCAGCTCGCCGAGTACCTCGCCAAGCGCGACTTCGTCGCGGTGCAGGGCATCGTCGCGCTGCTGGCCGTGATCGTCGCCGTCACGAACTTCATCGTCGACATCGTCGCGGCGATCCTCGATCCCCGGGTGAGGTACTGATGAGCGACACGACATCCGTTCCCACGGCGCGGGTGCGGCCTCCGTGGTGGCACCGTCTTCCCGTCATCCAGCAGCTGCGTCAGAGCATCGGCCTGCAGCGCGGGATGCTCGTCACCGGTCTCGTCATCACGGGCGTCTTCGTGCTCGTCGCGATCTTCGCGCCGATCCTCGCCCCATTCGGCTACAACCAGCTCCGCGGGCCGGACGGGCTTTTCGGCGCCCAGCAGCCGCCGAGCGCGGATCACCTGCTCGGCACCACCGTCGGCGGGTACGACGTGCTCTCCCGCGTGATCTGGGGCGCCCAGACGGCGCTGCTCGTGATCCTCGTCGCGATCGTGCTCTCGGTCTTCCTCGGGATCGCCCTCGGGTTGCTCTCGGGCTACATCGGCGGCTGGTTCGACCGCATCACGATCGTCATCGCGGATGCGATCTACGCATTCCCGAGCCTGCTGCTCGCGATCGTCGCGGCGATCGTCATCTCGGGCGGTCAGTCGAGTCTCTGGGGTGGCATCTTCGCGGCGGCGGTCTCGATCACCGTCGTGTTCATCCCGCAGTACCTGCGGGTCGTGCGCGCCGAGGTGCTGCGCGTGAAGTCGGAGGCGTTCGTCGAGTCGGCGAAGGTGGTGGGGGCGAGCAACGCGCGCATCATGTTCCGTCACGTGCTGCGCAACTCCACGCGCACCCTGCCGCTCATCCTCACGCTCAACAGCTCGGAGGCGATCCTGACGCTCGCCGGCCTCGGCTTCCTGGGTTTCGGCATCGAGCCGAGCGCCGCCGCCGAGTGGGGCTACGACCTCAACAAATCGCTCTCGGATGTCACGAGCGGCATCTGGTGGACCTCGATCTTCCCGGGTCTCGCGATCGTGCTCGTCGTGCTGGGCGTGACCCTCATCGGCGAGAGCCTCAACGACCTCGCCGACCCGCGACTACGGGCCCGGCGCAAGCCGGCCGAGACGCCCGGTCAGGCGGTCGCCGCCGAGCAGCCGGTCGCCCGCGAAGAGCTCGGGGAGGTGCTCTGATGGCACGTACGCAAGCTGCTGTCGACATCCGGGATCTGCGGATCACCTTCGACACCGACGGCGGCACCGTTCAGGCGGTGCGCGGCGTCGACCTCGAGGTGCAGCCGGGTGAGGTGCTCGCCATCGTCGGCGAGTCCGGCTCCGGCAAGACCGTGACGGCGCGCAGCATCCTGCGGCTGCTGCCCGAGACGGCGACTCTCACGGGCGCGGTGCTGGTCGGCCCCGAGAACGTCGTCACGCTCGACCAGCGCCGCTTGCGGCAGCTGCGCGGAACCGCCGCGGCGATGATCTTCCAGGAGCCCTCGACGGCCCTCAACCCCGTGTACACGGTCGGATGGCAGCTCGCCGAGGGACTGCGCGCCCACGGGAAGTACAGCAAGAAGCAGGCGCGGGCGCACGCGATCGAGATGCTGCGCCGCGTGGGCATCCCCGAGCCGGATCGGCGTGTCGACGACTACCCGCACCAGTTCTCGGGAGGGCAGAAGCAGCGCATCGTGATCGCGATGGCGCTGGCCCTCGACGCATCCGTGCTGATCGCCGACGAGCCCACCACCGCGCTCGACGTGACCGTGCAGGCCGAGATCCTCGACCTGCTGCGCCGCTGCCGCGATGAGTTCGGCACGGCCATCGTGCTCATCACCCACAACATGGGCGTCGTGGCCGACCTGGCGGATCGCGTCGCGGTCATGTACCACGGTGAGATCGTCGAGACGGCGCCCGTGCGCGAGCTGTTCGCGACGCCGCAGCACCCCTACACCCGGAAGCTCCTCGCGGCGGTGCCGCGTGTCGAGCTCGTGGAGCGGGTGGCGCCGCCGGAGGCCGCGTCGGAGGCCGTCGTGGAGTCGCACGGGCTCGAGATCGAGTACCCGGGACGTCTCGGACGCAAGGGCTTCCGCGCGGTGCACGGCGTGGATCTGCGCGTCGGCGCGGGCGAGGTCGTCGGCCTCGTCGGCGAGTCGGGCTCCGGCAAGACGACGATCGGACGGGCCATCGCGGGCCTCACCGCGGTCACCGGCGGATCGCTGCGCGTGCTCGGCACCGAGATGCGCGGCGTCAAGGAGCGCGCGTTCCGGGCCAAGCGCCGGGAGCTGGGTTTCGTGTTCCAGGACCCGGCGACGAGCTTCAACCCGCTGCTCACGATCGCCCAGTGCGTGGCCGAGCCGCTCGTGGTCCACGGCATGGCGTCGTCGCCCGCCGACGCACGCGATCGTGTCGACGAACTGCTCGACGCGGTGCAGTTGAGCGGCGGCTACGGCGACCGCTTCCCGCATGAGCTCTCGGGCGGGCAGCGGCAGCGGGCGAGCCTCGCACGTGCGCTCGCGCTCGACCCCAAGCTGCTCATCGCCGACGAGCCCACGAGCGCGCTCGACGTGTCGGTGCAGGCGCGTGTGCTCGACCTGTTCGAAGAGCTGCAGGAGAGGTTCGGATTCGCGTCGCTCTTCATCACGCACGACCTCGCCGTCGTCGATCGCATCGCGCACCGCGTCGTGGTGCTGCATCGCGGGGAGATCGCCGAGGAGGGCACGACTGCGGAGGTGCTCGGCGCCCCGCGCGACCCGTACACCCGGCGTCTGCTGGCATCGCTGCCGGTGCCGGACCCGGTGGAGCAGGCCGAGCGCCGCGCGGCGTTCGCCCAGCTCGGAGGCGGCGCGTCGTGAGCCGCGCACCGGAGACGGACGCGGCGGTGCTCGCCGACGACCTGACGCTCGTCTACCCCGGCGATGACGCCCCCGCCATCAACGGCGTCTCGTTCCGCGTGGAGCAGGGGGAGACCCTGGGGCTCATCGGCGAGGCGGGCTCGGGCAAGAGCACCCTCGCGCGCGCGATCGCCGCGCAGTCCGCACCGGGCGAGCGTGAGGCTCCGGTGCTGGCGGGCGGTGGGCTCACGGTGCTCGGGGTCGACCTCCGGGCGGCCCGTCCGCGAGTTCGCGATCGTCTCGCGCTGCGCGTCGGCTACCTGCCGCAGGACGGCGGCTCGTCGCTTCAGCCGCACCTCACGGTGGGGGAGAACGTCGCCGAGCCGATCTTCCTGCGCGACAAGCACTTCGACCGCATCGAGGCGGGCACGGCTGTCGCCACGCTCGTCGACGCCGTTCGACTTCCGCTCTCGGTCATGGAGAAGTTCCCGCACGAGATGAGCCGCGGCCAGCGACAGCGCATCGCCCTCGCCCGCGCGCTCGTTCTCGAGCCGGAACTGCTCGTGGCCGACGACCCCACGATGGGCGTCGACGTGCTCGTGCGCGGGCCGATCCTGCAGGTCGTCGCGGAACTGCAGAAGGAACTCGGCTTCAGCTCGCTCATCGTCGGCCACGACCTGCGCGAGTTGCGCACGATCGTCGACCGTATCGCCGTGCTGCACGCGGGCCTCATCGTGGGCTACGGCACGGTCGACGAGGTGCTCGCGAACCCGCTTCACTCCTACGTGCGCACGCTCGCGAGCCTGCAGTCGTGACCGCTCTGCTCGTCGGCGCGTACGGACCGGACATGCACGGTGCGGCGTCCGGCGTCGCGAGCGCGGCATCGGGCTCCGGCGGGCTCGCTCTCGGTGTGGGGCCCGCGTGCGCCTCCCCCTCCTGGCTCGCCGTGAGCGGAGAGCGGATGGTGGCGACGCTCGAGGGCGAGGACTCGCTCGCCTGGTTCTCACGCACCTCCGACGGATGGCGTGCCGATGGGATCACCCGGCTCGCCGGTCGCTGGCCGTGCCACGCCGCGTTCCTCGACGACGATACGGTCGCGGCGGCCTGCTACGGCGACGGCGCCGTCGTGCTCGCCCGCCATGGTCGGGCCGAGCCGCTCCAGCGCATCGAGGGCTCCGGATCCGGCCCGCTGCCCGCCCAGGACGGCCCGCACGCCCACCACATCCATGTGCTGCCGGATGGCCGCGTACTCACCCTCGACCTCGGCGCCGACCGGCTGCACGTGCACGAGCGCGGCGACGACGGCCTGTTGACACGCGTGGACTCGCTCGCGCTGCCCGCAGGGACCGGGCCGCGCGACCTGCACGCCCTGCCCTCGGGCGAGCTCGCGCTCCTGGGGGAGTGGAGCTGCGAGGTGCTCGTGCTCGATCCGGCCGGGCGCGAGTTCGAGATCGTGCAGATCCTCGCGCTGCCGGGCGCCACGGCGGGGGAGGACCAGGCGGCCGCCCTCGGCGTCTCGGCCGACGGGCGCTTCCTGTACGCGGGCGTCCGGGGTGCGGACCGCGTCGCCGTCATGGCGCTCGACGACGACGGACTCCGCGCCGTCGACTCGGTGCCGTCGGGCGGGCGGTGGCCACGTCACCTGCTCGTCGACGGCGAACTGCTGCACGTCGCGAACCAGCTCTCGAACGAGATCGCGACCTTCCGGATCGGCGACGACGGCATCCCGGTTCCCCTCGCGACGACGGCCACGCCGTCGCCCACGTGCGTCATTCGCGCCCGCGAACCTTTGCTAAGCTAGCGAGGCTGTTCGCAGCGATCCTCGGTAGCTCAATTGGCAGAGCAATCGGCTGTTAACCGATAGGTTCTTGGTTCGAGTCCAAGCCGGGGAGCCCATGAGCGAGTCCACCACCCCGCCGCCTCGGCGACGGCGCATGTTCGTGCTCTTCCTGGTCGTCGCGGGGGTGATCGCCGTCTTCGTGGCCGGCACGTTCGTCGTGACGAGCATCCAGCGCGACGACCTCATCCGCACGGGCGAGCAGGTGCAGGCGAGCCCCACGGGTCAGTTCGTCTCGCGCACCCGCAACGACAACCAGACCTACTACGTCGTCTGGGGCTACACCGTGGAGGGTCGCGAGTACACGATCACGGGCACGGAACGGCACCTCTCGCGCACGAGCGCCCGCCGGTACATCGCCCAGCTGGACGGCGCCACGGCGACCGTCTACTACGACCCCGCCGACCCGGGCCGGGCGTTTCTCGGCGAGGAGCCCTGACCTCCGTACTCCCCAGGGAGTAGTGCCGGCGCGACCCGCGGCGCAAGGGTCTCATGACGCCTCCGCGTAGCATGGCGCCATGCCCGGCCCGTCCACGCACCCTGCCGGCCCGCCATGGTCGCACGACGCGTGGGGCGGCGGCCCGTGGGCGCTGCGGGACCCGGATGCCCGCCCGCGCCCGTCGCGTGCCCTGCGGCTGTGGGTGCCCGTCATCGTCAGCGCTCTCGTGCAGCTCACCGGCGTCGCGTGGATCCTGCGGATCGCACAGCCCGATCCGGCGACCGCCGCACTCGCCGTCGCGCTGGCAGCGATCGGCCCGCTCGCCCTCATCGGCGCGCGGCGATTCCCCGGACCGGTCGCTGCGATCGTGGCTGCGGCCACTCTCGCCAGTCTCCTCCTGAGCCCATCCGGCGGCCCCGTGCCGATCTCTCTCGCCTTCGCCCTCGCCGCCGCGGTCGTGCGGGGAGCTCCGCTCTGGGCGTGGATCTCGCTCGGCGTCGCCTGGGCGCTCGCGCTCGTCGTGCTGGCGCTGGGCGCGCCGGTCGATTGGCCGCTCCCGCGTGTGGTCGGCACCACCTTTGCTCTCGTGATCGCCGTCGGGCTCGGCGAGCTCATCCGCACGAGGCGCGAGCGGATCAGGGCCTTCCGCGCGGCGGCTGCCCGGCGGCGGCAGTCGGCCGCCGAGGAGGAGCGCCTGCGCATCGCGCGCGAGCTGCACGACGTGCTCGCGCACTCGCTCAGTCAGATCAACGTGCAGGCGGGCGTCGGCCTCCATCTCGCCGACACGCAGCCCGAGAAGGCGGCAGAAGCGCTGGCGGCGATCAAGCAGGTGAGCAAGACGGCGCTCGATGACGTGCGCACCGTGCTCGGCGTGCTGCGTGAGGGGGAGGCGGATGCACCGCTCGCTCCCCAGCCGACGCTCGCCTCGATCGCGACGCTCGTCGCGGCCACCCGTATCCCCGGAGCCGAGGTCGAGCTCGAGAGCGGCGTGGGGGATGCCGAGGTTCCGGCTCCGGTGGCCGCTGCGGCCTACCGCATCGTGCAGGAGGCCCTGACGAACGTCGCGCGGCACGGCGTCGAGGTCACCCGGGTGAGGGTGCGGCTGGCACCGAGCCCCGGCGGCATCCGCATCGAGGTGCGCGACGACGGCCGCGCCGCCTCCGTGACGCCCGGCCGGGGGCTGCTCGGGATGCGGGAGCGCGTCGAACAGCTCGGCGGGGTGTTCGCAACCGCCTCCGAGGGCGGCTTCCTCGTGACCGCCGAACTGCCGACGGGGAGGCGCAGCGCATGATCCGAGTCGCGATCGCCGACGACCAGCAGCTGATCCGGGCGGGCTTCCGCAGCCTGCTTGAGGCGGAGCCCGACCTGCTCGTCGTCGGTGAGGCCGCCACCGGACGGGAGGCCGTGTCGCTCGCGCGGCGGGAGAAGCCCGACGTACTGCTCATGGACATCCGCATGCCGGACGGCGACGGCCTCTGGGCCACGGAGCGCATCGTCGCCGACGCCGCACTGGCCGGCGTGCACGTCGTCGTCGTCACGACCTTCGAGCTCGACGAGTACGTGGCGCACGCGATCCGGGCGGGAGCAAGCGGGTTCCTCGTGAAGGACACCGAGCCCGTGGAGCTGATCCGCGCGGTGCACGTGGTGGCGGGCGGCGACGCGCTGTTGAGCCCGAGCGTCACTCGCACGCTGCTCTCGCGAGTCGCGAGCGGCCTCAGCGCACCGCCCGACGCATCCCGCCTCGCCGGGCTCACCGAACGCGAGCGCGAGGTGCTCGCCCTCGTCGGGCAGGGCCTCACCAACGAGGAGATCGGCGCGCGGCTGTTCCTGAGCCCGCTCACGGCGAAGACGCACGTGTCGCGCATCATGGCGAAGCTCGCGGCCCGCGACCGGGTTCAGCTCGTGATCGTCGCCTACGAGTCGGGGCTCGTGACGCCCGGCGTCGTCCCGGGGGAGTAGCGGATCGACACCGCCGGGCGGATTCGCGATCGTCGCCTCACGCGGAGTCTGGGATTCGACGGCCCCACCGCGGGGCCCGTTCGGAAAGGACTCCCGACATGTTCACGACGATCGCCCTCGCGACCGCGCCATTTCACCCGGGCTGGGGCTGGGGACCCGGCTTCTGGATCGTGCCCGCCATCTTCTGGCTGCTGATCATCGGCCTCATCATCACGCTCGTCGCCACCCGTCGCCGCCGCTGGGCGCGATCCGGATGGGGTGGTCCGTGGGGGCCGCACGGCGTCGGTCCGTGGGCCTCGGCCCAGGCCGCGCACAACGCCGAGACGGTGCTCGCGGAGCGGTTCGCGCGCGGTGACATCGACGAGGTCGAGTACCGCGCCCGGCTCGAGGTGCTGCGCAGCCAGCAGCCGCAGCCACCGCAGGGCTGACCGCCGCGCCCACGGAACGGGGGACGACCGCACCGCGGCGTCCCCCGTTCCATTAGCATCGTGACGACCGCGTGACGCCCGACGCGCGGGAGGGGGAGCACGACATGGACGCCTGGCTCGAGGCCAACGAGACCACCCTCGTCGTCGTTCTCGCGGCGGCATCCGCGATGCTCGTGCTGCTCGTGATCGTGCTCATCCTGCTCTGGCAGCGCAGTCGGCGCGCGGCGCGTCGTGCGGTGCGCGAGCGTGCCACCGCCGAGCGCGAGCGCCTCGAGCTCGAGCTCCAGCTCGCCGAGCAGGGCAGTCGGCTCACGATGGTGCGCGAGCTGCACGAGATCGCCGTGCATTCCGTGTCGGTCATCGCCACCCAGGCCGAGGGCGCGCGCTATGCCGCCACCCAGGATCCGTCAGCCGCGGCTCGCAGCGCCGCCGCGATCGCGGATGCCGCCCGCGAGACGCTCGCCGACCTCCGGCGCGTCATGACCGTGGCGCGGGGCGGCGAGGTCGGAACCGCCGAGCAGCCGGGCCTCTCGAGCGTTCGCGAACTGTTCCGGGTGATGCGCGACGCGGGCCTCGGTGTCGAGTTCTCCGAGAGCGGCACCTCGCACGAGCTGCGGCATGGCGCCGAGCTCGCGGTGTTCCGCATCCTGCAGGAGGCGCTTTCGAACTCGCTCGAGCACGGCGGCCCGGGCACGACCGCGAAGGTCACCTTCACCTGGACCGACGACGGCCTGCAGGTCCTCGTCGACGACGACGGCATCCGGGCCGAGGCGATCCGCAACGGCCTCGACCCCTACGCTGAAGCGCAGAAGCAGGGGTACTCCGTCGACGACGACCTCGCCGCTCTCACCCAGGCCCCGAACGGCCGCGGCATGACCGAGATGCGCGAACGCACCGAGCTCTTCGGCGGCGTCTTCGAGGCGCATCAGGTGCCGGGCGTCGGATTCACCGTGCAGGCGGTCTTCCCCTCGCTGCGCTACCACAACGGCGTGCACGGCGTGCCCCTCGACCGACGGTGAACGCGCCCGACGACGCGGCGCGTGTCAGACCGGATGCGGATGGCGCCACGGGCGCTGCGGTGCGCGCCGCGCTGGGCGTGGGTCTGGCCGTGTCGGCATACGGCGTCTCGTTCGGCGCACTCGCCGTCGCGTCGGGCCTCGACATCTGGCAGACGTGCGTGTTGAGCCTGGTGATGTTCTCGGGCGGATCGCAGTTCGCCCTCATCGGCGTGCTCGCCACGGGCGGTGCCGCCGCGGGCCCCGCGGCGATCGCGAGCGCGACGCTGCTCGGCATCCGCAACGGCCTCTACTCGATGCGGATGTCGCCCATCATCGGCGGGCCGTGGTGGCGACGTCTGCTCGCAGGGCATTGGACGATCGACGAGACCACGGCGGTCGGCACCGCGCAGCCGACGTTGCGGGGTCAGCGGGTCGGCTTCTGGGTGACCGGGGCGGTGATCTACATCGGGTGGAATCTCACGACCCTCATCGGCGCACTGCTCGGCGACCTCGCCGGCGACGTGCGGATGTACGGCCTCGATGCCGCGGCGGCCGCGGCCTTCCTCGGATTGCTGTGGCCCCGGCTCACCTCGCGCCAGCCGGTGGCGGTGGCGGTCGCGGCGGCGGTCGTCGCGGCCGTGCTCGTGCCCTGGCTCGCCCCCGGACTGCCCGTGCTCGCGGCGGCGGCCGTCGCGATCATCGTGGGCGTCACCAACCTGTTCGGGCGGCGCTCTGTATGACCGTGTGGCACATCATCCTCATCGCCTCGATCGCGGTGCTGGCGCTCAAGCTCGTCGGCTACGCCGTGCCGCCGAGCGTGCTCGAACGGCCGACCCCCGCCCGGGTGGCGAACCTGCTGACCGTCGCGCTGCTCGCCGCGCTCACGGCGACCCAGACTCTCGAGCGTGCAGGCGACGCCGTGCTGGATGCGCGTGTTCCGGCGATCGTGCTCGCCGCGGTGCTCTTCGCGCTGCGGGTGCCCTTCATCCTCGTGGTGCTCGCCGCAGCGGCGTGCGCCGCGCTCGTGCGGCTGCTGGGCTGGATGCCCTGAGCTCAGTCCTCGAGGTGGTCGCGCCCGGGCAGCCAGCTCTTGTCGGGCACGCCCCACTTCCGGCGGCGGATGGCCCGTTGTGCGGCGCGTGCATGCGTCTCGGCGAGACGATCCACGTACAGCACTCCGTCGAGGTGGTCGAACTCGTGCTGGAAGATCCGTGCGAGCCACCCGGTGGCGAGCACCTCATAGGGGGTGCCGTCGAGTTCGACCGCGCGCAGCAGCGCCGTATGCGAGCGCAGCAGCGGAAAGCGCTCACCCGGTACGGAGAGGCATCCCTCGGAGTCCTCGTCGACATCCGCCTCGCCGACCGGCGGGGGAGAGATGAGCAGTTGGGGGTTGATGGCCGTGCCGCGGTGCAGCGTGCCCTCCTCGTCGCGCCAGTTGTAGACGAACAAGCGCAACGGGATGCCGACCTGCGGCGCGGCGAGGCCCACACCGGGGGCCGCCGACATGGTGTCCTCCATGTCATGGACGAGGGCGGAGAGGCCCTCGTCGATCTCCTCCACCTCCTGTGCGCGCGCGTGCAGCACGGGGTCTCCGGTGATCCGGATCGGGAGTACGGCCATTCGCTCAGGATATCGGGGCGGAGGCGGGTAGATTCGTCGGGTGCCCGACGTGATCCCCCTCGCCGATGAAGTCGCCGAGGCGTTCCAGGGGTCGGCACCGCTCGGCATCCTGATCGCCGTCGTCGGTGCCGTCTTCCTCTCGCTCGGCGCGCAGCTGCAGCACCGCGGCGTCGAGCGTGTCGAGCGTCTGCACGGCAGCGGGGCGAAGGCCGGGCTCTCGGGCGGGCAGCTGCTGCATCTGGCACGCACGCCGAGCTGGCTCGTCGGCACGATCATGCTGGGCCTCGCGATCGTCTTCCAGCTGACGGCTCTCGGTTTCGCGCCGATCATCGTCGTGCAGCCGATCGGCATCGTCGCGCTCGTGCTCACCTCGCTGCTCAACGCGCGCGTCTCGCACGTGCGTCTCGACCGGCACGCGATCAGCGCGATCGTCATGTGCGTGGTCGGCATCGGCGTCTTCGTGACGATCGCGGCGTTCTACGCGCAAGAGCACATCATCCGCGAGACGCAGCTCATCATCATCCTCGCCATCCTCGGCGTCGCTCTGCTCGCCCTCGCGGCCGCCTTCGTCTTCTTCCGCAAGCGCCTCACGGCGATGTTCTACATCGCCGCGGGCGGGGTGCTCTACGGGTTCGTCGCCTCGATCGCGAAGGTCGTCATCAACCGGGCGCTCAACAACAACTTCGACTGGGTCACCGTGGTCGGCTCGATCTGCCTGCTGCTCGCTCTGGGCCTCGGTTTCTATTTCGTGCAGACGGCCTACTCGGTGGGCGCCCCCGACCTCGTGATCGCCGGCCTTACGGTCATCGACCCCCTCGTCGCGGTGGCGATCGGCATCTTCGTGCTCGGCGAGGCGTCCGCCACGCCGCTGTGGGCCCTGCTCGTGTGGCTCGTCGCGGGCTCGGTCGCGATCCTGGGCGTCTTCCGGCTCGCGAAGCATCACCCCCAGACCCACCGGCGGGATCAGCCGGGAGAGCTCGCCTCCCTACGGTAGTTTGGAGGGGTTAATTCCCGCCGACCGAGGACTGATCGAGTGACCGACGGACCGTCGTCGAACCCCCCTGCCGAACGCCGCCTCACCATCCTGATCGGATGCGACACTTTCGCACCGGATGTGAACGGTGCCGCGACGTTCAGTCGCAACCTCGCTGCCGGGCTCGCCAGCCGTGGCCACCATGTGCACGTCATGGCACCCGCCCAGAAGGGTCGTGTCGGCGTCTTCACCGAGATCCACGAGGGCGTGCCGCTCACCGTGCACCGCATCTACTCGTGGCGCTGGCTGCCGCACCCCTGGTTGCGCTTCATGCTTCCGTGGCGGGTGAAGGCCAACGCCGAGCGCATCGTGCGCGAGGTGAAGCCGGATGCCATCCACTTCCAGTCGCACATCGTCGTCGGCCGGGGTCTCGCGACCTCTGCCGTGAAGCACGGTATCGAGCTCGTGGGCACCAACCACACGATGCCCGAGAACATCCTGCAGCACGTCGCGATCCTGCCGAAGTTCACGCTCGACTGGCTCGCAGCCATCCAGTGGCGCTCGGCCCGCAAGTGGTTCGAGAAGGCGGATGCGATCACCACTCCCACGCGGCGTGCGGCCGACTTCTTCGAGCGCGGCACGGGCCTCACCGGCGTGCACGCGATCTCGTGCGGTATCGACACGAGCTTCTACACGCCCGACTTCTCTCCGCGCACCGACAATGTCATCGTGTTCCTCGGGCGGCTCGACGAGGAGAAGTACATCCACGAGGCGATCGAGGCGCTCGTGCGTCTGCAGGACCTCGACGCGAAGCTCGTGATCATCGGCGACGGCGAGGTGCGCCCGAAGCTCGAGGCCCGGGCGCGCGAGCTCGGTGTCGCCGACCGGGTGCGCTTCACCGGGCGCATCTCCGACGAGGAGCTGCGCCGCGAGCTCACCCATGCGAGCGTGTTCGCGATGCCGTCGCGCGCCGAGCTGCAGTCGATCTCGACCATGGAGGCGCTCGCCTCCGCGCTCCCCGTCGTCGCCGCGGACGCCATGGCGCTGCCGCACCTCGTGCATCCGGGCGTGAACGGCTATCTCTACGAGCCGGGAGACGTCGAGGCGTTCGCCGGGTACCTCCGCAGGATCCTCACCGCCGACCCGGCCGAGCTCGACCGCCTCCGTCGCGGCGCGCTGCGCACGGTCGAGGCGCACGACATCCAGCGCACCCTCGACATCTTCGAGGCGCTGTATCGCGGCGAAGAGGTCGTCGACCCCGACACCGAGGGGGAGCTCGCGCGGTGAGCGCGGCCTCCGCCACCCCACGCACCCTCCAGCCGGCCGCGTGGCGGCGCGCGATCGGGCCCACGGTGGTGGCGGTCATCCTGCTGAGCGTCGTGCTGCAGGAGCCGATCGCGGCCCTCCTGCCCGCCGAGACGCCGCGCTGGATCGTGTTCCTCGCCATCGCGGCGCCCGTCGTCGTGGCGATCGTCGGCGGTCTCTCGATCGCGTATCCGCGCATCCGGCTCGGATCGGACGGCGCGCTGCTGACGCGCGGACGGCGCATCACGCCCACCGAGATCGTGCGGGTGCTGCGGTCGGTCTCGAGTGGCGCGAATGCCGGCTACCTCGTCTACACGCTCGAGACCGCGAGCGGTCGGCGCGCGCGGGTGCTCGTCGCCGGGGCGCCGGTCCGCGGGCTGGCCACGGCTGAGCTCACGGTGCTGCGCGAGGTGATCGCCGCGTCGGCGGTTCCGCTCGGCGCGGATCCCGCGGCACTCGAACGCTCGTTCCTCGGCGCCAACCTGCTCGCGAGCGGTCGGCGCATCGAGACGGATCGGCGCGTGCTCCTGCGGGAGATCGACGGACTGCGGGGGGTGCCTCACCGCCCGGATGCCGAGCCAGTTCCTGCGGCGGAGCTCGCGGCCGCAGACGCGCCGTCGGAGGGCGTCGCCGACGACGACCGCGAGGTCGAGCGGCAGCTCGCCACGGATGCCGCCGGGACGCGCCTGTTCCGCCGTGTCTCGTTCGTGGTGTTCGCGGCCGCCTGCCTCGTGGCGGTCGTGTTGCTCATCGTGCTCGTCGTGATGGAGTCGCTCGGAACCGACTTCGGGGCGGCCGACGAGGATCCGCTGACCGCCACGATGTCGTTCGCGATCCTCGCGGCCCTGCTCGCCGGCATCCTGTGGGCGGTCGCAGCTGATGCCGATGACGCGCGGCGCCGAACGCTGTCGCGCGCGTGGCTTGACGCGGCATCTGCACAGCAGCTCGCGCGGGGCCTGCCGACGCCCTTCCATGCGGCGTGGATGCGGGCGCCGGGCGGGCGGATGACGGGGCTCGGGCTGCTGGTGCTCGCGATGGTGGCGATGGCGGCCGCGATCGGCGGTCCCGTCGCACTTGCGGGGGAGTACGGACCCCCTGCCGTCGGCATCGTCGTGACGATCGTCGGGGTCGTGCTCGCCGGGGCGGCGCTCTGGGGCTGGTTCGCGCGGCGTCGGGCGCACGCGCGCCGGATCGAGTGGCTGCTCGAGGTCGCGGGTGCGCGTGTGCAGGGAGACGGCTTGCCCGAGAGCTGACGCCCGGGTTCAGCCCGTCAGCTTTCGAGAAGCGTCGCCGAGGCTCGCCTCCCTAGCGTGGCACGCATGACATCCATCACCTCTCTCTTGCTCGAGGTCGCCGACCCGGCGGCCGCATCCGGCTTCTCCGCGGAGGCCTTCGGCGCCGACGTGCCGCTGCGCTTCCGCGCCTCGGATGCTGCGACTTCCGGCTTCCGCGGCTTCACCATCTCGCTGACGGTCGCCCAGCCCGCCAACGTGCACGCCCTCTACGATTCGGCGATCCGCGCGGGAGCCACCGCCCTGAAGCCCGTGAGCAAGTCGCTGTGGGGTCACGGCGGCACCTTCCGTTCGCCGGATGGCGCGATCTGGAACATCGCCACCTCGGCCAAGAAGGATTCCGCCCCGGCCGCGCGAGAGTGGGAGCACGTGGTGCTGCTGCTCGGCGTCGACGACGTGGCGGCGAGCAAGCGCTTCTACACGGAGCGCGGCATGTCGGTGGGCAAGAGCTTCGGCAGCTACGTCGAGTTCGAGCTGCCAGGCAGCCCCGTGGGGTTCGGCCTCTACAAGCGCCGGGCGCTCGCCAAGTCGGCGGGCGTGCCCGAAGACGGCAGCGGATCGCACCGCCTGGCCATCGTGGGAGACCTCGGCGCGGCCACCGACCCCGACGGCTTCGCGTGGGAGCCGGCCGACGCACACGTGTCCGCGTGAGCGGTGCCGCCCCGCCCAGCCGGTAGCGTTGTCGCGGGGCGGTAGCTCAGCCGGTTAGAGCAGCGGACTCATAAGCCCCTGCTTGATCACCCGCCTGCCCTTATTTTGCAGGGACTTCGAGGCCCAAGTACATACTTCGGTACATACATGAGATTCGTGAGTCTGCAACGGTTTCCTGCACCGTTGCTTGAACCCGGTGGGCGTCTCTCGACTACGTTTGTGGAGGGCGAACTGCCCAAGGGGCGGTAGCTCAGCTGGTTAGAGCACCGAACTCATAATTCGGTCGTCGTGGGTTCAAGTCCCACCCGCCCTACTGAGACGCGGCGACGCGCTACGAGAGTGCCCGCCGTCGTCTCCGATACGGTTGTGCCATGAGGCCGCTACTTCGAATCGTCGCCTCGAACTTCCGAAGCCTGCGCGACGTCGATGTCGAGATGCAGCCTCTCAATGTGCTGGTCGGTCCGAACGGCGCTGGGAAGTCGAACTTTCTCGATCTGATCGAGTTTTTGGGGGACGCTGCTCGCCTTGACCTGCCCGAAGCCCTCGAGATTCGCGGCGGAATTGATCGGGTGAGGTACCGCGGTACTAAGGCGGAGTCGAGGCGGGTGGGTATCCACATCTACGCGAACGTGACTCAGCACAGTAGCGTGAGCGCCCCTGACGAGTACGAGCTGCGATTCTCGACTCGGGCGACTAGCCAAGGATCACTGTTGCTTCGCAATGAGGACTTTGTGTTCAAGCGGATGCAGGGCCGCGGTCGACGGATCACGGTTAGTGGGAGCCGGGCGGAGATCGTAGATTCGCGCGGGCCAACAACAAGCGAAGGCCGCGAACTTCCTCTGCGGAGCGACTCGCTCGCGCTCTCGACTCTTAGACGACTCCCAGCCAATGAGGGCGGAGGCGAGGTCGACAAGTTCGCGCGGCTCTTCACGACATTTCGGGTGTTCAACGTCGACGTAGCTGCCGCACAAGCGCCCAGCCCTCGAAGCGACGAGTCGCTGGCTGCGGACGGGCATAATCTCGCGTCGGTCATCCTGAACCTCGTTGACGACCGACAGGCTTACCGCGATTTCATCTCTGACGCGCAGGCAATGATTCCTGGCTTTGAGGGCTTGGAGTTCCACGAATTCGGCGGCTCCGAACCTGCCGTGGCTATCAAGATCGTCGAGCGCGGCTTGCGGGACTCTACTTTCCTTGCAGATGCCTCGTACGGAACTGTGCGGGTGCTTGCGCTACTGGCATTGCTGTACGACCCGCACCCCCCGCTGCTCACCTGTATCGAGGAAATCGACCACGGCCTCCACCCTTATGTATTCGATCGTCTCGTCGAAAGGCTACGAGAGGCTTCTGAGCGGACTCAGATCCTTGTAGCGACGCATTCGCCGGCGCTCGTTGGTCGACTAGATCCCAGCGAACTAGTGGTGGTCGAGCGCGCTCCGGACGGAAGCACCCGCCTTCCGGCGGTTGATCCCGAGACCATCCGGCGCAAAGAGCAGGCTCTCAATGGCGAACTCAACCTCGGCGAGTTGTGGTTCTCCGGCGAACTCGGCGGCGTCCCGAGGTGACTCCACGGCGTACCGGTCGCAGTGCCGCCCGCCCAAAGGTGATCTTGGTCTTCGGCGAGGATGAGAACGACACCAAGACAGTGAAGGAGTTCATCCTCGCGTTGCGTCCCGACCTCGGGGTACGAGTCGAAGCAAGGCGAAACCCGCCGATCAATCTGAGGGATGCGCCGCCCGGAGCGGTTCCGAGTCGGGTCGAGAAGATTGCACGGCTCATCGACGCCGCGAACGTCGACGCTGATGTGGTTGCTGTTTTCGCACACGAGGACACAGATGCGGTTGAGCCGAGTCATGTCGACCTGACTAACAAGATAGAACGAGCCTTTCGCGCAATCGGCTACCACCAGGTTTGGGCGGCGACCCCGGCCTGGGAGATGGAGACATGGCTGATGCAGTGGCCCGAAGCTTTCGCTGAGTATGTCCCGTCGTGGAGGACTCTGGCCGTCGCTGGAAGGCATGTGGGCCTCATTGACAACGCCAAGGAGTATCTCGTCCGCGCTCTCCGCCCAGCTGGCGGGCGGGTCCGCGACTACCGCGAATCGGACTCACCGGGGCTCGCGCAGATCGTCCGCGGGCGCGCTTGGGTACGCACTCCACGCGCTCGAAGCGACTCGTTCAGGTTGTTTGTCGAACGAGTCGACCGCTTGACGGTCTAGAACCGTACATACACGCGAAGCGCAGCTCCGCAACGTCGCCGGGTCCTGGAGGTCGTCCAACCAAGGTGAAACCACCGTTTGAACGGGACTGGGGGCATTTCGACCCAGCCCAGGTACATACAACAGGTACATACACGGCTGGGACGTCCTGGGAGGTCCAGGGGGTGTCGCGGCCGGTGGTGGTGGTTCGAGATCCCTGCAATCACTAGGAAGCTCGTCCGTGACCACTGGTTTATCGCGGGACTCATAATCCGTCGGTCACGGGTTCAAGTCCCGTCCGCCCTACGAGACAGGCCCGGAGTCTGCAACGCGCGGAACAGCCGAACGATGTACAGCACGGCTCCGGCCGCCACGACGAGCACTCCCGCACGCCATACCCAGACCAACGCGATGAGCGGGAAGACCGGATTCCGGGCGGTGCCGCCCATGGTGCCCGGCGGGCTCTCGACCACCGCGAGCCCGATCGTCAGCGCCCCGATGGCGACCGTCGCGAGCAGGGAGATCCACAACAGGGCAGGCAACCGCACGCGGGAGAGCGCCCAGACGACGACGCCGATCGCGATCGCCACGAGAAGTGCGACCCCGCCCTCGAGCGGGTCGATGAGGCCGAGCACCAGGAGGGGCAGGGCGAGCACGGCCAGCGCGACCGCAATGATCCGGCGGGTTCGCATACCCTGCCCCTCTCGGTGGATGGCTCACCACCTTGCCGTCGTCGGCGCCACCGATC
This sequence comes from Protaetiibacter sp., assembly GCA_051954835.1. Classification (GTDB taxonomy): domain Bacteria; phylum Actinomycetota; class Actinomycetes; order Actinomycetales; family Microbacteriaceae; genus Homoserinibacter. The sequence continues at coordinate 29,212 of JBQCHI010000027.1, read as the reverse complement.
GGTGACCAATGGCCCACGGGCCGGGTGAGTGGTCAGGGCAGCAGCGAGAGGTCCCGCAGCTTGGCCTCGACGGCCGGGTTCGACGGCTCGACATGATGCGTGCCATCGGGGTAGACGACGACGGGGATGTTGGTGCGGCCCGAGATGCGGTGCGCAGCCTCGGCCGCCTTCGCATCCGCTTCGACATCGATGTACATGTACTCGATGCCGAGCCCATCGAGCTGGGCTTTCGTGCGGCGGCAATCGTGGCACCAGTCGGCGCCGTACATCGTGAGGGAGGTGACGGGCATCGTTCCAGCGTAGGCGCGCGCAGTGGAGGCTGCTGGGTCGACCCCCAGCGGATGCATGCCCCCAAGTCGGGGGGATGTATCGAGATGCATACACGGATGCATGTAATATTCGTTCGCCGGACTGGTTCCAATGCCGCTGGTGGGATGGAGTTGGTCATGGCGCGTCGGACCACGGTGACGGCCCTGTGCGCAGCCGCGCTCGTGATTGCGCTTCCCGCCGCGGCATCCGCGGCGGGGGAGGTCACGCCGACAAGCGGTCCCCTTGCGGGTGGCACCGTGGTGAGCATCGTGGCTCCGGCGGGCCTCACCGCAGTCACCGGGCACGGACTGTACTCGCTCGGGTTCCTACCCGACGGCACCCTCTACTCCTGGGGCGCGGATGCCTCAGAGCAGTTGGGCGACGGCCCCGGCCAGACGGACCGATTCGCGCCCGTCCGCGTCGCCGCGCCCACCGGTGTCACCTTCGTCAGCATCGGCGCAGGCGGCACCCACGTCGTGGCCGTCGGCTCGGACGGCGCCACCTACGCGTGGGGCAACGACGGATCGGGTCAACAGGGCAACGGGCTGGGGGTGAACGGGCAGGCGACGCCCGGGCTCGTCACGACGCCCCCAGGCGTCACCTTCACGAGTGTCGCGGCAGGCGGTGCGACCTCGTACGCGATCGGATCCGATGGGAACGCCTACGCCTGGGGGGCCAACTCCCTCGGCCAGCTCGGAGATGCGAGCACCGACCCCACCCAGTCGACGCCGGTGCTGGTGGCGACCCCGCCCGGCGTCACCTTCCGCCAGCTCTCGGGTGGCGCAGCCCATACGCTCGCACTCGACACGAACGGGAACGCCTACGCGTGGGGCTCCAACTTCTACGGCCAGCTCGGCACCGGGGTATCGGGCGGGGTGGAGCGCACCCCGCTGCCCGTGGCGATGCCCGTCGGGGTGACGTTCACGAGCGTGTCGGCCGGCGACTACCACTCGCTCGCTCTCGGCTCCGACGGCAACGTGTATGCGTGGGGACTCGACATGTTCGGCAGGCTCGGCGACGACACCGTGATCGCGGATCGGGCGACTCCTGTGCGCGTCGCGGCTCCGCCTGGTGTCTCGTTCGTCGCCATCTCGGCCGGGTCCGCTCACTCCTTGGCGCTCGCGAGCGACGGCACCGCGTACGCATGGGGTCGCGACGACGGGGGTCAGCTCGGTGACGACGCCGCCTTCGCGAGTCAGCCGACGCCGCGTCAGGTCGCGATGCCACCCGGGGTGAGCGTCACCTCGCTCTCTGCAGGACTGGATCACTCCCTCGCGGTCGGATCGGACGGCGCCACCTACAGCTGGGGCTGGGCCTCCTTCGGGAGGCTCGGACGCGACACCGGCGGCGTCAACCAGCCCGAACCCGGGCGACTCGCCGCGCCGCAGGTGACGGCGGTGTCGTTCGGTGGAGTCGACGGCGCCGACCTGGCCTTCGACGCGGGAGCCGGCCGCTGGAGCGTCACGACGCCCCCCGGGGCGAGCCCCGGCGCCGTCGACGTCACCGTGCAATGGAGCTTCGGCGGTGAACCGCAGCCGCTCGTGACCTATGCGAGCGCGTTCCGCTATGTGGCGCCGATCCCACCGCAGAACCCCCAGAACCCGCAGAACCTGCCGAACACGCCGAGTGCGCTCGCCGCGACAGGGCTCGAAACCGCCGGATGGGCGGCGGTCGCCGCGCTCTCGCTCGCGCTCGGGGTGGGTGCCCTCATGCTGCGGCGCCGCGAGCAGAGGTGAACGGAGGCGAGACCTCGAAATACTCCCGTGTCCCGCGCGGTTGCATCCAGCGACTCGACCAGGATGGACAGCATGACCGACACCGCCGCCGCAACGACCCCGCAGACCCCCGAGGAGCAGTTCGCCTACTTCCACTCGCGCCGTGAACTCGCCGTCGTTCAGCCGCAGGGCAGCCTCGCCCTCACCACGACCCAGGTGATCGACGCCGAGCAGACCGTGTGGGGCGTGCCGGGGCGGTGGGCGCCGCGAACCGACGGCGGATCCGGAGTGCTGCTCACCGCATCCGCGTCCGACGGGATCGAGGTCGACGGCGAGACCGTCGATGGCACCGTCGACGTGCGCGGCAAGGACGACCCGAACCCCTCGAACATCCGCTTCAGCGACACCGTGAGCGGCTTCGTGATCGCCCAGGAGGGTGGCCTGTACGCGGTGCGGGTCTTCGACGCCGAGTCGGAGGCGATCCAGGCATTCGGTGCCATCGACGCCTTCCCCTACGACCCGTCGTGGGTCATCACCGCCGACTGGTCGGTGAACCCCGAGGGCACGACGCTCGGATTCGAGCACCTCAAAGACGACGGCAAGACCCGTGAGGAGGTGCTGCCTGGGCGCATCACCTTCACCCGCGACGGGGTCGAGTACGACCTCGCTGCATTCAAGTCGGGTCGCGCGTTGCAGCTCGTCTTCGCGGATGCCACCAACGGCGAGAGCACCTACAGTGTCGGTCGCTTCCTGTTCGTGGCTCCGAATGCCGACGGCACCATCACGCTCGACTTCAACCGCGCGGTGCTGCCACCGTGCGCGTTCAGCTACGCATTCAACTGCCCGCTGCCGCCGAAGCAGAACCGCTTCCCGTTCGCCGTGGAGGCGGGCGAGAAGCTGCCCCTCACGAAGGACGGTTCACCTCTGCACTGAGCCGGCCCGACCTCGCGGTGCGGGTGCGGCGCACGACGGCGACGAGCAACGCGCCCAGCAGGGCACCGGCCGTGTTGGCGACGAGGTCGGACACGGTCGCATAGCGCGTCGGCAGGAAGAGCTGCACGCCCTCGATGAGGCCGCTCGTGACGAAGCCCGCGACCGTGGCGGACCACACCCGCATCCAGCGGTAGGCGGTGAGCGCCAGCACGCCGAACGGCACGAACATCGCGACGTTGGCGGCGACCTCGAGCACGACGAAGGTGGCGCCGTACGGTTGGCCGATCACGCCCGCAACCCAGCGTGCGACGATCGCCGCGATGCCGACGCCGTCGGTCGGCTGCGGCGACCACACCACGAAGCCCACCGCCACGAGATAGAGGGCGAACAGGATCCGCAGCATCAGGCGCATCGGTCAACCCTAGCCAGGCGGGCGACGTCGGTCGTGCGCGGGAGGATGGATGCGTGTACGTCGCCGTGAGCTCGCCCGCGCCCGGGCTCGTCGACGTGACGACCCTCGACGCGGATGCCGCCGAAGTCGCGCGCGAGCGGATCCCCGAGACGGAACTCCCCGACTGGGTGGCGGCGCACGAGGCGGAGCATCCGCGCTGGGTGTGGGCCGACACGAAGCGTTGGTACCCGCGGCTGCTCGCGGCCGGGGTGCGCGTGGAGCGCTGCATCGACCTGCGGATGTGTCGGCTGATCCTGCGGAACGCGGTCGCCGCATCCGGCACGGAGTTGGCGCGTGCACCGCGCGACAGGTGGGACGCGCCGGCGAACGCGGCGTCGTTGGCATCCGACGCGCTCTTCGACCTCGAACAGCCCGAACCCGACGACGACCCCGCCCTCGAACTGCGTCGGCAGCGCGCCGCGGTCGCCGCGAGCGAAGCACCCGGCCCGTTGACGCTGCTCGTCGCTGCCGACAGTGTCGGCGCGCTCGTCGCAACCGAGTTGGAGTTCGCGGGCCTGCCGTGGGACGCCGCGCGTCACGACCGCATCCTCACCGAGCTGCTCGGCGAACGCACCCCCGGCGCGCGCCCCGCCAAGATGGAGCAGCTCGTGGCTGAGATCCGCGCCGCCCTCGACGATCCGCGCGCCAACCCCGACTCGCCGCCGACGCTGCTCAAGAGCCTTCAGCGTGCCGGGCTGCGCGTCGGCAGCACGAGCCGCTGGGAGCTCAAGGGCGTCGACCACCCCGTCGTGGCCCCGCTGCTGGCCTACAAGAAGCTCGCGCGCCTCCACACCGCCAACGGCTGGGCCTGGCTCGCCGAATGGGTGCGCGACGGCCGTTTCCGCTCCGTCTACGTGCCCGCCGGCGTCGTCACCGGTCGTTGGGCATCCGACGGCGGAGGTGCGCTGCAGTTGCCGCAACAGGTCCGCGGGGCGGTCGTGGCCGATCCGGGATGGAAGCTGGTGGTCGCGGATGCCGCCCAACTCGAGCCGCGTGTGCTCGCGGCGATGTCGGGCGATGCCGCGATGGCGCGCGCCGGCCGCGCGCACGACCTGTATCAGGGGATGGTGGAGGCCGGGGCCGTCGAGACGCGCTCGCAGGCCAAGTACGGCATGCTCGGTGCGATCTACGGCGGCACGACGGGTGGGTCGGGCCGGATGCGACCGCGCATCGAGCGCGCCTTCCCGCGCGCCATGGCCTTCGTCGAGGCGGCCGCGCGCGCCGGTGAGGCCGGCGAGATGGTCAGCACGTGGCTGGGACGCAGCTCCCCGCCCGGGCGCGACGCGGGCTACGACGAGACGGTGAGCGACGCCGAGCGCGCCCGCGCCCGCAGCGACGGCCGCGCCTGGGGCCGCTTCACGCGCAATTTCGTGGTGCAGGGCACAGCGGCCGAATGGGCGATGTGCTGGATGGGCGCACTCCGCCGGATGCTGTGGCAGCTCGGCGGGGGAGACGCGGCATCCGCGCCACTCACCGCGCGCCCGCACCTCGTGTTCTTCCTGCACGACGAGCTCATCGTGCACACCCCGGAGCACCTCGCGGATGCCGTGGCGGAGGCGATGCGCGCGTCGGCGGCGGAGGCGGGGCGCATCCTCTTCGGCGGGGCGCCCGTCGAGTTCCCGGTCACGGTCGCGATCGTCGACAGCTACGCCGAGGCGAAGTAGCCGACATCCGAACCACATGCTTGTGATTTCGTGGCGCGACCGGGCATAATGGCCCCAAGCAACAGCGTACGTACGTCAGGTCGATGGGGAAGTCGCATCTGACGAACGGAGAGAAAAGTGGCTGCTGCGATGTCGCGCGGAGTGGTGTACGTCCACTCCGCTCCTCGTGCTCTCTGCCCGCATGTCGAATGGGCCGCGGGCCGAGCCCTCGGGCGCGCCGTGAACTTCGACTGGCGGCCTCAGCCGGTGCTCCCCGGCGCCCAGCGCACCGAATACGTCTGGGAGGGCCCCCGCGGCACGGGTGCCGTGCTCGCCTCCGCCCTCCGCGGCTGGGAGCACCTGCGCTACGAGGTCACCGAAGACGCCGGGCTCGGCACAGACGGCGGACGGTGGATGCACACGCCGGATCTCGGCATCTTCTTCGCGCAGACCGACACCGCGGGCAACGTCGTCGTGCCCGAGGACCGCATCCGTGCCGCCATGGAGACGGCGGGCTCAGACGCCTTCGAGCTGCACCGCGAGCTGCGCGTCGCCCTCGGCCAGGCCTGGGATGACGAGCTCGAGCCGTTCCGCTACGCGAGCGAGGACAGCCCGGTCATCTGGCTTCACAAGGTCGGCTAGCGAAGGAGCGACGCCATGCTGAAGACGAGCGACATCGACCTGCGCGCGCTCCTCGATGAACTCGAGGAGCCGCTCATCCATGTCGACGAGGTCGTCGAGGTCATCGAATCCGACGACGACTTCGACGGCATCTGCACGCAGCACGAGAGCTGCCGCATCATCTAGATCGAGCGGAAGGCGATCACCGAGTTGTGGCCGCCGAACCCGAACGAGTTCGAGATCGCGAGCTGAGCACCCTCCCCGAGTGCACGCGGCGAGGTCACGACATCCAGGGGGATCTCGGGATCCTGCTCGGTGAGGTTGATCGTCGGCGGCGCGAGACGCTGCTGCACGGCGAGGATGGCGAAGATCGCCTCGAGCGCGCCCGTACCGCCGAGCAGGTGGCCCGTCGACGCCTTGGTGGCGGAGACGGGGATGTCGTGCACCCGCTCGCCGAACACCGCCAGCAGCGCCTTGTACTCGGCGATGTCGCCCACGGGCGTGCTCGTGGCGTGCGCGTTGATGTGGGTGACATCGTCGGGCGATGCACCCGCCTGCAGAAGCGCGGCACGTACCGCGCGGGAGGCACCCCACCCCTCGGGGTCGGGCGCCGTGATGTGGTACGAGTCGCTCGTGATGCCGCCGCCGGCGAGCTCGGCATAGATCTTCGCGCCACGTGCCTTCGCGTGCTCCTCCGTCTCGAGCACGATCGATGCGGCGCCCTCACCCATGACGAACCCATCACGGGTGCTGTCGTATGGCCGGGAAGCGGTGGCGGGGGAGTCGTTCCTCTTGGAGAGGGCTTGCATCGATGAGAACGCGGCGATCGTGATCCCATGGATCGCGGACTCCGTGCCGCCGGCGATGATGACATCGGCGTAGCCCTGCTGGAGATGGTCGTAGGCGTTGGCGATCGCCTCGGTGCTCGACGCGCACGCCGAGACGTCGGTACGTGCGAAGGCGCGGGCGCCGAGGTGCATGCTGACGGCTGCCGCCGCCGCGTTCGGCATGAGCATCGGCACCGTCATGGGGAGCACCCGACGGGGCCCCTTCTCCTTGAGGGTGTCCCAGGCGTCGAGCAGCGTCCAGAGGCCCCCGATGCCTGTCGAGTATTCGACCCCGAGGCGTTCCGGGTCCACCTGAGGTGCACCGGCATCCGCCCACGCCTCGCGTGAGGCGATGAGCGCGAACTGGCTCATCGGATCGAGCCGCTTGATCTCCTGACGCTCCAGCACCTCATCCGGGCGCACCTTGGCCTCGGCGGCGAACGTGACGGGCAGCTCGAGCTCGTTCACCCAGTCGTGGGTGAGCGTGGCGGCGCCCGACTCGCCCGCAAGCAGGGCGTTCCAGGTGTCAGGAGCAGTGCCCCCGAGCGGCGACGACGTGCCGATACCCGTGACGACGATCTTCTTGGTCATTCGAATACTCCGAGGGTGGTGGAACGGATGCCGGACACCGGCGGGACGAGGACGGGCGGAGGTATCTGGCGCCTCCGCCCGTCGTCGCTCAGTTCTGCGCGTTGACGATGTAGGTGACGGCGTCGCCGACGGTCTTGAGGTTCTTGACCTCTTCGTCGGGGATCTTCACGTCGAACTTCTCCTCGGCGTTCACGACGATGGTCATCATCGAGATCGAGTCGATGTCGAGGTCGTCGGTGAAGGACTTGTCGAGCTCGACGGTGTCCGTCGCGATTCCGGTCTCATCGTTGATGAGCTCGGCGAGGCCGGCGAGGACTTCTTCGGTGGACAGTGCCATTTCGTTTATCTCCTAGGGGTGTCGAGTGACCGGGGACAAGTTTAGGGGAGCCGCACGACCTGGGCCCCGTAGACGAGGCCGGCGCCGAAGCCGATCTGCAGGGCGAGGCCCCCGGAGAGCTCCGGGTGCTCCGCGAGCAGGCGGTGCGTCGCGAGCGGGATCGACGCGGCGGAGGTGTTGCCGGTCGTCTCGATGTCACGCGCGATGGCGACGTGCTCGGGCAGCTTCAGCTGCTTGGCGAGCTCGTCGATGATGCGCATGTTCGCCTGGTGGGGGATGAACGCGGCGAGCTCGTCGGGGCTGACGCCGGCCTCCTCGAGTGTCTGCCTGGCCACCTTGGCCATCTCCCAGACCGCCCAGCGGAACACCGTCTGGCCGTCCTGGCGCATCGTCGGCCACGGCTTGACCTTGTCGAGGTACTCCTCGAACGTCGCGTTCATGCCGACCGCGTCCCACTTGGAGCCGTCGGACCCCCACACCGTCTTCGAGACGCCGGGTTCGTCGGAGGGGCCGAGCACGGCCGCGCCCGCGCCGTCACCCAGCAGGAACGAGATCGAGCGGTCCTCGGGGTGCACGTACTGCGACAGCTTCTCCGCGCCGACGACGATCACGTACTCGGCGGCGCCCGAACGGATGAGTGCGTCGGCCTGGGCGATCCCGTAGGTGTATCCGGCGCAGGCGGCGCTGATGTCGTAGGCGGCGGCAGGAGTGATCCCGATGCGATCCGCGAGCAGGGTCGCCATGGAGGGCGTGACCGCGACGTTGCTGATGGTCGCGACGATCAGGGCTCCGACCCGCGACGGGTCGACGCCCGATTTCTCAAGCGCTTCGCGCGCGGCGGTCTCGGCGAGGTCCACCGCGTTGAGACCCTTCGACGCCCGCTTTCGCGTGATGATGCCGGTGCGCTGGCGGATCCACTCGTCGCTCGAGTCGATGGGGCCGACGAGATCCTCGTTCGGCACGACGAGGTCGCCGCGGGCGGCGCCGAGCGCGAGGATACGGCTGCCGGGGGATCCCGCTGCCTGCTTGAGGTGGACGGTCACGCGGCGGTCTCCTGATCGATGAGGGCGTGGGCGGCGGGGATATCGTCGGGCGTCTTGACGGCGACCGTGGGAAGGCCCTTGCGGGCGCGCTTGGCGAGCCCGACGAGTGCGCCGGCAGGCGAGAGCTCGATGAGCCCGGTGACGCCGGACGCGGTGAACGACTCCATGACCCGATCCCAGCGCACGGGGGAGGCGATCTGACCGACCAGCAGCTCGAGGTATCGGGCGCCGTCGTCGACGACCGAGCCGTCGTGGTTCGTCCAGATCCGCAGCGTCGGGTTCGCGGGCGTCATACCGGATGCGAGGTCACGCATCGTGTCGACGGCGGGCTCCATGAAGCGGGTGTGGAACGCACCCGCCACCTGCAGGGGGATGACGCGCGCTCCGGCGGGCGGGTTCGCCTGCAGCGCGGCGAGCGCGTGCAGTTCGCCCGCGACGACGATCTGACCGCCGCCGTTCATGTTCGCGGGGGAGAGCCCGAGCGGTTCGAGTGCGGCGAGCAGCTCGCTCTCGTCCGCACCGATGACGGCGCTCATGCCGGTCTCGGTGCGCGCCGCGGCATCCGCCATCGCGCGACCACGGGCTGCCACGAAACGCATGGCGTCCGCTTCGCCGAGAATGCCTGCGCCGGCGGCCGCAGCGACCTCGCCGACCGAGTGACCCGCGATGCCGGCGACCTTCTCACGGCGTCCGCCGTCGAGCACCGCGGCGAGTGAGATGAGCGAGGCCCCGACGATGAGCGGCTGCGCTACCGCGGTGTCGCGGATCGTGTCGGCATCCGACACGGTGCCGTGCTGGCGCAGGTCGACGCCCGCCGAATCGGAGAGTTCGTCGAGGTGCGCCGCGAAGTGCGACTCGGCGAGCCAGGGGTCGAGGAATCCGGGTGTCTGCGAGCCCTGCCCGGGCGCCACGATCACGACAGTCACCCGTCCATCCTGCCAAGCTCGTGGACGGCGGGTGGCATACACGACACGAGAAATCCGGGCCGATGTTGGTGGATGCCTACATCCCTCATGCGAATCGTGAGGTCGATGCGCCTATTCGGCCTTCTTGCCGGTGTCGGCGATCGAGCCGACGATGAGCGCCGTCTGCAGGATGAGGGCCTCGCGTGCTCCGGTGGCATCCCAGCCGATGATCTCGCTGATGCGCTTCAGTCGATAGCGCACCGTGTTCGCGTGCACGAAGAGCTCACGTGCTGTCGCCTCGAGCGAGCGCCCGTTGTCGAGATACGCCCACAGGGTCAGCAGCAGCTCGTTCGAATGCGCTTTGAGCGGCTGGTAGATGCGCGCGATGAGCGTGGCGCGCGCAAGAGGGTCGCCTGCCAGCGCACGCTCCGGGAGCAGGTCGTCGGCGAGCACGGGGCGCGGGGCGTTGCGCCACGAGCGGGCCACGGCGAAACCCGCGAGGGCCGCGCGGGCGCTGCGCGCGGCATCCACGAGCGACGGGACCTCGTGGCCGAGCACGAGATGGCCGGCCCCGAAACCCGATTCCAGCTGTCGTGCGATCTCGATGAACGGGAGCATCGGGCGCGGTTCCTCGTCGTCCTTCGCGTCCACGCGGCCGATCACGAGCACGAGGCGACTTCCCTGCACGCCGATGAGCACATCGGCGTCGAGGTGCCGCGCCGTGCGCCGGAGCTGATCGACGTCGAGCATGCGGGGTGCGGTGCCGACGAGCACCGCGACCGCGCCATGACCGTTCCAGCCGAGGGCTGCGACGCGGCTCGGCAGTTCGCTGTCGTACTCGCCGGTGAGGATCGAGTCGACCACGAGCGCCTCGAGCCGCGCGTCCCACAGACCGCGGGCCTCCGCGGCGCGTGCGTAGACATCCGCGGCCGCGAACGCGATCTCCCGGGAGTACAGCAGGATCGCCTCGCGCACGTCGTCGCCCGCCCCCGTGACCCGCTCCTCGACGACCTCGACGGTCACCCGGATGAGCTGCAGCGTCTGCTGCAGGCTCACCGATCGCAGCAGCTCGCGCGGTGCGGCCCCGAACACGTCGGCCGCGATCCACGGCGTCGAGCTCGGATCGTCGTACCAGGAGATGAACGAGGTGATTCCGGCCTGGGCGACGAGCCCGACGGCGCTGCGCCTGCCGGGCGGCATCTCGCGATACCAGGGCAGGGTGTCGTCGAGCCGCTTGAGCGTCGTGGTCGACAGCTCGCCCGACAGCGTCCGCAGCCAGGCGAGCGTCTGTGCCTTCGTCCTCTCCGGCACGGGCGGCGGCGGCTTAGCTCTCGCCGCCCGCCGTGCCGGTGGTTCCCGCGGTCACGTCGTGCAGCTTGTACTTGTCGATCGCCTGCAGGACGTAGGCCGGGTCGACCTGGCCGCGACGAGCGAGCGACTGGAGCGTGCGCACCACGATCGAGGGGCCGTCGATCTTGAAGAATCGACGCGCCGCCGCGCGCGTGTCGCTGAAGCCGAAGCCGTCGGCCCCGAGCGTCGCGAACTCGCCGGGCACCCAGGCCCGGATCTGGTCGGGAACCGCGTGCATGTAGTCGCTCACGCCGAGGAACGGGCCCTCCGCGCCGTTGAGCTTCTGCCACACATAGGGCACCTGCGGCTGCTTCGTCGGGTTGAGGAAGTTGTGCTCATCGGCGGCGAGGCCGTCGCGACGCAGCTCGTTCCATGAGGTGACGCTCCAGACATCGGCGGCGACGCCCCAGTCCTTCGCGAGCAGCTCCTGGGCCTCGAGGGCCCACGGCACCGCGACACCCGAGGCGAGCAGCTGCGCCTTGGGGCCGCCGATGGTCGCATCCTTGAGCTTGTAGATGCCGCGCAGCAGGCCATCGACGTCGAGCCCCTCGGGCTCCGCCGGCTGGATGTGCGGCTCGTTGTAGACCGTCAGGTAGTACATGACGTTCGGGTCGGGGTGATTCCCGCCGTACATCCGCTCGAGGCCGGCGCGCACGATGTGGCCGAGCTCGTACCCGTAGGCGGGGTCGTACGCGACGACTGCGGGGTTGGTCGAGGCCAGCAGCGGCGAGTGCCCGTCGGCGTGCTGCAGCCCCTCGCCCGTGAGCGTCGTGCGGCCGGCGGTGGCACCGATGATGAAGCCTCGCGCCATCTGGTCGCCCGCCGCCCACATGCCGTCGCCGGTGCGCTGGAAGCCGAACATCGAGTAGAACACGTAGACCGGGATGAGCGGCTCGCCGTGCGTCGAGTACGAGGTCCCCGCGGCGGTGAAGGCCGCGAAGGCCCCGGCCTCGTTGATCCCGACGTGGACGATCTGGCCCTTCTCGCTCTCCTTGTAGGCGAGCAGGAGCTCCCGATCGACCGAGGTGTAGTGCTGGCCGTTCGGGTTGTAGATCTTCGCCGTCGGGAAGTAGGCGTCCATGCCGAAGGTGCGTGCCTCATCCGGGATGATCGGCACGATCCGCTCGCCGAGACCGGGCGTGCGCAGCAGGTCCTTGAGCAGGCGCGCGAACGCCATCGTCGTCGCGATCTCCTGCTTGCCGGAGCCGCGCTTGACGACGTCGTACGCCGAAGCCTCGGGCAGGTTGAGGTCGACGTACTTCGCCCGCCGTTCGGGCAGGTAGCCGCCGAGTTCGCGTCGCCGCTCCTGGAGGTACTGGATCGCCGGGTCGTTCTCACCCGGGTGGTAGAAGGGCGGCAGGTACGGGTTCTCCTCGAGCTGGGCATCCGTGATCGGGATGCGCAGCTCATCGCGGAACTGCTTGAGGTTGTCGAGCGTGAGCTTCTTCATCTGGTGGGTCGCGTTGCGCCCCTCGAAGCTCTTGCCGAGGCCGTAGCCCTTGATGGTCTTCGCGAGGATGACGGTGGGCTGGCCGGTGTGCTCGACCGCCGCCTTGAACGCCGCGTAGACCTTGCGGTAGTCGTGACCGCCGCGCTTGAGGTTCCAGATCTGCTCGTCGGAGTAGCCCTCGACGAGCTTGAGCGCCTCCGGGTCGCGACCGAAGAAGTTCTCGCGCACGTAGGCGCCGTCCTCGGCCTTGTAGGTCTGGTAGTCGCCGTCGGGGGTCTCGTTCATGACGCGCACGAGGGCGCCGCTGTCGCGGGCGAGCAGCTCGTCCCATTCGCGACCCCAGATGACCTTGATGACGTTCCAGCCGGCGCCGCGGAAGAAGCTCTCGAGCTCCTGGATGATCTTGCCGTTGCCGCGCACCGGACCGTCGAGGCGCTGGAGGTTGCAGTTGACGACGAAGGTGAGGTTGTCGAGCTTCTCGTTGGCGGCCCATTGCAGGGCACCGCGGCTCTCGACCTCGTCCATCTCGCCGTCGCCGAGGAAGGCCCAGACATGGCTCTCGGAGCGATCGGCGATGCCGCGGTTCGTGAGGTACTTGTTGTTCTGCGCCTGCCAGATGGCGTTGAGCGGTCCGAGGCCCATCGACACCGTCGGGAACTGCCAGAACTCCGGCATGAGGCGGGGGTGCGGGTAGGAGCTCAGCGCGTGCGGGGCGCGCGACTTCTCCTGACGGAAGCCGTCGAGGTCCTGTTCGCCGAGTCGTCCCTCGAGGAACGCGCGAGCGTACATGCCGGGGGATGCGTGCCCCTGGTAGAAGACCTGGTCGCCGCCCGACGGGTGGTCCTGGCCGCGGAAGAACCAGTTGTGCCCGACCTCGTACAGCGACGCGCTCGACGCATAGGTCGAGATGTGGCCGCCTACTGCGATGTCGGGACGCTGTGCGCGGTGCACCGTGATCGCGGCGTTCCACCGGATCCAGCGACGGTACTGCCGCTCGAGCTCCTCGTCGCCGGGGAACGCGGGTTCGTTCTCAGGTGCGATGGTGTTGATGTAGTCGGTGGTGGGCACCATGGGCACGCCCAGATGCAGGTCCTTCGACCGCTTCAGCAGGTTCAGCATGATCTCGCGACCGCGCTGATGTCCCTTGTCTGCGACGAGGGCGTCCAGGGACTCCTGCCACTCGGCGGTCTCCTCCGGGTCCTGATCGGTGTTGTTCACCGAGTACGGATCCTGGTCGTTCACCGTCACGCTTGACCTCTTCCTGATCGTGTCGTGGCCATCGTCCAGTCTAGGCCCGCAGCGGCCTCGACTTCCCGCACCGGGAAGGCCACCGGCGCGTCCGCGGATCCCGGCGTATGATCGCTGCTCGTGGCTCTCGAGAACGACACGCAGGCACCGGACTTCGACCTGCCGAATCAGTACGGCGAGCACATCCGTCTGAGCGACTTCCGCGGTCGCAAGCCGGTCGCCCTCGTCTTCTTCCCCCTCGCATTCTCGAGCACCTGCACGGGCGAGTTGTGCGCGCTGCGCGATAACCTCGCGCTCTTCCGGGAGCACGGCGTGGAGCTCATGGGCATCTCGGTCGACTCCAAGGCCACGCTGCGAGCCTGGGCCGAGCAGGAGGGCTACGACTTCACACTGCTCGCCGACTTCTGGCCGCACGGAGCGGTGGCGAAGGAGTACGGCGTGTTCCTCGAGCAGAAGGGCTTCGCGAACCGTGCGACGTTCGTGATCGACGTGAAGGGCATCATCCGCGCGTCGTTCATCACCGCACCGGGACAGGCGCGCTCGGTCGAGGAGTACCGCGCGGCACTCGACGAGGTGCTGCCCCTCTCGGTCTGAGCACGTCAGGGAGTCGCGCACGCCGGTAGCATCGGGTGACCGGGCGCTTAGCTCAGCTGGTAGAGCGCTTCGTTTACACCGAAGATGCCGGGGGTTCGAGTCCCTCAGCGCCCACATGGAAGCAGGCCGCGCGCGTGCGACGCTCGCGGTCGTCTTGGCAGCCCTGCTGTGGGGTACCACGGGAACTGCGGCGACGTTCCTCCCCGATGCCGTGAGCCCGCTCGCGACGGGAGCCGCCACGATGGGCGTGGGTGGGTTGCTGCTCGTCCTGACGGCTCCGCGTCAGAGCGCGGCCGTGTTTCGCGGAGGAGCCCGCGGGTGGGTGCTCGCGGGAGCGATCGGCGTCTTCGTCTATCCGCTCGCCTTCTACTGCGGCATGGATCTCGCGGGCGTCGCGATCGGCAACGTGGTCGCTCTCGGCAGCGGGCCGGTGGTGACTGCGCTTCTGGAGTGGATCTTCGAACGGCATCCGCTGTCGGTGCGCTGGGCGATCGCCACCGCCCTCGCGATCGGCGGCATGTCGCTGCTGGCTTTCGCTCGGCATCCGGGGGATGCGACGGATGCGCGCCTGCTCCCGGGCGTGCTCCTCGGCCTGCTCGCGGGCCTCGCCTACGGCCTCTACACCTATTCGTCTGCCCGTGCGATCGCGGCCGGCGGCACCTCGCGGGGCGCGATGGGGGCGATGTTCGGATGCGGCGCACTGCTGCTGCTGCCCGTGCTCGCCGTGACGGGGGCGCCGCTGGTCTCCGATGCCGGCGCCCTCGGAATCGCCGCGTACCTCTCGATCGGGCCGATGTTCCTCGCCTACCTGCTCGTGGGCGTGGCTCTGCGCACCCTGAGGTCGTCGACGGTCACGACGGTCGCGCTGCTCGAGCCGGTCGTGGCTACCGTGCTCGCCGTAGCGGTCGTGGGGGAGCGGCTCGAGCCGCTCGCATGGCTGGGGTTGGGTGCGATCCTCGCCGGAGTCGTCGTGCTCGTCTCGGCCCGTCCTCCTGGGTCCCCGCGACACGCCGTCCTAGACTTCGACGCATGAGCGAGGTGCCGGGCCAGGAGCCCCCGCGCGAGGACGCGGGCCACACGCGCGCCCCGATCGCGTATCCGCCGCCCTATGTGGCGCCGTCGAACGCGCCCGCATCGTCCACGAGCGATGACGAACTCGCCGCGGCGCTGGCGGCGCAGACGGCGATGTACACGGGTCCCATCACGATCCCGGTGGTGAACTCGGATCCGATCTTCCGCCCGGATCCCGCCGATGTGCAGCCCGACCTGCCGCCACCGCTGCCGGTTCCGCCGCCGCCCCCGGTTCCCGAGTACGTCGCTCCCGACGAGGTCGCCTCCGATCCGGAACCGGCCGATCTCGATCTGGGCGATGCGGAGCCCGCCCCGCCGGTGCTGCCGCCTCCGGTCTTCGCGGATGCGGGCCCTGCCGCCGCGAACCCGGAGCCCGTCGCGCCGCCGCCGCTCGCCTCATCCTCGTTGCCCGACGACGAGTTGAGCCGCACCATCGAGCACGAGGTCGCGGCAGGTTCGACCCTGGATGCGATCCTGCTCCTCGAGAAGGAGCTGCGCCGTCGTCAGGGCCTCGAGCCCGCCTCGGATGCTGCCGAACCGCCTCCCGGCGTCGGCGCCGCCTTCGGTGCCGCCGCCTGGAGCGGCGCGGATTCCGCGGCGTCGACGAGCGCGATCCCCGGGTGGACCGACGCGCCCGAGCCGTCCCGCGAGGGGGAGCCGGTCACGGCCGAGAGCGACGAGCCTCCCGCCGAGCCGGCCACCGCTGAGGCGTGGCTCACCGCCCCGCCGCCCTCCTTCGCACCCCCGCCTCTCGTCGAGCCGCCCGCGGCCCCCGAAGTCGGATCGCTCGATGCCGCGGCGCTGACCCCTCCGCCCGTCGCGGAGCTGCCGGCGCCGGTGCTGCCCCCGCCGGTCACCACGGTCGACGGGCCCGACGGACCGGTCGATGTGACCCATCTCCCGCCGCCCGCGGCCGGAGCGGCCGTCGACCTTCCCGTCGCGGGATTCGAGGACGCACCCCCGCCCGACGTCGCAGCCGTGCCGTTCGCGCCACCGCCCGCCGAGGTCTTCGTCGTGCCCGAGGCGACGGGGCATCCGGCGGGGAACGGCGATCCCGAGGTGGAGGGCATCGACGAGTCCGACCGCGCCGACCTCGCGGCGCCCATCCCCGTCGACGAGGCGGGCGTGGCATCCGTGGCGCCTGTACCGGTGTCGACGGCCACCATGGTCGCGGTGGGCGCGCCCGTGGCGCCGGGCGAGCCGAGCGATCCGCCCGCCATGGCGATCGAGTCGACGGCGCTCGAGCCCACTCCGCTCGATCGTCGCGCGGGTCACGCGGCGCGGCTGTTCTGGCTCTGGTTCGCCGCCAACTCCTCGATCGTGATGCTGGCGATCTCCGCCACGCTCTTCGCCTCGGGCATGAGCCTGCGCCAGGTGCTCGTCGCCGTGGTGGCGGGGGTCGGGCTGTCGGCCCTGCCCTTGGGGCTCGGCTCGCTCGCCGGCAAATGGAGCGGCCAACCCACGATGGTCGTTTCGCGCGCCACCTTCGGGCTCGTCGGCAACGTGCTGCCCGCGGTGCTCGCGGTCATCGGACGCGTGCTCTGGGGCGCGGTGCTGCTGTGGCTGCTCGCGGCCACCGCGACGGCCGTGCTGAGCCCCGGCCAGGGAGGTCCCGGCGTCACCGCGCTCGTCGCGCTCGCGGTCGGAGCGGTGCTCGCGGGTGTCGTCGCCGTGCTGGGCTACGGCCTGCTGCACCGCGTGCAGCGGGTGCTCGGGATTCTCTCGACGGTGCTCGTGATCGCGACGATCGTCGTGACGGCCCCGCACGTCGACCTCGACACGGCCCTGCGCACCGACGACGGACCATGGCTGCTCGCCGTGGGCGGCGCGGTGCTCGTCTTCAGCGTGGTCGGGCTCGCCTGGGCGCAATCGAGTTCCGACCTCGCGCGGTACCAGAAGACGTCCGGTTCCGGAGCCGCGAACATGCTGTGGGGCTCCTTCGGGGTCATCGTCCCGACGCTTGCGATCCTCTCCTGGGGTGCGATCCTCGCCGCCTCCGACCCGGAGCTCGCCGACGGCCTCGCCCGCGCGCCTCTCGCCACCCTCGTCGGCATGGTGCCGGAGGGCCTCGCGCTGCCGGTGCTCGCCGCGGCTGCCTTCGGCCTGGTCGCGGGCGCGATCGTCACGATCTACTCCGGTGGTCTGGCGATCGTCGCGGTCGGCGCCCGGTTGCCGCGTTCGCTGGCGACCACGATCGCGGCCGTGCTGGTGGCGGTCGTCGCGGCGGGTCTGCTCCTGCTCGGCAGCGACACGCGCGCGCTCGTGACCGACATCGCCACGACGGTCGCCGTTCCGGTGGCGGCCTGGACCGGCATCTTCGCAAGCGAGATGATGATCCGCCTGCGTCGATTCCACGCCCCCTCGCTCCTGACCGCGGGCGGGGTGTATCCGGCCGTGCGGTGGGTCAACCTCGTCGGCCTCGTCGTGATCTCTGCGGTCGGGTTCGGTCTCGTGAGCGCGAAGCTCGTCGGCTTCACATGGGAGGGCTATCTCTTCTCCGCGTTCGGCCTCGACCAGGACTCGGTGCTCGCCGCGAGCGACATCGGCGTGCTCATGGCCCTCGCGCTCGGGCTGCTGCTGCCGCTCGTGACGGCGGTGCCCACGATCCGCCGGCAAGAGCGCGACCGCGACGAGCTGGAAGGAGTGCGGCCGCCCGCGAGTGCGCTCGTAGACTGAGCCCGTGGCCCCTTCTCTCGCGCAGGTGACCGAGGTCGCGCACGCTCTCTGGCCCCTCTCGGGGGCGGAGTCCTGGGATGCGCCCGGCCTCGTCGTGGGCGATCCGCGGGCGACGGTCTCTGCGATCCATCTGGCTGTGGACGCCGTGGTCGACACCGCCGACGAAGCCGTCGAGGCGGGGGCCCAGCTCCTGCTGGTGCACCATCCCCTCCTGCTGCGGGGAGTTACCTCGGTCGCCGAGGACCGCTACAAGGGAGCAGTGATCGCCCGTCTCATCCGGGGCGGATGCGGCCTGCTCGCGGCGCACACGAACGCCGACATCGTCGCCGATGGCACCTCCGCGGTCCTTGCCCGCGCGCTCGGCCTTCGCGACACGCGACCGATCGTGCCCGGCCCGCTCGATCCGGCACACGGACTCGGCCGGGTCGGCACGCTTCCGGAGGGGGTGTCGCTCGGGGAGCTCGCGCGCGGACTCCAGCGGGTGCTCCCGGCGACGGCGCAGGGCATCCGGGGGGCCGGGGACTACCACGCCGAGGTACGCCGCGTCGCCCTGTGCGCAGGAGCCGGAGACTCGCTGCTCGGGCACCCGGAGGTCCTGGATGCAGACGTCTACATCACGAGCGACCTGCGTCACCATCCGGCGTCGGAGGCACGCGAGAACGCACGGGTGAGCGGCGGCCCCGCGCTGCTCGACGTCTCGCACTGGGCCGCCGAGTGGCTGTGGCTCGATGCGGCGGCCGAGGCATTGCGTGCCGCGCTGCCGGATGTCACGGTCACCGTGAGCGAGCTGCGCACCGACCCCTGGGATTTCGCGCTCGTCTAGAGCGAACCGCATCCGACCCCGACAGAACGGAAACCGCATGGGCCTGAAGGCCGCCCCCGAAGACCAGGCGCTGCTGCTCGAGCTGCAGGACCTCGACACCCGCGTACAGCGTCTCGACCATCAGCTGCGGAACCTGCCCGAGATCGCCCGGCTGGCCGAGCTCGAAGGCGAAGCCCAGGCGCTGCGTCGCACGCTTGCCGAGCAGCGCGGAACTCTCGAGGACGCCCAGGCCGAGCTCGGGCGCGTCGAGGCGGATGTCGCCGTGGTCGAGGCGCGCATCCAGCGCGACCAGGATCGCCTGCAGGCGTCGTCGTCGGTGAAGGACGTGCAGGCGCTCGAGCAGGAGCTCGCCGCTCTCGCCCGACGCCGTGACGAGCTCGAGGAGATCCAGCTCGTGGTCATGGAACGCGTCGAGCAGCACGAGTCGGGGCTCGCGGGCACGCGATCGGCCCTCGAGGAGCTCGACGGCCGCATCGCCGACACGACGACGGCGCGCGACGCGGGTGCTGCGTCGCTGCAGCGTGAGCGTGCCGACGCCGTCACCGATCGAGCGACGATCGCGGCTCGCGTTCCGGCTGAGCTGCTCGCGCTCTACGAGAAGCAGCGCGAACGCTACGGTGTGGGCGCGTCGCACCTGCGCGGCGGAGTATCGAGCGCGAGCGGCGTGGCTCTCAACGCGACGGATCTGGACGCCGTGCGGGCCGCCGCGCCGGATGATGTGCTGCTGTGCCCCGACTCGAGCGCGATCCTCGTGCGCACGGCCGAATCGGGGCTGTGACCGCGGACGGCAGCGGCCCGGGTATCCTGAGGGGGCGAACGGGCCGGCCAGACGGTCGCGTCGCGTGCGGCTGACCTTCGGGCAGGTGCACGCGCCGAGGAACGTCCGGGCTCCGCAGAGCAGGGCGGTGGGTAACACCCACCCGGAGTGATCCGCGAGAAAGTGCAACAGAGAGCAGACCGCCACGGCGTCTTCGGGCGTCGAGGTAAGGGTGAAACGGTGGTGTAAGAGACCACCAGGGGCCCGAGTGATCGGGCTCGCTGGGTAAACCTCGCCCGGAGCAAGGTCAGACAGGTGCCGTCGAGGCTGCTCGCCGAGGCACCGGGTAGACCGCTGGAGGGCTGTGGCGACGCAGCCCCGAGAGAGATGGCCGTCCGTGCCTTCACCACCGTGAGGTGGGGGAGGCATGACAGAACCCGGCGTATCGGCCGACCCGTTCGTCGTGTACATGAGGAAGCGCCCCCGGGGTGACCCGGAGGCGCTTCCTCATGGTGGAGTCTGTCGTCAGGCGAGCCGGATGTTGGCGGCCTGGGGACCCTTCTGGCCCTCCGCGACCTCGAACTCGACGCGCTGACCCTCTTCGAGAGTGCGGTAACCCTTGGCCTCGATGGCCGAGTAGTGCGCGAAGACGTCCTGAGCGCCGTCGTCGGGGGTGATGAAGCCGAATCCCTTTTCGGCGTTGAACCACTTCACGGTTCCACTAGGCATGTGACTGCTTTCTTCTGGTGCATGCGCCCCCTGATCTGGGGCGTTAGCTCAACCTAATACACCGCGGCGCCGGGTTCGAGAGGATAACGCGAGATTTCACAGAACTGAAATCTCGCCGTTGCGATGCGCAGGCTGCGTCGCGAGCCACGCCGCACCCAGGATGCCGGCGTTGTTGCGCTGGGTCGCGGGCACGATCGGGGTCCCGAGTTCGAGCAGGGGCAGGAACTCCGCGTGGCTCTTCGAGACGCCACCGCCGACGACGAAGAGCTCCGGCGAGAACAGGAACTCGACGTGCGCATAGAAGCGCTGGAGGCGCTTCGCCCAGCTCTTCCAGTCCAGGCCGTCGCGCTCCTTCGCCGAGAACGCGGCACGCGTCTCCGCATCCTCGCCCTTGATCTCCAGGTGCCCGAGCTCGGTGTTCGGGATGAGCACTCCGTCGTACAGGAAGGCGCTTCCGATGCCGGTTCCGAGCGTCGTCATGATGACGAGGCCGTCGACGCCGCGCGCGGCCCCGAAACGCGCCTCGGCCACGCCGGCCGCATCCGCGTCGTTGACGAAGTGGATGTCGCGACGCAACGCCGTCTCGAAGAGCTCCTCGGCGGCGAGGCCGATCCAGCGCTTCGAGACGTTGGCGGCCGACATCGTGCGACCGTGGCGCACGATGGCGGGGAAGCACACGCCGACGGGCACTCCCGCGGCGGCTTCCCCGAATCCGGCGACCATGTCCGTGACGACCGCGAGCACGGCATCCGGGTCGCCGCCGTCGGGTGTCGGTACCTTGACGCGTTCGCCCGCGAGCGAGCCGCGTTGCGTGTCGACGAGGGCGCCCTTGATGCCCGTGCCCCCGATGTCGATTCCCACGGCGAGTGCGGTCATGAGTCCTCCGGATGCGTCGGCCCGGTCAGGGCAGGGTCAGGATGTCGGCGCCGGTCTCGGTGACGACGAGGGTGTGTTCGAACTGGGCGGTGAGGCTGCGATCGCGGGTGACGACGGTCCATCCGTCGGACCACTCGTCCCACTCGCTCGTACCGGGGCGTTCCGGGGTGCCGAGGGTGAGCATGGGCTCGATCGTGAACACCATGCCGACCTCCATGACCGTGTCGTAGGCGGGTGCCGCGTCGTAGTGCGGCACGATCAGCCCGGTGTGGAAGGCGCGGCCCACCCCGTGGCCGGTGAAGTCGCGTACGACGCCGTAGCCGAAGCGTCGGGCGTAGCTCTCGATCGCGCGGCCGATGACGTTGATCTCCCGTCCGGGGGCGACCGCCTTGATGCCGCGGGCCAGGGCTTCGCGGGTGCGCTCGACGAGCTCGCGCGCGTCCGGTGCGACATCACCGACCAGGAAGGTGGCGTTGAGGTCGCCGTGCATGCCGTCGTGGAAGGCCGTGATGTCGATGTTGACGATGTCGCCGTCGACGAGCTCGGTGTCGTCGGGTATCCCGTGGCAGATCACCTCGTTGATGGAGGTGCAGCTCGACTTGGGGAAGCCGCGATAGCCGAGGGTCGACGGATACGCGTCGTGCGCGACGAGGAAATCGTGCGCGATCGCGTCGAGCTCCTCGGTCGTGACGCCCACGCGGATGGCCGCCCCTACGGCCTCGACCGCGCGGGCGGCGATGCGACCACTCGTGCGGATGCGCTCGATCTCCTCGGGCGTGTACACGTCGGATCCGCTGAACGCCCGCGGTGCGGGCCGCCCGACATACTCGGGCCGGGGGATCGACGCGGGCACGGCGCGGAGGGCGGACACCCGGCCCGCGACGAGGTGACCGGCGGCGTCGCGAGGCATAGGGTCAAGAGTACCGAGCGGACGGAGGCGCCATGACCGAGTGGTGGTACAACAACAAGACCGGCGAGGTGGAAGAGGGCCCCCAGTCGCTGGGTGTCGACCGCGACGGACCGTTTGCGAGCCGCGAGGAGGCGGCGCGCGCGCCGGAGATCGCGGCTGAGCGGGCCCGCGCCTGGGCTGCGGAGGACGACGCGGAGCGCTGACCCGATCCGGGCGCCGTGGTCGCGCTCTCATCCCTGTCATTCCGGGAGCGCTTCCGGCGGATCGACGGCCGGGGTTTGTGAGGACGGTGAACTTATTTCCGGGAAACCCTTGACCCCCTGTACGGGGGGCTCGTAGATTGCCTCCGCGACGGGCAGATGACGACGGCTCACGAGGAGCGCGGCGGTCTCGCCCAAAGGGAGGGACGATGAAGAGCGTCACGCGCGCGGCAGCGATCGCGGCAATGGGGACGGTCGCACTCACCCTGGCGTCCTGCGGGTTCGGGGGGTCGGGTGGAGGAGGCGACGACTCGGGCGGCACGACGCTCGACCTGCTCGTGCCGAGCTACTCCGACCAGACGCAGGGGCTGTGGCAGGACGTCATCGACGGCTTCGAGGAGGCGCATCCCGACATCCAGGTGAACCTCGAGGTGCAGTCGTGGGACAACCTCGAGTCGGTGATCTCGACCAAGGTGCAAAGCGGTGAGGCGCCCGACATCTACAACGGAGGCCCCTTCGCCGGCTTCGCGGCAGACGACCTCCTCTACGCGGCCGAGGACGTCACCTCCCCGGATACGTTGAGCGACTTCCAGGACTCGTTCCTGGCCAACGAGCAACTCGAAGGCACCACCTACGCGCTGCCGTTCATCGCATCCGCGCGGGCGCTCTTCGTGAACAACGCGCTGCTCGAGCAGGCCGGCGTGGCATCGCCCCCGACGACGTGGGACGAGCTGCTGGACGCCGCGACCAAGGTCTCGGCGCTCGGCAACGGAATCGCCGGCTACGGCATGCCGCTCGGATCGGAGGAGGCGCAAGCGGAGGCGGCCGTGTGGCTCTGGGGCGGCGGAGGCACCTTCGGCGACGAGTCGACGATCACGATCGACGATCCCGCGAACCTCCCCGGTGCGGAGCAGATCAAGAAGATGATCGATGCGGGTGCGACCCAGGCCGACCCGGGTTCCACGAACCGGTCCCCGCTCATGGACATCTTCATCCAGGGCAAGATCGGCATGCAGGTCGGCCTGCCGCCGACCGTCGGACAGATCGCCGAGAACAACCCCGAGCTCGACTACTCCGTCGTGCCGATCCCCACCGCGGACGGCTCGCCGTTCACGCTCGGCGTCGCCGACCAGCTCATGGCGTTCCAGAACGACGGCGACAAGCAGGAGGCCATCACCGCCTTCTTCGACTACTTCTACTCGGTCGACGTGTACGTGCCGTGGGTGAAGGCGGAGGGCTTCCTGCCGGTGACCAAGTCGGGCGCCGAGGAGCTCTCGGGGGAGGAGTCCCTTGCGCCGTTCCTCGACGTGCTGCCGGATGCGCAGTTCTACCCCAGCACGAACCCCAAGTGGTCGAGCGCTGACTCCGCATTCAAGGCGCTCTTCGGTCAGCTGCAGTCCAAGCCTGCGCAGGATGTCCTCAGCGAGATCCAGGCCCAGGTCGACGCCGGCTGATCGCGTGCGCAGTTCGCACCACGGCGGGCCGCGGGCATGGCTCGCGGCCCTGCCGTGGATCGCCCCCGCGGTGCTGCTCATCGTCGGAGTGGTGCTGTTCCCGGCCGGGGTGATGGTCTACAACTCGACGCGCGACATCTCGATCTCGGGAGTCGACAAGGGCCCAGCCGGGTTCGCCAACTACCTCGAGGTGTTCAGCTTCCCGTACTTCTGGCCCATCCTGGGGCGTACGGTCGTGTGGGTCGTGCTCGTGGTGGGCGTGACGGTCGTGCTCTCGCTCGGGATCGCCCAGATCCTCGACAAGGCCTTCCCGGGCCGACGGCTCGTGCGGATGGTCGTGATCATCCCGTGGGCGGCGTCGGTCGTCATGACCACCATGGTCGTGTACTACGGGCTCGAGCCGTACTTCGGCATCATCAACAGGTTCCTCGTCGATGTCGGCCTCGTGGATACGCCGGAGGGCTACGGCTGGACGCGCAATCCGGATACCGCGTTCGCCTGGTCCGTGGTCGTCGCGATCTTCGTGTCGTTGCCGTTCACGACCTACACGATCCTCGCGGGGCTGGCGACGATCCCGGCCGAGACGCTCGAGGCGGCGAAGGTCGACGGCGCGAGCCCCGCGCGCAGCTACCTCACGGTCGTGCTGCCGCAACTGCGTGGCGCGCTCTCGGTGGCGGTGCTCATCAACATCATCAACGTCTTCAACTCGCTCCCGATCCTCAAGGTGATGACGGGCTCGATCCCCGGATACGACGCCGACACGGTGATGACGATGATCTTCAAGTACATCCAGAACCAGCACAAGGTCGACGTGGCGAGCGCGCTGTCCGTTGTCGCGTTCGTGATCGTCCTCGTCATCGTGGGTGTGTACGTGCGCGTGGTGCGCCCGATGCGGGAGGTGTGAGGTGACATCCATCGCGACGCTGCGCGGCATCCGACGTCGTCGGCGGTACACGAGTGACCAGGTACCGCTCGGGCGGGTGCTGCTGCGCATGCTCGGCGGCCTCGTGGTGCTCGTGGTGTTCGTGCTGCCGTACACGATCATGTTCTTCGGCTCGGTCAAGACGAAGGCGCAGATCCGCTCCGTCGAACCCAGCTACTTCCCTCGCGAGTGGCACTGGGAGAACTACCTCACGATGTGGTCGACCCCCGAGACGCCGCTCGTGCAGAACCTGATCTCCACTCTCGTGATCGCGAGCTGCGCGACCCTGCTCGCGCTCGTGGTGGCCGTGCCCGCGGCGTACTACACGGCGCGGTTCCGCTTTCCCGGCCGCTTCGCCTTCCTCGCGCTCGTGATCACGACCCAGATGCTTCAGCCGGCCGTGCTGACATCGGGGCTGTTCCGGCAGTTCGTCGCGCTCGGGATGCACGACACGTGGGCGGCGATGATCCTCACCAACGCGGCTTTCAACCTCGCGTTCACCGTGTGGATCCTGCACTCGTTCTTCGCCGCCATCCCGCGCGAGATCGACGAGGCGGCGCAGCTGGACGGGGCGGGTCGCCTCGCGACGCTCCTCCGGGTGAACCTGCCGCTCGTGTGGCCCGGTCTCGTGACGGCGGTCGTGTTCACCTTCGTGGCCGCCTGGAACGAGTTCGCGGCGTCGCTCGTGATCCTCTCGACCGCGGGCAATCAGCCGCTCTCGGTCGCCCTGACGAAGTTCGTGGGGCAGTACGAGACGTCGTGGCAGTACGTCTTCGGCATCTCGGTCGTCGCGATCGTGCCGGTCGTGGTGCTCTTCATGCTCATCGAGAAGCGACTCGTCGGGGGCCTCGCCACCGGCGGGGTCAAGTAGTCCGCGGCGTTCCCGGCCACTCGCGGGCGAGGATCGCGTAGTCCAGCTCGTCGCCCCATCGCCCCTTGTACCACTCGTTCTCGACGAGGCGGGCCTCGAGTCGCATGCCCAACCGCTCGGCGAGACGGGCGGAGGCCGTGTTCTCGGCGTCGATGCGCGCGACCACGCGCCGCACCCCGTAGATCCGGAACGCCGCATCCAGGAGCGCGCTGCATGCCTCGGTCGCATAGCCGCGACCCGCGACGTCCGGACGGATCACCCAGCCGATCTCGACGGTGCCGTTCACCGCGTCCAGATGGAAGAGCACGAGATCGCCGATGAGCATGCCGTCATCCCGGCGCACGATGCCGACCGGGACGCCTCCGTTCTCGCCCTCGAGCGACGTCGAGCCGAACAGACGCCCGATGCGGCCCCGGATGTCGTCCGCGCTCTGCGGCGCGAACGGCAGGTAGCGGCACACCTCGGGGTCGCCGCGATAGATCGTCATGGCATCGACGTCGTCTTCGCCGAGCGGGCGCAATCGCAGACGCTCGGTCTCGAGGAGGAGCTCGGCCGGGGCGGGCGGGAGCACGAAAGGGGAGGCTGCGGTGGGATCGATCATCGACGCAATCGTGCCACGAGCGACATGGCGTCGAGGGGAGCCCGCACCTTCACGTCGTTGTCGAAGTAGACGTACACGTCGCGATCGTGGTCGAGGTGGTCGCGCACCCACTCCTCCCAGTCGTCGAGCGCGGCGTCGTCGTAGCCGGAGGTGTAGAGCTCCTTGTCGCCATGCAGGCGTGCGTAGGCGAAGTCGGTCGTGATCCAGTCCAATCGCGGCCAGCGTCCTTCGTTGTCGCCCAGCACGACCGCCACTCCCGCGGCGGCGGCCTGATCCGCGAACTCCTGGTCGTCGAAGCTGAACGCGCGCGGTTCGATGGCGTGCCGCATCGGGCGCGGCTCGTCGATCTCGAGCAGCTCCTTGCCCCGCATCCGCTCGCCTCGTCCGCGGGCGATCTCGAGGGCGCGCCCGGTGTCATGGGGCAACGATGCGAGCAGGCGGCCGATGAGCTCGGGGTCGTACTCGAGGTTGGGCGGGAGCTGCCAGAGCAGCGGCCCGAGCTTCGGCCCGAGCCCGAGCAGGCCGGAGGCGAGGAAGTTCGCGAGCGGCTCCCCGATGTCGTCGAGTCGGCGGATGTGGGTGATGAATCGCGGCACCTTGACCGCGAAGACGAAATCCTCGGGCGTCTCCTCGCGCCACTTGCGCCAGCTCGCGGGCTTCTGCAGGGAGTAGAACGAGCCGTTGAGCTCGATCGAGGTGACCCGCTCGGACGCATACGACAGCTCGTCTGCCTGACGCAGTCCTTTCGGGTAGAACTCGCCGCGCCACGGCGCGTACGTCCACCCCGACATGCCTACCCGCGCGGTCGCCATCCGTCCATCCTGACCCTGCGGCGACCGTGCGTCCACCGGACGGGGGACTCGGCTGCGTCGACCGATCGGAGCACACTCGATCTCGTGACCTTCGCTCAACCTGCGCCACCACCCGGCTGGTACCCGGATCCGTCGATCCCGGGCGTCGTGCGCTGGTGGAGCGGGGCGGGGTGGACCGAGCACACGACGGCTGCGGCCCCGGTCTCGGGGGAGCCGTCGTACTCGCTCGACGACCGGCCCGGCTTCACGGCGATGAACCTCGTGGTGCCCAGTGGGCGTTCGGTCGCGACCCGCTCGCTGGTCTGGGGCATCGTGTCGGTTCTGCTGCCCGTGTTGCTCATCAGCGCACTCGCGATCGTGTTCGGCGCGATCGGACTCCACCGCGCGCGCGTCCGGGTGCGTGCGGGTTACGACGCGGACGGGAAAGGGCGCGCGCTCGCCGGCGTCATCCTCGGCTGCGTCTCGCTCGTCGAGCCGATCATCTTCTTCACGATCGTGCGGAGCCTCGGCGGCTAGTCGTCGTAGGAATGCTCCGGGCCGGGGTACGCGCCGGATGCGACATCCGCGGTCCACGTGCGGGCGGCATCCGAGAGCACCTCGGCGAGGTTGGCGTACTGCCTCACGAACTTGGGGATGCGGCCCGTCGTGAGACCTGCCCAGTCGGTCCACACGAGCAGCTGACCGTCGGTGTGCGGACCGGCGCCCACCGAGATCGTGGGGATGGTCAGCGCCTCGGTGACGCGTCGCGCCGCCTCGGCGGGCACCATCTCGAGCACGACCGCGAACGCCCCTGCGTCCTCGACGGCGCGCGCGTCGGCGAGCAGCTGCTCGACGCCGGAGCCGCGACCCTGGATGACGTGGCCGCCCAGTTGGTGTTCGCTCTGCGGTGTGAAGCCGATGTGCGCCATCACCGGGATGCCCGCCGAGACGATGCGACGGATCTGCTCGGCGGACCGTACCCCGCCCTCGAGCTTGACGGCGTGCGCGCCCGTCTCCTTCATGAAACGGAACGCGGTGTGCAGCGCCTCGTCGGTGCTCGTCTCGTAGGAGCCGAAGGGCATGTCGGCGACGACGAAGGCGCGCTTGACGGCGCCGGCCACGGCGCGGGTGAGGGGGATGAGCTCGTCGACGGTGACCGGCAGGGTGGTCTCGTAGCCGAGCACGTTGTTGGCGGCGCTGTCGCCCACCAGCAGCACCGGGATGCCGGCCTCGTCGAAGATCTGCGCGGTGAGGACGTCGTAGGAGGTGAGCATCGCCCACTTCTCCCCGCGGTCCTTGAGGCCCTGCAGGTAGGGGACGCGTACCCGCTTGGGCAGCGCCGGCGGCTGGCCCACCGGCGGCTGGGGCAGCGGTGCGCCGCCGTAGGGGGAGACGGCCTCGCTCTGGGCAGGGGTCGGCTGCTGGCTGGTGCTCATGCGGAGCCTCCTGGGTGTCGTCTCGAGGCGCCCTGCGGCGTCCCCTGACTGCGCCCATGGTGGCACGCCGTGCGCGTCCTGCCCAGTGAGGAACGCCCCGACCTCAGTGGGCGTGCGCGAAGGTCACGGCGACGACGTCGGCGCGCCCGCGGGTGGCTCAACGGCCGGAACGATGCGGGCCGCGTCGCCGCCATCGCCGGCGACGCGCGCAGACAGCTCGTCGGCCGCCTTCCGGGCGTCTTCGGCGCGCTCGCGCCAGCGGTTCGTGATGGGGAGCCGGCGGTCCCGCCCGAACGCCTTGAGGCTGATCTTCGGGCCCGGCGGGTACTGGCGTCGCTTGTACTCGGCCGCGTCCACCATGCGCAGGATCCGCTCCACCAGGGCCGGGTCGAAGCCGGCCGCCACCAGCTCGGCCGAGCCGCGGTCCTGCTCGACGTAGTCGTCCAGCACGTCGTCGAGCAGCTCGTAGTCCGGCAGCGAGTCGGTGTCGAGCTGGCCCGGGCGCAGCTCGGCCGACGGCGGCTTGGTGATGGAGCTCTCCGGGATGGGTGGCACCTCGCCACGCACCTGCGCGACCTCGTTGCGCCACCGCGAGAGCTGCCACACCAGGGTCTTGGGAACGTCCTTGATCGGGGCGTAGCCGCCGACGGCGTCGCCGTAGAGCGTGGAGTAGCCGACCGCGAGCTCGCTCTTGTTGCCGGTGGCGAGCACCAGGTGACCGGGCTGGTTGGAGAGCCCCATGAGGGTGGTGCCGCGCACGCGCGCCTGCACGTTCTCCTCGGCGACCCCGGTGAGGCCGACGTTGTCCAGGAACGCCTGCACCATCGGGCCGATCGGGACGGTGGAGAAGTGCAGCCCGGTGCGCTCGGCGAGCTCGGCGGCGTCGCCCTTGGAGTGCTCCGAGGAGTAGGCCGACGGCAGCGACACGCCGTGCACCGCATCGGGCCCGAGGGCGTCCACGGCGATGGCGGCGACGAGCGCGGAGTCGATGCCGCCGGAGAGCCCCAGCACGACCGACCGGAAGCCGTTCTTGTGCACGTAGTCGCGCAGGCCGGTGACGCAGGCGGCGTAGACCTCG
>JBQCHI010000026.1:0-7816 GCA_051954835.1 Protaetiibacter sp. | reverse complement strand
CTGCTGCGTCATGGTTTCATGCAACCGCATGGACTCGCCCGCCATTCCCCGTGTCTCACGGTAAACGCTCCATCTCGCAACTCAGGAGATATCGCGCCTCCGTGTTCGCATCCGCGCCCCGACGCTGTTGTTCCTGAGTTGCGAAAGCGGACGCCTACGCAACTCAGGAGAGATCGACGGGATCACTCCCCTGAGGCGCGGCTCGAGGCACATCCTCCTGAGTTGCGAAACAGGCACGACTCCTGAGTTGCGAAACAGGGGCGCCTGGGATGCTGTCGGCGGCGGGCGATGCAACCCGGTGGCGTCCGTCGGCGCTATCGCACGGCGGGGCGCTCACACTGCGCGAGGGTAGCGCACGGCCGGCGTGGGCACGTCGCCCGTGGTGGCCCGCAGTTCGCTGCGCAGCTGGCGGCTCGCGACCTGCAGTTCGAGCTCGTCGGTGACGAGCGCCGCGAGGTCGGTGAGCGAGGCCAGCTGCTCGTCGGTGAGGGTGCGCGGGGTGAAGTCGAGCACCGAGATGACGCCGACGTTGTAGCCCTCGGGCGAGCGGATGGGCACACCCGCGTAGAACCGCATGGCGAAGTCGCCCGTCACGAGCTCGTTCTCCGACGAGCGCGGGTCGAGCAGGCAGTTCTCGATCACCCAGGCTTCGTTGTGGGCCACGATCGAGGAGCACAGGCCGTCGTCGCGTGTGAGACCCGTGAGCTCGGTGCCCGGATGCGCGAGGAAGCGGATGTCGTCGTGCTCGACCATGCTCACGATCGCCGCGGGGGTGTCGGCCACCCGGCGGGCGAGGTTCGCGACGCGCTCGAACACCTCGTCGCCCGGCGCGACGTAGCTCTCGTAGCGCCGCACGGCGTTCATGCGCGCCGTCTCCTCGAGGGGAACGGGCGTCGGGCGGCTGCGGTGGCGGGCCGCGTCGTCGACGATGATCTGCCGCAGGGCGAGCAGCACGTCGCGCATCGGCGGGCGCTGCGCCGGGTCGCGTTGCAGCATCGCGGTGAGCAGGCTCCGCCAGGCGGAGCTCAGGTCGGCCGGCACGATGGGGTCGGTCTTGAGTCGTGACACCGCGGATGCCGAGGGGTCGCCCGGGTATTCGATGTGCCGCGTGAAGCACTCCAGCAGCACGAGGCCGAAGGCGTAGACGTCGGATGCCGGGCCCACGAGGTCGCGCAGCACCTGCTCGGGGCTGAGGTAGGCGGCCGTTCCCGTCGTGTTGGTCTCTTCGGGCCCGAGCGCCGCGGCGGCGTCGAAGGCGATACCGAAGTCGGTGAGGCGCGCGCGCATCCGCACCTCGGTGGTGCCGTATTGCGCGAGCAGCACGTTCGAGGGTTTGAGGTCGCGGTGCACGATGCCCCGCCCGTGCACGTACTCGAGAGCCTCGGCGAGGTCGTAGCCGATCTCGGCGATCGCGCGGGGTGTGAGGTCGCCCGCTCGGATCGCCTGCTCGAGGTTGGGGCCCGTGACGAGTTCCATGATGAGGAAGGGATGCGGCTCGTCGGGCACGGAGTCGTCGATGCCGGCGTCGAGCAGCGTGACGATCCCGTGGTGGTTGAGCGAGGCCAGCATCCGCAGTTCGGCGGTGAAGACGGGTGTCGCTTGCGAGCCCGCGGGGATGGCGCCGAACAGCTTGAGGGCGACGTCACGCCCGAGCTGTTCGTCGCGCGCGAGGTACACCTTCGCCATTCCGCCGTGCCCGATGACGGAGCCCGGACGATATCGCTGCTTGAGCAGCACATCGGCGTATGAGCCGTACGGACGGTCCATGCAAATCACCCCCTTAACTGAGAATCGTACCGGTCAGTGGCCGATTTCACCCTCTTCGTCTACCCCCGGATGCGCGCGGACACGTGTTCGATGCAAACGCATGCGATGAACGGTAGGGGTACAGCGATGAATGGTAAGGGGTACAGGCCGCGTCAGCCCAGACCGGCGACGAGTTCGGCGAACAGCGCCCCCGCATCCGCGTGCCGCGCGAGCGGCGCGGCCTGGCCCGCCCACAGCGAGAGCAGCTCGCCCGCGTCGCGCCGACCCGCCTCGGCCCGGAAAGCTCCCGTCGCCCAGTTCTGAGCGGGGAACGGCGCGATGCTCCCGCCGGCCTCGATCGTGCGCACCGCACGGTTGGGGATGCCGCGCGCGAGCCGCCCGCTCATGGCGCGCGTGAGCACGGTGCCGTCGTCGCCCGACTCGGCAATCGCCCGGCGATGCGCGGCGGTCGCGGCCGACTGCCGGGTGGCGAGGAACGCGGTGCCGACGAGCACACCGTCGGCTCCGAGCGCGAGCGCCGCCGCGACACCGCGGCGATCGGCGATGCCGCCCGCGGCGATCACGGGCACCTCGATCGCGTCGACGACCTGCGGCACGAGCGCGAGCGTGCCGACGAGGGAATCCTCGGCCTCGCGCAGGAACGACACGCGATGCCCCGCCGCCTCGGCGCCGCTCGCGATCACGGCATCCACTCCCCCGGCGGCGAGGGCGCGCGCCTCGGCGACGGTCGTGGCGGTGCCGATCACGCGGATGCCGCGCTCGCGCGCCGAACTCATCACCTCCGCCGACGGCACGCCGTAGACGACGCTCAGCACGGCCGGCCGCACGTCGAGCACGGCCTCGAGCTGCTGCTCGAACGGCAGGAGGAAGGCGGCCGGCGCGGTGGGCGCATCCATGCCGAGCTCGGCATAGAAGGGCGCCAGCGGGGCGGTGACGGCATCGACGGCGACGTCGGCGGGGGTCACCTCGTCTCCTGTGGGCAGCCAGAGGTTGAGCCCGAACGGCGCATCCGTCGCGGCACGCAGTGCGGCGACGGTGTCGCGGATGCGGTCGGCCGAGTAGCCGTAGAGGCCGTACTGGCCGAGGCCGCCGGCGTCGCTCACCGCGGCGGTGAGCTCGACGTTCGAGAGCCCGCCGAAGGCTCCGAGCAGGATCGGATGGCGGATGCCCAGCACCCGCTCGATGCGCCCGTTCACGCCTCCGCCTCGGGCAGTTCGGCGCCGCAGCGCGCGCAGACGTCTGCGGGGCGAGGCGACTCGTCGAGGGCGCCGCACTCCGGGCACACGCGGCCCAGCCAGCAGGCGGCGTCACCCACCGGTTCGGGGATGCGGATGATGCCGTCGCTCACGCCTTCGACGGTACTCCTGCGGCGGCGTCGGGGCGGTGGTTTCGAGACGCCGCTGCGCGGCTCCTCGACCACCTGAGTGCGCGACCCCGCGTGGCACCCCCGTTCGGGGCGCCGTGTTGACACCGGGAGCGCTCCCGGTATACCTTCTCGGCCAACCCCCGGGAGCGCTCCCGGTCAAGAAGACGCGAGCGCCTCGGGCCAACCCGCACCGACACAAAGGAGTGACCATGAGGACGACCCTGCGCGCACGCACCGCGCTCGGCATCGCGACCATCACGGGCGTCGCGCTCATCGCGAGCGGCTGCGCATCCGGAGGCGACGACCCGGGCGACGAGGGTGGTGAGATCACCCTCACCATCGCGAGCTTCAACGACTTCGGCTACACCGACGAACTGCTCGCGGAGTACACCGCCGAGAACCCGAACGTGAAGATCGTGCACAACCGCGCCGCCACCAGCAACGACGCCCGCGCGAACTTCTTCCAGAAGCTGGGCGCCGGATCCGGTCTCGCCGACGTCGAGGCCATCGAGGTCGACTGGCTGCCCGAGATGATGCAGTACTCGAACAAGCTCTACGACCTCTCCGACGCATCCGTCGAGGGCCGCTGGCTCGACTGGAAGGCCGCCGCGGCGACCGACGCCGACGGCCGTCTCGTCGGCTACGGCACCGACATCGGCCCCGAGGCCATCTGCTACCGCGCCGACCTGTTCGCCGCCGCGGGCCTGCCCACCGACCGCGCCGAGGTCGCGAAGCTGCTCGAGGGCGACTGGGACACCTACTTCTCGGTCGGCCACGACTACGTCGCGAAGACCGGCAAGGCCTGGTTCGACTCGGCCGGCGCCACCTACCAGGGCATGAGCAACCAGTTCTCGAACTTCTACGAGAAGAACGACGGCACGATCATCGCCACCGACAACGCGGATGTCGAGAAGACCTTCCGCACGGTGCTCGAGGAGTCGGCCGACCTGTCGGCCAAGCTCGGCCAGTGGTCGGATGACTGGTTCGGCGCGCTGTCGACGGGCGGCTACGCCACGATGCTCTGCCCGGGCTGGATGCTCGGCGTGATCTCGGGCAACGCGGCCGACACCAAGGGTTGGGACATCGCGGATGTCTTCCCCGGTGGCGGCGGCAACTGGGGCGGCTCGTACCTGACCGTTCCGGCCCAGGGCAAGCACACCGAGGAGGCGAAGAAGTTCGCCGCGTGGCTGACCGCTCCCGAGCAGCAGATCAAGGCGTTCCAGAACGCCGGCACCTTCCCGAGCCAGGTCGCGGCCTACGACGACTCGGCCCTCACGGGAGCCGTCAACGAGTACTTCAACAACGCCCCCGTCGGCGAGATCCTCGTGAACCGCGCCAACGCGGTCGACCCGACCCCGCCGTTCAAGGGACCGCACTACTTCCAGATCAACGACGCGGCGCAGCAGGCGCTCACCCGCGTCGAGACCGGGCAGCAGTCGATCGACGAGTCGTGGGCTCAGTTCGTGAGCGAGGTCGAGGCACTCGGCTGAGCCGAGCACCGACACCACCCGCGGGGGCGGGCCACTGGATGGGACGGCCCGCCCCCGCACCACTCGCTCACGCGCGCACCGCGCCGCGCGCACCACCGCACCGCCCACATCCGTCGCATCCGAGACCCGCCGCACCCGAGGACCTGACATGACCACGACATCCGCCACACCGTCGCGGCGACCACGCAGCCGCGCGCCGCTCACCGGCCGCCAGCGGTTCGCCAACTTCAGCTACCGGGCAACGCCCTACGTCTACATCTCGCCGTTCTTCATCCTGTTCGCGGTGGTGGGGCTCTTCCCGCTGCTCTACACCGCCTACGTCTCGCTGCACGAGTGGAGCCTCGTGGGCGGGGATGCCGGCTGGAACGGTCTCGACAACTACGCCTCGGTGCTGGGCGATCGCAAGTTCTGGATCGCGCTGCGCAACTCGGTGAGCATCTTCCTTCTGAGCTCGGTGCCGCAGCTGATCTTCGCGCTGCTCATCGCATCCGCTCTCGACACCAACCTGCGCGCCAAGACCTTCTGGCGGATGGGCGTGCTGCTGCCGTACGTCGTGGCACCTGTCGCGGTGGCCCTCATCTTCGGCCAGCTGTTCGCCGACCAGTTCGGTGCGATCAACAACCTGCTCGGCGCCTTCGGGATCCCGCCGGTGCGTTGGCATGTCGACCCGCTCTCCAGCCACGTCGCGATCGCGACGATGGTGAACTTCCGCTGGACGGGCTACAACTCGCTCGTTCTGCTCGCGGCCATGCAGGCCATTCCGCGCGACTACTACGAGGCGGCCGTGATCGACGGCGCGGGGCGCATCCGGCAGTTCCTGTCGGTGACGATCCCCGGCATCCGCCCGACCCTCATCTTCGTGATCATCACCTCGACGATCGGCGGCCTGCAGATCTTCGACGAGCCGCGGCTCTACGACCAGTTCGGTCAGGGCGGTTCCGACTCGCAGTGGCTGACGCTGACGCTCTACCTCTACAACCTCGGCTGGGATCGCTTCGACTTCGGCAAAGCCTCGGCCGTGGCGTGGCTGCTGTTCATCGTGATCGCGATCTTCGGCCTCATCAACCTGCTGGCCTCTCGCCGCATCTCCACGGAAGGAGGCCGCTGATGTCTGCCGGCCCCGCATCCATCCCGCTGCTCTCCCCCGCGCAGGCGGCCCGCAACCGTCGGCGTCGGATGCGGCGGCTCACCGTCGCGCAGCGGAAGCCCGGCGTGCTGGGCTACGCGTTCCTCGGGGTCGTGCTGCTGCTGAGCATCCTGCCGCTGTACTGGTCGTTCCTCGTGGCATCGGGCGACTCGACCTCGGCGCGCGACCCGAACCTGTCGTGGTTCCCGGGCGTGCACTTCATCGAGAACGCGTACGCCGCGATCTCGAACCCGGCCGTGAACTTCTGGAAGGCGCTCGGCAACTCGCTCCTGGTCTCGACGACCGTGTCGGCATCCGTGGTGTTCTTCTCCACGCTCGCCGGTTACGCCTTCGCGAAGCTCAAGTTCAAGGGTCGCGGGCCGTTGCTCGTGTTCATCGTGGCGACGATGGCCGTGCCGACGCAGCTCGGCGTCGTGCCGCTCTACCTGCTCATGGCGCAGTACGGCTGGATCGACACCATGCAGGCGATCATCGCGCCCGCTCTCGTGAACGCCTTCGGCGTGTTCTGGATGACGCAGTACGTGCAGCAGGCGATCCCCGACGAGATCATCGAGGCGGCGCGCGTCGACGGCGCGAGCTCGTTCCGCTCGTTCTGGTCGATCGCCCTGCCGATCGCCCGGCCCGCGGCGACGATGCTCGCCTTGTTCACCTTCGTGGCGACCTGGACGAACTTCTTCTGGCCGTTCATCGTGCTCACCCCGCAGAACCCGACGCTGCCGGTGGCGCTGTCGCTGCTGCAGGCGAACTACTTCGTCGACTACTCGGTCGTGCTCGCGGGCACGCTCGTGGCGACGGTTCCGCTCATCATCCTGTTCGTGGTGGCGGGCAAGCAGCTCGTGTCGGGCATCATGCAGGGCGCGGTGAAGGCGTGACGGCATTCCCGCCCGGGTTCGTGTTCGGGGCTGCCACGGCCGCCTACCAGATCGAGGGCGCGGCGCTCACGGATGGTCGCCGCGACTCGATCTGGGACGCCTTCTGCCGCGTGCCCGGCGCGGTCATCGCGGGCGACGACGGCTCGGTCGCGTGCGATCACTACCA
Organism: Protaetiibacter sp.; assembly: GCA_051954835.1. Classification (GTDB taxonomy): domain Bacteria; phylum Actinomycetota; class Actinomycetes; order Actinomycetales; family Microbacteriaceae; genus Homoserinibacter. The sequence goes on along the minus strand of JBQCHI010000026.1, from coordinate 1,008 downwards.
CCGGTATCCGCAGGACGTCGCGCTCATGGGCTCGCTCGGGCTCGACGCGTACCGCTTCTCGATCTCGTGGGCGCGCGTGGTTCCGGATGACGCGGCCGTGAACCCGGCGGGCCTCGCGTTCTACGACCGGCTGGTCGATGCGCTGCTCGAGGCCGGCATCCGTCCCTGGCCGACGCTGTACCACTGGGACCTGCCGCAGGCCCGGGAGGAGCTCGGCGGCTGGCCGGCGCGCGAGACGGCCGAGCGCTTCGTGGAGTACGCCCTCGCGGTGCACGGTGCGCTCGGCGACCGCCTCGACACCTGGACGACGTTCAACGAGCCGTGGTGCTCGTCGTTCCTGTCGTACACGGCGGGCGCGCACGCGCCGGGGCGCATGTCGGCATCCGACGGGGTCGCTGCGGGCCATCATCTGCTGCTCGCGCACGGGCTCGCGGCGCGCGAGCTGAAGGCCGCGGGGGCAGCGAAGGTGGGCATCACGCTCAATCTCGCGCCCGTGCGGGCTTTGCGGCCCGCGGATCCGGGTGATGTCGACGCCGCCAGGCGCATCGACGGGCAGTTCAACCGCTTCTTCCTCGACCCGCTGTTCCGCGGTGAGTATGCGGAGGATCTGCGGGCCGATCTCGCGCCGTTCGGGCTGGATGAGGTGGTGCTGCCGGGTGACCTGGAGCTCATCCGGGGTTCCGCCGACTTCCTGGGCGTCAACTACTACCACGGCGAGACCGTGTCGGTGCTGCCGCCCGAGGTGGAGCCCCGGCAGGAGGCGCCCACAACGCGCGAGACCCGCTCGCCGTTCCCGGCCGCCGACGGCATCCACTGGCATCCGACCGGGGCGGCGACCACGTCGATGGGGTGGGAGATCGAGCCCGCGGGGCTCACCGAGCTGCTCGAGCGCCTGCAGCGCGAGTACACGGGGGTGGCCGGCATCCCGATGTACGTGACCGAGAACGGGGCCGCGTTCGACGATGCGGTCGCCGCCGATGGCTCGGTGCCGGATGCCGACCGTGCCGC
>JBQCHI010000025.1:0-6411 GCA_051954835.1 Protaetiibacter sp. | reverse complement strand
CGACACGAGGCCGCCGACGGCCATGAGGCCGCCGATCACCCACAGCGAGCGGTGGAAGCCGTCGAGATCCAGCACACCGCCCGTGATCTGGCCGAGCATCGCCACGGCGAGCAGGCCCGCGATGCGGGCGACCGCGTTGTTGACCGCGGATGCGATGCCCGAGCGGGCGGGCTCGATCGCCCCGAGGATCGCGGCGGTGAGGGGCGACACCGTCACGGTGAGCCCCACGCCGAACAGCAGGATGCCGGGCAGTAGCTGCGTCCAGTAGTCGAACGGGTCGGAGACCGACAGCATGAGCAGCGATGCCGCCGCCATGAGCAGCGGTCCGACGGTCATGGGCACCCGTGGCCCGATACGGCCGGCGAGGGAGCCCGCCCACGACGAGCCGATCGTCATGAGGATCGAGATCGGCAGGCTCGCGAGCCCGGCGAGGGTGGCGGGCAGCCCCGCGCCCTGCTGGAGGTAGACGCCGATCACGAAGGAGTTGAGCCCGAGCGCACCGTAGACGAAGAAGGTGGCGAGGTTGCCCCAGCCGAAGTTGCGCACGCGGAAGAGGCCCAGCGGCATCATCGGCTGGGCGGCGAGCCGCTGCCGCACGAGGAAACCGGCGAAGGCGAGCACGCCCCCGATGGCCGCGACCACGACGCCCGGGTTCCAGCCGAGTCGGGGCTGCTCGATGAGCGCGAACACGATGCCGCCGAGCCCCGCCGCGCACAGGAGCGCGCCGGGCAGGTCGATCGTGGCATCCGGGCGCCGCACGTCGCGTTGGCCGAGCATGGCCAGCAGCCACAGCACGAGCGCGATCGGAACGACGTTGATCACGAACGCCCAGCGCCACGACAGCAGGTCGACGAAGATCCCCCCGACGAGCGGGCCGGCGAGCAGCGCCGCCGAGGTGAGCGCCGTCCACATGCCGATCGCTCGGGCCTGCAGCGCCCCCGACATGTTGGAGGTGATGAGCGCGAGCGAGCTCGGCACGAGCAGCGCGCCCCCGACGCCCTGCACCCCACGGGCGAGGATGAGCACGAGCGGGTCGGGTGCGAGGGCGATCGCGAGCGACGCGATGCCGAACAGCACGATGCCGACGCGCAGTACGCGGATGCGGCCGTAGACGTCGCTCACGGCGCCCGCCACGAGGATGAGCGAGCCGAGCGTGAGCAGGTAGGCGTCGACGATCCACTGCTGCGCGGCGAGGCCGCCGCCGAGTTCGCGTTCGATCGCGGGAAGCGCGACGTTCACGACCGTCGAGTCGAGGAACGCGACAACCGTGGCGAGCACGGCGATCGCGAGCACGAGCCGTTGCTCGCGGGTCATGTGGTGGTCTCCTCCCGTTCGACCTCGTCGACGACCAGCTGCGGCAGGCGCTCATCGAGCAGGATGCGGAAGTGGCCCACGACGGGCAGCGTGACGTTGCGTGCGCCCTCGAGGCGCGAGGTCTCGGGGATGTGCGGATCCCACTCCGGCGCGATCGAGGTGATGCGCGCATTCACCGCTCGCTCGACGGCGAGGGATGCCACGACCGGGTCGTCGGGGCGGAAGGCGCGCACCGCACGCGGGATCGCGTAATACGCCATCCGCGATCCCGAGAACGGCGTCGCGATCGCGACGACCCGGTCGACGCGGTCCGCGCCGTCGTCGTGCGTGAGGAGGTACTTGCCGATGAGCCCGCCCTTGGAGTGCGCGACGATCGTGACATGCCGCAGGTCGAGCTCGCGCAGGCACTCCCCCACCTGGCGGGCCGAGTCGGGAATCGGGCGGTGGTTGAAGCCGAGCGTCGTGACGACGTGCACGGGGTGGCCTGCGGCGTTGAGGGCCTCGGCGACCGGCCGCAGGTAGTGCCAGGTCTCGTAGACCCCCGGCAGGATCACGACCGGATGCTTGCTGCCGCTCGCGAACTCGGTCGGCACCGCCCAGGCGCGCACGGCGCGGGCGCGGAAGCGCATGGCGTTCGGGAAGTCGCGGGCGATCGCGGCGGCGTACCGCGCGAACGAGCGCTCCTCGGTCTGCCCCGTCATGCCCACCTCCCCGCTCGATCAGGCTACGCGCTGCCGCCGACCGCGTGCCGGGCGATCACGTCGGCCACGGCATCCGGGTCGGTGTACATCACGACATGCGGGCCGGGCACCTCGACGACCGGTGCCCCGGATGCGGCGGCGAGCTCGCCGAGCCAGGCGCGTCCGCCGATCACGTCGTCGCTGCCACGCATGAGCAGCACCCGCCCCGGCACGTGCGGCAGCCGGTCTTCGAGACGGTCGTCGAGCACGAGCGGCAGCTGCCGCAGCAGGTAGGGCAGGCCGGTGCGCAGCAGGTAGTCGGTGAACGCGATCCAGGCCACCGCGAGGGGTTCGCGCGGGATGTCGCGCAGCAGCCCGGAGATCGCCCGCCACGGCGTGCGGCGCTCGGGCTCGATCGTCGGCGCCATGAGCACGAGGGCGTCTGCGAGCTGCGGATGCCGCTGGGCGAGCGTCGCGACCACCTGCGCGCCCATCGAGTGACCCACGAGCACCACCTGCTCGAGGCCCAGGTCGCGGATGAAGGCGGCGACGGTGTCGGCGTGGTCCTCGAGCGAGACGGGGGTGCGGGGGTTCGGCGCCGATCCGTAGCCCGGCAGGTCGACGAGGTACACCGTGCCGTGCCCGGCCAGGCGGATCGCCACCGGACGGAAGTAGCGCGACGAGACGCCGATGCCGTGCACGAGCACGAACGCGGGGCCCGCGACCACCGGCCCCGGCATCCGGGTGACGGCGACGGTCAGCCGCTCGTGCTCCTCACGCGTCGTGACGAAGAGCGTGCCGCGGAAGCGGCGGCGGCGCGCAGAGGGCATGCCTCGATTCTCCCAGTGAGCAGGCGCTCCGCGGGCTCCTCAACCAGCGGTGGCGAGCAACTCGCGCACGCGCGGCACGACGACGCCGCCGTAGAGCTCGATCGCGTGCATGAGGTTCTCGTGCGGCACGGTTCCGGATGCGTACTTGAAGTCGAATCGCTGCACGCCGAGCGTGCGCACCGTCGCGGCGATCTTCTGCGCGACGGTCTCGGGTGAGCCGACGTACTGCGATCCGTGCTGCACCTCGAGCTCGAAGGAGTCGCGCGTGATGGGACCCCACCCGCGCTCGCGACCGATGCGCTCGGCCATCGTGCGGTAGTGCGGCCAGGCGATCTCGCGGGCCTCCTCGTCGGTGTCGGCGAGGAAGCCGGGCGAGTGCACGCCCACGGGCAGGTCGTCGGAGCCCAGCTGCGCGAGGGCGCGGTGGTAGAGCTCCACATAGGGGGCGAAGCGCGCGGGGTCGCCGCCGATGATGGCGAGCGCGAGCGGGAAGCCGTAGCGCGCCGCGCGCACGACCGACTCGGGGCTGCCGCCCACGCCGACCCAGGTCCGGATGGGGCCGCCCTCGGTCTTGGGGAAGACATCCGCGTCGACGAGCGGGGCACGCGTGGTGCCCTGCCAGGTGACGGGCTGCTCCTTGAGCAGCTCGGCGAGCAGGTCGATCTTCTCCTCGAAGAGCACCTCGTAGTCGTGCAGGTCGTACCCGAAGAGCGGGAACGACTCGGTGAACGAGCCGCGGCCGAGGGTGATCTCGGCGCGCCCGTTCGAGATCGCGTGCAGCGTGGAGAAGCGCTCGAACACGCGCACGGGGTCGTCGGAGGAGAGCACCGTCACGGCGGTGGAGAGCTTGATGCGGGAGGTGCGCGCCGCGATGGCCGCGAGCAGCATCTCGGGGGCGGAGACGGCGAAGTCGTCGCGGTGGTGCTCGCCGATGCCGAACACGTCGACGCCGAGCGAATCGGCGAGCACGCCCTGCTCGACCGTGTTGCGGATCACCTGGGCGTACGGGAGGCGATTGCCGTCGGCGTCGACGGTCACGTCGCCGAAGGTGTCGAGTCCGAGTTCGAGCTGCTGCGTCATGTTTCCATGCAACCGCATGGACTCGCCCGCCATTCCCCGTGTCTCACGGTAAACGCTCCATCTCGCAACTCAGGAGATGTCGCGCCTCCGTGTTCGCATCCGCGCCCCGACGCCGTTTGTTCCTGAGTTGCGAAAGCGGACGCCTACGCAACTCAGGAGAGATCGACGGGGTCACTCCCCTGAGGCGCGGCACGAGGCACATCCTCCTGAGTTGCGAAACAGGCACGACTCCTGAGTTGCGAAACAGGGGCGCCTGGGATGCTGTCGGCGGCGGGCGATGCAACCCGGTGGCGTCCGTCGGCGCTATCGCACGGCAGTGCGCTCACACTGCGTGAGGGTAGCGCACGGCCGGCGTGGGCACGTCGCCCGTCGACACCGGCAGTTCGCTGCGCAGCTGGTGGCTCGCCACCTGCAGCTCGAGCTCGTCGGTGACGAGCGCCGCGAGGTCGATGAGCGACGCGAGCTGCTCCTCGGTGAGCGTGCGCGTCGTGAAGTCGACGACCGAGATGACGCCCACGTTGTAGCCCTCGGGCGAGCGGATGGGCACCCCCGCGTAGAAGCGCATGCCGAAGTCACCTGTGACGAGGGCGTTCTCCGACGAGCGCGGATCGAGCAGGCAGTTCTCGATCACCCAGGCCTCGTCGTGGGCCACGATCGAGGAGCACAACCCGTCTTCGCGTGCGAGACCCGTGAGCTCGGTGCCCGGATGCGCGAGGAAGCGGATCTCGTCGTGCTCGATCATGCTCACGATCGCCACCGGCGTGTCGGCCACCCGGCGCGCCAGGTTGGCGACCCGCTCGAACACCTCGTCTCCCGGGCCGACGTAGCTCTCGTAGCGGCGCACGGCGTTCATGCGCGCGGTCTCCTCGATGGGCACCGGAGCGGGACGGTTGCGGTGTCGGCCCGCCTCGTCGATCACGATCTGCCGCAGCGCGAGCAGCACGTCGCGCATCGGCGGGCGTTGCGCCGGGTCGCGCTGCAGCATCGCCGTGAGCAGGCTGCGCCACGCGGAGCTCAGGTCGGCCGGCACGATCGGGTCGGACTTCAGCCGCGACACCGCGGATGCCGACGGGTCGCCCGGGAACTCGATATGACGCGTGAAGCACTCCAGCAGCACGAGGCCGAGCGCGTAGACGTCGGATGCCGGGCCCACGAGGTCGCGCAGCACCTGCTCGGGACTGAGGTAGGCGGCCGTTCCCGTGGTGTTGGTCTCCTCGGGGCCGAGCGCCGCGGCGGCGTCGAAGGCGATGCCGAAGTCGGTGAGACGCGCCCGGATCCGCACCTCCGTCGTGCCGTATTGCGCAAGCAGCACATTCGAGGGCTTGAGGTCGCGATGCACGATGCCGCGGGCATGCACGTATTCGAGCGCCTCGGCGAGGTCGTAGCCGATCTCGGCGATCGCGCGTGGGGTGAGGTCGCCCGCGCGGATGGCCTGCTCGAGGTTGGGGCCCGTCACGAGCTCCATGATGAGGAACGGATGCGGCTCGTCGGGCACCGAGTCGTCGATGCCGGCGTCGAGCAGGGTGACGATGCCGTGGTGATTGAGCGAGGCGAGCATGCGCAGCTCGGCGGTGAAGACGGGGGTCGCCTGCGACCCCGCGGGGATCGCGCCGAAGAGCTTGAGCGCCACGTCGCGACCGAGCTGCTCGTCGCGTGCGAGGTACACCTTCGCCATGCCACCGTGCCCGATGACCGAGCCCGGTCGGTAGCGCTGCTTGAGCAGCACATCGGCGTATGAGCCGTACGGACGGTCCACGCCATCACCCCCTTGCCTGAGAATCGTACCGGTCAGCGGCCGATTTGACCCTCTTCGTCTACCCCCGGATGCGCGCGGACACACGTTCGATGCAAACGCATGCGACGAACGGTAGGGGTACAGCGATGAGCGGCGAGGGGTACAGGCCGCGTCAGCCCAGTCCGGCGACGAGCTCGGCGAACAGCTCCCCCGCATCTGCGCGACGCGCGAGGGGCGCGGCCTGCCCGGCCCACAGCGAGAGCAACTCCCCCTCGTCGCGCCGGCCCGCTTCGGCGCGGAAGGCACCCGTCGCCCAGTTCTGCGCCGGGAACGGCGCGATACTGCCGCCCTGCTCGATCGTGCGCACGGCGCGGTTCGGGACGCCGCGCGCGAGTCGTCCGCTCATGGCGCGCGTGAGCACGGTGCCGTCGTCGCTCGCCTCGGCGATCGCGCGGCGGTGGGCGGCCGTCGCCGCCGACTGCCGGGTGGCGAGGAACGCCGTGCCGACGAGCACGCCCTCGGCGCCGAGCGCGAGCGCCGCCGCCACGCCGCGCCGGTCGGCGATGCCGCCCGCGGCGATCACCGGCACGTCGACCGCATCGACGACCTGCGGCACGAGCGCGAGCGTGCCGACCAGGGAATGCTCGGCCTCGCGCAGGAACGACACGCGGTGACCCGCCGCCTCCGCGCCGCTCGCGATCAGGGCATCCACTCCCCCGGCGGCGCGGGCGCGCGCCTCGGCGACGGTCGTGGCGGTGCCGACGACCCGGAT
>JBQCHI010000024.1:0-36752 GCA_051954835.1 Protaetiibacter sp. | reverse complement strand
CGAGCTGCGGCACCTCGCCCGTCGACATCGACTCGGCGGTCAGCTGGATGCCGCCCGTCGAGTTCGAAGAGCGCAGGATGCTCTCGATCCACTCGCGGTGCAGCACGGGAGTCTCAGGCTCCTCGAACTCGAACCGCAGCGCGATGGCGGGATGCATCCAGATCGTGGTGCGGCCCGCGACCTCTGCGGGCGGGTGCGTCCAGGAGAGCGTGAAGCTCTCGCCGCGGCGGAGCTTGGTGACGGCCGCGACCTTGAGGTGCGCGAGCGTGCGATCGTCGATCGCGATGGCTTGGTCGGCGTAGTACAGAACGCCCATGATGGCCCCGTTCGGTGATGGCTTGTGATCGGCTCAGAAACACCGTGGCGCTACGAGTTGCGAATCATTCGCTTTGAGAACTGCTTCTATCATCCGACCCTACAACGGGGGGTCTGCAAGCGCCGTGTGAATCTCACAATCGCCCGGGGTCTGCCCCTCGGCGGCCGGATGGGCGACGATGGGGGGATGACGGCACACGACGAAGCGCTGGGCTGGATCGCCGACCGCCGAGCGGTCGTGAACGAGCGCCTCGCGGCCGTCGAAGCCCGCCTCGACGAGGTGCGCGCGGCGCGCGGCGACTGGATCGACGAGGAGCACGACCCCGAGGGCTTCGCGCTCACCTTCGAATGGCAGCAGGCGGAGGGCTCCCGTACCGACCACCTGCGCGAACTCGCCGAACTGGATGCCGCGGAGGGCCGCGTGCACGCGGGAACCTTCGGCGTGTGCGAGGTCTGCGGTCAGCCGATCCCCGCCGCGCAGCTCGAGCTGCGTCCGGCGCGCACGGTGTGCGTGGCCTGCGCGGACCGGGGGCGGTGAGGCGCCGTGGACGGTCCGCTGCTCGCGACGAAGCTGCATCCGCCGGGCCGTCGCGCCGGTGCGGTGGCGCGCTCGCGCCTCACGGAGCGGCTGCGCGATCCGGCGCGGCTGGTGGTGGTCGTCGCGCCCGCCGGCTTCGGCAAGACGAGCCTGCTCACCGAGTGGCTCGCCGAGGAGGCGGGTGCGCGCACGGCCTGGCTCTCGGTCGATGAGCGCGACAACGACGCGACCCAGTTCTGGCGCTACGCGCTGACCGCGCTCGATCGCGCGCATCCGGGCGTCGCATCCGAGGCGCTCGAGCGGCTCGCGGCGGCGCCCGCTGCGGTCGAGCCCGTGATCGCCACTCTCGTGAACGCGCTGGAGAGTGCAGGTGCCGAGATCACGCTCGTGCTCGACGACTATCACCTCATCGAGGCGCCCGAGGTGCATGAGGCCGTCATCTTCCTCGTCGAGCACCTGCCGAGCACGGCGCGTATCGTGATCGCGAGCCGCGCCGACCCGCCTCTTCCGCTCGCGCGCATGCGGGCGCGCGGCGAGCTGCGGGAGCTCCGTGCCGAGCAGCTGCGCTTCACCTCGAGCGAGACCGCCGCCTACCTCAACGACTCCATGGGCCTCGACCTCGACATCGCAGACGCCGAGGCCCTCGGGGAGCGCACCGAGGGCTGGATCGCCGCCCTGCAGCTCGCGGCTCTGTCGCTCGAGGGGAATGCCGACCCGAGCGCGTTCATCGCGGACTTCGCGGGCGACGATCGCTACATCGTCGACTACCTCGTCGAGGAGGTGCTTCGGCGCCAGCCGGATGCCGTGCGCAGCTTCCTCGTGCAGACCTCCGTGCTTCCTCGGCTGAGCGGCGAACTGTGCGATGCCGTCACCGGTGGCACGGGCTCCGCACAGACGCTCGAGCAGCTGGAGCGCGCCAACCTGTTCCTCGTGCCGCTCGACGCCCATCGCACCTGGTACCGCTACCACCACCTCTTCGCCGAGATGCTGCGGGCGCGACTGCTCGACGAAGCCCGCGAGAGCATCCCCCAGCTGCACCGCCGGGCGAGCGACTGGTTCGCCGCGCACGACGAGATCCCGGATGCCTTCGACCAGGCGATCGAGGCCGCCGCGTTCGAGCAGGCGGTGATGCTGCTGAAGGGCGCCATGCCGGAGATGCAGCAGCGGCGTCAGGAGGTGACCCTCGCGTCGTGGTTCGCCCGACTGCCCGCCGAGTTGGTGCGGGCAGACCCGGAGCTGGGTGTCGGCTTCGCCGGCGTGCTGCTCTCGTCGGGCCGCACCGAAGGCGTGGAGCGCCTGCTCGCCGACGCGGAGGCGGTGCCGGGAAGCAGCCCGGAGAACATCCGGGCGGTGCGCCAAGGGGTCGCGCTGTTCCGCGCTGCGCATGCGCTCACGAGCGGCGAGCTGCATACGGCCGAGCAGCAGACCGAGATCGCGATGGAGCTCGCTCAGAGCGGCACCCACCTCGATCGCGGCTCCGCATCCGGTCTGCGTGGGCTCGTGCTGTGGACGCGGGGCGACCTCGAGAACGCGCGACTCGCGTGGGAGGCGTCCCGCGACGCGCTCACCCAGGCCGGGCACCTTGCGGACGTGACCGGCGTGACGATCGCGATCGGCGACATCCTGACGGCACAGGGGCGCCTGCACGACGCCGAGCAGAGCTACCGGCGCGCGCTCGCCCTGGCCTCCGCGAGCACTCCGCCGTTGCGCGGGGCCGCCGACATGCACACCGGGCTCGCCGAGGTGCTGCGCGAGCGGGGCGACCTCGAGGGCGCGCGCGCCCAGCTGCGGGCGGTGGAGGAGCTCGGCGAGCACGCGGGTCTGCCGCAGAACCGCCACCGTCGCCGCATGGCCGCCGCACGCCTCATGCAGGCCGAGGGGGAAGCGGCAGCCGCCGTCGCGCTGCTGGATGAGGCGGAAGCTCTCTACACGCCGGACTTCTTCCCCGAGGTGCAGCCGATCGCCGCACTGCGGTCGCGGATGCTGCTCGCGAGCGGTCGGATCGCCGAGGCTCGCGAGAGCCTGCGTGCCCGCCACGTGGCGCCGGACGACGAGCTCGACTACCTGCGCGAATACGACCACATCACGCTCGCGCGCGTGCTCGCCGCCGAGGCATCCGGTGCCGAGGGGCTCGCCGGGGTGCTGCACCTCATCGAGCGCCTGCTCGCGGCCGCGGAGTCCGGAGGCCGAGACCGGGCGGTCATCGAGCTGCTCGTGCTGCGGGCGCTCGCGGTGCAGCGTTCCGGGCAGGCGACGGAGGCCCTCGCATCCCTCGTGCGCGCCGTGGCGCTCGCCGAGCCGGAGGGGTATGTGCGCGTCTTCGCCGACGAGGGGGAGCCGATGGCGCGCCTGCTCGCGGCGCTCGTGAAGCGCTCGGGTGCCACACGTTACCTCCGCCGACTGCAGGCCGCCGCGGGTGCGGCCGCATCCGAGCCCCCCGCGAGCGGCGGGCTCGTCGACCCGCTCAGCGAACGCGAACTCGAGGTGCTGCGGCTGCTCGCGACCGAGCTCTCCGGCCCCGAGATCGCCCGCCACCTCGTGGTCTCGCTCAACACGGTGCGTACGCACACCAAGAACATCTACGCGAAGCTCGGCGCCACCTCGCGCCGCGAGGCGGTGCGTCGTGCGGCGGAGCTCGGCCTGCTCGAATCCCCACGATGATCACCAGATGTGGTGATGACCGATCACCACATCCGTTCCTACCTTGCAGGGGTGATCCCTTCATCTGAACCCCGTTCGCGGCTCTACGAGATCCGCGTCGACGCCCACCTCGACGACCGGTGGGCCGCATCCTTCGACGGCATGAGCCTCGTGCGGCAGCCCGACGGCACCACCCTGCTGCGCGGGGAGCTGCCCGATCAGGCGGCACTGCACGGCGTGCTCTCCCGACTGCGCGACGCCGGTATGTCGCTCGCGTCGGTGGTCTCGCCCTCCGGCGAGCCGGGGACGCACATGCGTGCGGCCGTGTACCACCGCTTCGGCGGCCCCGAGGTTGTGGGGCTCGAGACCGCTCCGCGACCGGAGCCAGGTCCGGGGCAGCTGCTCATCCGGGTGCACGCCACCACGGTGAGCGCCGCCGACTACCGGGCGCGTTCGCGCGACATCCCGGCGGGCCTCACGCTGCCGAGCTCGTTCGTGCTCGGCTTCTTCCGCCCCCGGCGACCGGTGCTCGGGATGGATGCCGCCGGCGTCGTCGTCGCGGTCGGCGCGGGCGAAACCCGCTTCGCACCGGGAGACGAGGTCGTCGCGATGCTCGGCGGCCGCTTCGGCGGACACGCGGAGTACGCGATCATCGGCGCCGCGGATGCCGTGGCTGCGAAGCCGCGATCGATGTCGTTCGAGGATGCCGTGGCGCTCGTCTTCGGCGGGATCACGGCGCGCGCGTTCCTGCGCCAGGCCGACATCCGGCCCGGATCGCGGGTGCTCGTCAACGGTGCGTCGGGGGCCGTCGGAACCGCCGCAGTGCAGCTCGCGCGCGATCTCGGCGCCCACGTGACGGCCGTCTCCCGCGCCGCGAACCGGGGACTCGTCACATCGCTCGGCGCCGAGCGGGTGATCGACTACCAGGCCCAGGACTTCACCACCGGCCCCGAGCGTTACGACGTCATCGTCGACTGCGTCGGCACGGCGACGTTCGCCCGCGTGCGCGACCGCCTCGCACCGAAGGGGGCCCTGCTGCTCGTCGTGACGACGCTCGCATCGCTGCTCGCCGCCCCCCGCCAGGCGCGGCGGGCGGGCGTCTCGATCGTGACCGGGCCGGGCCCGTTCCGCTCCGACGATCTCGCGCACGTCATGTCGCTCGCGCAGACGGGCGCGCTGCGCCCGGTGATCGAGCGCAGCTTCCCCTTCGATCAGATCGCCGACGCCCACCGCCTCGTCGACACCGGCCGCAAGCGCGGCAGCGTCGTCGTGAGCATCCCGGCCGCGTGACCCCGGCATCCGAGACGGAGACCGCCATGTCGCACCCCACCACCGCCCACGCCGTGAGCCTCAGTGGACACCTCGACGCTCGCGTCTCTCGCTGGCTCTGGCTCGTGAAGATGCTGCTCGCGATCCCGCACTTCCTCGTGCTGGTGCCTCTCGCGGTGGTCCTCGTCATGCTGACCCTGGCGGCGGGCGCCGCGATCCTCGCCACCGGCCGCTACCCGCGCCGGATCTTCGAGCTCACCCTCGGCATCCTGCGCTGGAACTGGCGCGTGGGCTTCTACGTCTACGCAGCTCTCGGCACCGACCGCTACCCGCCGTTCACCCTCGGTGCCGCGCCCGACTACCCGGCGGCCCTCGACATTCGCTACCCCGAGGCGAGCTCGCGTGGGCTCGTGCTCGTCAGGTGGCTGCTCGCGGCGCCGCACGTGCTCATCGTCGGCCTCGTGACGGCCGACATCATGCTCTACCCGGTGCCGGCGCTCAACACGCTCGCCGGCGACATGGCGGTCGCGGGCGGTTATTCGGTGCTCAACCTGCTCGTCGTGATCGCCGGGTTCTTCCTGCTGGTCACCGGCGTCTACCCGGCGGCCCTCTTCGGGTTCCTCATGGGCATCAGCCGCTGGTGCTACCGGGTGTTCGCCTACCTCGCGTTCCTCACGGATGAGTACCCGCCGTTCTGCCTCGACACCGGCGCCACCGAGGCGGTGCCGGCATGACCGTGACGACCCCCGGATCCCGCGGCAGCGCGTGGGTGCCCGTCGGCCTGATCCTGCTCACCCTCATCCCGATCGTCTCCGGCTCGCTGCGGCTCACGCAGCTCGGGGGTGGACCGCAGCTGCTGCCCGCAGCGGCGCGGTTCACCGACTTCCCCTGGCCGGTGGTGATCCACATCGTCGCCGCGACGCTCTACAGCGTCGTCGGGGCGTTCCAGTTCCTGCCGGGTCTGCGGCGCGGGCGGCGGAGCTGGCACCGGATGGCCGGCCGCGTGCTGCTGCCCGCCGGTGCGCTCGTGGCCCTCAGCGGCATGTGGATGGGCGCCTTCTCCGCGCTGCCCGCAGGCGACGGCGTCGCGCTCATGGTGCTGCGCCTCGGCTTCGGCGGCTACATGCTGGCGGCCCTCGCGCTCGGTGCGCGCGCGATCGTGCAGCGGCGCTTCGCCGCCCACGGCGCCTGGATGACCCGGGCCTACGCCATCGGCGTCGCGGCCGGCACGCAGGCGATCTTCCTCATCCCCGTCTCGATGCTGCTCGGGCCCACCCACGAGGCCGGTCGCGCCATCGCGATGGGCCTGGCCTGGCTCACCAACCTCCTCGTCGCCGAACTGGCGATCCGTCGCCGCGCTACCGCGGCATCCGCCGATGCGGTTCAGCCGCCGATGACCGTTGCCTCGACGTCCTTCATGAGCAGATACATGACGCGAGACGAACGGGGCACGAGTGCGAAGCCCGCCCGCGAGTAGAAGGCGACCGCGTCGTCATCGAGTGCGTCGACGAGAATCGCGCGGGATCCGATGAGGCGCGACGCCTCGATGCTCTTGAGCACGGCATCCTGGAGCAGCGATGAACCGACGCCGAGGCGCTGGAAGCGGGCGTCGACCGCGAGCCGGCCGATCAGGAGCACGGGGATGGGATCGGGCGCGTTGCGAGCCAGCGCGCCCGAGGCATCCTCCCGGGCGAGCGACGAGGCGCTCAGGCAGTAGTAGCCGGCGATGAGCCCGGAGTCGCGCTCGATCGAGACGAAGGTGCGCGAGAACCCCGAAACCTCGTTCTTGATGGCTCGCAGGTGCAGCCAGCTATCGAGCGAGGGCTGACCGCAGCCGAAGGGCGAGACGTCATCATGCGGGGTGATGGGCCGGGGCCGCGCGAACGATGTCAATCGGTGAATACCGAGGGGCGGCGGAGCAGTTCGGCGAGCCCCGCCACGGAACGGGCCGGACGATCGAGCACCGCGTTGAACGCCTCCCACGCCTCGGCTGAGACGCGCAGCTCACGGTCCTGGCGGATCACCTCACTGGCTCCATCGAGAAGCAACGGCACCGAGAAATCGGTCACCGATCGTCCTGAGATCGTCGCGGCCTGCTCGATCGTGCGCTTCTGGTCTGCCGTGAGCCTCAGTTCGAGGCGGTCGTTCTTGAGGGAGGGCATCCTGTGAGTGTACGGCAATATTCCGTACGGATGCGAGGGGCGAGTCGACTACCGCCGACGGCATGTGCCGCAACATCCGCTGCCTTCACAACTTCGAGCCGCCGACGACCGATGACGAGGTGCGGGAGGCCGCGCTGCAGTTCGTGCGCAAGGTGAGCGGATCGACGCACCCGTCTCGCGCGAACACTCCGGCTTTCGAGCAGGCCATCGACGAGATCGCCGCAGCGACCCGGCGCATGCTCGACCAGCTCGTCACGAACGCGCCACCGAAGAGCCGCGAGGCGGAGGCGATCAAGGGGCGCGCGCGGCACGAGAAGCGCATGGAGCGCGAGGTGCGCATCCGCACGGCGTCGGCGTCGGCGTAGCGCGTCAGGCTCGACAAGTGACCGAGCGCGCGCTCATCCCTCGCTTCGGGAGGCCTCTCGCCATCGTCGCGATATGGCTCGGCGCGGCCGTCGGTCTCGCATCTTTCGCGGTTCTCGCCTGGGACTCCTGGCTCCACCGAAACCCGGGCTACTCGTGCGCCGTCGCCTCGCACGACCAGGCTTACTGGGACGAGCACGACGTCGACACTGAATCCCTGGAGATCGACGGATCCTGGGGCTTGCTGCCGACCGGGCTCGCCTGCACCTATCGCACCAACGAGGGTGATTTCGTTGAGGTGCCGCAGAACCCGACTCTGACATTCGTCCTCGCCGGAGCGGTCGCCGGGGCGGTCCTCGCGGTCGTCGGCGCAGTGGCATTGGCCCTCGTCGCCGCACAGGCCCATGACGACCGATTGCTGCCCGGATGTCAGGCGGCCAGGCGGAAGGTGCGTGCGAAGCGGTCGAGCAGCTCGTGGTGTCCGCCGAGCACCTCGACGGCACCCGACGCGATCGCGCGGGGAGCGTCGAGCTCGCCCGCGATGAGCCGGTGGATGCCGTGGCCGGCCGCGAAGCTCAGGTCGGCCGGACCGCCACCACGGGTCACCTCGAGGCGCGGGCCGTCCACCCGGATGAGCAGCTCATCCGTGGCGAGGTGCGCCGCGTAGGCGGTGGGGGGCAGCTCGAGGGCGACGTTCGAGCGGAAGGCGCTGCGCAGGTCGATCGTCATCGACTCGGGCGTGATCACCTGGCCCTCACGCGGCTCGTCGAGCGCCGTGAGGCCCCACGCCGCGAGCGCGAGCACGACCGGCTCGAGCTCTCGGCCGTACGGGGTGAGCTCGTAGATGACGATGCGCGAGCGGGGCGCGCGACGGATGACGCCCGCCGCCTGCAGCTCCTTGAGCCGGGTGGCGAGGATGTTGCTCGGGATGCGCGGCAGCCCCGCCGCGAGCTCACCGTAGCGGCGCGGCCCCACCAGCAGGTCGCGCACGATGAGCAGGGCCCAACGTTCGCCGACGAGTTCGACGGCGCGCGCGAGGCCCCCGTACTGCCCGTAGTCGCGAGCTGCCACCGGGTCAGGCCTGCTCGGCGGCGGCGACCTCCGCGTTGGCGGCGTCCGGGTCCATCCAGCCGAACTCGAGCACGTGGCCGTCGGGGTCGGTCAGCTGCCGCTGGTACATGAAGCCGTAGTCGGACGGCTCCTGCGTCTCGCGGCCCCCCGCGGCCAGCCCGTCCGCGATCCGGGCATCCACGGCATCCCGGCTCTCGAGGTAGACGATGAAGGCCCCCCAGACCTGGCCTGCGAGCTCGACGATCGGGCGCTCGGTGAAGGTCTGGAAGAACTCGCGGGCGACCACCATGAGGTAGCTGTGGCCGTCTTCGATGATGAAGCAGGTGCCGTTGTGGTCGCTCATCGCCGGGTTGATCGCGAAGCCGAGCGCGCTGTAGTAGGCGTTCGAGCGCTCAAGGTCGGCGACCGGCAGGCTGAGGAATAGCTGGGTCATGATGCCCTCGTCTCGTGTGGTGCGCCGATACTTGCAATAAACAAGTGGCGTGTCAAGAGGATGACGTGGTGTCGTGTCAAGGCAGCGCCCCGGATCGCCTACACTCGCTGACGATGAAGTGGCTGGGACGACCGCGAGAGAAGCTGTTGCGGCGCCTCGTGTTCTCCGCACGAGAGAGGTGCGAGTGCGGCGCCGGACTCGCGTACGAGCGCCGCGCGAACCCGCTCGTGTGGGATTGCAGCGCGATCCTGCTCGGTGACGCGCTGCTCGAGGCGGGGGAGCGCGGAGTGGCCCATCACCGTCCGCCGTGCGGCTACTTCGACGTCGTCTCGGAGCGCAGCCCGATCGCGCGCGGCGCCACGACGCGGCCGAGCTGACGCGCCCGGCGACGTCGCTCGCGCAGCATCCGCGCGTGTGACCTTCGACCCTCCCTCATGACCACCGCCCGTCCACTATCGGACGATGTCATCGCTGTCATGGCCGACGCCCTCAGCGTGGAACGCCCTCTACCGGACGGGTGGGGTCGCCGGGATCCTGTTCGTCATCTCCGGCGTGGCCGCACTCGCGCTCTACGCCCTGAACCCGCCGCCCGTCTCCGGCGGCGAGGCGACGCTGCGGTTCATCGCCGAGTACAAGGCCTCCTACGTGACCCAACAGCTGCTCTGGCTCGTGCCGTCACTCTTCGGCCTGATCGTGTTCGGCGCGCTCCTGATCGCCCTTCTCCCGGCAAGCCCCAGCCTCGCGACGCTCGGCTTCGTGGTCGGCGGTGCGTCATGGACGGCGCTCCTCGCGGTTCCGGTGACGAGCGTCGGAACCCTCTCCCTTGTCTCCCTGAGCGATCAGTACACCTCGGCGGCGACCCCGGCCGCCCGATCCGGCTTCGCCATCGCCGCGGAGTCTCTCATCGCCGAGAACAACACCGTCTGGCTCGCCGGCGCGCTCACCCCGTTGGGCATCCTCCTGATCTGCCTGCCCATGACCCGCGGCATCATCCCGCACTGGATCGGCTGGCTCGGCATCGGGGTGGGCGCCCTCGGGCTGCTGGCGGAGGTGCTGCGCTTCGCCGTGCCTTCGCTCTACACGGTGTATGGGCCGCTGCTGTGGGTGTGGTTCGGGATCGTGGGGGTGGCGCTGTGGCGGCTGCCGCGGCGGGTGGATGCGGCGCTCTCTCGCTGGAAGGGATTCTCGTGGCGCCGCCTGGGGGCGGTACCGGTGGCTTCGCGGTGCGGCGCCTGCGGCGCGCGCACGCTTCGTGCCACGGTCCCTGGCGCATAGGTAAAGGCACCCGCCCTGAGGGGCGAGCGCCTTTACCTAGTGGCGGTACCGGTGGGATTTGAACCCACGGATGGCGTGAACCATCACATGTTTTCGAGACATGCTCCTTCGGCCGCTCGGACACGGTACCGCCGAGAAGTCTAACGGACGTCGCGCCGTGGTCGAGACACGGATGCCAGGCTCACCGCGGCGGCGCCAGGTGCGGCGGATCGTCCTCGCGCCACCACTGGATCGTCTGGGCGATCCAGAACGCCGCGAAGAGCGTGAGCGCCACCGCCTCGCACACCAGCACCCCGATCCCGGGCAGATCGGCCCTCACGATCACCACCAGCACCACGAGGTCGATCACCATGAGCACCGGCACCAGCAGGTAGACGACCGCGTAACGCGTCGCGATACGGGGGGCGCCGCTGCGGAGGGCCGCCACGAACCGGATGCCGTTGACGAGCGGCACCGCCGCGAACGCCGCGAAGAACAGGATCGCCGCGGCGAAATGCACGCTGATGCCGAGCCAGGGATTGAAGGGGAACCCCGCCGAGAGCGGCTCCACGAACGCTGCCAGGTTGAGCGCGACCGCCACGAGCACCGCGACAGCGGGTGCGGTGAACGTCGACCACGCGGCCCACGCGCGGCCGGCGACCCCGGCATCCGCGCGCGTGCGCCACAGCATCCGTACGGTATCGCGCCGGATCCAGAGAGCGAGCAGCACCACGCAGGCGAGCACCACGGTGTAGGTGATGACCCCCGTGTAGACGGCCTCCATGTTCTCGGCCGGCACGCAGTCCTCGTTCGGCGAGCACGGGCCGAGCGCGAGGTCGTCGCGGCCCCTCACCCGGGCCAGCAGCTCGGCCGAGATGCCCGTCGGCACGAGCGCGATGATCGGCGCGAACACCGCCGCGACATCGAGGAAGATCGTCTCGAGGTCGCGCCCCGCGAGCGAAACCAGCGCCAGGGATGCGGCAACCAGCGCGGCGACGAACACCCCGCCCGCCGGCGTGTAGACGTAGTGGCTGATCGCTGGCAGCCACACCCCGCTGCGCGCGATCTGCACCCCCACGCCGACGAACAACGCGAGCACCGAGAGGGCGAGCGAGAGGCGCAGATAGCGGTGCGAACGCTGGCCCGTGGTCGCCCGGTCCTCGCTCATCGCACCCCCTCCGTCGGTCGCCGCCGGGATGCCGTCACCGTGAACTTCGGGCTGCGCGCCAGCTGGCGCGTGGGGCCGACGAGCCGCTCGAGCACGGGGCGATAACCGAGGTGGGAGTTCCACACGACGCGCAGCTCGCCGCCCGGGCGCAGCACGCGGGCGGCATCCGCGAAGAGGCGGTGCGCGATCTCGGTCGTCACGGCGGCACCCGCGTGGAACGGGGGATTGAGCACCACGAGGTCGGCGCTCGCGTCAGGCTCGGCGGAGAGGCCGTCATCGTGGCGCGTCTCGACCGCGACGCCGTTCGCCTCCGCGGTGAGGCGCGCCGACTCCACGGCGATCGCTGACACGTCGGTGGCCAGCACGTGCGAGCGCGGGTTGCTGCGCGCGAGGGCGACCGCCACGATGCCCGTGCCGCACGCGAGGTCGATCGCGCGCTCGAACGGCGGCAGTTCGTCGAAGGTTGCCAGGAGCTCGCGCGTGCCGATGTCGAGGTTCGCGCCCGCGAAGACGCCCGGCACGGCGACGACGGTGACGGCGAGGGGAGGTACCGCTTGGGTAGACGCCGTCCGCGGAGCTGCCGCCGCGGTGGCGACCGCGACCCGCGCGGCGGGAGTAACTCCCGCAACGGCGGGAGGAGCCGCAGCACCGGCGGGAGAAGCGACCACCTGGCGGGGGTCGTTGCTCTCGCCGCCTGCTCGATACTCCGCCTGCACCACGGCTGGTGCGGCGAGAGCGACGCCGCTCCGCGGCTCGCGGCCCAGGATGATGCGCGCCTTCGCGCGGGCGTGGGACACGTCGACGCGGGCGAAGCTCGCGGCGAGCACCTCGTTCTGGGTCGGCGTCATGTGCTTCACGCGGTTGCCCGCCAGCAGCACCACGTGCCGCCCGGCCGCCGCGGCGACCGCCCGCGCGACCGCATCGAGGCGGTCGAGCGAGCGCGGCATCCGCAGCAGCACGAGCGCCGTGTCGGCCGTCACCACGTCGGCGAGCGGATGCTGCACAGGCTCCGGCAGGCCGGTGCGGGCCGCGTTCCCCGCGAGCGCGCGCTGCCCGACGATCGAGTCCTGATGCACACGCACGCCGCCCGCCCCGAGCAGCGCGGCGCCGAGCGCGAGCGCGCCGTGGGTGTCGTCGATCACCGCGACCTCGCCGGCCAGCGCTTCGGGGAACGCGGACGCCGCGTGCTCCAGCAGGTAGCGGTCGGCCGCGTCCCACGCGCGCAGCCCCGCCCCGCCGACATCCGGCTCGCGCGCGAGCGCGCCCAGCAGCGTGTCGAGGTCGGTCACGCCTCGACGCTACCTGCCGCCGTTCCCGCAACTCAGGACCGCGCCGCCGAACGGGCCGCATCCGCCGCGACACGCCGCGTCGCTCCTGAGTTGCGACATCCGCAGCCGGGGTGCCGGCCCCGCCCCTACTCCTCGAGCACCCGCAGCGCGAAGGCGGTCACGCGCTCCTGCAGCGATGCGATGCGCCGCTCGCGCTCGGCCTCGAGGTCGAAGCCGACGTAGGCGAGCGCCGGGCGTCGCCGCACGTTCGCCGAGCATTCGAAGTTCTCGCACACGAGTGCACCGAGGGTGTTGCCGTTGCGACCGGCGGCTCCCGCCCGCTGGGTCGAGAGCAGCACGACGTCGTTCGGCAGCTGCACGTCTTCGCACCACGAGCACTGGGCTCGGCTGCGGGGGCGGGCCTCTGCCTGGCGGGTCAGCATTCCCACCGGTGAGCCGTCGAGATCGACGACGACGTAGCCGAGCTGGGGCGACTTGCGGTCGCGCCAGCCGAGGTAGTCGAGGCGGTCCCACTCGATCTGGTCGACCGGCGCGGGCAGTTGCAGGTTCTTGCGCTCGCGGAGCGAGGCGTTGACGAAGGAGCCGCGGATCGCGGACTCGCTGAAGGCGTGCATGAAGGTGTCTTTCGAGGTTCGTCTCGCGGATGCGAGAAATCAGGTCGGAGGTCGTGCGCGATCGCGCGACTACCTCGCGTCGGCGAAGAAGACGCCGACGACCTCCTGACGCCCTGTGGGCTGCGACGAGACGAAAAGCACCCGCCGAGCCTACGCCGATCCGCATCCCGGTACAGGATCGGAACATGACCGATTACGGGCACGACATCGAGTTCGGCACCTTCATCACCCCGGTGAACCGGCCCCCGCGGCAGGCGGTCGAGCTGGCCCAGCTCGCCGAGCGCCTCGGCTTCGAGCTCGCGACCTTCCAAGATCACCCCTACCAGCCGGCCTTCCACGACACGTGGACGCTCATGTCGTTCGTCGCCGCGAGCACCTCGCGCATCCGCCTCGCGGGCAACGTGCACAACCTGCCGCTGCGCCAGCCCGCCGTGCTCGCGCGCTCGGTCGCGAGCCTCGACCTGCTCACCGGCGGTCGCGTCGAGCTGGGTCTCGGCGCGGGAGGGTTCTGGGATGCCATCGAGGCGATGGGCGGCCGCCGCCTCGCCCCTGCGGATGCGGTGACCGCTCTCGCGCAGGCCATCGACGTCATCCGCGGCATCTGGCAGGTCGACGGCGAGGGGCGCCTCGTCGCGGGCGGTGAGTTCCACGGCGTCGACGGCGCCAAGCGCGGCCCGCGCCCCGCCCATGACGTGTCGATCTGGCTCGGCGCCTACAAACCGCGGATGCTGCGCCTCGTCGGCGAGAAGGCCGATGGCTGGCTGCCCTCACTCGGCTACCTCGAGCCGAGCGACCTCGAGGCAGGCAACCGTCGCATCGACGACGCGGCGCGCGCCGCCGACCGGGAGCCGGGCGCGGTGCGGCGGCTGCTCAACGTGGGGGCGCTCGGCGACGTCGATCAGCAGGTCGAGATCCTCACGACGCTCGCCCTCGAGCACGGCTTCTCGGTCTTCATCGTGCCGGGCGACGACCCGACCGCGCTCGAGCTCGTCGCCGCCGAGGTCGCGCCGCGCGTGCGGGCCGCGGTCGCCGCCGCCCGCGTCTCGTCGCCTTCGGGGGGTTGAGGAGCCGCGCAGCGGCGTCTCGAAACCGCCGCCCCGCGGTCGACGACCGCCGACCCGCGCATCCCGAATGACCGAGGGCTGCGGATGTCGTCGGGCTACGGCACGATCGAGGCATGGCAGTGATCGGCGTCATCTTCCATCCCGAGGTCGAACCCGAGGCCCTGCCCGGCTACGTGCAGGACGCCGAGGCCGCGGGCCTGGACGAGCTGTGGCTGTGGGAGGACTGCTTCCGCGAGGGTGGACTCGCGACGGCGACGGCGGCCCTGGCGGCCTCGAGCAGCATCCGCGTGGCCACGGGAGTGCTGCCGATGCCGTTGCGCAACGTGGCGCTCACGGCCATGGAGGCCGCGACGATCGCGCGTCTCTTCCCGGGGCGGCTCATCCTCGGCGTGGGCCACGGTGTGCAGGACTGGATGGGGCAAGCGGGTGCCCGCGTCGCCTCACCGCTCACCCTCATGCGCGAGTACGTGCCGGCCCTGCGGGCGCTCCTCGCCGGCGAGCGGGTCACGACCTCGGGCCGCTACGTCAACCTCGACGACGTCGCGCTCGACTGGCCGCCGCCGGTCGCGCCGCCGGTCTGGGCGGCGGGCGAGGGCGCGAAGACCCTCGCGCTCACGGGCGAGCTCGCCGAGGGAACGGTGCTCACCGGCGGCACCTCGGCCGGTCTCGCCGAGCGCGCGATCGGACTGGTCGGGGAGGGGCGCGCGACGCGCGGACGCGAGGGCACCCAGCCTGCGGCCGTGTTCATCATGACGGTCTTCACCGAGGGGCCGGAAGCGGCCGCCGCCGGCCGCGCGCGTCTTGAGCGCGCGTGGGACGACTGGGGCCTCACGGGAGAGACGCGCAGTGGGGTCGTGGGCACGCCGGCCGAGGTCGCGGCGCAGCTGCGCGCGTGGGTCGCCGCGGGCATCACGAACCTGGTGCTGCAGCCGATGCCCGACGCCGACCGACCCGCGTTCCTGCGCGGTGCCGGCGAGGTGGCTGCGCTGCTTCGCGGCTGAGCCGGATGCGACCCGGCCGCGGCGACGTGGCTCAGCTGGCCGGTACGGGGTACGGGGATGCCGCCAGCAGCCCCGCGAGATGCGCCGCGTTGGCTGCCGCGACGGCGGTGGCCGAGTCGGTCTGCTCCACGGGCGCCGTCAACTCCACGTAGTCGGTCGTGTGCATCGCCTCGCCGTTCCAGTAGGTGACCCCCTGCGCCGGGATCGTGTATCCGACGTCGTCGAGGGCCTGGAACACGTCGGCGCTGATCTTGTGGGCGCCATCCTCGTTGCCCACGACCGCCACGATCGCGACCTTGCCGAACAGGCTCGGGCGATCCGCGTCATCCGTCTCGGAGAGCTCCGCATCGAGGCGCTCGAGCACGCGCTGCGCGACGCTCGTGGCGTGGCCCATCCAGGTGGGCGTCGCGAACACGAGGATGTCGGCGGCGAGCACGCGCCTGCGCAGCGCCGGCCACGCATCGCCCCCGCCCATGTCGGTCTCCACGCCCGGTCGGATGTCGTGGTCGACGACGCGCACGAGCTCACCCGCGATGCCGTGCCCGGCGAGGGCGTCGAGCACCTCCCGGGCGAGCTTCTCGGTGCTCGAGGTCTCGGGGCTCGGCTTGAGGGTGCAGTTCAGAGCGAGTGCGGAGAGGGCCATGCGTCGACGCTAGGCACGGCATCCGCACCCGACGAGGGGGTTGACACTAGGTGAGCCCCTCGGCCGTCTGCTCGAGCTCGGATGTCGGCGCCGGCCGCTGCGTCGCGATCGCGGTGCCGGCGGCGACGCACACCAGCAGGATCGCCAGCAGCTGCACCCAGCCGAGCCGCTCGCCCAGCACGATCCAGCCGAACACGGCCGCCACGACGGGCCCGAACGAGGTGATGATCGCGTACAGGCGCGCCGTGATCCGCCGCAGGATGAAGGTGTCGAGCGCGTAGGGCAGTGCGGAGGAGAGGATGCCGATGCCCACGAGCAGGCCGGCGACCGGCCACGAGAACTCGGCTCCCGGCAGCGTGACGGCGGCGATCGGCAGGATGAGCGCGAGGCTCACGATGCTGCCGACCGTCAACCCCTCGAGCCCCGGCAGCCCGAGCGCGACCCGGCGGGTGAGCAGGATGTACGCGGCCCACGCGGCGGCGGCGATGAGCGAGAGGGTGACACCCCATCCGTCGATCCGCCCCTCGAGGCCGGTGAGGAGCACGACACCCGCGCCCGCGATCACGACGCACACGACATCGAGCAGTCGTCGTGAGGTGGCGAGGGCGAGCAGCAACGGGCCGAGGAATTCGATCGTCGCGGCGATCCCGAGTCCGAGCAGGTGCACGGCCTCGTAGAAGGTCAGATTCATGACCGCGAGGCTCACGCCGAGGGCGACCGCGGGCCACAGCCTCCGCCAGGTGAGCAGCGCGCGCCGCGGCCGGTAGAAGGGAAGCAGCACCGCGACCATGACGATCTGGCGCGCCGCCACCACGATCGGCGAGCCCACGAACGGGATCGCGACGCCCGCGAGCGCCGAGCCGAGGTTGATCGAGACCTCGGTGCCCACCTGGGTGCCTGCGCCGACGAGCGTGCGTCGCCTGCCCGCCTCCGTCTCGTCGCTCACCTCCCTATTCTGAGACCATGACGACCGACGCCGAGGCCATCGCCCGCACCGCACTCCGCCGTGGGATCACCGTCGCGGTCGCCGAGTCGCTCACGGGAGGGGCGCTCGCCCAGGCGCTCGCGGCGGCCCCGGATGCCAGCCAGTGGTTCGCGGGCGGTGTCGTCGCCTACACGGTGCGCACCAAGTCGCGCGTGCTCGGCGTGCCCGAGGGCCCGGTCGTGACCGCGCCGACCGCACGGCAGATGGCGGAGGGGGTGCGCGAGCTGCTCGGCGCCGATATCGCCGCGGCCGTGACGGGCGTCGGCGGGCCCGGTGACGAAGAGGGGCGCCCGCCGGGCACCGTGTTCCTCGCGATCGTGACGGCCGACTCCACGCGCATCACCGAGTTCGCCTTCAGCGGCGACCCCGCATCCGTCGTCGCTCAGACGGTCGACGCGACCCTGCGCGAGCTTCGGGTCGACCTGGGCTGAGCGGTTCCGTCCGCGGGCACGCGCCCTATGCTCGACGCATGGCAGAGCAGCCCGAGATCGACCCGAGGTACGACCCGGCCTTCCAGCGCGGCTACGACGGGGCCGTGGCCACCGGCAGCCGCTCCGAGGCCGCGAGCCGCCGCACGGCCCCCCACGTGACGAGCGCGCTGCAGCGTGCCACGGTTCCCTCCGCTGCCCCGCGGACATCCGAGACCGGCGCCGGCTTCGACGGGATCGTGACGGGAAGCGGCGCGGCACCTGCGCAGGCCCCAGCGGATGCCACGGCAGTGGCATCCGCTTCTCCCGTCGTGCAGGTGGCCGCGCCCGCCCTGCGTGCGCCCTGGACGAACCCGTTCGCGATCGCCGTGACGATCGTGGGGATCGGGGTGCTCGGCGTCGGCGTCTGGCTGCTGCAGGAGACCTTCCAGATGACCCAGTCGGAGACCGGCTTCCAGACCCAGACCGACTACTGGTTCATGCAGTGGGGCATGATCGCCGCCCCCATCTTCGTCGCGCTCGGCATCGCGATCCTCGTGTCGGTGCTCGTCATGTGCGCCGTCTACTGGGGCCGCCGTCCCGACGCGGGCGCGCTCGACGAGTAGCGTCAGCGGCTCTCGGGCGCGTCGTCGCCGCGCGGCTCCTCGATTGCGGGTGTCGGCTGCTCGGGGTCGAGTGCGGTCGCGGGAGCACCCTCCGGTTGCGCCACGGGCGCCGACGAGGCTATGCGCCGCGATCGGGCCCGCGGACCCCATCCGTGCACCCCACTCCGGGGGTCACCGCTGGCACTGCGGGCACCAGCTCATCATCCGTTCCTCCCCCGGCACCCGCCCGAGCTCGCCGCCCTTGAGCGCCGTGCCGCAGCGAAGGCACGGCTGGCCCGTGCGCCCGTAGACCCAGGTGCGGCGGCCGGCGCGCACATCGCCCGTGGTGGTGCGGGTCCAGCGCGCGCGATTGGCCACGAGCATGCGGCGGGCGAGCGACACCAGCGCGGGCACGTCCTCGACCTCGCCGATGGGCCGCGTGGGCAGCACACCGCGCACGAAGCACAGCTCGTTGGCGTACACGTTGCCGACGCCCGCGAGGTTGCGCTGGTCGAGCAGCGCGGTGAAGACGGGCACGGCTGGGTCGTGGGTGAGGCGCCGCGCCGCCTCGTCGGCATCCCACTCCGCCCCCAGCAGGTCGGGGCCCAGGTGCCCCACCACGCGGTGCTCCTCGGCGGTCGGCAGCACCTCCAGCACGCCGAGCTCGAAGCCCACCGCCTGGATCTCGCCAGCCGTCAGCAGCGCGCGGGCCTGGAACGCGGGGCGGGTCCACCGCTCGCCGCGGCGGAAGATTCGCCAGGCGCCCTCCATCTTGAGGTGCGAGTGCACGGTCCAGTCGCCGATGCGGTGCAGCAGGTGCTTGCCCCGCGAGACCACCTCGCGCACGGTCTCGCCCGCGAGGTCGACCGTGGCGAACTCCGGCACCCGGAAGTCGGTGGCCGTGAGCACACGTCCGGCGAGCGCGTCGTGCTGCTGACGCGCCGTCATGTAAACGGTGTCACCCTCAGGCACCTTCGCAACGTACCCCATCCGCCTGCGGCGGAACCGCCCTCAGCAGATATCCGCCCGCACCTCGCAGCCGCATCGCAGGCTGAACACATGAGCGACGAACCCCGCCCCATCCGCTTCACCGACACGGCGCGCCGTGAGCTGTACGAGCAGCGCGTGCTCGTGCTCGACGGCGTACTCGACGACGACAACGGCACCCTCCTCGCCACCCAGCTCGTGGCGCTCGCGGCGGCGGATGCGACATCCGACATCGCCCTGTGGATCCACTCGCCGGGCGGCTCGGTGCCGTCGATGCTGGCGTTGCGCGACCTCATGCGCCTCGTGCCGTGCGACGTCTCGACGCTCGCGATCGGGCTGGCCTGCAGTGCCGGCCAGTTCCTGCTGTCGTCCGGTACGCCCGGCAAACGCCGCGCGCTGCCGCACGCGCGCATCCTCATGCACCAGGGCTCGGCGGGCATCGGCGGAACGGCCGTCGACGTCGAGCTGCAGGCCGCCGACCTGCGCCACACGCGTGACGTCGTGCTCGGGCTCATCGCATCCGACACCGGGCAGACGATCGAGCGCATCTTCGACGACTCGCTGCACGACCGGTGGTACTCCGCCGAGGAGGCGCTCGCCTACGGGTTCATCGACGAGATCGTCGACGACTTCACCCGGATCGCACCCCCGCGCCAGACGCGCGGCACCGGTTTCACCGTGGGGAGCGCGGCATGACCAGCTACACGATTCCCAACGTCATCGCGCAGCATCCGCGGGGAGAGCGCATCATGGACGTCTACTCGCAGCTGCTCACCGAGCGCGTCGTCTATCTCGGCACGCCGATCGACGCGGGCGTGGCGAACGTTCTCGTCGCGCAGCTTCTGCACCTCGAGGCCGACAACCCCGATCGTGACATCCAGCTCTACATCAACTGCGACGGCGGCGACCCGAGCGCGATGCTCGCGGTGTACGACACGATGCGCTACATCCGCCCGCAGGTCGCGACGACGGTCGTGGGTCAGGCGGTCGCCGTGGGTGCGGTGCTGCTCGCGGCGGGGGCGGCAGGCAAGCGGGCCGCGCTGCCGCACGCGCGGGTGGTGCTGCATCAACCGGTGTCGCAGGGGCGCGGGGCGATCCCCGACCTGATCCTGCAGGCGGACGAGGTGGTGCGTGTGCGCGCCGACATCGAGGGGATCCTCGCGCGGCACACCGGCCAGAGCCTCGAGCGGCTGCGGGCCGACACCGACCACGACCGGGTGTTCACGGCATCCGGCGCCCGCGACTACGGCCTCGTCGACGTCGTGATGGCCGAGCGCGGCTCGGCCGGTGTCGCAACTCAGGACATGCGGGGTGCAGAGGCGGGGTAGGCGTGCACGACGGGCACCTCTCCTGAGTTGCGGCACCCGGCTTTCTCGCAACTCAGGAGCAAGTGCCCCGGATGCTGCGCCGCGGGCCCGCACGCGGCATCGTTCCTGAGTTGCGAACGAACCGGGTCAGGCGGCGAGGGACAGGGTGGCGCGCACGCTCGACTGCGCCGGCTGCGCGGGGGCGAGCTCGCGCAGCCGCTCCGAGACGCCGAGCGTGAGATCGACGAGCGTCGTGTCGAGGGCGCCCGCGACGGCCGCGATCATCTCGCTCGAGGGCTCCTTGAGACCGCGCTCCATCTCCGAGAGGTACTGCGGTGAGACGCCGGCTCGCCGCGCCGTCTCGGTGAGGGTCCGGCCGCGATCGCGCCGGATGCCGCGCAGCTCGTCGCCGAGAAGGTGCCGCCACAGGGGTTCGGGCTCGTTGCTCGCCATGGCCTCACCCTAGGCACGGCCCCGTGGCGGTGTCGCGCCCGTCCGCTCACAGCAGACGCCGCATCCGCTGCCCGCCGCCGCTGCATCCGCCCTCCGTCCCCGAATGTCGAAAATGCAGGAGTCGCGACGGCGACATCCCGACATGTCGCGGCGGAAGGTGGCGACACGCCCGAACTCTCCTGCATTTTCGACGCGGGGCCTCGACGCTCGCCCGGGGCGGGTGCGCTACCGCAGGCGCAGGCCCTGGGGAGTCGGGGCGAAGCCGGCGCGCTGCAGGGCGTCGCCGAGGGGGGTGCCCACGGCGAAGACGCCGTCGATGCGCTCGACCCGCAGGCGGCCCCCGGCGGATCGCACCGTGGAGGCGAGGGATGCCGCGGCGGCTTCGCGGGCGGCTTCGGCATCCGAATCGAGGAAGTCGAGCACCCTCTTGCCGCCCTTCTCGACATAGAGGCCGAGCTCCCCGTCGACGATCACGACGAGGGCGCCCGCTTTGCGGCCGGGGCGGTGCCCGGATCGCCGCGCAGACGAGACGGATGCCGCAACGGCATCCGTGGGGGGATGCTCGGCGTCTTCGGCGCCCGGTGACGGCCACGGGAGCGCCGCCCCGTAGGGGCTCGCCGGGTCGGTCGCCCCGAGCGTCACCGCCGCGGGCGGGGTGTCGTCGACCCGGTCGGTGTGGAACGCGCGCAGCCGGTCGACCGTGGCCGGCGTCGCGAACTGCGCCGCGCCCAGCTGCTCGACGAAGTAGCCGCGGCGCACGCGTCCCGTCTCCTCGAGACTCGAGAGCACCTTGTAGACGAGCGCGAATCCGCCCTCCACTCCCTCGGCCTGCACGGCCCCGCGCGTGACGACGCCGTACCGCTCGAGCAGCTGCTCCGCGAGCGCGGTGGCTCGCGCGGTCGGCGCCGCGTCCGCGGCGGGCAGCAGGCTCCAGCGCCCCGCGACGGTCGGGGGCGCGGATGCCGCGAGCGACGCCGCGACGCGGGCCCGCGCCCGGTGCGCCCGTCCGCGCGGAGCCGCGCGCGGGCGGGTCGTCGTGGCGCCGAGACGCGAACGCAACGCCGTGAAGGTGTCGCCCGTGACCCGGCCGGCCCAGACGAGCTCCCACAGGGCACGCGCGACATCCGTGTCGGTGAGGGGTGCGGCATCCGGGTCGACGACCGCGGTCGCCAGCTGCCGGAAGAAGTAGCCCCCGCCCCCCTCGAGCGCGGCGAGCAGGCGCTCGCGCAGCGGGTCCGGCTCGAGCGGCAGCGGTTCGGGCAGCGTCAGCGGCGCCGCATCCGCCAGGTGCAGGCTCACCCAGCCGTCGCCGCCGGGCAGCTCGCCCCGACCCGCCCACAGCACCTCTCCCGACGCCATGAGCTCGTCGAGCATCGCGGGGCTGTAGTCGCGCACGCGGCTCGGCAGCACGAGACTCTCCCAGCTCGTGGCGGGCAGTGGCAGGCCGGCGAGCTGGTCGATCGCCGAGACCAAGCCGTCGATGCCGCGCAGCCCCGCCCGCCCCGGTTCGGACGCGATGTGCTGCCAGTCGGGCAGGAAGCGCCCGAGCGCCGCCTGCGGAACCGGCTCCACCTCACGGCGCAGCGCCGCGAGCGAGCGCGCCCGCAGCCGCCGCAGCACCTCGGGGTCGACCCACTCGATGCCGGAGGCGCCGGGACGGAACTCGCCGTCGACCGCCCGGCGGTCGGCCGCGAGGCGACGCAGCGCGTCCGTCACGACCGCGACGCCGAGTCCGAGGCGGGATGCCGCATCCGCCGCCGTGAACGGCGCGTGCGTGCGCAGGTAGCGCGAGACGAGGTCGCCGACGGGATCGGCGACGGGCTCGAGGAAGGCGGTGGGCACGCCGATCGGCAGCGGGACGCCGAGCGCATCGCGGAGGCGCGCGGCGTCTTCGACGACGGCCCAGCGCACGTCGCCCGCGATCTGCACCCGCAGCACGCGGTTCGCCCGCGCGAGGTCGTGGAGCAGGTCAGCTGGCTGAGGAGCGCCGCTCGCGGAGCGACGCGGCTCGACGTCAGCGTCCTGGTGGGCGGGGTCTCGAGACGCGTCCGACTGCGTCGGGCTCTCCTCGACCGGCTCGGTACGGAACCGCGCGGCGATCTCCTCCACCGAGAGCGGCCCGAGCACCCGCAGCAGGTCGACGATCCCCTCCGCGTCGCGCGCGCGCCGCTCGGGGTCGAGCCGTTGCAGTTCGCGCTCGACCTGCGCGATCACCTCCGGGTCGAGCAGCTCGCGCAGCTCCGCGCGCCCGAGCAGCTCGGCCAGCAACGCCGGGTCGAGCGAGAGGGCGGCGGCGCGGCGCTCCGCGAGCGGCGAGTCGCCCTCGTAGAGGAAGGCGGCCACATACCCGAACAGCAGCGTGCGGGCGAACGGAGAGGGCGCATCCGTCTCCACCTCGACGAGCCGCACCTGGCGGTTCTCGATCGAGGTCGCGAGCTCGCGCAGCGACGGCAGGTCGTAGACGTCCTGCAGCACCTCGCGCACCGTCTCGAGGATGATCGGGAAGCTCGGGTACTTGCGCGCCACCTCGAGCAGCTGTGCCGACCGCTGCCGCTGCTGCCAGAGCGGCGAGCGGCGGCCCGGATTGCGCCGCGGCAGCAGCAGAGCCCGCGCCGCCGACTCCCGGAAGCGGGAGGCGAACAGCGCCGAGCCGCCGACCTCCTCGGTCACGAGCGTCTCGAGCTCACCGGGCTCGAAAGCGAAGAGCTCCGCTCCGGGCGGGTCGGCATCCGTCTCGGGCAACCGCACGACGATGCCGTCGTCGCCCGCCATCGCCGAGCCGTCGACGCCGAGACGCTCGCGGATGCGGGCGGCCACCGCGAGCGCCCACGGCGCGTGCACGGGCGTGCCGAAGGGCGAGTGCAGCACGAGCCGCCAGTCGCCGAGCTCGTCGCGGAACCGCTCCACGAGCAGCGTCGCATCGCTCGGCACGACCCCGGTCGCGGCCTTCTGCTCGGCGACGAAGGCGAGCAGGTTGCGGGCCGCGCGCTCGTCGAGCCCGTCGGCCTCCAGCCGCTCGGCGCTGACGGATCCGGATGCCAGCTCCGCCTGGAATGCGCCGATCGCACGCCCCAGCTCGGCCGGCCGCCCGAGCCCGTCGCCCTTCCAGAACGGCACGCGCCCCGGCTGGCCGAATGCGGGGGAGACGAGCACACGATCCGAGGTGATCTCCTCGATGCGCCAGCTCGTGGCCCCGAGCGCGAACACGTCGCCCACGCGGGATTCGTAGACCATCTCCTCGTCGAGCTCGCCCACGCGACGCGCGCCCTCATCCGTGCCCACGATGAACACCCCGAACATGCCGCGGTCGGGAATCGTGCCGCCGCTCGTCACGGCGAGCCGCTGCGCACCGGGGCGCCCCGAGATCGTGCCGGCCACGCGGTCCCACACGATGCGCGGCCGCAGCTCCGCGAACTCGTCGGACGGATACCGCCCCGCGAGCAGATCGAGCGTCGCCTCGTAGGCACTGCGTGGCAGCGTCGCGAACGGCGCCGAGCGCCGCACCGTCTCGAACCACTCCTCCACGTCCACGCTGTCGAGCGCGACGGCCGCGACCGTCTGCTGGGCGAGGATGTCGAGCGGGTTCTGCGGAACGGAGATCGCCTCGATGAGCCCCTCGCGCATCCGCTCGGTCGCGATCGCGGTGTGCAGCAGGTCGGCGCGGTGCTTGGGGAACAGCACGCCCTTGGAGATCTCGCCGACCTGGTGGCCGGCGCGGCCGACGCGCTGCAGGCCGCTCGCGACGCTCGGCGGCGACTCCACCTGGATCACGAGGTCGACGGCGCCCATGTCGATGCCGAGCTCGAGCGAGCTCGTCGCGACGACGCAGCGCAGGCGGCCCGACTTGAGGTCGTCTTCGATCTGGGCTCGCTGCTCCTTGCTGACGGAGCCGTGGTGGGCCCGGGCGAGCACGGGTTCGGCCCCGGAGGTGGAGCCGGATGCGCCCATGAGTTGTGCAGGAATGCGAGGTGGCTGAGGGGCGCCACCGGGGGCGACGGGTCTCGCACCGTCAGCTGGTTGAGGAGCCGCCGCAGGCGGCGTCTCGAAACCAGCGTCGAGCTCCTCGAGGTAGATCTCGTTCATCGACGCCGTGATCCGCTCCGCGAGCCGCCGCGAGTTGGCGAACACGATCGTCGAGCGGTGCCGCAGCACCTCCTCGACGATGGCCCGGTCGACGTGCGGCCAGATGGAGCCGCCGGAGGCGAGCGCTTTCTCGTCGCCCTCGAGCGCCTCATCCGTCGCCCGGGCACCGAGCTCGGTCATGTCCTCCACAGGCACCACGACGCGCAGCTCGAAGGTCTTCTCGATGGGCGGGGCGACGATCTCCACCTGCTCCCGCCCGCCGAGGAACCGCGCCACCTCCTCAAGCGGCCGCACGGTGGCCGACAGGCCGATGCGCTGCGCGGGCTTCGGCAACAGCGCGTCGAGCCGTTCGAGCGACACCGCGAGGTGCGCACCGCGCTTGGTCGCCGCGACGGCGTGGATCTCGTCGACGATGACCGTCTCGACTCCCGCGAGGGTCGAGCGTGCGGCGCTCGTGAGCATGAGGTAGAGCGACTCGGGGGTCGTGATGAGGATGTCGGGCGGTTCGCGCAGCAGCAGCCGCCGATCGGCCGCGGTCGTGTCGCCGGACCGCACGCCGACCGTGATGCCGGGAGGCGTCATCCCGAGCCGCTTCGCCGTCTGGGTGATGCCGACGAGCGGCGAGCGCAGGTTGCGCTCGACGTCGACCCCGAGGGCCTTGAGGGGCGAGATGTAGAGCACCCGCGTGCGCTTCGCGGGGTCGACGGCGGATGCGGTGAGCAGCCGGTCGAGCGACCAGAGGAACGCCGAGAGCGTCTTGCCCGACCCGGTGGGCGCCACCACGAGCGCGTGCCGCCCTGAGGAGATCGCCTCCCACGCCCCCGCCTGCGCGGCCGTCGGCTGCGGGAACGCGCCGTCGAACCACTCCCGCGTCGCCGGGGAGAACCGCTCGAGCGCCGCATCCATCCCCCCATCATCGCCCCCACCCCCGACGAGCACCCCATGGCGCAGCTGGAGCCGCGCCACGACGGCGGGGGAAACGCCTCCCGCCACGAGGTCACAGCTCCAGCTGCGCCACGAGGGGTCGGCCGCGGGACGGCCGTCGCTAGCATGGCGGCGTGGACGAGGGGTGGTACCCGGACCCGGAGCGCGAGGGCATGGAGCGCTGGTGGGACGGGCTCGCGTGGGCCGAATTCCGCCGCCACGCCGTGTCGCCCGCGGCCCGGCGCGTGGCCGAGCGTGAGCCTCTCGTGCATCGCCCCGACGACGCCACCCGCGCGCTCTCGGTGATCGTCGCCTCACCCGTGTGGGTGGGCGGCCTCTACTGGTTCGTCTCGATGGTGTCGGTGCCGCTGCTGCTGCGGATGCCGGAGCCGGAGCGTCCGCTGGTCAAGCTCGCCTTCCTCGTCGTGATGCTGCTCGTGCTCACCGCCGTCGCCGCGCTCGACGCACGTGTCCTGCGCGAGCGGGGGTTCGCATCCGTGCCGAGCCCGCTGTGGAGCCTCGCGACCCCGATCACCTATCTCGCCCGACGCGCCCGCGTCGATGGGGCCGACCGCGGGCCGCTCCTCATCCACCTCGTTCTGCTGGGTGCCTCCTTCTTCGGCATCCTGCTGGGCATCTCGCTCGGCATCCGACACCTCGCGATGTAACCCGGCCCGTCATCCTTCCGAGGTACGCACCCGCGTACAGATACCTCCCCGGGGGGCCGAGCAGCCCCCGCCCCTCTTCCTACCGTCGAAGAACACACCCCCCGACGGAGGAGAGACACATGATCGAGGCACGAGGCCTCACCAAGCGGTACGGCGACCGGGTCGCCGTCGACGACATCAGCTTCACGATCGAACCCGGGCACGTCACCGGGTTCCTCGGCCCGAACGGCGCCGGCAAGTCCACCACGATGCGCATGATCGTCGGCCTCACGCGCCCCACCTCCGGCAGCGTGACGGTCGCAGGTACCCGCTACGCCGAGCTGCGTTCGCCGCTCACCACGGTCGGCGCCCTGCTGGACGCGAAGGCCGTGCACACCGGCCGCACCGCCTACCATCACCTGCTGGGCCTCGCGGCGACGCACGGCATCCCGAAGCAGCGTGTGCACGAGGTGATCGCGCAGACGGGACTGGATGCCGTGGCAGGCAAGCGCGTCAAGAGCTTCTCGCTCGGCATGGGGCAGCGCCTCGGCATCGCGGCGGCCCTGCTGGGCGACCCGCAGGTGCTGCTGTTCGACGAGCCCGTCAACGGGCTCGACCCGGAGGGCGTGCGCTGGGTGCGCAACTTCGCCCGCTACCTCGCGAGCGAGGGGCGCACCGTGTTCCTCTCGAGCCACCTCATGAGCGAGGTCGCGCTCACCGCCGACCACGTGATCGTCATCGGCAAGGGCCGCATCCTCGCGGATGCCCCGGTCGCCGACTTCGTGGCGGGCGCCGGTCGGCAGGCGGTGCGGGTGCGCACCGACCGGGCCGCCGAGCTCGCGGAGCTGCTGGGGCGCAGCGGCGCCACCATCGCATCCGAGCAGGCCGGTGTGCTCGAGATCAGCGGCCTCGAGGCGGCCGACATCGCCGCATCCGCGGTCGCTGCCGGTATCGTCCTGTCGGAGCTCACCCCGCTCACGACGTCGCTGGAGGACGCGTACATGGCACTCACCGACGATGCGGTCGAATACCGCACGAGCGCGGTTCCCGCGGAGGTGGCCCGATGAGCGCGACGACGATCGACCGTCCTACGGCACGGCCCGAGGCCGGCCTGCGTCCCACCTTCCCGCGCCTCGTGCGCGCGGAGTGGATCAAGCTGCGCACGTTGCGCTCCACGGTGTGGACCGCGGTGCTCACCCTGGGCATCATGGGCGCCTTCGCGGGCCTGTTCGCCTGGGCGCTCACGGCGTTCCCCGACGACGCGCCCACGAGCGCGGGAGTCGTCGTGGTCGGCTACCCGATCGCGCAGCTCGCGATCGCGGTGCTCGGGGTGCTCGTCATCACCGGCGAGTACGCAACCGGCTCCATCCGCTCGACCCTCGCGGCCGAGCCGCGGCGCCTGCGCGTCGTGGCGAGCAAGGGCCTCGTGCTCGCGCTCGCGGCGTTCGTCGTGTCGGTGCTCGCCATCGGGCTCTCCGCGGTCATCGCGATCC
This sequence comes from Protaetiibacter sp., assembly GCA_051954835.1. GTDB lineage: Bacteria > Actinomycetota > Actinomycetes > Actinomycetales > Microbacteriaceae > Homoserinibacter. The sequence goes on along the minus strand of JBQCHI010000024.1, from coordinate 9,037 downwards.
CCGTGCTGCAGGCCAGCGGTGTCGAGGTGCTGTTCGAAGCGGATGACATCCGCGCCCTCGTCGGAACGGTGCTGTATCTCACGGTGTCGTCGCTGTTCGCCTTCGGCATCGGACTGCTCGTGAAGAACTCGGCCGCCGCGATCACCGCGGTCGTGGGCCTGCTGTTCATCCTGCCGATCATCGTGCAGATCATCGCCATGACGACCCGCATCGAGTGGATCATGGACGCCTACTCCTACCTGCCGGCCCCCGCCGGCTCCGCGGTCGCGGGCAGCTCGACGGTGGGCTTCTCGCAGCTGGACCCGTGGACGGGCTTCGCGATCTTCTGCGGCTACACGGTGGCCCTGCTCGTGGCGGGAGCCGTCGCCTTCTCGAAGCGAGACGACTGATCGACGAGTCCACGCGCCCGGCGGCGCCGCGTCCGACCCCGGATGCGGCGCCGCCGTCGCGCGTGCTCGCGCGGTTGCGCAGGTGGCTGCGGCCGCTGCCGCCGCCGACGGCCGACGGTCCGTTCACCGAGCTCGACGCACGGCGACTCGGAGCCATCCGCCGCTACTTCGTGCGCCATCCGGTGGCGATGGATGTTCTCGTGGCGCTCTGGTACTCGTTCTTCGCGGTGGGCTCATCGTTACTCGTGATCGTGGGGGCGACGGATGCGACGGCCGGCCCCCAGCCCTACGTCGGCGGGGTGCAACTCGTGGTGGCCGTGCTCGGCGGCCTCGTCCTCATGCGCCGCCGCCACGAGCCGGTGCTCACCGTGGCCGCCCTGGTGGTGCTCGCGATCGGCTGCCTCGTGCTCGTCCACGAGGCCGGCGGTCTCGAGTTCGCCCTCGGTCTGGCCATGTACGCGGTCGCGGTGGCCCGCCCGCCCGCCGTCACCTGGATCGTCGAGCTCATCATGGTCGTCGTCGTGGGGGCCGCGAACATCCTGTGGGCGCGGTCGGTGTCGGGCGAGCCCATTCGGCCGTTCGAGCAGGTGGTCACGATCGTTATCGCGTCGATCGCCGTGCTCATCATGTTCAGCGTCGTCGCGATCGCGATCGGTGTGGGCGTGCGGGGCCGGCGTCAGCACATCGCGTCGCTCATCCAGCGCGCCAATTCTCTCGCGCGCGATCGCGAGCAGCAGGCCGCTCTCGCCGTGGCCGACGAGCGCACGCGCATCGCGCGCGAGCTGCACGACGTCGTCGCGCACTCGCTGACCGTCATGGTCGCACTTGCCGACGGGGCGCGCGCCGCCGTGCCGAAGAACCCCCAGGACGCGCAACGGGCCCTCGACGCCCTCACCGAGACGGGCCGCTCGGCCCTCTCCGACATGCGCCGCGTTCTCGGGGTGCTGCGCGAGCCGGGCGACGACGCGCCGCTCGAGCCGGAGCCCGATGTGGGGCTCGACGAACTCGTCGAGAGGTTCCGCACGGCAGGACTGCCGGTGCGGCTCGTGCGCAGCGGCGCGCTCGACGAGCTGCCGATGGCGGTGCGAAGGTCGACCTGGCGGATCGTGCAGGAGTCCCTCACCAACGTGCTGCGCCACGCGCCCGGCTCCCCGCTCGTGCTCGTCGAGCTCGAGCATCTCGCCGACGGGGCGGGCGAGCGCATCGAGATCCGCGTCACGAACGAATCGGGGCCGGTCGTCGGCGGAACCGCGATGGTCGGCACCGGCCGCGGCATCCTCGGGATGCGCGAGAGGGCTGCGTCGCTCGGCGGTAGCGTCGAAGCGGGCGCGCACGAGCGCGGCTGGCAGGTGCGCGCCGTGCTGCCGATCGGCCCCGCGGATGCGAAAGGAGGCGCAGGCGCATGAGCGACGTGATCCGCGTGCTGCTCGTCGACGACCAGTCGATGCTGCGCATGGGCTTCCGCATGGTGCTCTCGGCGGAGGACGGTATCGAGGTCGTCGGCGAGGCCGGGGACGGCGCCGCGGGGGTGTCGATGACGCGCGCGCTGCAGCCCGACGTCGTGCTCATGGACGTGCGGATGCCCGGCGTCGACGGCATCGAGGCGACGCGGCGGATCATCGCGGAGGCGCCGGACGCACGCATCATCATCCTGACGACCTTCGACCTCGACGAGTACGCCTTCGCTGCCCTGCGTGCGGGCGCGAGCGGCTTCCTGCTGAAAGACGCGCGTCCCGCCGAGCTCGTCGCCGCCATCCGCTCGGTCGCGGCGGGGGATGCCGCCGTCGCGCCCCGTGTCACGCGGCGCATGCTCGAACTGTTCGCCGCGCGGTTGCCGGATGCCGCGGCCGCCCCCGCCGCCGACGAACGTCTCGAGGCGCTCACCTCTCGCGAGCGCGAGATCTTCGCGGCGCTCGGCGAGGGCCTCAGCAACGCCGAGATCGCCGCCCGTTTCGTGCTGTCGGAGGCCACCGTGAAGACGCATGTGGCGCGTGTGCTCGGCAAGCTCGGGCTGCGCGACCGCGTGCAGGCCGTCGTGCTCGCCTACGAGACGGGTGTCGCCGGCTCATCCGCGGGTTGAGGGCGGTACGCCGGAGCGAAACCGGCGGCCGTCAGCGCCGTGCGCGGAGGAACTCGGCGACGTCGCGCAGCATCTCCTCGCTCACCGAGTGACCGAGGCCCGGATAGACCGCGCCGGTGAGGGTCGTGTGGTGGGGGAGCCATTGCTCGGCCCGATGGATGAGCTCGGGTGTGAAGAAGGGGTCGGCGGCGCCTCGGCCCCAGTACGCAGGCGGACGCGCGATCGCGAGCGCCGCATCCGCGGGGTGCGATCCGCCGATCACGAACCCCGACATGTTGACGGCGAACGAGACGATGCCATGACCCTGCCGCAGCAGGTGGGTCGCGAGCGCACCGCCCTGCGAGAACCCGAGGGTGCCGACGGTCGTGGGGCGCCAGGGGAGGCGCCGCAGCCAGGTGAGTACGGCGTCCGCCATGGCGTCGCCCGACGCCATGCGGGGGTCGCCCGGGGGTTCGACCGTGTCGTCGAACCAGGCGAATGCCGGTCCGTAGCGATGCGGGGCACGCAGCGACGCGTAGGTGAAGCCCGATGGCAGCAACGGGAACAGCGACGCGAGGTCGCGTTCGTCGGAGCCGCGTCCGTGCATCACGACGACGAGCGGATGCTGGTCGCGCGCCTCGGGCTCGCTGCTCCAGACCACCAGTTCGGGATCGATCGCGATGTCGGTCACGCATCCATCCTGCACCGGCGGGCGGCCGGGGGGAATGGCCGGCTCGTCAGCGCCCGCCCCCGAAGGCGCGGAGCACCTCGGAGATCTCGTCGTCGGTGAGGCCGCACGCGAGGGCGAGGGTGAGCAGCACGCGCGCCTTCAGTGGGTTGAGCGTGCCCGCGTACAGCGCCCCTGCGGTTCGCCAGGTGCTGCTGCCCCCGTCGAAGCCGTAGCCCGAGGTCACAGCACCTGCCGCGCAGCGACTCGCGAGCACGACGGGTCGCCCCTCGCTCATCCACCCGCGCGCGGCGGCCAGGATCCGCGCGTCCGTGTTGCCGGCACCCATCGCCGCCACGACGAAGCCGGCCGCCCGGTCGGCGTGCGGGATGTCGTCGTCATGCAGAGAGAGCGCCGCGGTCACGAGGGCGACGCGCGCATCGGCGGCAGCAGGGATGCTGCCGAGCCGCACCGGCACCCGCCTGCGAGCGAGGTGCACGCCGTCCGCCCCCACGTGTCCGAGCGGGCCGTGGTTCGGGCTCTGGAAGGTCGCGTACGCCGTGGTGTGGGTCTTCGTGACGTCGTCTGCGCCGAGCAGCTGCCCGCTCATCGCAACGAGCACACCGAGCCCGCGCAGTCGCGGGTCGGCGGCGGCCAGGATCGCGTCGCGCAGGTTCTGCGGCCCGTCGAAACCGGGCTGACTCGCGTTCCGCATCGCACCGACGACGACGACGGGTACCTCGGTGCGCACCAGCAGATCCCAGGCGAAGGCCGTCTCATCGAGGCTGTCCGTGCCCTGCACGACGACGACGCCGTCGACCTCCGGGTCGTCGGCCTCGCGCTGCACGATGCGCGCGATCTCGAGCACGTGCGTCATCCGGAACTGGGATGCCGGCATCTTGCCCCAGTCGATCGTGCGCGTCGGGGGCAGCTCGTCGGCGATCGCGGCGAGCAGCGCGTCCCCCTCGAGCGACGGCGACGCGGCGCCCGTCTCGGGATCGACCGTCATGGAGATGGTGCCGCCCGTGAAGATGAGCGAGATCACGCCCATCTCAGCGCGCGCCGAGCATGAGGTCGACCGCCGTGAGAGCGAGGATCTTGGAGGCATCCGAGAACGCACGATCGCCGTCCGGTGAACCCGCCGCCTCGCGGAACTCATGGCTGTGCTCGCCGAGCGGCGGGGCGCCGATCGAGAGCGACAGCGGCGCGGTCGGCACGCGGTGGCTGATGCGCCCCGAGTCGTTGGACGCCCACAGGATCGGCTCGTCCTCGACGAGCTCGACGCCCAGGTAGGCCGCCGCGTCGCGCATGAGGTCGCACACCGCCGGATCCGGCAGCACCGACTCGTAGGGCAGCCGCTCCGGTTCGGGGAAGGTGACCTCGCAGTTCGCGGCCTCGGCGGCTGCACGGGCGGCCTTCTTCACCATCTCCACGAGCTCCTCGGCGGAGGAGCGCTCGACCGCACGGCACACGTACTCGCTGCGCACGTAGTCCGGGATGTTGGCGGGCGTGTCGCCGCCGTGCGTGACGATCCCGTGGATGCGCGCGTCGTCGTGCAGCTGTTGACGCATCGTGCTGATCGAGACGTACATGTTCACGAAGGCGTCGAGAGCGTTGCGTCCGCGGTAGGGGAACGCCGCGGCGTGCACGGCATGCCCGTGGAACTCGATCACGAGCGGAAGCAACGTGAGCGAGCGCTGCCCCACGGTGTTGATGTCCTTGGGGTGGAACATGAGCAGGGCGTCGAGGCCCTCGAACAGTCCCGCGTCCTCCATGTACATCTTGCCGCCGGCGGTCTCCTCGGCGGGTGTGCCGAACACGGTGAAGCGGCCGGTGAGCTCGTCCGCGCATGACAGCAGCCCGGTGAGAGCGCCGATCGTGGAGGTCGAGATGAGGTTGTGCCCGCACGCCTGGCCGAGCCCCGCGACCGCGTCGTACTCCGCCATCGTCGCCACGTGCGGCCCGGGCCGGCCCGTGTCGAGCGTGATGCTGAAGGCCGTCTCGAAGCCGCCGATGCCCTCCTCGACCTGCACCTTGTCACCGAGCTGTCTTGCGTGCCCCAGGATCGCGGCGACGGCCCGGTGCTCCTGCCAGCCGAGATCGTCGCACTCCCAGACGGCGTGGCTCAGCTCGCGCAACCAGTCATGGCGCTCGTCGATGGTGGCGACCGCGGTCTCCCGCAGGCGAGCGCGCACGGCGTCGTTCATGGGGGCTCCTATCTCTCGTAGTTGACGGCGAGGGCCGCCGGCGGCCGCATCTTCGAGACGAAGAGCGCGAGCGCGACGAGCGTCACGACGTAGGGCAGCGCGACCAGCAGCTGGTACGGCACCGGCAGGCCGAGCGCCTGGGCACGGATCTGGAAGGCGTCCACGAGGCTGAACAGCATGACGGCCCCGAACGCCCCCACGGGCTTCCAGCGGCCGAAGATGACCGCCGCGAGCGCGATGAAGCCGATGCCCTTCGTGATGTTCGGCGTGAACACGCCGAGCCCGCCGAGGGTCAGCAGCCCCCCGCCGATCCCGGCGAGTGCACCGCAGATCAGAAGGGCGATCCAGCGGGTGCGCACGACGTCGACCCCCATCGCCTCGGCGGCGGCGGGTTTCTCGCCCACCGACTTGAGGGTGAGGCCGAAACGCGTCTTCGCGATGAGATACCACACGACGGGCACGGCGAGGTAGGCCAGGTACACGACGACGTTCTGCGAGAAGAGCGCCTTGCCGATGAAGGGGATGTCGGACAGCAGCGGGATCGGCAGCGGCTGCAACGTCACCACGGCGCGCGTCACATCCGCCCCGAGCGCCGACACGAGCAGGAACGTCGTCGCACCGAGGGCGAGGATGTTGAGCACGATGCCCGCGACCACCTGGTTGGCGCCGAAGATGAAGCACGCGACGCCCTGGAGCGTGGCGACGATGACGCCGCCCACGACAGCCCCCGTGAACGCCACGAGCAGATTGCCCGACATGAGCGCGCCTGCGACACCGGTGAAGGCGCCCACGAGCATCATGCCCTCGAGCTGGATGTTGATGACCCCCGCGGTCTCGGAGATCACCTCGCCGAGGGCGGCGAACAGCAGGGGTGCTGCGAGCGGCACCGCGGCCGCAAGCAGGAGGGCGAACCATTCGATCGTCATCGTGCGTCAACTCCCGTCGAGACCTGCTGGGCGCTCGCCGCCGCGGCGGCGTTCACGAGGGCGCGTCTCGCCGCCCGGCGCTTCGCGCGCTTGTCCATGTAGCCCATGCCGACGAGCACGTAGCCGACGCTGAGACCCGCGGCGACCATCACGATCGCCGAGCTCACGCCCCGCGCGCTCGTCTGAAGTCCGGCACCGCCCGCATCCAGCGCTCCGAAGAGCAGTGCGGCCGCCACGATGCCCGCCGGGTGCAGGCGTCCGAGCAGGGCGATCGCGATCGCCTCGAAGCCGAATCCCGGCGAGAAGCCCTCGATGAGGCGCCCCCGGATGCCGATGGTCTCCACGGCACCTGCGACTCCCGCGAATGCGCCACTCACCGCCATCGTGGCGATGATCATGCCCTTCACCTTGATGCCGAGGAACCCGGATGCCGTCTCGTTGCCGCCCAGCGAGCGCAGTTCGAGGCCGAACCGGGTGCGATCCACGAGGAACCAGCTCAGCGCCACGGCGACGAGCACCACGAAGATGCCCGCGTTGAGCACCGTGCCGGGGATCAGGACGGGCAGCTTGGCGTGGGCCTCGAATGGCGCCGTCGCGGGGAAGGTCGACATGGGCACCGCCCAGGGGCCCTCGAGCAGGTACTGCGTGATCTGGATCCCGACATACACGAGCATGAGCGAGGTGATGACCTCGCTGATGCCGCGGTGCGCCCGCAGGAACCCCGGGATGGCGCCCCAGGCGGCCCCCGCGAGGCCGCCCGCGATGATCGCGACGATCGGCACGAGCGGCTGAGGCAGCGCCGGGAGGGCGAGCACCATGCCGGCGGCGGCAGTGCCGCCGATGTAGATCTGGCCCTCCGCGCCGATGTTCCAGAGGTTGGCGCGGATCGCGATCGCGATGCCGAGCGCCGCGAGAAGCCGCGGCATCGCCTTGATGATCGTGGCGCTCACGGCGTAGGGGCTGCCGAAGGCGGCGTTGATCATGCTCGCGTACGCCGTGAGCGGGTTCGCGCCCACGATGAGCAGGATGATCGCGACCGTGGCGAGGGCCAGCAGCACCGAGATGAGCGGCACGAGCAGTCCTTCGGCGATGCGCCTGCGGCTGCCGAGCGATTGACTGACGGTACGCAGCGCGTCCTTGATCCGGGCCATCATGCTGCCTCCCCTCCTCCCATGAGCAGCCCGAGCTTCTCGCTCGTGGCCTCGCGCGCGTCGAGGATGCCCGCGACGCGACCCTGATACAGAACGAGGATCCTGTCCGAGAGCGTCAGCAGCTCGTCGAGGTCCACGGATGCGTAGGCGATCGCCGCGCCGTGCGCGCGCATCTCACGGACGCGGTCGTGCACGGCGGCGATCGAGGCGAAGTCGAGCCCGCGGGTGGCGAAGCACGACAGGATGACGGAGGGGTTGCGCGAGAACTCGCGCGCCACGACGACGCGCTGCTGGTTGCCGCCCGAGAGGGTGCCGGCCAGCACGTCGGGTCCCGCGACACGGATGTCGTACTGCTCGATGAGTTCGCTGACGTGCTCGCGGATCGCGCCGCGCCGCAGCACTCCGCCGCGGCTGAACGCCGGCTCCCCGGAGACCGGCAAGATGAGGTTGTCGGACACCGACAGCGTCGCGACGAATCCCGCGGCGTGCCGATCGGCCGCGATGTGCGCGATCCCGCGACGCTGCCGCTCGCGCACGCTCAGCCGCGAGATGTCCTCGGTATCGAGCTGCACCGATCCGCCCGAGAGCGGGCGTACTCCGGCGAGCGCTTCGATGAGCTCGACCTGGCCGCTGCCCTCCACGCCCGCGATCCCGAGCACCTCGCCCGGGTAGAGCTCGAGCGAGACGTCATGCACGTCTCCGCGCATGCCCTCGGCGCGCGTGGAGACGCGCTCGGCGCGCAGGCGCGGCGTCTCACCCCGCGGTGCGTGCTCGTGGCGTTCGGTGTCGATGATGCTGAGAGTGCCGACCATCATCTCGGCGAGCTGTGCCTGCGTGGTACCGGCGGCATCCAGGGTGGCGACATGCCGGCCGCGGCGCAGCACCGTCACGCGGTCGACGAGGCGCAGCACCTCCTCGAGCTTGTGGGAGATCAGGAAGATGCCCATGCCGTCGGCGGCGAGCTGCGCGAGGAGCCCGATGAGCTCCTGCGCCTCCTGCGGGGTGAGCACCGAGGTCGGCTCGTCGAGGATGAGCACGCGCGCGTCGCGCGCGAGGGCCTTGAGAAGCTCGGCACGCTGCTGCATGCCGACGCTGAGCGACCCGACGACCGCGTTCGGCGGCACTCCGAGTCCGTAGCGTTCCGAGAGGGCGCGCACCCGCTCGGCGCCCTGGCCGAGCGAGATCTTCTCGCCGGAGTTGCTGAGCGAGAGCACCATGTTCTCCGCGACCGTGAGGGTCGGGATGAGCGAGAAGTGCTGCTGGACGAAGCCGATCCCGTGGGCCAGCGCCTCCTTGGGACTGCCGAGCGCGATGGGTTCCCCGTCGAGTTCGATGGTGCCCGCGTCGGGGGTGGTGAGGCCGTAGATGATCGCCATGAGCGTCGTCTTGCCTGCGCCGTTCTCACCGAGCACGCCGTGGATCTCACCGGATCGCAGGTCGATCGAGACGTCGTGATTGGCGACGACGCCGGGGTAGGTCTTCGTGATCCCTCGGGCGGCGAGCAGCGGGGTGCTCTCGGTCATCGGGTCTTTCCGTTCGCTTGGCGGGTGGAGGTCGGGGTCCCGCGCTGCCGCCCGGGGGGGGGCGCAGCGCGGGGCGGTGGGGCAACCCGGGCCGGGAACGGACCGGCCGGCGACG
>JBQCHI010000023.1:0-7818 GCA_051954835.1 Protaetiibacter sp. | reverse complement strand
AGCACGGCGTCGACGATCGGCAGCTTGCCCTCGTCGATGTCGACGATGATCGTGTGGATCTGCGCACCCATCAACAGGAAGACGCCGTTCTCGAGCACGAACTGCACCGTGCGCCAGTTGAATCGTTCGGAGATGCGCGACTGGGCGGTGAACGCCTTCGCGCTCTGATGGCCGCAGTAGAGACCAGCGGCGACCACCGAGATCACGCCCGAGCCGTGCAGCTCCTCCGCGGGGATGTAGGCGATGAACGGCACCGCGAACGAAATCGCCGTGTCGAGCATGGGGTTGTCGAGGCGTTTGCGCACCCAGGTGGCCGCGATGCCCACGATGATGCCGATCGCGAGGGCGACGAAGACGGCGTAGAAGAACTCGCCGATCGCGTTCCACGCGATCACGTCGGCGCCGGATGCCGTGGCCGCGGATGCGGCGATCGCGGTGCGCAGCAGCACGAGGGCGGTCGCGTCGTTGACGAGGCCCTCGCCCTCGAGGATCGATACGAGCCGCGCGGGCAACCCGATCCGCTTAGCGATCGAGGTGGCCGCCACGACATCCGGTGGCGAGATCACGGCGCCGAGCGCGATCGCGGCGGCCAGGTTGAGCTCGGGCAGGATCATGTAGAGCACGAAGCCCGTCACGAGGGCGCTCGCCACGACGAGCACGACAGACAGCACGCCGATCGTGAAGAAGTTGCGACGGAAGTCGATGAGGGGCACGGTGATCGCTGCCGCGTACAGCAACGGCGGCAGCACGCCCTGCAGGATCAGGTCGGGTTCGACGTCGATCTCGGGCACGCCCGGGATGAGGCTGTAGCCGACGCCGAGCACGACGAGGATGAGCGGAGCGGCAACCCCGAGCTTCGGTGCCCACGCGGCGGCCGCGACGATGGCGACGATGCCCGCGATCGCCACCAGCGCGTAGTCCATGCTCCATCGTATCGAGGGAGCGTCAGCTCATCGGACGCTCACGCGTCGGCCATCATCGCGAGAGACTCAGTACCAGCCCTTGGCCTGGGAGTGCCCCCATGCACCGCACGGGGTGCCGTATCGCCCGCTGATGTAGCCGAGGCCCCAGGTGATCTGCGTCGTGGGGTTGGTGGCCCAGTCGGCACCTGCGGTCGCCATCTTGTCGCCCGGCAGCGCCTGCGGGATGCCGTACGCCCCGGAGCGCACGTTGTGGGCGTAGACGTTCCAGTGCGATTCCTTGTTCCAGAGCGCCACCAGGCAGTCGAATTCGCCCTGGCTCCACCCGCGCGCCATCACCATGTCGTACGCGATCGCCTGCGCGGTGCCCGGGTCGGGCACACCCACGGCAGGGGCGGATGCCGCTGCGACGACCTTGGGCTTGGGCTTCACGACGTCGAAGCCGTCGCGCCCGGATGCGGTGGCCTCGCCCTCGACCGGAACGCTCTGCCCCTCGACCCCCGGAGCGTCGATCGGGTTGCTGGCAGCCGCCAGGGTCGCGGCGGAGGTGAGACCGGTCGGCTCGACGAGCAGAGCGGCGACGAGGCCGATCGAGACGAGGTAGGCGAAGACGCCGAGCGCCCACCGCGGACGCACGAACGGTGCGCGGGCGCGCAGCACCGCATCCGCCTGCTGGGGCGGTTCGGGAAGCGTCCCCCGGCGCCGATATCCGCTCACAGTCGAACCAGTGTACTGACGCATCCCGGGAACACCATGGGAGCGCCCCACAGAGGGTTCCGGATGCCTCAGCGAACGGCGAGCATCACACGCGTGACCGCGTCGAGCAGGTAGTCGACCTGCGCCTCGCGGTAGCCGCCCCGCTGCGGGCGGAAGGCGATCGTGCGCACGTCGTCGGTGGTGAGCGGCTCGCCGCTCTGGAAGTAGCCGGCGATGCGGTCGGCGAACGCGTCGACGTCGGCGACGGAGTAGCCGAGGGTCAGCACGGTCACCCGCTGGAACTTCCTGCCCTTAGGCCGGGCCACCCGATCCAGGATCTCCTGCGCCGTCGCCCGAGCCGAGGCGTACCAGGTCTCGTCGCCCTCGCGCGCGATCTGACGCTCACGCTCCCGGGCCGCGAAGGCATCCTCGAGTCGCTCGAGCGCCGCATCGACGTGAGTCGTGGAGTAGCCGCCCTTGCGCATCGAGAACGCCGTGGTGCGGATGCTGTCGGCCGTCACGATCGACACGTCGGGGTTCTCGGCGGTGTACGCCCGGCGAGCGTCCTCGAGGAAGTCCTCGACCTCGTCGATGTCGTATCCGAGACGGCCCTTGCGCGCGCGGGGGAAGGTCATGCTCACCTCAACATGCTAGCGAGCCTCATCCGCGCATCCGCCGAAGGCCGATCCTGTGCGGGGTGCGGTCAGCTGAAGATGAGGAAGAACGCGTAGGCGACAGCCGCCGACGGCAGGATCGAGTCGAGCCGATCGAGGAAACCGCCGTGACCGGGCAGCCACCCCGAGATGTCCTTGATGCCGAGCTCGCGCTTGATGAGCGACTCGATGAGGTCGCCCATCGTTCCCACGAGCATGAGCACGAGGCCCATGATGGTGCCCTCCCACCACGGCTGCCCGAGCATGAGCCAGGCCAGCAACGTGCCCGCGATCATCGACGCGACGGCCGCACCCGCGAAGCCCTCCCAGGTCTTGCCGGGGCTGATCTTGGGGGCGAGCTTGTGGCGGCCGAAGCTCAAGCCGGTGGCGTAGGCGCCCACGTCGGCGACGACCACGATGATGAGCGCCGCGAGCACCCACCACTGGCCTCCGTCTTCGCCCGAGAGCACGACGTAGAAGCCCGCGAGGAAGGTGACGTAGAGCTGAACGAGCACGCCGGCGCCGATGTCGGCGATCACTGCGCGCGCCGTGCCGCGATGGCTCGGGCGCGCGAGCTCGACGAGGCGCCAGAGGCTGATGATCACCACGCCGCCGATGACGGCCAACCAGAGTCCCGGCACGTGGAAGAAGTAGGCGATGGGCATGATCGCCACCCCCACCACGATGGAGACGACCCGGGGAACATCGCGGCCCGCGGCTCGCAGGGCCGTCGCGAGCTCCCACACGGTGAAGCCGACGAGGAACGCGGCGAAGGGGATGAAGAGCCAGGTGTAGAACAGCAGGCTCACCAGGAGGATGGCACCGAGGCCGACCCCGATGGCGATCGCGGCGAGCAGGTTGCGCCCGGTGCGCTCCTTGATCTTCTCCTGGGTCTGATCGAACTGGTCGCGCGCGTGCTTGACCTGGGCCTCGAACTCCTCGCGGGCATGCTGCGCGTGGGCCTCGAGGTCGGCACGCGTCTGCTGGGCACGCGCCTCGAGCTCCTCCCGCGGGGTCCGCTTGCGCGGCGAGCCCGGCGTCGAGGTGTCAGCGGCGCCCTCGGAATCGGCGTCCATCAGACCTCGAGCAGCTCGGCTTCCTTGACCTTGAGGGCGGCGTCGATCTGGTCGACGTGCGCCTTCGTGATGCCGTCGAGCTCCTTCTCGGCGCGGGCGATGTCGTCCTCGCCCACCTCCTTGATCAGGGCGTCGAGGTCGTCCTTGGCCTTGCGTCGCACGTTTCGGATCGCGACCTTGGCATCCTCGCCCTTGGCGCGCACGAGCTTCACGTACTCCTTGCGGCGCTCCTCGGTGAGCTCGGGCATCGTCACGCGGATGATGTTGCCGTCGTTGCTGGGGTTCGCGCCGAGGTTCGGGAAGTTCACGATGGCCTTCTCGATCTCCTTCAGCGCCGACTTGTCGTAGGGCGTGATGACGAGCGTGCGCGCCTCGGGGTTCTGCAGCCCGGCGAGCTGCCCGAGCGGGGTCGGGGTGCCGTAGTAGTCGACGAGGATCTTCTGAAACAGGGCCGGGTTGGCACGCCCCGTGCGAACGGTGGCGAAGTCGTCCTTGGCGACCTCGACCGCCCGGCCCATCTTGTCTTTCGCGGAGGCGACGACGTCACTGATCACGGGGGCTCCTTCGAGGTTCCGGGGTGTTCCCCGTCAAGCTTACTGACCGAGTGGCCCGGCGGGCGTCGTCACGAAGTCGATGAGCTGTTCGACGCGCGCGAGCAGGGCGGGCTCGAGGTCGGTGTAGCTGCGCACCGAACCGAGGATGCGCTGCCAGGCCGCTGCGACATCCGCCTGATCGGCATGCGCCCAGCCGAGCGCCTCGCACACGCCGTGCTTCCACTCGATGCCGCGGGGGATGTCGGGCCAGGCGCGGATGCCGAGCCGCTCCGGGCGCACGGCCTGCCACACGTCGATGTACGGGTGGCCCACGACCAGCACGTGCGGTCCGGCCACCTGTGCCGCGATCCGCGACTCCTTCGACCCCGGCACCAGATGGTCGACGAGCACACCGAACCGGGCATCCGAGCCGGGCCGGAGATCAGCGAGCACCTGCGGCAGGTGGTCGACACCCTCGAGGTATTCGACCACGACGCCCTCGGCGCGCAGGTCGGGGCCCCACACCTTCTCGACGAGCTCTGCGTCGTGGCGGCCCTCGACGAAGATGCGGCTCGCGCGGGCCACGCGCGCCCGCTGCGGCGCCGCGGCACGCGACCCGGATGCCGTGTAGGCGCGGCCGGCGGCTGCGGCCTTCGGGGCGGTCAACTGCACGGGCGCCCCGTCGACGAGGTAGCCGCCGCCGAGCGGGAACCACCGCACCCGGCCATGGCGATCCTCCAGACCGACGTTGCCCTTCTCGACGCTCGTGACGGCACCCACGAACCCGTCGGCGAGCTCCACGACGAGCCCCTTCTCGGCGGGCACCTGGGGCACCACCTTGCGGCCGCGGGCGCGCCAGTCGCCCGCGAGCACGTCACGGCCGTAGGGGTCGGTCACGGTTACGCGGTGACCAGTGTGCCGATGTGCTCGCCGCGCAGGGCCTTGGTGATGTTGCCCGCGGGCTCCATCCCGAACACGAGCATCGGCATGTTGTTGTCCATGCAGAGGCTGAACGCGGTCGAGTCGACCACCTTGAGACCCTGCACGAGCGCGTCCTGGTAGCTCACCCGCTCCAGCTTCTTCGCCTCGGGGTTCCGGCGGGGATCGTCGTCGTAGACGCCGTCGACGCCGTTCTTGGCCACCAGCACGGCATCCGCACCGATCTCGAGCGCACGCTGAGCGCTCACCGTGTCGGTGGAGAAGTACGGGAGACCCGCGCCCGCACCGAAGATGACGACGCGCCCCTTCTCGAGGTGCCGCTCGGCGCGCAGCGGGATGTAGGGCTCGGCCACCTGGATCATCGAGATCGCCGACTGCACGCGCACCGGGGCACCGGCCTGCTCGAGGAAGTCCTGCAGGGCGAGCGCGTTCATCACCGTGCCGAGCATGCCCATGTAGTCGGCGCGCCCGCGGTCCATGCCGCGCTGGCTGAGCTCCGCGCCGCGGAAGAAGTTGCCGCCGCCGACCACCACCGCGACCTCCACGCCGTTCGGGTCGTCCTCACCGGTGGGCGTCGCCGCGGCGATCTCCTTCGCGATGGCGGCGATCACATCCGGGTTCACGCCGAGCGATCCGGCACCGAACGCCTCCCCCGAGAGCTTGAGCAGGACGCGGCGGCGCTTCGACATGGGGGTCCTTCCGAGGGGGATCACGCGGGCCCGGGGGCCGTGTCGATCGTACCGGGTCACGCTCGGGCCACGGCTCGACAACGACCCCGCAACGACATGTGCGTCGCGATGGCGCGAGGGCGCGTACCTAGAGTGGCGGGATGAGCGACTACCAGCTGACCGAACTGGGTTCCCTCGACCAGTGGCGCGACCACTACGGCGGGTTCCGGCCCGACAGCTCACGCGACGGGCGCCGCGTCGTCGACTTCGAGCTCGCCATGCAGTACCTCGGCATCACCGCCAACGCCTACGCGCCGGGCGAGCAGGCCGGCTACTGGCACCGGCATGCGCGCGTCGAGGAGGTGTACGTCTTCCTCGAGGGCCGCGGCCAGATGGGCCTCGACGACGATGTCGTGGATGTCGGGCCGGGCACCGTGGTGCGCGTCGGCCCGGGCGTGTGGCGCACCTGGCGCTGCGTGCCCGACAGTCCGTCACAGCTGCGTTGGCTGTGCATCCGGGCCGGCGGATACGAGCTGCCGGAGCTTCCCGACGACAGCGAGCGCGGGCCCGACCGCCCGCAGCCCTGGCGCGACTGAGCCGCATCCCGACAACGCGAAAGGGCCCCGGATCGCGAAGATCCGGGGCCCTGACGTGTGGCTGCTTAGGCGCCGACCTTGAAGCGGGCGAAGCCCGTCACGGTGAGGCCCGCGTCGGAGATGACCTTGCCGACGTTGAGCTTGTTGTCGCGGGCGTAGTCCTGCTCGAGCAGGGCGACCTGCTTGAAGTAGGCGCCGAGGCGACCCTCGACGATCTTCGGGAGGGCGGCCTCCGGCTTGCCCTCCTCGCGGCTGATCTGCTCCACGATGCGACGCTCGTTCTCGACGTCGGCCGGCGGCACGTCGTCGCGTGAGAGGTAGCTCGGGTCGGCGAACGAGATGTGCTGCGCGATCGAGCGCGCGGTCTCGGCGTCTTCCCCCGTGTAGGCGACCACGACGCCGATCTGCGGCGGCAGGTCCTTCGAGGTGCGGTGCAGGTAGACCGCGAACTTGTCGCCCGGGATGCGGACGACGCGACGCAGTTCGACCTTCTCGCCGATGGTGGCGGCCTGGTCCTCGATGAGGGCGCCGACCGTGGTGCCGTCGACGGCGACCGCGAGGGCGGCATCCACCGTCTCGGCACCGGAGTCGGCGAGAGCGGCGACGACCTTCTCGGCGAGCGCCACGAACTTCTCGTTCTTGGCGACGAAGTCGGTCTCGCAGGCGAGCTCGATCATCGTGGCGGCGGTCGCCGACTCGACGACCGCGACGAGGCCCTCGCTCGTGGAGCGGTCGGCACGCTTCGCGTTGCCCTTCGCACCCTTGAGGCGCAGGATCTCGACCGCCTTCTCGATATCGCCGTCCGCCTCGACGAGGGCGTTCTTGGTGTCGACCATGCCGGTGCCGAGGCGCTCGCGCAGGGCCTTCACGTCTTCCAGGCTGAAGTTGGCCATGGATTCAGTTCCTTAGCTTTTCGTTCGTGAGTGGGGGGGTGATTACTCGGCGGCCGCGTCGGCGTCGGCCGCGTCGGCGTCGGCGTCGGCCTTCTTGGCGGCCGGCTTCTTGGCAGCGGCCTTCTTCGCCGGGGCGGGCTTCTCGTTCTCGGCCTCGATCTTGGCCTCGGTCAGCTCGTCCGACTCGGGGGCGTGCACCGGAACCAGGTTCGGGTCGGCCTCGGCCTCGTGCTCGGCGACGACGGCATCCGCATCGTTCTCGGCGGTGGGGGTCTGGGCCTCGACGACCTCGGCGACCTTCTCGGCGCCGGCCTCGACGTCACCGTCGACGCGACCGTCAACCTCTTCGATCTTCTCGGCGGTCGACTCGGGGGTGCTCGAGGCCTCGAGCAGCTCGCGCTCCCACTCGGCCAGCGGCTCGACGGCCGAGACGTTGCCCTCGGCCTCGGGCTTCTGGTGACGCTGGATGAGGCCCTCGGCCGCGGCGTCGGCGATGATGCGGGTGAGCAGGCCCACCGAGCGGATCGCGTCGTCGTTACCCGGGATCGGGTACTGCAGCTCGTCGGGGTCGGCGTTGGTGTCGAGGATGCCGATCACCGGGATGCCGAGCTTGGTGGCCTCGTCGACCGCGAGGTGCTCGCGCTTGGAGTCGACGACCCAGATCGCGCTCGGGGTCTTGGTGAGGTTGCGGATGCCGCCGAGGGTCTTGTGCAGCTTGTCGAGCTCGCGCTTCTTGATGAGGAGCTCCTTCTTGGTGAAGCCCTTCGTCGTGTCGTCGAAGTCGATCTCCTCGAGCTCCTTCATGCGCGCGAGGCGCTTGGAGACCGTCTGGAAGTTGGTGAGG
>JBQCHI010000022.1:0-3171 GCA_051954835.1 Protaetiibacter sp. | reverse complement strand
GCGGCGCGCGAGCGCGACGGATGCCGCCACGGCATCCGCGGTGTGCTCCCCGAGCGCCTGCGCGAGCGCGACGGCCTCCTGCGCGTTCGGCAGCAGCACGTCGAGGTGCGGCAGGCACTCGGCCACCCCGTGCCAGCTCTCGGCGGGATCCCAGTTGGTGTCGAGGCTCGTCGTGACGCCGCGCTCCCGCGCCTGAGCCAGAACAGCGGGCAGCTCCCCGGCGAGACGCGGCACGAGGAAGAACGAGGCGACGTGCAGATGCGTCGCGCCTGTGCTCTCCAGGGCGGCGAGCACCTCGCCGCCCGTGAGCGCGGCGAGCGCGCCCGTGAGGGTGAGGATCGCGCGATCCTGCGGTGCCGAGAGGATCACCGAGACGCCCGTCGGCTCGTCGGTCACCGCGACCGCCGCGGTCTCGACCCCCGCATCCGCGAGCAGCTCCCGCGTGCGTGCCCCGAAGACATCCGCTCCGACCCGCGCCACCAGGGCGGTGTCAACGCCGAGCCGAGCGAGGCCCGCCGCGCAGATGCCCGCGCTCGATCCGAGCACGAGGTCGGCGCCGTCGAGCAGTTGCTCCGCCTGACCGAAGCGGGGCACCACGTCGCCGCGCAGCACGAGGTCGAGGTTCGCGTCGCCCGCCACGAGCACCCGCGTCATCCCTTGAGCCCCGACATCGTCATGGTCTGCACGAACTGCTTCTGCGCGAAGAGGAAGAACAGCACGAGCGGTGCCGTCGCCACGACGTTACCGGCCATCAGCAGCTCCCACTGGGTGCGCCGCGTGCCCTGGAAGTTGGCGATGCCGAGCTGCACCGTGAACCAGTTGTCGTCGTTGATCGCGATGAGCGGCCAGATGAGGTCGTTCCACGAGCTCAGCAGCGTGAAGATCGCCAGCGTCGCCATCGCGGGGCGGGCCAGCGGCAGCACGACCCGCAGGAAGATCTGCAGCCGGTTCGCGCCGTCGAGCGCAGCAGCCTCCTCCACCTCGGCCGGGATCGAGAGGAAGAACTGCCGCATGAGGAAGATGCCGAACGCGGAGGCCAGCCACGGCACGAACGCCGCCGCCAGCGTGTTCACGAGCCCGAGCTTGGAGAACATGATGTAGGTCGGGATCATGAGCAGCTGCGTCGGGATCATGATCGTCGCGACGATCATGAAGAAGCCCACATTGCGCCCCCGGAACTGCAGCCGCGCGAAGCCGTAGCCGGCGAGCGAGCACAGCACGACGTGCGACACGATCGACACGACCGAGACGATCGTCGAGTTCATGAGCCAGCGCACCGCATCCGTGGTCGTGAAGAGCGCCACGAAGCCGTCGAAGGTGACGCGCGAGGGGATGAACGGGGGCGGGAACTTGACGAGCTCCTCGGCCGGCGACAGGGATGCCATGAGCATCTGCGCGAACGGGATCACGAACAACAGCGCGATCGGTGCGAGCACGAGGTGCCACATGCTGAAGCGCCGCTTCGGGCGCCGCGCACCCTCGAGCCGCGGCGTCCGGGTGAGCGAGGTGATCGCCATCAGAAGGCCTCCATCTTGCGGCTGCGGGCGTAGAGCACCATGCCGATCGTGATCACTAGCGTCACGGCGAACAGCACGTAGGCCGCAGCCGAACCGCCGCCGAAGTCGAGGGCCTTGAAGGCCTTCTCCCACAGGTAGTAGACGATCGTCTTGGTCGCATCCAGCGGGCCGCCGCGCGTCGTCGTGTAGACGAGGTCGAACAGCTGCAGCGCGCCGATCACCTGCCAGATCGTCACGAACACCGTCACCGGGCCGAGCTGCGGCCAGACGATCCGCCAGAAGGTCTGCCAGCGGTTGGCGCCGTCGATGCGCGCCGCCTCGAGCAGATCGGTGGGCACGTCCTGCAGGGCCGCGAGGTAGATGACCGTCGTGAACGCCGCCTGTCCCCAGAGAGACATGATCGCGATCACGAGCATCGCCTGGTTCGGATCCTCGAGCCACTGCTGCGCGGGCAGCCCGAGCGAGCGCAGCACGTTGTTGGCGAGGCCGAACTGCGGGCTGAAGAGGTAGGTCGAGAGGATGCCGGTCGCCGCCGCCGACGCCACGAACGGCACGAAGATGGCCGTGCGGTAGAGCCCGATGAGCGGGATGTCGCGATTGAGCGCGACCGCGAGGAACAGGCCGAGCAGCACCGAGGCCGGCACGAACAGCAGCACGTAGAGGCCCGTGTGCGACACCGCCGCCCAGAACTCCTCGTCGCTGAGCAGCTTGCCGTAGTTGGCACCGCCGACGAACTTCGGCGGCGCGAACCCGTTCCACTTCTGCAGCGAGAGGATGAACGCCCACACGGCCGGGAAGATCGACAGCCCCAGGATGATGACCATCGCGGGGGCCACGAACGCCCACCCCGTGAGGTTGCCGAGGCCGCGGCGCTTCCGCGATCCCGCGCGCGTGTCGGGAGACGAGCCGCGCGGGGTGCCGCCGGCATCCGCCTTCGTCCTGGGTCTCTCGGTGATCGTCGCCATCGTCGCCTCCTCGACCATTCTCGGCGTCAGCCGAGAACGATGGACCGCGTCAGGTGTCGGGGGTGGTCGGGGTCGAGGCCGCGCCCGACGGCGGTGCGCACCGCGAGCTGCTGTGCGAGCGCGAGCTGCACGAGCGGGTCGGCATCCGACTGCACGACCGTGGCGCCCGTCACCTCGATGTCGCGCGCGAGCTCGTCGTCGCGCACACCCAGCAGCCACACGAGCGAGCCGGGGTGGGCCACGGCGAGCGGGCCGTGCCGGTAGTCGAGCAGCGGATACGACTCCGCCCACGCCTGCGCCGCCTCGCGGATCTTGAGGGCCGCTTCCTGGGCGAGGCCGTAGGTCCAGCCGCGGCCGAGGTACACGACGTGGTCGAAGCCCTCGGGCGCCTCGGGCGGGCCGACCGCGATGGCCTGTTCCGCGAGCTCGGGAAGCGCCGAGACGTCTTCGCCGAATGCAGCACGCGCGAGGTAGAGGAAGGTCGTCGGGAACCGGGTCTGCACGACCGAGTTCTCGTCGGCGAAGTCGAGCACGAGCACCTCGTCGGCGAGCTCCGCCGCGGGCGAGTCGGCGACGCCCGTCACCACGACCTTGCGCACTCCCTCGGGCAATGCGCGCAGCGCCTGCAGCACCTCGGTCGTGGTGCCCGAGCGCGTGATGCCGATCACCGCGTCGTACGGCCGCCACGG
>JBQCHI010000021.1:0-245776 GCA_051954835.1 Protaetiibacter sp. | reverse complement strand
TCCGACCTGCACGAATGGAGTAACGACTTCCCCGCTGTCTCGACCGCGAGCTCGGCGAAATTGCACTACGAGTAAAGATGCTCGTTACGCGCAGCAGGACGGAAAGACCCCGAGACCTTCACTACAGTTTGGTATTGGTGTTCGGAGCGGCTTGTGTAGGATAGGTGGGAGACTGTGAAGCCGGCACGCCAGTGCCGGTGGAGTCATCGTTGAAATACCACTCTGGTCGCTTTGGACACCTGAACCTCGGCCCGTGATCCGGGTCAGGGACAGTGCCTGACGGGTAGGTGAACTGGGGCGGTTGCCTCCCAAAGAGTAACGGAGGCGCCCAAAGGTTCCCTCAACCTGGTTGGCAATCAGGTGTCGAGTGTAAGTGCACAAGGGAGCTTGACTGTGAGAGTGACGGCTCGAGCAGGGACGAAAGTCGGGACTAGTGATCCGGCAGTGGCTTGTGGAAGCGCTGTCGCTCAACGGATAAAAGGTACCTCGGGGATAACAGGCTGATCTTGCCCAAGAGTCCATATCGACGGCATGGTTTGGCACCTCGATGTCGGCTCGTCGCATCCTGGGGCTGGAGTAGGTCCCAAGGGTTGGGCTGTTCGCCCATTAAAGCGGTACGCGAGCTGGGTTTAGAACGTCGTGAGACAGTTCGGTCCCTATCCGCTGCGCGCGTAGGAAGTTTGAGAAGATCTATCCCTAGTACGAGAGGACCGGGATGGACGAACCTCTGGTGTGTCAGTTGTTCTGCCAAGAGCACCGCTGATTAGCTACGTTCGGAATGGATAACCGCTGAAAGCATCTAAGCGGGAAGCCAGCTTCAAGATGAGATTTCCATCCCTTAGGGGGAGAGGCTCGCAGCTAGACTACTGCGTTGATAGGCCGGATGTGGAAGTGGGGACTAAAGACCCATGGAGCTGACCGGTACTAATAAGCCGATAACTTGACAACACATGAGTTCTTAGAGTCGTGTTGCTTGCGTCCACTTTGTAGTTCCCGATTGACGGTCGGGAACTGCTTCGAACACTGTTCGAGGCACTTTGACTGAGAAATCAATAGTGTTTCGGCGGCCATAGCGTAGGGGAAACGCCCGGTTACATTCCGAACCCGGAAGCTAAGACCTACAGCGCCGATGGTACTGCGAGGGCGACCTCGTGGGAGAGTAGGACACCGCCGGACTTCTTTCGAGGAGGCCCACCCGTACACCGGGTGGGCCTTCGTCGTTTAAGGACCGAGACGGCCGCCGGCGTACGGCGGGACGTAGCATGAGCCGACCAGGGAGAACGATGGCTGACGACGACAAGCGGCCCCGCGACCGCCGCGGCGACGGAGCGCGCGGTGATCGCGCCTCATCCGGCGGGCCGCGCCGCACTTCCGGCGGTGGTGCTGGCAAGCCCCCCGCTGCTCGGTCAGGCGCGGCTAGGCCGGCGTGGAAGAAGGGCGATGACGGCGCGGCCAAGCCGGCGTGGAAGAAGCGTGACGACGGTGCGGCGAAGCCTGCCTGGAAGAAGCGCGAGGACGCCGGATCCGGTGCGCGCTCCGGTGGCGGGCGCCCGCCGCGCGCCGAGCCGCGGGACGACGACGCACGTCCGCGGCATGATGACCCCGTCATCCCGGACGACGTGGCCGCCAATCAGCTCGATCGCGCGGCACGCGCGGAGTTGAAGACGCTCAGCAAGGACAACGCGGATTGGGTCGCGCGCCATCTGGTGATGGCGGGGCGTCTGATCGAGACGGACGTCGCCCTGGCGCACCGCCATGCCCTCGCGGCTGCGAGACGCGCCGGCCGCATCGGCGTGGTCCGCGAGACGACCGCGATCACGGCCTACGCCACCGGGGACTTCGCACTGGCCTTGCGTGAGCTGCGCACGTATCGCCGCATCACGGGGCGGGACGACCAGTTGCCGCTCATGGTCGACTCCGAGCGTGGCGTCGGTCGCCCGCAGCAGGCGCTCGAGTTGGGACGGTCCGTGCCGCGCGCCGAGCTCGAGCCGGCCGTGCAGGTGTCGCTCGCGATCGCGATGTCGGGCGCGCGGCTCGATCTCGGGCAGCCCGAGCTCGCTCTCGCCGAGCTCGAGATCCCTCAACTCGACCCCGAGGTCGCCTTCTCCTACAGCCCGGCGCTCTTCGACGCCTACGCCACGGTGCTCGAAGAGCTCGGTCGCACGGCCGAGGCCGAGGAGTGGTGGCAGCGGTCGGAGCGTGCCTCCGAGGCGCTCGAGGCGGCGGCGACGCCCGACGGTCAGGACACCGTCGAGGTGGTCGAGGAGGAGATCCCCGCGGCTTCCACGGCGTCCGGCGACGACTCGGGCGTTCCCGCCCAGGGCTCCGAGGCGTGACGGGCGTGGTCGGTGCCGCACCTCTCGACAGTGTGGACGTGGTGCTCGCCGATCTCGACGGGGTCGTGTACGCGAGCCACGCTCCCATCCCGCACGCCGTCGATGCGCTGAACGCGGCCGCGGCCTCCGGGCGCCGTCTCGGCTACCTCACCAACAACGCGTCGCGCACCTCGGAGACGGTCGCCGCCCAACTGCGCTCGCTCGGCCTCGCAGCTGAGGCCGGCGATGTCGTCTCCTCGCCCCAGGCCGCGGTCGTCCTGCTGCGCGATCTCGTGCCGACGGGTGCGACCGTGCTCGTGGTCGGGGGCGCCGGCCTCGTCGAGGCTGTCGAGGGCGCAGGTTTCCGCGTGACCCGGTCCGCGGATGAGCACCCCGCCGCGGTCGTACAGGGTTTCGCGCCCGAGGTGGCGTGGACCGATCTCGCCGAGGCGGCGTTCGCGCTCAAGGGCGGGGATGCCGGCATCCCGTGGGTTGCCACGAACACCGACTGGACGATTCCGCAGGCGCGCGGCACGGCGCCCGGCAACGGCACGCTCGTCTCCGCCGTGCATACAGCGGTCGGCCGGCTGCCCGTCGTGGCGGGCAAGCCCGAGCGAGCCCTCTTCGACGTCGCCGTCGAGCGCTTCGGTGCGCGGCATCCGCTCTTCATCGGCGACCGACTCGACACCGACATCCTCGGTGCCCGCCGCGCCGGGATGCCCTCCGTGCTCGTACTGACCGGGATCGACGGTCCGAAGCAGTTGCTCGCGGCAGCCCCCGATTCTCGGCCGGACTACGTGCTCGCCGATCTGCGCGGGCTCGCCGAGCCGTACCCGCAGGTGACGGACGAGACGGACGCGCGCGGAGATCGCCGCATCCGGGTCGGCGACGCCGTGGTGCTGCATCGCGGCTCCGCTCTGCGGCTGGAGTCGGCGGGCGCCGGGATCGACCGCATCCGAGCCGCGGCCGCCGCCGTGTGGGGCGCGGGCGTGCCGATCTACGCGCTCGACGTGGCGCCCGAACTATATTCGTGACGTGACCGATCAGTCAGCCGAGAACCAGGCACCCGCGACCTCCGACCATGAGCCGAGCGCTCTCATGTCGCGGTTGCGCCTGATCGAGGATCAGCCGATCGCCGATCGCGCAGAGGCTCTCACCCACGTGCACGACGAGTTGCGGGCGCGGCTCGAATCCGGAGACACCCCGCGCGCTCATGCCTGACGCGGGCTCCGCATCCGTCGGACGGCTGGATGCCGAGCTCGTGCGTCGCGGGCTCGCGCGGTCGCGAGCCGTCGCCGTCGAGGCCATCGCGCAGGGGCTGGTGACCGTCGACGGCGCGCCCGCGAGCAAGCCCGCGCTCAAGGTCGCACCCGACGCCGTGCTCGAGATCGCCGACGCCGACCACTACGTGAGTCGCGGAGCCCACAAGCTGATCGCGGCGCTCGACCACTTCGATGTGGATCCCGCCGGACGTGTCGCACTCGACGCGGGCGCCTCCACGGGCGGCTTCACGCAGGTTCTCGTCGAACGCGGTGCCGCACGTGTGTTCGCCGTGGATGTGGGGCACGGCCAGCTGGCCGGAGAAATGCAGGAGAACCCGCGTGTGGCGAACCTCGAGGGACTGAATCTGCGCCACCTGACGCGAGAATCTCCTGCATTTTCGACGTACGAGGCCGAGCTGGCGGCCTCGGGTTGGCCGAGTCTGGTGGTGGGCGACGTGAGCTTCATCTCGCTCACGCAGCTGCTGGCACCCCTCGCCGCGCTCTCGGAACCGGATGCCGACTGGCTGCTGCTCGTGAAGCCGCAGTTCGAGGTGGGGCGTGGAGGAGTGCGCGAGGGCATCGTGCGGGACCGGGCGCTGCGGCACGACGCCGCGACCGCTGTGCTGTGGGCCGCGTGGGACCTGGGGCTCGGCGCGCTCGGCATCATCGACAGCCCGATCGCGGGCGGCAGCGGCAATCGCGAGTACCTCATCCATCTGCGACGCGGTGCGCCCGACCCCTCCGCGCTTCGCGACGCGGTGGAGGCTCTCGCGTGACTCCGCCGCCTCGCGCTCGCCCTGTGCATGGGCGCGGCGCGGAGACAGTCGTATCCGACAGAATGGACGCATGACCGACGACGCGCGACACCTCCTGGTCGTCGCCCACACCGGCCGCGCCGACTCGCTCGAGGCCGGCATCCACGTGTGCCGTCGCCTCATCGCCGCCGGCATCACCCCGGTGGTCTCGGACGACGAGCTCGCCGACCTGCGTCAGGCCGCCCCCGACCTGGCGCCGCTCGCGCTGCTCGGCGTCGATGTCGCGGCGACCGCGCTCGAACTCGTGATCGTGCTCGGCGGCGACGGCACCATCCTGCGCGCCGCCGAGCTGGCTCGCGGATGCGATGCACCCCTGCTCGGGGTCAACCTCGGTCATGTCGGCTTCTTGGCCGAGGCGGAGCGCGAGGATCTCGACGAGACGGTGCAGCGGGCACTCGATGGCGACTACGTCGTCGAGGAGCGGATGGCGCTCTCGGTTCGCGTCAAGCGCGGCCGCGAGATCGCCTACGAGACCTGGGCGCTCAACGAGGCCACGGTCGAGAAGGCCAGTCGTGAGCGCTCGCTCGAGGTCGTCGTGGAGGTCGATCAGCGCCCCTTGTCGACCTTCGGATGCGATGGTCTCGTGATCTCGACGCCCACCGGCTCGACCGCATACGCGTTCTCCGGAGGCGGCCCCGTGATGTGGCCGGAGCTCGAGGCGATCCTCGTGGTTCCGCTTGCCGCTCACGCGCTCTTCGCGCGGCCGCTCATCGTCGCGCCCGACTCGCCGGTCGCGATCGAGCTGCTCGATCGCTCGCAGGGCAGCGGGGTGCTGTGGTGCGACGGCCGGCGCACCTTCGATCTTCCGCCGGGCGCGCGTGTCGTCATCCGGCGGTCCGCGATCCCCGTGCGCCTCGCGCGACTGACACCGCGCCCCTTCGTGGATCGGCTCGTCAACAAGTTCGCGCTTCCCGTCGACGGATGGCGCGGCCCGGCGTCGGAGTCGGCTGCGACGGACGAGCGGAACCGCACGTGATCGAGGAGCTCTCGATCCGCGACCTCGGCGTCATCGGCGAGGCGCGCCTCCCGCTCGGGCCGGGCTTCACCGCGGTCACGGGCGAGACCGGCGCCGGCAAGACGATGGTCGTGACGGCTCTCGCGCTGCTGCTCGGCGAGCGAGCGGATGCCGGCGCGATCCGCGCGGGCAGCGCGCAGGCCGGGGTCGAGGGGCGGTGGCTCGTGCCCGACGCCGGTGCGGTGGCCGAGCGCGTGCGGGAAGCCGGGGGAGAGCTCGACCCGATCGGCGACGGGCGCGCGGAGCTCATCCTCGCGCGCACCGTGTCTGCGGAGGGCCGCAGCCGTGGCGTCGTCGGAGGACGCTCGACGCCCGTGGGCGTGCTCGCCGAACTGGGTGGGCAGCTCGTCGTGGTGCACGGCCAGTCCGATCAGCTGCGGCTGCGTTCGGCGGCCGCCCAGCGGGACGCGCTCGATGCCTCCGCGGGGGCGCCGCACGCCGCGGTGCTCGCGGAGTACGCGGAGGCGTATCAGAGCTGGCGTGCTCTCGCCTCCGAGCTCGAGGTGCTCTCGCTCGATCGCGAGGCGCGGGCGCGCGAAGCCGAGCAGCTGCGGCTCGACCTGGAGGAGTACGCAGAGCTCGCGCCCCAGGCCGGCGAAGACGAGGAACTCGCCGCCCGCGCCGAGCGGCTCGGCAACCTCGAAGACCTGCGTCAGGCGGCGACTCTCGCCCAGGAGGCGGTCTCGGCCCAGTCGGGCGAGGACCATCCGGATGCCGTCGGGCTCGTCGAGGAGGCGCGCCGCGCGCTCGCCCGTGTGGTGGAGCACGATCCGGCCCTCGAGCCGGCACGTGACGGTCTCGACGCGATCTCGTTCCAGCTCGCGGAGGTCTCGGGCGAGCTCTCCCGCTACCTCGGCGGTCTCGATGTCGACGGTGCGCGTGAGCTCGAACTCGTGCAGGAGCGTCGTGCGGGCCTCGCGGCCTTCAGCCGCAAACACGGGGCGTCGCTCGACGAGGTGATCGCGACGCTCGAACGGGCGGGTCTACGGCTCATCGAGCTCGACGGCGACGACGACCGCATCCGCGACCTCGAGTCCGAGGTGGAGGAGGCTCTCCAGCGCGTAGACCATCTCGCCCAGCGCGTCACCGAGGGGCGCCGGGCAGCGGCGGCCGCCCTCGCCGAGCGGGTGTCGGCGGAGCTCGCCGCCCTCGCGATGCCCGACGCGCACCTCGTCGTCGAGGTCGTGGAGGCGGAGCTGGGAGCGCACGGCCGCGACCGCGTCGCCTTCCTGCTGCGACCGCATCCCGGCGCCGAACCGCGGCCTCTCGCCAAGGGGGCTTCGGGGGGCGAGCTCTCACGCGTGATGCTCGCTCTCGAGGTCGTGCTGGCGGCAGGCGGTGCCGTGCCGACCTTCGTGTTCGACGAGGTGGATGCCGGAGTCGGGGGAGCGGCGGCGATCGAGATCGGGCGCCGGCTCGCGCGTCTGGCCGAGACGGCGCAGGTGATCGTCGTGACGCACCTCGCCCAGGTGGCCGCGTTCGCGGGCAACCATCTCGTCGTGGAGAAGGACAGCGACGGCCGCGTCACGGCGTCCAGTGTGCGCCGCGTCGACGATGATGCACGGGTCGCCGAGATGGCGCGACTGCTGTCGGGCCTGCCGGACTCCTCGACGGGCCTCGACCACGCGCGAGAGCTGCTCGAGCTCGCCCACGGCTAGCGCGGGTGGTCTCGACACGCCGCTGCGCGCCAACTCGACCACGTGAGTTGCCGAGTGTCGCAGCACGTACCCGGTTTCGTGTCATATGCTGAAACCCCGTGGTGAACAATCCCGGATCAGCCGTTACCAAGCACATCTTCGTCACCGGGGGCGTCGTCTCCTCGCTGGGTAAGGGCCTCACCGCCGCCAGCCTCGGCAACCTGCTCACCGCACGCGGTCTGCGCGTCGTGATGCAGAAGCTCGACCCGTATCTCAACGTCGACCCGGGCACGATGAACCCGTTCCAGCATGGCGAGGTGTTCGTCACCGACGACGGCGCCGAGACCGATCTCGACATCGGCCATTACGAGCGCTTCCTCGACATCGAGTTGAGCCAGGCCGCGAACGTCACGACGGGCCAGATCTACTCGACCGTCATCGCCAAGGAGCGCCGCGGCGAGTACCTCGGCGATACGGTGCAGGTCATCCCGCACATCACCGACGAGATCAAGCGCCGCATGCGGCTGCAGGCGACGGAGCAACCGGCCCCGGACGTCATCATCACCGAGATCGGCGGAACGGTCGGGGACATCGAGTCGCAGCCGTTCATCGAGGCTGCGCGCCAGGTGCGCCACGAGCTCGGCCGTCACAACGTCTTCTTCGTGCACGTCTCGCTCGTGCCGTACATGGGTGCCTCGGGTGAGCAGAAGACCAAGCCCACGCAGCATTCGGTCGCGGCCCTGCGCTCGATCGGCATCCAGCCGGATGCCCTCGTGCTGCGCAGCGACCGTCCGGTCTCGGAATCCAACAAGCGCAAGATCGCGCTCATGTGCGACGTGGCCGAGCGTGCCGTCGTGAACGCGATCGACGTGCCCTCGATCTACGACATCCCGACGATGCTCAACGAGCAGGGGCTCGACGGCTACATCATCGAGGAGCTCGGGCTCGAGGCGAAGGCCGGGGAGGTCGACTGGAGCGGCTGGTCGCAGCTGCTCACCGCCGTGCACGAGCCGCGCCACGAGGTGACGATCGCGCTCGTCGGCAAGTACATCGACCTGCCGGACGCGTACCTCTCGGTGACCGAGGCCCTGCGTGCCGGAGGTTTCGCCCACCAGGCCAAGGTCGCCATCCGCTGGGTCGCCTCCGACGAGTGCGAGACGCCCGAGGGAGCGGCGAAGATGCTCGCGGATGTCGACGGCATCTGCGTGCCCGGCGGGTTCGGCGTGCGCGGCATCGAGGGCAAGCTCGGGGCGCTGCGCTTCGCGCGCGAGAACGGCATCCCCGTGCTCGGTCTGTGCCTCGGCCTGCAGTGCATGGTGATCGAGTACGCGCGGGATGTCGTGGGGCTCGCGGGTGCGAGCTCCTCGGAGTTCGACCCCGACACGGAGTACCCGGTGATCGCGACGATGGCGGAGCAGGTCGACATCCTCGAGAAGGGCGACCTCGGCGGCACCATGCGCCTCGGCCTCTACGAGGCGCGGCTCGAGCCCGGGTCGATCGTGGCGGAGGCCTACGGTGAGGAGGTCGTGCACGAGCGGCACCGTCACCGTTACGAGGTCAACAACCACTACACGGATCGCATCGCCGGGGCGGGTCTCGTCTTCTCGGGCACCAACCCCGAGCACGGCCTCGTGGAGTTCGTGGAGCTTCCGCGCGAGGTGCACCCGTTCTACGTGGGAACGCAGGCGCACCCCGAACTGCGGTCGCGGCCCAACCACGCGCACCCGCTGTTCCGCGGCCTCGTCGGGGCGGCGCTGGATCGCCAGAACGCCACGCGACTGTTCGAGGTCGAGGGCGCGGGCGAGCCTGTCGCCGTGGCCGAGCCCGCCGAGGTGTGAGCAGGTGATTCTCGCCGAGCGCGAGGCGCTGCTTGCCGGCCCGCTCTCCGACCTCGACGACCCGGCGGAGGTCGTCGATTCCACTCGCGTCTACGCGGGTCGGGTATGGGATGTCCGGCGTGATCGATTCCGGTTCGGCGGGCACGAGATCGAACGCGACTACGTCGACCACACGGGGGCGGTCGCGATCCTCGCTCGTGACACCGACGACCGCGTGCTGATGATCAACCAGTACCGGCATCCGATCCGCTCGCGCGATTGGGAGCTGCCCGCCGGGCTGCTCGACATGGAGGGTGAGGACCCGCTAACGGCGGCGAAGCGCGAGCTCGCCGAGGAGGCGGACCTCGAGGCGGCCGAGTGGCGCGAGCTGCTGACGTTCGCGACCTCGCCCGGGGGCAGCGACGAGACGATCCGGGTCTACGAGGCGCGCGGCGTCACGCCGACGGCGGAGCCCTTCGCCCGCACCGAGGAGGAGGCCGAACTGGTGCTCCGCTGGGTTCCGCTCGAGGAGGCGGTGGAGGCGGCGCTCGCGGGACGCATCCACAACTCGATCCTCATCATCGCGGTGCTCGCCGCTCATGCCCGCGGCTGAGCTGCAGCGGCACCTCGACCGCTATCTGCGCCACCTGGCGATCGAGCGCGGCCTCTCGGCCAACACCGTCGCGGCCTACCGGCGCGACCTCGCGGTGCTGCTCACGGCGCTCGCCGAGCAGGGGGTGATGGATGCCGGGTCGCTCGGTCCCGAGACGCTGCACGGCTACGTCGTGAGCTTGCGCGACCGGGCCGCACCGCTCTCGCCGAGCTCGACCGCGCGAGTGATCTCGTCGATCCGGGGCTTCATGCGGTTCCTCGTCGAGGAGGGCGTGATCGAGCGGGATCCGGCGGAGGCGCTCGCCGCGCCGAAGCAGCCCAAACGCCTGCCCAAGGCGCTCAGCCACGCGCAGGTCGAGGCGCTGCTCGCCGCGACCGACGGTGACGACGCGGTGCGGATGCGTGACAAGGCGCTGCTCGAGTTGCTCTACGCGACGGGCGCGCGTGTCTCGGAGGCGGTCGCGCTCGACGTCGACGATCTGGTCGGCGCCGACGGCACGCCCGAGCTCATCCGCGTGGTCGGCAAGGGCGACAAGCAGCGCATCGTGCCGGTCGGCTCGTATGCGCGTGCGGCGATCGAGGCCTACCTCGTGCGCGCCCGGCCCCTGCTCGCCGCGGGTCGACGGTCGACGCCCGCGCTGTTCCTGGGGGCACGTGGGGCGCGCCTCAGCCGCCAGAACGCGTGGCTCATCATCCGTTCTGCCACCGAGCGGGCAGGTATCACGGTCGAGGTCTCGCCGCACAGCCTTCGGCACTCGTTCGCGACGCACCTGCTCGCCGGAGGAGCGGATGTGCGGGTGGTGCAGGAGCTGCTGGGGCACGCCTCCGTCGCGACGACGCAGCTCTATACGCATGTGACGATCGACAGCCTGCGCGACGCCTACCAGCAGTCGCATCCGCGCGCCCGCTGACGAGCTCGCGCACGCGAGTTTCAGCCTCTGGTTGAGAGTGAGGTGAACCGCGGGAGGGTGCGCCTGTCGTCCGCGAGGCGTCGCAGGCCCGGACGTAGACTCGCCGCATGACAGCGCAACGGGAGGCCACCCAGTCGCGGAAGGACAGCACCCCGCTCGCCGGGTTCGAAGATCTGGGCGTCGAGCTCGGGCCCACGGGTCGTCCGTTCACCGAGTTTCCCGCTCCGAAAGCGCTCGCGAGTCACGGACCGGCGCGCGTCATCGCGCTCTGCAATCAGAAGGGCGGCGTCGGCAAGACCACGACGACCATCAGCCTCGGCGCCGCGCTCGCCGGCTATGGACGACGCGTGCTCGCCGTCGACTTCGACCCGCAAGGTGCGCTCTCCGCCGGTCTCGGGGTGCAGACGCACGACGTGCCCACGATCTACGATCTCCTGCTCGGGTCGTCGAAGGACGTCGCCGCAGCGATCCAGACGACCGACACCCCGGGTCTCGACGTGATCCCGGCGAACATCGACCTCTCGGCCGCGGAGGTTCACCTCGTCAACGAGGTCGCGCGCGAGCAGATCCTCGCGCGCGTGCTGCGACAGGTGACCGCCGACTACGACGTCGTGCTCATCGACTGCCAGCCCTCGCTCGGGCTGCTCACCGTCAACGCGCTCACCGCGGCGCACGGCGTGCTCATCCCGCTCGAGTGCGAGTTCTTCGCGCTGCGCGGTGTGGCATTGCTGGTCGAGACCATCGACAAGGTGCGCGACCGGCTGAACCCCGCGATCGAGCTCGACGGCATCCTCGCGACGATGTACGACCCGCGCACGCTGCACTCGCGCGAGGTGCTCGAGCGCGTGGTCGAGGCGTTCAGCGACAAGGTGCTCGAGACGGTCATCAACCGCACGGTGAAGTTCCCGGATGCCTCGGTCGCGGCGACGCCCATCACCGCGTTCGCGCCGGACCACCACGCGGCTGAGCAGTACCGCCAGCTCGCGCGTGAACTCGTGCACCGTCACGCCGTCGCCTGAGCCCGTTGGGCGACAAACTAGACTCGCGGCTATGCAGGAGGCGGTCGGGACTGTCGAGGCGCTCGACGAGACGCCCGGCTTCCGCCTCACCCTGGCCAATTTCGACGGTCCGTTCGATCTGCTGCTCTCGCTCATCACGAAGCACGAGCTCGACATCACCGAGGTGTCGCTCTCGAAGGTGACCGACGAGTTCATCTCCTACCTGAAGGGGCTCGATGGCCCGGACGAGCTCGATCAGGCGAGTGAGTTCCTCGTCGTGGCGGCGACCCTGCTCGACCTCAAGGTCGCGGGGTTGCTGCCCCAGGGCGAGCTCGTGGATGCGGAGGACGTCGCCCTGCTCGAGGCGCGCGACCTGCTCTTCGCGCGTCTGCTGCAGTACCGCGCCTTCAAGGAGGCCGCGCGCTGGTTCGAGGAGCACCTCGAGGCCGAGTCGGGCAGGCATGCGCGCTCGGTGCGGCTCGAGGAGAAATACCGACGGCAGACCCCCGAGCTCGTGTGGACCTTGAGCCTTCACGACTTCGCGGCGCTCGCCGCGCTCGCGATGGCGCCGCGCGAGATCCCCGTCGTGGGGCTCGACCATCTGCACGCACCGCTCGTGAGCATCCGGGAGCAGGCGGCCGTCGTCGTGACGCTCTTGCGGTCGGGTCAGGTCACGACGTTCCGGCAGCTCGTGGCCGGTGCGGAGCTGCGCGGCGTCGTCGTGGCGCGCTTCCTCGCGGTGCTCGAGCTCTACCGACATGCCGCGATCGCCTTCGAACAGCTCGAACCGCTCGGCGAGATCACGCTGCGCTGGACGGCGCCGCACTGGAACGACGACCAACTTGCGACCCTGGGGGCCGACTATGACCGATGAGACGACAACCGGCGGTGACGAGCTCGAACGGCGACTCGAGGCGATCATGCTCGTGGCCGACGAGCCGCTTCCGCTCGTGACCCTCGCGACCGCGCTGGGTGCGCCCGTGCCGGCTGTGCGGCAATCGATCGAACGCCTCGTCGCCGACTATGACGGCCTCACCCCCGAGGGAACACCGTCGGGCGGCCCGCGCCGCGGCTTCGAGCTGCGCGAGGTCGGTGGCGGGTGGCGCCTGTATGTCCGGGCCGAGCACGACGAGATCGTGCGTGACTTCGTGCTCACGCAGAGCCCCACGAAGCTCTCACAGGCGGCTCTCGAGACGCTCGCCGTCATCGCCTACAAGCAGCCGATCGCACGCAGCTCCATCGCCGCGATCCGCGCAGTCAACGTCGACTCGGTCGTGCGCACCCTCCTCGGTCGCGGTCTCATCACCGAGTCGTTCACGGATGCCGAGACCGGCGCCATCCACTACGAGACGACCCCGCTGCTGCTCACCCAGCTCGCCATCAACTCGCTCGACGAGCTGCCGCCCATCTCGCCCCTGCTGCCCGACGGCGTCGAGGGCTTCGAGGAGCTCGGCGCCCGATGACCGACCCGAACGACGCGTCGGCCGAGGGCCAGCGTCTCCAGAAGGTGCTCGCGGCGGCCGGTGTCGCCTCCCGCCGCGTGTGCGAGCAGTACATCGTCGAGGGCCGCGTGCGCGTCAACGGGCGGGTGGTCACGGAGCTCGGAACCCGCATCGATCCGGAGGCTGATCGAGTCGAGGTGGACGGCACGCCCGTGCAGCTCGACACCGCCAAGCGGTACCTCATGCTCAACAAGCCCAAGGGCGTCGTGAGCTCGATGTCCGATGAGGGCGGCCGCCCGGATCTCGCCCGCTACGCCGAACAGGCGGGCGAGCGCGTCTACAACGTCGGACGGCTCGATGCGGAGACCACGGGCCTGCTCGTGCTGACCAACGACGGCGAACTCGCCCACGTGCTCGCGCACCCCTCCTTCGGGGTGGAGAAGACCTACCTCGCGACCGTGCGCGGCGTGGTGAAGCCCGACACCCTGCGTCGGTTGCGGCAGGGCGTCGAACTCGACGACGGGCCCATCGCGGCAGACCGGGTGCGCGTGGTCGGTGAGCCGTCGGGCGATCGCTCGATCGTGGAGGTGACGCTCCACTCCGGCCGCAACCGCATCGTGCGCCGTATGCTCGCCGCCGTCGGGCATCCCGTGATCGATCTCGTACGACGGCAATTCGGCCCGCTGCGGCTCGGTTCGCTCGGCGTCGGCCGGATGCGCGACCTCACTAAGGTGGAGATCGGCGCGCTGCTGTCCCTCGTGCGTGACGCCGACGCCTCACGACAGGAAGCCCGATGACCGCGCCCCCCGCCCCCGATCGCCGCCTGGCAGAGCAGGTGCGCGTCGTCGGATCCGGGCTGCTCGGGGCGAGCATCGGCCTCGGGCTCTCGGCTAAGGGGGTCGAGGTCATCGTCGACGACGCCTCGCCCTCGACCCGCAGTCTCGCGATCGCCTACGGGGCAGGTCGCGCTCCGTCGGTCGACGACGCGCCCGGTCTCATCGTCGTCGCCGTTCCACCGGATGTCGTCGCGGATGTCGTCGCTGCGGAACTGGAGCGGTTCCCGGACGCGCTCGTCACCGATGTTGCGAGTGTCAAGCTCGCACCGCTCGAGCAACTGCGCGCTCGCGGTGCCGACCTGTCGCGCTACCTGGGCTCGCATCCGATGGCCGGACGCGAGCGCGGGGGAGCCGTCTCGGCGCGCGCGGACCTGTTCGTCGGCCGGCCGTGGATCCTCGCGGGGCACGAGGGCATCAGCTACCGTCGCGCCGCCGCCATCGAGGACATGGTGCTCGACCTCGGCGCCGTCCCGATCGAGATGGACGCCGCGGTGCACGACCGCAGCGTCGCCCTCGTCTCGCATGCGCCGCAGCTCGTGGCGAGCCTGCTGGCGAGCCGGCTGCGCGACGGGGCGGGCGCGGCGCTCGGGCTCGCCGGGCAGGGTCTGCGCGACACGACCCGTATCGCGGGAAGCCATCCGGACCTCTGGGTGCAGATCCTCGGCGCGAACGCCGCCGAGGTGGCCGCCGTGCTGCGGCCGCTGCGTGACGAGCTCGACGCGGTCATCGCCGCGCTCGATGACCCCGAGGCGCCGGCTTCGCGTCGGGCGATCGCGGAGGCGCTCGTCGCCGGCAACGAGGGCGTGGCGCGGATCCCCGGCAAGCACGGTCAGGACAAGCGCTTCGCCTCGCTCGTGGTGAAGATCGACGACCGGCCCGGCGAGCTCGCCCGCCTGCTCACGGAGATCGGCGAGGAGGGTGTCAACATGGAGGACCTGCGGCTCGAGCACTCGCCCGACACACGCGTGGGCTTCGCGGAGATCTCGGTGCTGCCCGAGGCCGCGCATCCGCTCGCGCTCGCGCTCGAACAGCGCGGCTGGACGCTCATGGAGGCGGAGCGGTGATGTCGGCCCCCTTCGTCGTGGCGGTCGACGGGCCCGCCGGATCGGGCAAGTCGAGCGTGAGC
Organism: Protaetiibacter sp.; assembly: GCA_051954835.1. Lineage (GTDB taxonomy): Bacteria > Actinomycetota > Actinomycetes > Actinomycetales > Microbacteriaceae > Homoserinibacter. The sequence goes on along the minus strand of JBQCHI010000021.1, from coordinate 230,990 downwards.
AAGGCCGCATCCCGCGTGCTCGGCTACGCGTTCCTCGACACCGGCGCCGCCTATCGGGCGCTCACCTGGCTCGCCCTCGAGCGCGGGGTGGACACCGGGGATGCCGAGGCGATCGTCGCACTGCTCGACGACTTCGCCTACGCGACCGAGCTCGGCGACGCGGGTACCCGCGTCTCGGTCGGCGACGCGGATGTGACGGCCGCGATCCGTGAGCCGCGCGTGTCGGCCCTCGTGAGCGACGTCGCTCGCGTGCCGGAGGTACGTGTCGCCTTGAACGACGCGTTCCGCCGGATGATCGCGGCATCCGCTGCTCCGGGCATCGTCGTCGAGGGGCGCGACATCACGACCGTCGTCGCGCCGGATGCGCCGGTGCGGATCCTGCTGACCGCGGATGAACAGGTGCGGATCGCCCGTCGCTCTGCGGAGCTCGCTCCGTCCGCCGCCGCGACGGCCGAGCAGCTGCGCGAGCGTGACCGGCGCGATGCTCAGGTGGTGGACTTCTTGGTGGCGGCGCCGGGTGTCACGACGATCGATTCGACGCACTTGAGCTTCGACGAGACGGTCACCGCCGTCGTCGACCTCGTTCGATCTCAAGAAAAAGCTTATATCGCATCGATATAAGCTAAAATGACCGTATGGACCAGGTCGTCGCGATCATCGCCGACATCGTGGGCTCCCGGGAGCTCGACGATCGAGACGCAGCGCAACTCGAGCTCGAGCGCGCGTTCGCGGAGCAGAACGGGGTCGCGCCTCTGCTCGAGGCATTCCATCCCACGGTGGGTGACGAGTTCCAGGCGGTGGCGGCGGATATCCCGGCGGCCCTGCGCGCGACGCTAGCGGCACGGCTCTCCTTCGCCGACGGCGTCGACTGCCGCTTCGGCCTCGGCCTCGGCGACTCGCGCGGGGTCAGCAGCAGCCGCCCCGACGACATCCGCGACGGCTCGGCCTGGTGGCGGGCGCGGGAGGCCATCGAGACCGCCCACCGCCGAATGGATGCCGGACGCTCGACGATCCGCAGCTGGTACGTCGCCGATGCAGACGATGCTGAATCCGCGCCGGTGGCCGCGACGCTCAACGCCTACCTCGTGATGCGCGACCACGTCGTCACACGCATGAAGCGGCTCGACCGCGAGCTCACCTTCGGGCAGCTCGCGGGCCTCACCCAGGCAGAGCTCGCCCGCCGGCACGGGATCACCCAGTCGGCGGTGTCGCAACGTCTCGAACGGTCGGGCGGGTCCGCTCTGCTCGCGACCGTCGACCTCGCGGGAGGGAGCCCCTGATGATCGAAGCCGCCGTCCTGCTCGCCGTGATCGGCACTGCCGACCTCGTGCGCGCCCTCGCCTCGCGCCCTGGCCCGAGCATCGTGCTCGGCGCGACCGTCGGGATCGCCGTGGCCGTCGTGGGTGCGCTCGTCGCGGGTGCCGCCTGGTGGGCTGCCGCTGCCGCCGTCGCGCTCCTCGCGCTCTGGCTGTGGGCGATGACGCCCGAACCGGGGGAGGAGCCCGAACGCATCTGGCCCGCGCTCACCGTCCTCGTCGCGGCGTCGATCGCGGCGGTCGGGTTGCCGGTCGCGGGCGCCCCGCATCCGGCGATCTCCGATTGGTACTCCGCGACAGCGCCCGGTGCCGCCGGCATCGCGTGGACGACCGCGATCGTGACCCTCGGTGTCGTGCTCTTCCTGCTGCGCAGCACCAACCTGCTCGTGCGCGCGGCCATCAACTCCCGCGCGGCCGCCCGCGCGTCGAGTGCGAGCGAAGCCATCGCCCGTCGAGCGCTCCCCTCGGGCGCGGAGGGCTGGCGCGTGCGGATCGGGCGGCGGCCGGTGGCGGACCTCGAACGTGTTGCGGCCTCGGGCCGTCAGGCGCCGCAGCTCGTGGGCGGACGGGTCATCGGCCCCATCGAGCGACTTCTGCTCATCGGTCTCGGGCTCGCGGGCGGAGCCGCCGTCATCGCTGCGCTCGTGGCGGCGAAGGGCGTCGTGCGCTTTCCCGAGATCTCGGCCGATCGGGGCACGGGCGCCAACGCCGAGACCTTCCTCGTCGGTAGTCTCACGAGCTGGGCCGTCGCTGCGGGCGGTGCGCTGCTCATCTGGGGAACGCTCGGATGATCCTCCCGGTCGGCGGCTGACAGAATGGGAGGCCGTGCCGGCAGATCGTCCGGTGCACGAGGAGGAGATCATGTCCGACATCGACCGTTCGGGTGACGCACCCGGCGACGCCGACACCTTCGGCGACGTCGATCCCGGTCTGAGCGACCGCCTCGCCGAGCTGGACGACGACGTCGCCGAGCAGCGCGCCGCATCCCTGCGTGCCGGGCTCGCCGACTACGAGCTCGAGGATGAGGACCTCGAGCTGCTCGAGGGCTCCGAAGCGGGCCCCGACGGCATCACCTACCTGCCCGCCCTCCCGGTGCTCGCGATCGTCGGGCGGCCCAACGTGGGCAAGTCCGCGCTCGTCAATCGCATCATCGGGCGCCGCGAGGCGGTCGTCGAAGATGTTCCGGGAGTCACCCGTGACCGCGTCTCCTACAAGTCCGAGTGGCTCGGTCGTCGCTTCACCGTGGTCGACACGGGAGGCTGGGAGCCGGATGCCTCCGGCATCAACGCCTCGGTCGCGGCGCAAGCGGAGGTCGCCGTCGACCTCGCCGACGCCGTGCTCTTCGTCGTCGACATCAACGTCGGCGCGACCGCGACCGATGAGCACGTGGTGCGCATGCTGCGGGCTGCGAAGAAGCCCGTCATCCTCGTCGCGAACAAGGCCGACGACGCCATCAAGGACCCGCAGGCCGCCGAGCTCTGGGGCCTCGGCCTCGGGGAGCCGTGGCCCGTCTCGGCGCTGCACGGTCGGGGGGTCGCCGATCTGCTCGACCACGTCATGACGGTGCTGCCGCAGGTGTCGGCGGTGGCCAAGCAGGAGATCGGCGGGCCGCGTCGCGTCGCGATCCTGGGCCGCCCCAACGTCGGCAAGAGCTCGCTGCTCAACAAGGCCGCCGGCGAGGAGCGGGTCGTCGTCAACGAGCTCGCGGGCACCACACGCGATCCCGTCGACGAGCAGATCGAGCTCGCGGGCCGCATCTGGACCTTCGTCGACACCGCCGGCATCCGCAAGCGCGTGCACCTGCAACAGGGGGCGGACTTCTATGCATCGCTGCGCACCGCAGCGGCGCTCGAGAAGGCCGAGGTCGCCGTCGTCGTGATCGATGTGACCGAGCCCATCTCGACTCAGGACCTGCGCATCGTCGACCTCGTGCTCGAATCGGGCCGGGCGCTCGTGCTCGCCTACAACAAGTGGGACCTCCTCGATGACGACCGCCGGAGGTACCTCGAGCGCGAGATCGAGCAGGATCTCGCCCACGTGTCGTGGGCGCCCCGTGTCAACATCTCGGCGCGCACCGGCCGGCACCTCGAGAAGCTCGTTCCCGCCCTCGAGACCGCTCTCGAGAGCTGGGACACGCGCATCCCGACCGGCAAGTTCAACGCGTTGCTCGCCGAACTCACGGCGGAGCATCCGCATCCGGTGCGCGGCGGCAAACAGCCCCGTATCCTGTTCGGCACGCAGGCCTCGACGCGCCCGCCGACCTTCGTGCTGTTCACGACCGGTTTCCTCGACCCGCAGTACCGCCGGTTCATCCAGCGCCGGCTGCGCGAGGTGTACGGGTTCGAGGGGACCCCGATCGTGGTCAATATGCGCGTTCGGGAGAAGCGTCAGCGCTGAGCTCATGCGGCTCCCGACCGGGGAGCAGCAGGCTCGCGAGCATCGCGACCACGGCGACGCCGGTGGCGATCCAGAAGGTCGCGTGGAATGCGGCTGCGGCATCCGCAGGGCCCTGGGCACCGGTCAGGAGCTCGGTGAGCACGACGGCGAGCACCGCCGTGCCGAAGGCTCCACCGATCTGCTGAGAGATGCGCGAGATCATCGTGGCCTGCGGGATCTCGTCGTGGCTGAGGCCCGTCATCGAGACGGTCATGAGCGGGATGAGCACGGTGCCGAGCCCGAGTCCTCGCACGACGAGCACCGCCGAGAGCCAGACGTTCGAGGTGTCGGCATCGGCGAGGGCGAACGGCACGGTTCCGATCGCGATGAGCGCGAAGCCGATGACCGTGAGCGCCCGTGCCCCGATGCGGTCGAGCAGCACCCCGGCGACCGGGCGCGCGGCGAGCGATCCGACGCCCTGCGGGATGAGCAACAGGGCCGCAGCGAGCACGGTCTCGCCCCGCAGAAGCTGCCAGTAGAGCGGCAGCACCAGCATGGCGCCGAAGAGTGCGGCGCCCGCGAGCCACAGCACGAGCGAGGCGCTCGCCAGGGTCGGTCGGCGCAGCAGTTGGAGCTGCACGAGGGCGTGCTCGCCACGCGCGCGTGACCAGAACACGAATCCGACCACGAGGGCGACGCCGGCGACCACCGGCAGCAGCACCTCCGGCCGCGCGACCCCGCCGCCGGACTCGACGTTCGAGAGCCCGAGCAAGGTGAGGCCGAGTCCCGGCGCGAGCAGGGCGAGGCCGACGAGGTCGAGCCGGATGCGGCGCCGCCGTCCCGAGTCATCGGGGAGGCGCCAGGCCGCGAGCGCGATGCCCACGAGCACGACCGGCACGTTCACGAGGAACAGCCACTGCCAGCTGAGCCCGTCGAGGATGAGGCCGCCGATCACCGGGCCGATGATGGGGCCGAGAGCCACCGGCACCGTCACGACCGCCATCATCCGGCCCATGCCCTTCATGCGGCCGCCGGCGGCCTGCACCGCGAGCGACTGCATGAGCGGGAACATGATGCCGCCGCCGAGTCCCTGAACGACGCGGAACGCGATGAGACTCGTCGCATCCCATGCGAGGGCGCACAGCACCGAGCCGACGAGGAAGAGGGTGAGGGCCGCGATCCAGAGGCGTTTGCCGCCCACGCGCGCCTGTGCCCAGCCGGTGAGTGGAATAGCCACTGCGAGCGCCAAGAGGTAGCCGGTGGCGACCCACTGGATGGTGGAGACCGGTTCGTCGAACTCGCGGGCGAGGGTGTCGATCGCGATCGCGACGATGGTGGAGTCGAGGATGGCCGCGAAGCCCCCGACGATGAGCACCCAGGCGGTTGCCATCACCCCGGGCGTCGGCCGGGGGGAATCGGCGGAGGGGTCGGGAGCAGCCGCAGTGCGGGCGGGGCTGGGGGAGTCGGTCATGATGGGTCCTCGACGGGTGGGAGATAAGAGACAGAAATGACTCTTGGGAAGATACGCGCAGGGCATAAGATACGCAAGTGGCTCTTGATCAACCGACTCCGAAGGCGACGCGCCGGCGCGGCGCCGAGCTCGAGAATGCCATCCTCGAGGCGGTCTGGGACCAGCTGACCGAACAGGGCTACGGCGTGCTGACGTACGAAGCCGTCGCCGCGCGCGCACGCACGAGCCGCGCCGTGTTGTATCGCCGCTGGCCGACGAGGGAAGCCCTCGTTCGGGCAGCCGTTCGACACCTCGGTGCGCGCACGCCCCGCATCGATCCGGATACCGGAAGCCTGCGTGAGGACGTGCTCGCCGCGCTCCGCTACTCGAACGAGACACGGCTGGGGATGTGGGTGGTGCTGAGCGTGCAGCTTGCGGGCTTCTATGCCGAGACCGGCATCACCCCCGCCGAGCTGCGACTCGACATGATCGGCGACGCGCCGTCGCCGTTCCGTGCGGCGATCGCCCGCGCCATCGAGCGGGGTGAGGCGCGCGCCGGCCTGCCCGAGCGGGTGCTGCGCGTCCCCTTCGATCTCTTCCGATCGGAGGCGATCCTGCGGCTCGGTCGTGTACCGGAAGAGGACCTCGTGTCGATCGTCGACGAGGTCTTCCTTCCGCTCGTGCGTCCTGCGGGGTGGACGGAGCGCTGAGCGGGACCTCCGCCCTGTCGCGCACGTGCGGCATCCGGAATGATCAGAACATGGCCGTCATCGAGAACGCGAAGCTGACCATCATCGGAGCAGGCGCGGTGGGCACGTCGCTCGCCTACGCCGCACTCATCCGCGAGTCGGCGCGCGAAGTCGCCCTGTACGACATCGACGCACCGCGCGTCGAGGCGGAGGTGCTCGACCTCGCCCACGGAACTCCCTTCACCGGGGCGTCGCGCATCACCGGCGGGGCGGATCTGGATGTCGTCGCCGACTCGAACGTCGTCGTCATCACCGCGGGCGCCAAGCAGAAGCCCGGCCAGACCCGGCTGGAGCTCGCGGAAGTCAATGTCGGCATCATCCGCGAGCTCATGCCGAAGCTCGTGGAACGTGCGCCGCGGGCCGTGTACGTCATCGTGTCGAATCCGTGCGACGTGCTCGCGGTCGCGGCGCAGCGGTTCTCAGGGCTGCCCGGCTCGCAGGTGTTCGCATCCGGCACCGTGCTCGACTCGGCGCGGCTGCGTCGACGGCTCGCCGACCGGCTCGAGATCGCGCCCTCGAGCGTGCACGCCATGATCATCGGCGAGCACGGCGACTCGGAGTTCGCGCTGTGGTCGCAGGCGCGCATCGGACCCGTGCCGCTGGGCCACTGGGATGCCGGGGCGGGCCCGATCGCCCGCGAGGAGCTCGACCGGATCGCCGACGAGGTCAAGAACGCCGCCTACACGGTGATCGCGGGCAAGGGCGCCACGAACTACGCCATCGGGCTCTCGGGCGCGCGAATCGTGGAGGCGGTGCTGCGCGACGAGGGCGCCGTGCTGCCCGTCTCGAGCGTGCTCGACGGCTATCACGGGGTGACCGGCGTCGCCCTCTCCGTTCCGAGCGTCGTGGACGCGGCGGGCGTGCGCCGCGTCATCGAGGTGCCCTTCGCGGGCGACGAGCGCGAACGCTTCGAGGCGTCGGCGGATGCCATGCGCGCCTCGCTCACGGCGCTCGGCATCAGCTGAGCTCGCCTCTCAGGCTGCGGACACCGGCCGGGCGGCCGTCGGCCCCCGAAGCGCCGGCGCGTCGTCGCGACGGGACCCGAGGGCGCGCAGGGCGGCGAGGATCGTCACCAGGTCCACCACCTCCTGCAGGAGCGCCCCGACCGTGGCGGGGATGACGCCGAAGCTCGCGACGAGCATGAGGGCGACCGATACGGCGATGCCGATCCAGATGCTCTGCAGGGCCACGCGCACGGTGCGACGCCCGATGACGATGGCGTCGGCGACGCGACCGATGTCGTCGACGAGCACGACGGCATCCGCCGACTCGCTCGCCGCCGTGGCACCCTTCGCGCCCATCGCGATGCCGACCTCGGCCGCGGCGAGCACGGGGGCGTCGTTGACGCCGTCGCCCACCATCACGACCGGCCGCTGGGGGAGGTCGTGGATGGCGTGGACCTTGTCGGCGGGCAGGCACTCGGCGCGCACCTCATGGATGCCGAGCTCCGCCGCGACATGCTCCGCGGTCTCACGCGCATCCCCCGTGAGCATGAGGGTGTCGCGGATGCCGAGTGCGTCGAGCCGCGCGAGCATGTCGTGTGCCTCCGGCCGGAGCACGTCGCGGGCGAGGATCGCGCCGGCGTAGCGCCCGTCGATGGCGGCGTAGACCGCGAGCTCGCCGGGTGCGATCGCCGTGCGTTCCGCATCCGGTGCGTGCTCCGCGACGAAGGCGAACTTTCCGACCACGATCTGGCGACCCCCCACGACCGCCTCGACGCCGTTGGTGGCGACCTCGCGTGCGCTCTCGGCGCCCTGACGGGGAAGCCCTCGGGCGTCCGCGGCGCGGATGAAGGATGCTGCGAGCACGTGGGAGGAGTACTCCTCGGCATCGGCGACGGCAGCGAGAAGCTCGTCGGCCGTCAGCCCCGCCTGGGCGCGGATGTCGGTGATCTCGGGGGCGCCGCGCGTGAGCGTGCCCGTCTTGTCGAACGCGACGGTGCGCGCCCGCGAGAGCTGCTCGAGCACGGCCCCGCCCTTCACGATGAGGCCGTTTCTCGCGGCCCGGCTCATCCCGCCGACGAACGCCACCGGCGCGGCGATGAGCAGCGGGCAGGGGGTGGCCAGCACCAGCACCTCGGCGAACCGCTGCGGCTCGCCGGAGAGCAGCCACGCGACGCCGGCGAGGAGGAGCGAGAAGGCGGTGAACGGCACAGCGTACCGATCGGCCAGCCGGACGACCGGCGCGCGACTCTCCGACGCTGCGGCGACCAACGCCACGATCTGCTGGTACTGGCTCGCGGCTGCCGCCGCGCTCGCGCGCATCTCGACCGCCTGCGTGCCGTTGACGGAGCCGGAGAGGAGGGAGTCGCCGGTGACCTTCTCGACGGGCATGCTCTCCCCGGTGAGCGACGACTCGTCGACGCTCGTGACGGGCGACAGCAGAACCCCGTCGACCGGCACCACTTCGGAGGGACGCACGAGCACCAGATCGCCGACGACGACCTCGTCGATCGCGACGTCGACGAACGCGCCGTCGCGCTGGACGCGAGCTCGCTGCGGGGCGCGCGCGAGCAGAGCGTCGAGCTCGCGCTTCGCGCGCCGGTTGGCGTAGTCCTCCAGCGCCTCGCCGCCCGTGAGCATGAGCACGACGAGCAGCGCGGCGATGAACTCGCCGACGAGCACCGTGGCGATGATGGCGGTGATGGCGAGCACATCCAGCCCGAACTCGCGCCGAAGCAGCTGCTGCACCATCCCGACCGCCTGCCACGCCGCGATCGCGAGCGCGTAGCCGCCGAAGATCCACGACACGAGCCATCCCGCACCGGTGAGCGCGAGCACGATGCCGAGCGCGCCGACGACGAGCGTCGCCGTGACCGCCCAGTAGCGCCGAGCAAGGTGCAGCAGACGACGGGGGACGCGCATCCTCACGCCTTCGCGGCTTTGGCTGCCGCCTTCGCGGCCTGCTTGGTGGCTCGCACGCGTTGCAGGGACTCCGCATCGACGATGTCGGCGACGGAGCGGTAGCTGCCGGGCTCGGCGTAGTCGCCGGCGGCCTGCTGCCAGCCCTCCGCGCGCAGACCGTACTGCTTGCCGAGGAGGGCGAGGAAGATGCGTGCCTTCTGGTCGCCGAACGCGGGAAGGGTGCGCAGACGGCGGAGCACCTCGCGGCCGTCCGGGGAGCCGTCGGTCCAGATCGCCGCGGCGTCGCCCTGCCACTCGTCGACGAGCGTGCGACATAGGGTCTGCGTGCGCGCCGCCATGGAGCCGGGGAAGCGGTGGATGGCCGGAGATTCCTTGAAGAGCTCCGCGATGGCTTCAGGGTCGGCCTCGGCGATGCTGCGCGCGTCGAGCGTGCCGCCCATGCGCACGCGCAGCTTCTCGGGGCCTGCGAAGGCTGTCTCCATCGGGATCTGCTGGTCGAGCAGCATCCCGATCAGCAGGGCGAGGGGGCTCTCGGAGAGCAGGCGGTCGGCATCCGGTTCCCCGGTGAGGTGGAGCGTAGGCATGTGCCCATCGTTTCAGCCTGCGACGTAGCGCGCCAGGTGCTGCCCGGTGAGCGTCGACCCGTCGGCGATGAGCTCGGCAGGTGTGCCCTCGAACACGATGCGCCCACCGTCGTGGCCGGCGCCGGGTCCGATGTCGACGATCCAGTCGGCGTGCGCCATCACGGCCTGGTGATGCTCGATCACGATGACCGACTTGCCCGAGTCGACGAGCCGGTCGAGGAGCCCCAGCAGCGCCTCGACATCCGCCAGATGGAGCCCCGTGGTCGGCTCGTCGAGCACGTAGACCCCGCCCGACTCGGCCATGTTCACGGCGAGCTTGAGGCGCTGCCGCTCGCCGCCCGAGAGCGTCGAGAGCGGCTGGCCGATACCGAGGTAGCCGAGGCCGACGTCGGCGAGGCGCTGCAGGATGGCATGCGCCGTCGGGATGCGCGCCTCACCCTCGGCGAAGAACTCGAGCGCCTCGGCGACGGGCATCGTGAGCACCTGGCTGATGTCGCGCCCGCCGAGCGTGTACTCGAGCACCGAGGAATCGAATCGGCGGCCCTCGCACACCTCGCAGACCGTCTCGACGCCCGCCATCATGCCGAGGTCGACGTAGATGAATCCGGCCCCGTTGCAGTTGGGGCACGCGCCCTCGGAGTTCGCGCTGAACAGGGCGGGCTTCACCCCGTTCGCCTTCGCGAACGCTTTGCGGATCGGCTCGAGCAGCCCGGTGTAGGTGGCCGGATTGCTGCGCCGCGACCCGCGGATCGCACCCTGGTCGACGGTCACGACGCCGTCGCGCCCCGACACGGAGCCGTGGATGAGCGAGCTCTTGCCGGAGCCGGCCACCCCCGTCACGACGGTGAGCACGCCGAGGGGGAGGTCGACATCCACGCTCTGCAGGTTGTGAGTGGATGCGCCGCGGATCTCGAGGGCGCCCGTCGGGGTGCGCACCGCCTGCTTGAGATGCGCGCGGTCGTCGAGGTGGCGCCCGGTGAGGGTGTCGGCGCGCCGGAGTTCGTCGACGGTGCCTTCGAACACGATCTCGCCACCCGCGGATCCCGCGTGCGGGCCGAGATCGACGATGTGGTCGGCGATCTGGATGGCTTCGGGCTTGTGCTCCACGACGAGCACCGTGTTGCCCTTGTCGCGCAGCTGCACGAGCAGCTCGTTCATGCGCTGGATGTCGTGCGGGTGCAGGCCCACGGTCGGCTCGTCGAAGACGTAGGTGACGTCGGTGAGAGCCGAGCGGAGGTGCCGGATCATCTTGGTGCGCTGCGCTTCGCCTCCCGAGAGGGTGCCGGATGCGCGATCGAGCGAGAGGTACCCGAGCCCGATGTCCACGAAGGAGTCGAGCAGCTGCCGCAGCGTCTCGAGCAGGGGAGCGGCGCCCGGCTCGTCGATGCCGCGCACCCACTCCGCGAGGTCGCTGATCTGCATCGCGCACGCATCCGCGATCGACAGGCCGGAGATCTTCGAGGATCGCGCGCCCTCGTTGAGTCGCGTTCCGTGGCACTCGGGGCAGGGTTGGAAGGTGACCGCCCGCTCGACGAAGGCGCGGATGTGCGGCTGCATGGCATCCGGGTCTTTGGCGAGCATCGACTTCTGGATCTTGGGCACGAGGCCCTCGTAGCTGAGGTTGATCCCGCTCACCTTGATCTTGGTGAGCTCCTTGTAGAGCAGGTCGTGCAGCTCGGTGTCGGTGTAGTCGCGGAGGGGCTTGTCGGGGTCGAAGAAGCCCGATTCGGAGTACATGCGCGTCGCCCAGCCGTCGGCGGTGAAGCCGGGAATGGTGATCGCGCCCTCGTTCAGCGATTTCGAGGCGTCGTAGAGCTGGCTGAGGTCGATGTCGTTGACGTTGCCCATCCCCTCGCAACGGGGGCACATGCCGCCGAGCTGGGCGAAGTCGCGTACGACCTTGGTGGTGCCGTCGCCCTTCTCGATCGTGATCGCGCCCGAGCCGTGCACCGAGGGGATGTTGAACGAGAACGCCTGCGGTGAGCCGATGTGCGGCTCGCCGAGTCGGCTGAACAGGATGCGCAGCAGCGCGTTGGCGTCGGTGACGGTGCCGACCGTGGAGCGCGAGTTGGAGCCGAGGCGCTCCTGGTCGACGATGATCGCGGTCGTGAGCCCCTCGAGACGGTCGACATCGGGGCGGGCGAGGCTCGCCATGAAGCCCTGCACGAACGCGGGGTAGGTCTCGTTGATCATGCGCTGCGATTCGGCGGCGACGGTGCCGAACACGAGCGAGCTCTTGCCGGAGCCCGAGACGCCCGTGAACACCGTGAGCCGGCGTTTCGGGATGTCGAGGCTCACGTTCTTGAGGTTGTTCTCGCGTGCGCCGCGCACGCGGATGAGGTCGTGGCTGTCTGCGGTGTGGTGGGCAGGCTGCTGCGTCATGCGTGCGACGCTACCGGCAGTCGCGGACAGCGGGCTTCCTCATTCCTGATCGATTCGCGCGCGCGGCCACACGCGAGACCGCGCATCCGACGCCCAAGGCGCAGCGTTCGGCGTCAGCTGCGCGGTCTCGACGTGGATCCGGCGGCTCAGAGCAGCATGAGCGCGTGCACGTCGCGGGGTGCGAGCCGCTCGCGGCCGCCGAGGCCCTCGAGCTCGAGCACCACGGTGGTGCCGACGAGCTCCCACCCGGCGCGCTCGATGAGCCGCTGCGAGGCCGCGAGCGTGCCGCCCGTGGCGAGCACGTCGTCGACGAGCAGCACGCGGGTGCCGGCCGGAAGCTGCTCGGCGTGCAGCTCGAGCGTCGCCTCGCCGTATTCGAGGGTGTAGCTCTCGCCGAGGGTCGTTCCGGGCAGCTTGCCGGCCTTGCGGATCAGCAGCAGGCCGTGCCGCGAACGCGCCGCCGCCGCTGCGGCGAGGGCGAACCCGCGCGCCTCCACACCCGCGACAACGTCGTACGCGCCCTCGAACGGGGCGACCAGCGCATCCGTGACCGTGGCGAACGCCTCGCCGTCTGCGAGCACGGGGGTGAGGTCGCGGAACTGGATGCCGGGCTCGGGGAAGTCGGGGATCGTGCGGATGAGGCGGTTCAGGTGCGCAGTGGCGTCGGTCACCCGCCCAGGCTACGTGGCACACCGGGGGTGCGCGGACCGTGGCCGGCGAGAAAGCGGCGATGCGCCGCCATCGCGGCGGCGCGGAGCGTGCGGTAGTAGCCCACGAGCTGCCGGTCGGCCGAGCGCTCGGCCCAGGTGACGGCCCGGTAGCCTCGTTCGCCGCCGAGTTCGAGCAGTCGGATGACGCCGTAGGGGGTGCCGTCGGGAGTTGTCATGATCCAGGTGCCGACGGGTCCTTCGACGGCGGCGAGCAGCGGATGCCATTCGCCGCGATATCCGGATCGCGCGCGCTCCGCGGCGTCGAGCCCGTCCTTCGGGTCGGCGTTGATGACCATGGTGCTCCCTCTCGAGAGCAGGCCGGCCCCTGCGCGCACGATCTTACGTCGGCGGACCGACGGCGCTGCTGAGTGGGTGGAGGAACTCCGCGGCGCAGCCGTGACGCGTCTCGAAATCCGCGTCACGCCTGCTGGTCGATGACCGCCTGCACCTGCTCGACGATCGCCGCATCGCGCGCCACGATCCGCGCCTCGCTCACCCGGGTCACCGCATCCGTGATCGTGCTGACGGCGACCTCGATCGCGTCTTCGAGCGGCCAGGCGTAGATGCCGGCGCTGATCAGGGGGAACGCGACGCTCTGCGCGCCCAACTCGTCGGCGACCTCGAGCGTGCGCCGGTAGCACGAGGCGAGCAGCGAGCGGTCGCGCTGCCCCGCGGCGTAGTCGGGGCCGACCGTGTGGATGACCCATCGCGCGGGCAGGCGCCCCGCGGTCGTCCATCCCGCGTCGCCGGTGGCGAGCCCGTCGGGGAAGCGTTCGATGCAGTCGCGCAGGATCTCCGGACCACCCGCCCGGTGGATCGCGCCGTCGACCCCGCCGCCGCCGCGCATGGCGTTGTTGGCGGCGTTGACGATCGCGTCGACGCGCTGTGCGGTGATGTCGCCGTGGACGACGATGGGCGCAGGCATGATCCCAGTGTGCAATGAACCGGGCGCGCGGTCACGGGGCATCCGCCGACAAGGTAATGTAGGGAGCCGTGCCGCTCCTCGGATGCGGCGCAAGCCACGGGCTGTGGCGCAGCTTGGTAGCGCACTTGACTGGGGGTCAAGGGGTCGCAGGTTCAAATCCTGTCAGCCCGACGTAACGAAGAAGAGGGTTGCCGAAAGGCGGCCCTCTTCTTCTTCATCTCGAGCCGGTACGACTGACCTGCGAGACGGCGGTGATAGCGTCACGCCATGCCCGGGCCCCAGACTCGTCGCACTCGCGCCGCGAGGCGGCGGGCCAAGCGCGTTGCTGCCTCGAACAGCGACCTGACCGATGCCCAGTGGTTCCGCATCCTCGACGCTTGGAAACGCTGCGCGTACTGTCGGGCCGAAGGCGCTGCGCTGCAGAAAGACTGCGTGCTCCCCATCTCGCGCGGCGGCCGCTACACGATCGAGAACGTCGTTCCCGCCTGCCGGTCGTGTAACGCGAGCAAGTGCAACGCGGAGGTCACGTCGTGGATGCGGCGTCGCCGCTTCGACGAACCGCAGTTCCTGCGGACGTGGGTGGAGATCACCCGGGCACTGCTCGCGGAAGGCGATCTCGCGGATGAGAAGGAAGGACGCAGAACGCCCTCGCCCGAATCCGGTCACCTGCCCGACGGTTGACGGGACTTCGAGGTCGGGTGCGGGTTCGCCCGGCAGCACCCCGCCGCGCTACCCCAACCGCTCCAGGAGCTCCACCGCCGCCCGCGCGTACTCGCCGATCCAGCGGTCGTGCAGCCGCTTGATCGGCAGGGGCGCGAGTGCGAGGTGGCGTTCGCGGCCGACGCGGCGGCCCGTCACGAGTTCCGCGCGCTCGAGCACCCGCAGGTGCTGCAGCACGGTGGTGCGGTCGAGGGCGGGGAAGCGGGCGCAGAGCTCGCCCGTGGTGCAGGGGGCGTCCTTGAGGATGTCGAGGATGCGGCGGCGTGTGGGGGAGGCGAGCGCCTTGAAGACCGCGTCGTCGTCGGCGACGGCCACGACATCCGAGGGGTTGATCTCGCCGCCAGACATGTTGTAAAAATATCACATGAGCGATGCAGGCGATCTCACCGAACTGTCCTTCACCGTGTCGGGCCGCGTCGCGCGACCGTGCGCCGAGGTATACGAGGCCGTCGCCGATCCCGAGCAGCTCAGCCGCTACTTCGCGACCGGTGGTGCGCGCGGCCGGATGGAGACGGGAGTCGAGGTCACCTGGGACTTCCACGACTTCCCCGGCGCGTTCCCCGTGACGGTCGTCGAGGCCGTGCCACCGAAGCGGATCCTGATCCGCTGGGGTGGCAACGCGACCACCGACGCATCCGGAACGACCACCACGACGTTCGAGTTCGAACCGATCGACGACGGCGCCCGAACGCTCGTGACGATCACCGAGACCTCGTGGCAGCCCACCGCCGACGGCGCGAAAGCGGCGTTCGGCAACTGCGAGGGGTGGACCGGCATGCTCGCCGCGATGAAGGTGTGGCTCGAGCACGGCATCAACCTGCGCGAGGGTTTCTACCGCTGAGGCGCCGTCGCGCAACCCTTGACGTGAGGCAGAGCCCGGGGCAGATTCGCTCCCGAGAGACCGCGCCGCGCGGCGCGGGCGGAGGGATGCGGCGATGGATGACGCGGCGCGGGCGGAGGCGGATGGCGCGGAGGCGGGGGCAGACCCGACCGAGACCGACCCCGACAAGTACCGCACGATCCTCGAGAACGAGCATGTGCGGGTGCTCGAGTACCACGACACCCCGGGCGGGCATACGATGCCGCATCGTCACCCCGACAGCGTGATGTACACGCTCTCGGCCTTCCAGCGACGCCTGCACTTCGCTGACGGCACGCGGGAGGTCGCGATGGAACCCGGGCAGGTGTTCTGGTTGCCCGCTCAGATCCACGCGGGCGAGAACATCGGGGCAAGCGACACGCGAGTGGTCTTCGTAGAGCTCAAGAAAACCGGGAGCAGCCCCATCCAGGAGCGCGCAGCGGCCCCGGGGAGCTGACCAGGCAGGTCGGAGTCATGCCCGGATGCGGAGCGCGCCCGCCAGCACCGTGATCCTCGCCGAGAGGATTTGCCCGAAGCTGTCGCCGTCGAGTTCCACGCCCTGCGGAGCCTCGAAGCGGATGTCGAACTCACGGCCCCGCGCGTAGGTCAGCGCGTCCAGATCGGTGCGAGCTGCAGCATCCGTCGACCGATGCCCGAGCGAAGGGCGACGCCTTGCACGGTGAGGCGGGTGCCGATGCGTGCCCAGCTGAGGGGTCCCTTCGGGCGCAGCATGATCATGTCGAGCAAACCGTCGTCGATGACCGCGGTCGGCAGCAGCAGCATGCTGCCCGTGAGGGTGCCGCAATTGCCGACGATGACGGTGTGCGCGCGCACCGAGCGCGGGCGTTCCCCCTCGATGCGGTAGTGCAGGGGGAACCGCCTGTTCGCGATGACCGAGCGGGCGATCGGCGTCACGTATGCGAGCCATCCGAGACGCCGTTTGGCCACGGCGCTCGTCTTCTCCGCCATCTCCGCATCGAGCCCGATCCCGGCCATCACCATGAACGCGCGCCGACTCCATCGGCCGTCCGCGTGCTCGAGGTCCGCGATCGCGACGTCGATCCCGCGAGTGTCGCCGTCGAACGCCGTGTCGAGCGATGCATCCAGATCGGCAAGCGGCAGGCCGAGATTGCGGGCGAGAAGGTTGCCGGTGCCCAAAGGCAGCAGGGCCAACGGCACCTCGCTCTCGCGCAGCACCTCGGCGACCGCGCGCACCGTGCCGTCGCCACCGGCCACGACGACGACCGTTGGACCCTCCTCACGTGCGGCATGGGCCGCGGCCCGACCGTCGTCATCAGGACTCGTCTCGTACCAGCGCGCCTGATCCCATCCGTGGCGCACTTCCGCGGCTGCAACGGCGAACCTGAGCGCTTCGCGCGGAGCGTTGCCCGGGTTGTAGATGACCGCCGCGCGCGGCCGGGCGGAGGGGGGACGCGCCATGGCTGAAGCGTAGGCCTCTCGGCCGTGCATCCGCCTGGCGTCCCCGCCACGCCAAGCTGTGAGGCGCACAGGAACGAGGCGTAACGTCCGATCATGAATGCACAGACGACGCACCTCCGAGCCGTCGCGGGGGAGGTCGATATGGGGCTGCTCGGCCTCGGATCGGTTCTCGTCGGGTCCCTTCCGACCGCGCTTCTCACGAGCGACGCACCCGAGCGCTACAGCGTCGAGGCGGTGTTCACGCGCAAGCCCGAACGGGAGGAGATCGACGCGATCCTCTCGAATGACACCCGTGCCTACCTCTCGCAATGCGGGTATTCCACCGTCGAGCTGTCCGTGTCGGACCGCCGTCTTGTGATCGCGAACACGAATCTCGAGGAGCTCCGTGACGGTCTGGCGGGCGTTCTCGGTCAACGTCTGTCTCAGATCAGCATCGACGTGCAGGCGCGGCGGGTGGTTGCCGCCGCGCGCATCCAGAAGGTCACCGAGCTCGAACGGCAGCGTGCCGCGTCCGTCGTCGCCCTCGCCGGATCCGTCAGCTTCGCGCCGAGCACCCCCGCCGACGACGCGACGGGCGAGAGCGACCGGTCGCAGCTGAGCGACTGGATCGGAGAAGGCGGATCGAGTCGCGGCTGACCGCGGCTACCGGCAGGAGATCATCATGGACGACCCCATTCGCACGACGGGCGTCCCCCGTTCGCGCATCTCGACCTCGCGCGGCGCAAGCGAGTTCACCCAGCTGGCCCAGCTCGTGCGCGAGAGCGGGTTGCTGCGACGCCGCTACGGGTACTACTGGGCGAAGCTGGTCGCCGCGCCACTCGTCGTCGCGGGATGCCTGGTGGCTTTCGTGCGGATCGGCGACACCTGGTGGCAGCTCTTCACCGCGGCGGCACTCGCGATCGTGTTCACCCAGATCGCGTTCCTCGGCCACGATGCCGCCCATCGGCAGATCTTCGTCTCGGGCAGATGGAACGACTGGGTCAGCCTGTTGCTCGGCGACCTGCTCGTCGGCATGAGCTACGGCTGGTGGCAGCACAAGCACACGCGGCACCATGCCAACCCCAACAAACTCGGCGCCGACCCCGATATCGAGCTGCCGGTGATCGCGGTGACCGCCGACGCGCGTCGCACATCCAACAGCCGCATCGTCTCCTGGCTCAGTGCGCATCAGGGGCTGTTCTTCTTCCCCATCCTCCTGTTCGAAGGCGTCTCGTTGCACGCCTCGGGTGTGCGTCGGGTGTTCGCCCACGGCCATCTCGATCGCCGCTGGGTGGAGATCGCCCTCATTAGCGTTCGGCTCGTCGGCTTCGTGACGCTCGTCTTCCTCATTCTCTCGCCGGGTGTCGCATTCGCCTTCCTCGGTGTGCAGCTCGGTCTCTTCGGCTTCTACATGGGCGTCTCCTTTGCGCCGAACCACAAAGGGATGCCGGTGGTTCCGCGCGACCTCGTGCTGGACTTTCTGCGCCGACAGGTCATGATGAGCCGCAACATCCGCGGCGGACGCCTGCTCGACATCGCCATGGGCGGGCTCAACTACCAGATCGAGCACCACCTCTTCCCTTCGATGCCGCGGCCGCATCTGCGCCGGGCCGCGCCGATCATCGCCGTGTACTGCCGTGAGCACGGTGTGCCGTACACGCAGACCGGGCTCCTCGCGTCGTACGCGATCGTCGTCCGCTATATCAATCGGGTAGGAATTGGCGAGCGCGACGTCTTCACCTGCCCGCTCGTGGAACAGCGGAGCCACCTCGGCACCCGGTGACCCCGCGCGGCGTTCTGCGGTCGAAAATCGGTTCCGGGATACCGAGATCGCGGACTGACTAGGGGCGGCGCGAGATCGCAACGGTCGCCTCTACGGCGCGGCGGGCTGCGACACGTCGTCCCGCGCGGCGGAGAGCGACGCGCCGGATGCACTCGGCTGGGCCAAGGTGCCACAAGGCCGAACTTCGACGATCCGACCGCACGGCGCAGAAGCCGCGGTCAGGCCCCGGTGCCCAGCGACGGCTCCGGCACTCCGAGCTCCCGCAGCGCCGCGCGGGCCGCGAGCCAGCCGCCCTGCCCGTGCACGCCGGGGCCGGGGGCCGTGGATGCCGAGCAGAGCCACACGCCCGGCAGCGGGGTGCGCCAGGGGGTGGGGGAGAGCCGGGGACGCGCCACGAGCTGCCGGAACGACACGGCGCCCGCCGCGATGTCGCCCCCGACGTCGTTGACGTCGTGCCGCTCGACCTCGACCGCGCTGCGGGACGACACCGCCAGGATGCGGTCGCGCACGCCCGGCGCGAGCCGCTCGAGTTCGGCGATGACCACCTCGGCGCGGTCGAGAGTCGAACCCCGGGGCACGTGCGTGTACGCCCACAGCACCTGATGTCCGGCCGGTGCGCGGCTCGCGTCGAGCACGCTCGGCTGCGTCACGAGCACGTACGGGCGTTCCGGATGCCGTCCCGCCGCCACCTGCGCCTCGCCGCGGGCGAGCTCGGTCCGTGTGCCGCCGAGGTGCAGAGTCACGACGTCGGCGAGTGCGGGATCCGCCCACGGCACGGGCCCGTCCAGCGCCAGATCCACCTTCGCCACCCCGTCGCCGTAGCGGAAGCGCCGCAGCATCCGTGCATATCCGCTCGGCAGCTTCGCCCCGGCCAGCTGCAGGAAGGCGCGCGGGGTCACATCCAGCATCACGACGTCGGCGTCGAGTTCCGCGAGCGCGCGCACCTCGGCATCGGTCTCGATGAGCCCGCCGTGCGCGAAGAGATCGTCGGCGAGCGCGTCGGCGATCCCGCCGCTACCGCCCCGCACGATGGGCCAACCGACCGCGTGGGCGAGGGTCGCGAGCACGAGCCCCGAGGCGGTCGCGCCGAGACCGGGCAGTCGCTGGATCGCGTGCGCCATGACGCCCGTCAACAGCGCGGGAGCCTCTTCGCCGCGGAACCCGAGGTTCCAGGCGGGGGTGCCCTGATGCAGCATCCGGAGGCCGAGGGGGATGAGCGCGGCAAGGTGCCGCGGCGGCAGCACGGGCGAGCCCCCGATCGCCGCGAGCTCGCTCGCACGCTCCACGAGCGGGGCGAGCATCCGCCGCCATGTGGCGCCGTCCGCCCCCAACCCCTCCACCGTGCGCTCGAGCGAGCGGTACGCGAGCGCGGACCGGCCGGGCGCGATCGGATGCGCATACGACACCTCGGGCGTCAGCAGCTCCACGCGCGAGGCGAGCTGGAACCGCGTGAAGAACTCGCTCGCGGCCGCCATCGGGTGCACCGCCGAGCACACGTCATGCCGGTAGCCCGGCAGCGTCAGCTCATGGGTCGCGGTTCCACCGCCGATCGTGGCCGATCGCTCGCGCACCGTCACCTCGAGCCCGGCCCGCGCGAGGGTGACGGCGGCGGCGAGACCGTTCGGTCCCGAGCCGACGATGATCGCGCGTCGCGTGGCCATACGCAACGGTATCGCCGGATCGTCCGCACGGGACTACCCTGCGAAGGCATGGAGTGGCTCGGCACGACCGACTACGACCTCGCTCGCGAAGTGCTTCAACGGGGCGTCGCGGCCGTCTTCGTCATCGCCTTCCTCTCGACCCTGCAGCAGTTCCCCGCCCTTCTCGGCGAGCGGGGCCTGCTGCCCGTGCCGCGCTTCCTCGAGTTCTCGTACGCGCGCAGGCAGCCCACGATCTTCCGCTGGCGCTACTCGGATCGGATGCTGCGCGCCATCTGCATCGGGGGCATCCTCATCGGCCTCGCGCTCGTCGTGGGCCTGCCGCAGCTCGGCCCCGCCTGGGTGTCGCTCGTGTGCTTCCTGCTGCTCTGGGCGGCGTATCTCTCCATCGTCACGGTGGGCCAGACCTTCTACAGCTTCGGATGGGAGTCCCTGCTGCTCGAGGCCGGGTTCATCGTCGCGTGGCTCGGCTCGAGCCAGACCGCGACGCCCATCCCGGTGATCTGGTTCCTGCGTTGGCTCGTCTTCCGGCTCGAGTTCGGCGCAGGCCTCATCAAGATGCGCGGCGACCGGTCCTGGCGCGACCTGACCGCGCTCTTCTACCACCACGAGACCCAGCCGATGCCGGGCCCGCTGAGCCGTCAGGCGCACTTGCTGCCCCGATGGGTGCACCGCCTCGAGGTGCTCGGCAACCACGTCGCACAGCTCGTGGTGCCGTGGCTGCTGTTCGCGCCGCAGCCCGTCGCATCCGCTGCCGCCGCCGTCATCGTGCTGACCCAGCTGTGGCTCGTCGTCACAGGTAACTTCGCCTGGCTCAACTGGCTCACGATCGTGCTCGCCTTCGCAGCGATCGACGATGCGACCGTTCATGCCGTCATCCCCCTCTGGCGTGCGGATGCCGGGGCCGAGGCGATGCCGATCTGGTTCGGTGCGCCTGTGCTCGCCATCACGGCGCTGCTCATCGCCCTCAGCTGGTTCCCCGCCCGGAACCTCGTCGCGAAGCGCCAGCTCATGAACGCGAGCTTCAACCGCTGGCACCTCGTGAACGCCTACGGCGCCTTCGGCTCGGTCACGCAGACGCGCTACGAGATCGTCGTGGAGGGCACCGACGCCGAGGTGCCCGACGCCTCGGCCACGTGGCGCGCCTACGAGTTCCCCGGCAAGCCGGGCGACCCCGCGCGCATCCCACGGCAGTTCGCGCCCTACCACCTGCGGCTCGACTGGCTCATGTGGTTCCTCGCGCTCGGGTCTCCCGACACGGGCTGGTTCGACGCCCTGCTGCGTCGCCTGCTGGAGGCCGATCGGCCCACGCTGCGCCTGCTGCGCGTCGACCCCTTCCACGGTGAACGCCCGCGCTGGGTGCGGGCGAACGTCTACCACTACCGCTTCAGCACCCGCGCCGAGAAGCGCCGCACGGGTCTCGTCTGGATGCGAGAGCCCCTGGGCGAGGCGTACCGGCCCCGCCGCCTGCCCGACAGCTAGGGTGTGCGTCGTGGCCATCGCCCCCCGCCCCGTGCGCGCCGTCGTGGCGTGGTCGACTCGCACGTGGTTCTTCCGCCGCTTCGGCCCGCGCATGGTGCCTCCGCTCGAGCGCGTCGCCGCGCGCCTCACGGGCGGGCGCGGCGGTCCCATCAGCGGCGCCGTCGTGCCGTCGCTGACGCTGTACACCATCGGTGCACGCAGCGGGCAGCAGCGCGAGACGCTGCTCATGTGCTGTCCGATCGACGACGGCACCATCTACATCACGGGTTCGAACTTCGCGCGCCCCGAGCATCCGGCCTGGACCTGGAACCTCCTGGCGAACCCGGATGCGGAAGTCGAGTTCCGCGGGGAGCGCATCCTCGTGCGCGCCGAGCTCGTCGCCGACGATGACCGCGAGCGCACGTGGCGCATCCTCGAGCAGAACTGGCCGGGCTACCGCGGGTACGAGCGCACCGCCGGCAGGCGGCTGCGAATCTTCTCGCTCGTGCCGCGCTGACGCGATGCCGGGATCAGCCCGCGAGCACCCCGGCCCGCTCGGGGTGCTCGTCGAACCACTCCGCGACGTACCAGCAGCTCGGGGTGATGCGGCGCCCGGAGCGCTCGACGTCGTCGACCGCGAACTCCACGAGCTTCGCCGCGTAGCCGTGCCCGCGCTGATTCGGCACCGTCACGGTGTGGTGGAATGCGACGCTCGGGCCCTGGTCGCGGTACTCGAGGACGCTCACGATCGCCCCGTCGCGCCGCAGCGTGTAGCGATGCGCGTCGGGTTCATGTGCCAGCTCGATACCCATACAGCCAGCGTAGGCACACCCGCGCTCGTACGCTGAGAGGGTGAGCATCCGCGACATCCCCCTGACGACCATCGACGGCGACACCACGACCATCGCCGAGCTCGGAGACAAGGCCGTCATGGTCGTGAACGTGGCCTCGCGCTGCGGCAACACCCCCCAGTACGAGAAGCTCGAGGAGCTCCAGAAGCAGTACGAGGAGCGCGGCTTCACCGTTCTCGGCTTCCCCTGCAACCAGTTCATGGGGCAGGAGCCCGGCAGCGCCGAGGAGATCAAGGAGTTCTGCTCCACGACCTACGGGGTGACCTTCCCCCTCATGGAGAAGACCCGGGTGAACGGCTGGCACAAGCATCCGCTCTACGCGCAGCTCACCCAGGTGCCGGATGCCGAGGGTCACGCCGGCCGCGTCAAGTGGAACTTCGAGAAGTTCCTCATCGCGCCCGACGGCACCGTCTCGCGCTTCCGCCCGAGCACGCAGCCCGACGATCCGGCCGTCATCGAGGCGATCGAGAACGCCCTGCCCGCCTGAGGCCCGTCGGCCGCCACGCTCAGCCGCCGAGCAGCCGGATGACCTCGGCGTCCTCGGTCTGCCGGAAGTCGGTGTACCACTCGCCGACAGCCCAGAATCGCGACGGGGTCGCGAGCACGATCACCTGATCGGCGACGCCGGCCACCGCATCCCGCGCATCGGGCGCGGCGACGGGCGTTGCGACCACGACCTCCGTCGCCCCGAGTGCGCGCGCCGCCTGCACGGCCACGAGTGCGGTCGCCCCGGTGGCGATGCCGTCATCGACGATCACGACGCGCCGTCCGCGGAGGTCGAGCGGCCCGCGCCCGGCCCGGTAGGCGTGCTCCCGATGTCCGAGCTCGGCGAGCTCGCGTCGCCGGATGCGGTCGACGACCTCCGGATCGAGCTCGCGGCCGTACGGATGCAGCAGCAACACGCCGTCCGGACCGATCGCCCCGATCGCCACCTCGGGCTGCGACGGCGCGCCGAGCTTGCGCACGACGAGCACGTCGAGGCTCGCCTCGAGTTCGCGCGCCACCTCCGCCGCGACCGGTACGCCGCCACGGGGGAGGCCCAGCACGATCCGATCAGGTGAGGGCCCGAGAACCTCGCGCACGCGCACGCCCAGGCGGCGCCCGGCATCCACGCGGTCGGCGAACATCAGTAGCCTCGCAGCCGCTCGATCTCGCGACGCTCGCGTTTGGTGGGGCGCCCCGCGCCGCGGTCGCGCTGCGCGAAGACGGTGCGCTCCTCGCGAGGAGGAGGAGCCGGGGTCAGGTCGTCGAATGCCGCGGCCGCGAGGGCCGCGCTCACCCGCTTGACGAGCAGCTGGCGCACGACGAGGGTACGGGCGCCGTGCGGGGTCACCACGCGCACCTCGACGCCGGGCCGCACGAGCTGCGAGGGCTTCGCCGTCTCGCCGCCGACCTTGACGTGCCCCGCTTTGCAGAGCGTGGTCGCGGCTGAACGCGACTTCGTGACGCGCACGGCCCACAGCCAGGCGTCGATACGCACCGCGTCAGCCACGGCCCGACCTCCGTCGGCGCGCGGGAGGCACCGGTGCGCCCTCGTCGCGCACCCGTTCGAGGAGTTCGCGCCACGGGCCCTCGAGGGCCGTCTCGGGAACCTCGGCCGTACGGGCGGGGAGGGGAGCGGTGACCTCGATGCGCCAGATGAGTCGATCAGCTCCACCGGGCTTCTCCGGCTCGTCGTCCCACGGGCACGCCGCCACGAGGGGCTCCCAGACGCCGGGCTCATGCGATTCGACGCACCACCCGCGTCGGATGCCGGCGACGCCACCGGAGCGCGTCACCTGGATCCGCACCTCAGGTTCGTCCACCATCGATCGTCACTCCCACACCGTGCCAGCCGGCGCGCACCGCGTCGAACTCTGCCGACACCTCACCGTAACGCGCAGACGCCGCAAGCGCAGTGGCCTGTGCGAAACCGGCGAAGTCGACATCCGCGGGTAGGTGCGAGGTGAGGGCGTCGTACCAGACGCGACCGGCGCGCTCCCACGCATGACCGCCCAGCGCATCCGCCACGAGCACGAACGCACGATTGGGGATGCCGGAGTTCAGGTGCACCCCGCCGTCGTCGTCCTCCGTCTCGATGTAGTCGTCGAGGTGGGCGGGTTGCGGATCACGCCCGAGCACGTCGTCGTCGTATGCCGTGCCCGGGTGCCGCATCGAGCGCAGCGCCGTCCCCTGCACCTGCGGCGTGAAGAGACCGGCGCCGATGAGCCAGCTGGCCTGCTCGCTCGTCTCGCCGTGCGCGTACTGCTCCACGAGCGCTCCGAACACGTCCGAGACTGACTCGTTGAGCGCCCCCGACTGCCCGTGGTAGACGAGCCCGGACGCGAACTGGGTCACCCCGTGCGTGAGCTCGTGCCCGATCACCGAGAGCGATCGGGTGAACCGCCCGAACACTTCGCCGTCGCCGTCTCCGAACACCATGCGACTGCCGTCCCAGAAGGCGTTGTCGTACAGCCGGCCGTAGTGCACCGTCGCGCGCAGCGGCAGGCCCGCGCCGTCGATCGAGTTGCGCCCGAAGATCTCGGAGTACAGGTCGAAGGTGGCGCCGAGCCCGTCGTATGCCTCATCGGCGGCGACGTCGCCGCTCGGCGCCTGACCCTCCCGGCGCACGACACGACCGGGCAGGTGCTCGCGGCCGCCGGCGTCGGCGATCTCCCGGTCGGGTGCATCTGCGAGCTCGGCCACGAGCGAGTCGCCGTCGATGCTGAGGGTGAGGCGCGCCGACTTGCGTGGCGCATCCAGGCGGATGGTGCGCCGGGCCGCCGCTGTCGCCGTCGGGAACCGCTCGGGGTCGGCATCCGCGATACGGGCGAGCAGGTAGGGCGGGACGATGCTGCGGACCATGTCGGGGAGCCTACGCGGCACCTCCGAGACCACGGCGGCGAGCTTCACGCGACGTCGCATCCCCTTTGTGCGCGCCCCGTGCGACGTAGGCTGGACGCATGACCCGGGCTCCGCACGACCCTCGAGCCCGCCGCCCGCACGGTCCCGGGGATGCGTGGGTCGACGGCCCCCAGGGGCGATATTGGGGTCGATTCGGTGCCGCGGGGCTGCTGCTCGCGCACCCGGATGCCGGCGTGCTGCTGCAGCTGCGGGCGGAGTGGAGTCACCTCGGGGGTACCTGGGGACTGCCCGGGGGTGCCCGTCACGACGAGCACGAGTCGGCCCGTGAGGGTGCCCTCCGCGAGGCGGGGGAGGAGGCCGGGGTCCCCGCCGAACTCGTGACGGTGCTCGCGGAGTCGGTGCTCGACCTGGGGTACTGGAGCTACACGACGGTGCTCGCCCGCGCCGTGCGCGTCTTCGAGCCCGTCATCGGCGACGCGGAGTCGGTGTCGTTGCGCTGGGTGCCGTTCGCCGACGTCCCGGCGCTGCCCTTGCATCCGGGTGTGGAGGCAGGGTGGCCCGCTTGGCGCGATGAGCTCGCCGCTCGCGACAGGGATCTCGCGCGCGCGATCGGCGTCTGAGCCGCGGACCCGAGTTCAGCGGGCGTGCACGAACTGCAACGCGCGCGTGTCGTCGTCCTCCGCTGCGAGCGAAGCCTTCCATTCGACGAGCCCGCGCACGACCGGGTCGTCGTCCTCGGCGAGTTCGGTCATGACGTCCGCCGGCACGAAATAGTTCACGGCGACCCAGCCGCGCACCGTCGGGGACGCGTCGCGCGCGAGGTCGCGCAGCACGTCGCACGGCGTCGCGGTGTTGCGTGCCACGCAGGCGCGCACGCTCTCCTCGTCGTCGCGCGCGAGCTGCTCGAAGAGGTCCTCGGGCGTGTGATACGAACTCGCCGCCGCCTCCCGGATCTTCGGGTTCGGGTTCCTCGCGAGAAGCCGCAATCGGCGGATCTTCGACTCCGTGACGGGCGGAGCCGGGTGCTGGGCGGCGACCTGCTCAGGGGTCAGCATGCTCGGAGCCAGCGCCGCCATCTGCGCACGCTGCGCGGGGGTGTTGAAGCGGATGCACGACATACCCCCAACGTACGCCTGCGCCGGATGCGGAGCCGTCGAAAGTGACGGCGAGTCCGCATCCGGCGCAGGCGTCGGTGCCGCAGTCGACTAGACGCGGCGTCCGCTGATGAAGCGCATCAGGAACACGATCGCGGCGATCACCAGCAGCACGATCCCGACCCACAGCAGGAAGTTGAGGGTCTGCACGAATCCGCCGGTGAACAGCAGGATGATGGCGATGATCGCGAGAATGATTCCGAGGGCGTTCATGGTGGCGTCTCCTTTCCCGTGCTCCGCGTCAGAGCCCGGTAACGGTCGCGGTGCCCGCCGGGTGCCGGTGGCGTCCGTTCGACCGATGTCAGTCAAGCGCGGTCAGGAGAATCCCGAAAACCCCTTGCGCTCAGCCCTCGGTAACCGCTACGGCGCCCCTTCGCGGGATGAACGGCACGATCGGCGACACGCGGGCCTGGTAGGCCGCGTACTCGGGATACTTGCCGCGCGTGATCGATTCGGTGAAGATCGTCGACCCGATGAAGAGGCACGTGAGCAGTGCCGCTCCCGCCACGGTCCACACGAGCACCGAGCCCGCCGCGGCCGCACCCATCACGAAGAAGATCCACCACTGCGCCTGCTCGAAGAAGAAGTTCGGATGCCGTGAGGTGCGCCAGAGGCCCGTCCGCAGGAACCGCGGCTGCGGTTCACGGCCTGCTGCGGTCTCGGAGGCCTTCCAGCGATGGAAATTCCATTGCTGCTGGTCCGCCACCGTCTCACCCACGAGCGCGGCGAGGAACAGCACGGCGAGCGCCGCATCGAGCACCCCGAAGGATGTCGGGTGCTCCAGGGCGGTGAGCGCCGGCAGCGTGATGAGCACGAGAAGCGCGTTCTGGAACAGCACGATGAAGAAGAGGTTGAAGACCTGGAACGCCGCGGGACTCATCCGGGCTCGCAACACGGCCCAGCGGTAGTCCTCGACACCCGTGTAGCCGCCCTTGCGTGCGAAGTTGAAGGTGAGCCGCGCACCCCAGAGGGTCACGAGCGAAGCCATCACGAGCAGGCGCGCATCGGTGAAGCCGGCGGCGCCCGCGAAGATCCACACGTAGACGACGGGCACGACCGACCAGATGCGGTCGACCCAGGACGTGTCACGGGTGAGGAGCGAGGCGATCCAGCACGCCGCCGAGACGGCGCCTGCCACGACGAAGACGACGAGAAGCGGGTTCATGGCGGCATCCTACGCATGGCTAGACTCGCCCGGAGGGAGGACGGATGCAGGCGGTCAGTTCGCGTGTCGTGACGGTCCCGAACGTGCTCAGCGTCGTCCGACTCGCCCTCATCCCCGTCTTCCTCTGGCTGCTCGGTTCGGCGCAGTACGGCTGGGCGCTTCTCGTGATCGTGATCTCGAGCCTCACCGACTTCGTCGATGGCTTCGTCGCTCGGCGATTCAACCAGGTGACCCGGCTCGGCCAGGTGCTCGACCCCGCTGTCGATCGGCTCTTCATCTTCTCGACGCTCATCGGGCTCGCCTGGCAGCACTTCCTGCCGTGGTGGCTGGTGATCCTCATCGTGCTGCGCGACATCGGCATCGTGGCTCTCGGACCGGTGCTCGCGAGCCACGGCTACGGCCCGCTTCCCGTGCATCATCTGGGCAAGGTCGCGACCTTCGCGCTGCTGTTCGCTCTGCCCACCCTCGTGCTCGGAGCGGCCTATCCGGCCATCGCCGCGTACAGCGATCCGGCCGGCTGGGCGCTCGCGCTGTGGGGCACCTTCCTCTACTGGTGGGCGGGTGCCATCTATCTGCGCGAGACGGTGCGTCTCGTGCGTGAAGACCGGGTAGCGCGGGCGGCGGGATCGGATACCCTGGGGAACTGAAGGAGGGCGCCATGATCGACGACGCCACTGATCGTTCCGCAGGCACGGGGCAGCCGGATGCGGTCAACGCGCCCGCCGCGCCCGGACCCGTCTCGAACGACACCACCGCCCACTTCACCGAGGACTTCCGCTCGCAGCTCGCGGCGATGGAGGCCGGCGTCACCGACGAGGAGAAGGATGCGATCGCGGCGCTCCCGTCGGGGTCCGCGCTGCTCGTCGTGCGTCGGGGGCCCAACGTGGGGGCCCGCTTCCTCCTCGACGGCGACGTGACGGTCGCCGGGCGGCATCCGGATGCCGACATCTTCCTCGACGACGTGACGGTGTCGCGTCGTCACGCCGAGTTCGTGCGTACCGGCACTGCGTTCCAGGTGCGCGACCTCGGATCGCTCAACGGCACCTACTTCGACGGCGTTCGCATCGACTCGGCCCTGCTGAGCGACGGCGCGGAGGTACAGGTGGGGAAGTTCCGGCTCACGTTCTACGCCTCGCGCGCCGACCGCGTGCCGACCCGCTGATGCCGGCGGCGACGTCGGCGGCTCGCTCTCAGGGCGGGCCCCAGCTTCTCAGCATCGGACAGGTGCTCGCGCGCCTGAACCCGGAGTTCCCCGACCTCAGCCCTTCGAAGCTGCGCTTCCTGGAGGAGAAGGGGCTCGTGAACCCGGCGCGCACCGAGTCCGGCTATCGCAAGTTCTCGGGAGCGGATGTCGAGCGCCTGCGTCTCATCCTGTCGATTCAGCGCGACTACTTCGTTCCGCTCAAGGTGATCCACAGCTACCTCGCCGAACTCGACGCGGGGAGGGAGCCCGTGCTACCCGGCGGAGCCAAGGTCACGGCCCCCTCGATGCTGCCGAGCGAGCGGCGCCTCACCCGTGAAGAGCTGATCCGTGAGGCCGGCGCCAATGCGATGCTCCTGCAGGATGCGGTGTCGGCGTCGCTCATCGTGCCCGCGGAGCACTACGGCGACGACGCCCTCGCGGTGCTCAAATCGCTCGTCGAACTGCAACGCTCGGGCATCGAACCCCGTCACCTGCGTGGTTTCCGCGCAGCCGCGGAGCGCGAACTGGGTCTCATCGAGTCGGCTCTCATCCCGATCGCCCGACGGAAGGACGCCTCGAGCCGGGCGAAGGCGCAGGAGCTCGCCCGTGAGATCGCTGGGCAGCTCGAGGTCGTTCGTTCGAGCCTCATCCGCTCCGCGCTCGGGCGACTCTGAGGCGCGCGGCGAGAATTTCCGCACGACACGCCGAGCGCTCGTGCGGATGTCATTGAAGGCGCACCCTCGGGTGGGTACCGTGGGACACGACGGCGAGTTTGAAGTTCAACTTCAACCTGAGGGTTAGAGCTCGCAAGGGAGGACGGTCGACATGAGCGACACCGGCGAGCAGAGCGCCCGCGAGACCGGGCCGCGCTATGACCTCGGCCTGCTCTTCACCGACGGCCTCCCCGACCTCGACGACACCGCCGGCTATCGCGGCACCGTCGCGGCTCGCGCAGCGGGCATCAGCTACCGCCAACTCGACTACTGGGCGCGCACGGAGCTGGTGGAACCCACCATCCGGGGTGCTGCCGGGTCCGGTACGCAGCGGCTTTACGGCTTCCGCGACATCCTCGTGCTCAAGCTCGTCAAGCGCCTGCTCGACACCGGGATCTCACTGCAGCAGATCCGCACCGCGGTGAACCAGCTGCGAGAGGCCGGAGTCAACGACCTCGCCCAGACGACTCTCATGTCCGACGGGGCGAGCGTGTACCTGTGCACCTCCGACGACGAGGTCATCGACCTCGTGAGCCGGGGCCAGGGCGTCTTCGGCATCGCGGTCGGCAAGGTGCTGCGCGAAGTCGAGACGAGCCTCGTCGAACTCGACACGGCGAGCGCCGACCCCTCCGACGAGCTCGCCGTTCGCCGCGCCAAGCGCGCCGCAAGCTGACTTCGACGGCGGATTCGAGACGCGTCGGCTTCGCGGGCGCTCCTCGATCAGCTCAGCCCGCAGAGGAGCCACGCAGCGGTGCACCCAGCTGGTTGAGGAGCCGCGCAGCGGCGTACCCAGCTGGTTGAGGAGCCGCGCAGCGGCGTCTCGAAACCAGCGTCGCTGAGCGCTCGACCGCTGTGGCCGGCTCAGGCGCTCGGCTGGATGTCGCCCGGCTGGATATCGCCCGGCTGAACGTCGCCACCGCCGAGTCGCCCCGTGCGCAGCACGCGCTCGAGCAGCACGTCGAAGTTGTGCGCCATCTCCTGAGCGCCTTCACCCGGCCAGACATGCAGGGGCTTCGCGGCGCCCTGGGCCTGCTGCAGCGACGTGCGCTCGGGCAGCTGCGGGGCCAGCACGAGCGGTCCGAACATGTCGCGCAGCTCCTTGATGCGGAACTGGTGCTCGAGCGACTGCACGCGCGCGCGGTTCACGATGATGCCGAGCGGCTGCAGGCGGGGTGAGATCCCGCGACGGATCTCCTCGATCGCGCGAAGCGCCCGGTCGGCGGCGGCCACCGAGAACAGTCCGGGCTCCGTCACGACGACCACGCGGTCGGATGCGGCCCACGCCGTGCGCGTAAGCGCGTTGAGCGACGGCGCGCAGTCGATGAGCACGAGTTCGTACTCCTTCTCGACGTGCGCGAGTGCTTCCTCGAGCTTCCAGATGTCGCGAATCGAGGGGTGCGGTCCGTCGAAGTTGATCGCCGACGGCGAGCCGATCAGCACGTCGATCGTGCCGGAGCGCCCGCGGGTCCATCCCGAGGGCGCGATCGCGGCGCGCACGATCTTCTCCTTGGGCGAGGCGAGCACATCGGCGACGTTGAGATGGCCGGCGACGTTGATGTCCATGCCGGTCGAGACATCCGACTGCGGGTCGAGATCGACCACGAGCGTCGAGACGCCGCGGGCGAAAGCCGCGGATGCCAGGCCCAGCGTCACCGTGGTCTTTCCCACGCCCCCCTTGAGGGAGCTGACGCTCAGAACGTGCACGAGAAGCCACCCTACCTTCACTAGTCTGAAAGAATCCAAACCCCCTCTCGTCCGGCTTCCGTCGGCAGGAAGGACCGCATGTTCTCGAAGATCCTGGTCGCCAACCGAGGTGAGATCGCGATCCGCGCGTTCCGCGCAGCGTACGAGTTGGGGGCTCGCACGGTGGCCGTGTACCCCTGGGAGGATCGCAACTCGATGCACCGCCTCAAGGCGGACGAGGCGTACCAGATCGGCGAGAAGGGTCACCCCGTGCGGGCCTACCTCGACGTCTCGGAGATCATCCGGGTGGCGAAGGAGTCGGGTGCCGACGCGATCTACCCGGGCTATGGATTCCTCTCCGAGAACCCCGAGCTGGCGGCGGCGGCCGCCGCCAACGGCATCACGTTCATCGGCCCCGGCGAGCACGTGCTCGAGATGGCAGGCAACAAGGTCACCGCGAAGGAGCACGCGATCTCCGCGGGCGTGCCCGTGCTCAAGTCGACCCCCGCGACGACCGACATCGAGGAGCTGCTGCGCGGTGCCGACGAGATCGGCTTCCCGGTGTTCGCGAAGGCCGTCGCCGGCGGCGGCGGGCGCGGGATGCGGCGCGTCGACACCCGCGAGGAGCTGCGGCCCGCGCTCGAAGCGGCGATGCGCGAAGCGGACAGCGCCTTCGGCGACCCGACGATGTTCATCGAGCAGGCCGTGGTGCGCCCGCGCCACATCGAGGTGCAGATCCTCGCCGACGCGACGGGCGAGACGATCCACCTGTTCGAGCGCGACTGCTCCGTGCAGCGTCGGCATCAGAAGGTCGTCGAGATCGCACCCGCACCGAACCTCGACGATTCGATCCGTCAGGCCATGTACCGGGATGCCGTCGCCTTCGCGAAGTCGATCGGGTACGTCAACGCCGGCACCGTCGAGTTCCTGCTCGACACCGCCGGTCAGCGCGCCGGGCAGCACGTCTTCATCGAGATGAACCCGCGCATCCAGGTCGAGCACACCGTCACCGAGGAGGTCACGGATGTCGACCTCGTGCAGGCGCAGATGCGGATCGCCGCGGGGGAGACGCTCGCCGATCTCAACCTCCACCAGGAGCAGCTGCAGCCGCGCGGCTTCGCCATCCAGTGCCGCATCACCACCGAGGACCCGGCGGCCGGCTTCCGGCCCGACACCGGCAAGATCACCACCTACCGCTCGCCGGGTGGCGCGGGCATCCGCCTCGACGGCGGAACCGTCGCCGCGGGCGCCCAGGTCTCGCCCTACTTCGACTCGATGCTCGTGAAGATGATCTGCCGCGGGCGCGACTTCCCCTCGGCCGTGCGACGCGCACGGCGCGGGCTCGCGGAGTTCCGGCTCCGCGGGGTCTCGACCAACCTCCCCTTCCTGCAGGCCGTGTTCGACGACCCCGACTTCCTGGCGGGCGACGTGTCGACGTCGTTCATCGAGGAGCGCCCCTGGCTCGTGCGCGGGCGCGAATCGCGCGATCGTGGCACCAAGATCCTGAACTGGCTCGCCGACGTCACAGTCAACCAGCCCCACGGCGATGGCGGGGGAGCGATCGATCCCGCGCGCAAGCTCCCCGCGGTCGACCTCGCGCACCCAGCTCCCGCGGGGTCGCGGCAGCGTCTGCTCGAGCTCGGACCCACGGGCTTCGCGGCGGCACTGCGCGCCCAGACGACGCTCGCGGTGACCGAGACGACCTTCCGCGACGCCCACCAGTCGCTGCTCGCGACGCGCGTGCGCAGCAAGGACCTCGTGGCCGTCATGCCGCACGTGGCGCGCCTGACGCCCGAGCTGTTCTCGGTCGAGGCATGGGGAGGAGCGACCTACGACGTCGCGCTGCGCTTCCTCGGGGAGGACCCCTGGGAGCGTCTCGAGAAGATGCGCGAGGCTTTGCCCAACATCGCCATCCAGATGCTGCTGCGCGGCCGGAACACCGTGGGCTACACCCCGTATCCCACCGAGGTGACCGAGGCCTTCGTGCAGGAGGCGGCGGCGACCGGCGTCGACATCTTCCGCATCTTCGACGCCCTCAACGATGTCGACCAGATGCGCCCCGCGATCGACGCCGTGCTCGCCACGAACACGACCGTCGCGGAGGTGGCGCTGTGCTACACGGGCGACCTGCTCGACCCGGCGGAGGATCTGTACACGCTCGACTACTACCTGCGTCTCGCCGAGCAGATCGTGGATGCGGGCGCGCACATCCTCGCCATCAAGGACATGGCCGGGCTGCTGCGCGCGGGCGCCGCCGAGAAGCTCGTCGCGGCACTGCGCGAGCGCTTCGACCTGCCCGTGCACGTGCACACCCACGACACGGCGGGCGGTCAGCTCGCGACCCTGCTCGCCGCGAGTCGCGCGGGAGCCGACGCCGTCGACGCGGCGAGCGCGCCCATGGCCGGCACGACGAGCCAGCCGAGCCTCTCGGCACTCGTCGCAGCGACCGCCCACACCGAGCGCCACACGGGCCTCTCGCTCGAGGCCGTGAGCGACCTCGAGCCGTACTGGGAGGCGGTGCGCCGCGCCTACAAGCCCTTCGAGTCGGGGCTTCCCGGCCCCACCGGACGCGTCTACCACCACGAGATCCCGGGCGGACAGCTCTCCAACCTGCGTCAGCAGGCGATCGCCCTCGGTCTCGGCGACCAGTTCGAGAAGGTCGAGGACTGGTACGCGGCGGCCAACCGCATCCTCGGACGCCCGACGAAGGTCACCCCGTCGTCGAAGGTCGTCGGCGACCTCGCACTGCAACTCGCGGCGACGAACGCGGACCCCGCCGACTTCGAGCAGAACCCCGGCACCTACGACATCCCCGATTCGGTGATCGGCTTCATGGCGGGCGAACTCGGCGATCTGCCCGGCGGATGGCCGGAGCCGTTCCGCAGCAAGGTGCTGAAGGGTCGCGAGGTGCGCATCGGCGTCGAGGCGCTCAGCGCCGAGGAGCGGGCGGGCCTCGCCGGCGATACCGCCGAGCGGCGCAGCACGCTCAACCGCCTGCTGTTCGCCGCGCCCACGCGGCAGTTCGAGGAGGTGCGCGAGCAGTACGGCGACCTCTCGACCCTCGACACGGTCGACTACCTCTACGGCCTCAAGCCCGGTGCCGAGCACACCGTGCAGATCGGACCGGGGGTGAGCCTCTTCGTGGGCCTCGAGGCCATCGGCGAAGCCGACGACAAGGGCATGCGCACCGTCATGACGACGCTCAACGGGCAACTCCGCCCCGTATTCGTGAGGGACCGTTCGATCGCAGTGGAGACGGCGAGCGCCGAGAAGGCCGACGTCACCCAGCCCGGCCAGGTGGCCGCCCCGTTCTCGGGCGTCGTGACGCTCAAGGTCGCCGAGGGCGACCGGGTCGACGCAGGCACTCCCATCGCGACGATCGAGGCGATGAAGATGGAGGCGGCCATCACCACTCCGGTCGCGGGCACCGTCAGGCGCCTCGCGATCCGCACCACGCAGCAGGTCGATGCCGGAGACCTGCTGGTGGTCGTCGAGTAAGGTCGCACCATGGCGCGGAACATCGCGGGGCAGGACCCCGAGCACGAGGGCGCCCTCTCTGATGAGGGGGATGCCGCTCTCGCATCGGCGCTGCCCGAGAGCTTGACCGTGTCGATCGAGCTTCCTGCAGAGCAGCACGAGCCGCCCGAGGACGAGGAGCAGGTGGCGCTCGGCGAGGTCCTCGCGACGCCCGCATCCGTGGCGCCGGTGACCTCCGCATCCGGGGGGACGGTGTCGATCGAGGTCGTGCCCGACATGACGCGGATCGCCGACGAGGAGGCGCAGCCGACCGTCGAGACGCCGATCGTGCCCCTGCCGGCCGACGACGAACTCTATTCACGACGCGACCGCAAGCGCGGATCGGCGACGGCCCCCGAGCCGGCCGCCATGCTGACGGCCGACCGCCTGCTCGAGCCCAAGCGCAACCGCCACGCGCCCGAGGGGGCGTGGCCGGCATTCGTCTATGCGAGCACCCTGCACCTGGTGAACCTCGGCGATTCGGCGAAGGTGCGCGAACGCAAGGCGCTCGACGCGCGCATCGCCAAGCGCTTCGAGGGGGGCACCCGCTATGTGCCGGTGCTCACGCGGAAGGGCGGCGTCGGCAAGACGACCGTCACGACGCTGCTCGGGATGGCGCTGGCCGACGTGCGGGAGGACCGCATCATCGCGGTCGACGCCAACCCCGACCGCGGCACTCTCGCCGAGCGCGTCGCCAAGCAGACCCGCTCCACGGTGCGCGACATCGTGACGCATGCCGCCGCGATCAAGGACTTCAGCGAGTTCTCGACCCACGTCTCACGTGACGAGACGCGGCTGGACGTGCTGGCATCCGACACCGACCCGCTGCTCTCGGAGGCCTTCGACGAGAACGACTACAACGTCGTCGCCGACCTCGTGGCGCGCTACTACTCCATCTGCCTCACCGACTGCGGCACCGGCATCGTGCACTCCGTGATGCGCGCGACGCTGCAACGGGCCGACGGCATCGTGGTCGTCTCGGGCGGCAGCGTCGACGAGGCGCGACTGGCCTCCGAGACGCTCACCTGGCTCGAGGCGAACAACTACGGCGACCTCGTGCGGAACGCGGTCGTCGCGATCAACACCGCGACCCACGGCACCAACCTCGTCAAGCTCGACGAGATCGACGCCCACTTCTCCTCTCGCGTGCGCGCGGTCGTGCGGATGCCGTACGACCCCGAGCTCGCGGCGGGGTCCGTCGTGCGCTGGCAGAACCTGCAGCCCTTCACGAAGGCGTCCGCGCGCGAACTCGCCGCGCTCGTCATGGACGGCCTCCCGACCTCCCGAAACGCATGACCGAACGACAGATCCGCCTCTTCGGCGACCCCGTACTCCGCTCGCGCACCGACCCGATCACCGATCCAGGCGATCCGCGTGTGCGCGCCCTCGTCGACGACCTCGTCGACAGCGTGCGGCCCCCGGGCCGGGCGGGCGTCGCGGCGACCCAGATCGGGGTCGGCTTGCGCGCCTTCAGCGTCAACATCGACGGTGAGATCGCGTACGTCATCAACCCCGTGCTGGAAGTGGACGGCGAGCCGGAGCCCGTCGATGAGGGCTGCCTCTCGGTGCCCGGGTTCTACTTCCCGCGGATGCGCTACCCGTGGGCACGCGTCACGGGCGTCGACGTCGACGGCAACGAAGTCGTGCTCGAGGGAGACGGGCTCATGGCTCAAGCGCTGCAGCACGAGACCGACCACCTCGACGGCAAGCTCTACATCGAAGGGCTCGAGCCCGAGATCAAGCGCGAGGCGATGCGCGCGATCCGTCAGGCCGACTGGTTCGCGGCCTGAGTCTGTTCTCGACGCGCCGGCGGCGCGATTCGTCTTGCGAGTCGCATGCCCCCGCGTATCGCCTTCGGCGATGCGCTCCCGCCAGGCCCGATGCCAGCGACTCGCAAGACGAGTCGCGCCCCCGGCGCTGAGCACCGTCGGTCGGGGACCTCCGGCCGCATCGCGCTGGAGAGGATAGGGCTGCTCTCGTCGCGTCGCGGAGATGCCGAGTGGCCGGGTGCTCGCGCCGACAGCGGGCCCCTTGGTGTGCGCACGCGGATGGCCGGGCGCTCGCGCCGACTGCGGGCTCACCGGTGTGCGCACGCGGTGGGCCGGGCGCTCGCGCGCGGCCGGCCCACCGGCGCAGCGCCGCGGATTACCGCGGCGCAGAACTAACGCAGCGAGATGCCCTCGGTCGCGGGCGCGCCCGAGTAGAGCTCCTCGATCAGGGGTGCGAAGTCCTTCACGATCTCGTGGCGCTTGATCGACATCTTGGGCGTCAGGTGGCCGCTGGCCTCCGTGAACTCGATGTCGAGGATCTTGAACTTGCGGATCGACTCGGCGCGCGACACCTTCGTGTTGGCGAGGTCGATGGCCCGCTGCACCTCGGCGATGACCTTCGGATTGCGTGCGGCATCCGCGATGCTCATGTCGCCCGCCTCTCCGTTGTTGTTGAGCCACACCGGCAGCATCTCGGGGTCGAGGGTGACGAGGGCCGAGATGAACGGCTTCTGGTCGCCCACGACGACGACCTGGCCGACGATCGGGTTGGCGCGGATCGGGTCCTCGAGAGCGGCGGGGGCGACGTTCTTGCCGCCCGCCGTCACGATGATCTCCTTCTTGCGCCCGGTGATCGTGAGGTAGCCCTCGTCGTCGAGCGAGCCGATGTCGCCCGTGTGGAACCACTCGCCGGTGAACACGGCGGCGGTCTCCTCCGGCTTGTTCCAGTAGCCGTCGAACACGTCGATGCCCTTCACGAGCACCTCGCCGTCGTCGGCGATCTTGATGCCGACGCCGGGAAGCGCCGTGCCGACGGTGCCGATCTTGAACTTCGAGACGATGTTCACCGTGGCAGGAGCGGTCGTCTCGGTGAGGCCGTAGCCCTCGAGGATCTTGACGTCGAGGCTGCGGAAGAAGTGGCCGAGGCGGAGCCCCAGCGGCGCGGAGCCCGAGACCGCGTAGCGGACGCGGCCGCCCATCGCCTGCTTCAGCTTGCTGTAGACGAGCTTGTCGAAGAGGGCGAACTGCAGCTTGAGCCCCAGCGGCACCTTGCCGGCATCCAGCGCCTTCGAGTGGGCGATGGCGACGTCGGCCGCCTTGTGGAAGATCTTCTCCTTGCCCCCTGCGGCGGCCTTCTGCTCGGCCGAGTTGTAGACCTTCTCGAACACGCGGGGCACCGCGAGCAGGAACGTCGGCTTGAAGCTCCCGAGCGCGGGTAGCAGTTGCTTCGTGTCGGCCT
Organism: Protaetiibacter sp.; assembly: GCA_051954835.1. Lineage (GTDB taxonomy): Bacteria > Actinomycetota > Actinomycetes > Actinomycetales > Microbacteriaceae > Homoserinibacter. The sequence goes on along the minus strand of JBQCHI010000021.1, from coordinate 193,397 downwards.
GGTGGCCGACCTTGACGCCCGAGTGCACACCGAGGATCGAGATGAAGCGGGCGAACACGTGTGCCGTCGTGATGAACAGCAGCGTCGACGAGCCGGGGGCGACGACCTCCTTCATGGCCACCGCGGCGTTGCGGGAGAGCTCCACGAAGTTGGAGTGCGTGAGCACGCAGCCCTTGGGCGTTCCGGTCGACCCGGAGGTGTAGATGAGGGTGGCGAGATCGGCACCCTTGGCCATCGTGCGACGCTCCTCGACGGCTGCGTCGGTCACGTCGCCGCCGCCGTCGACGAGCTTCTCGAGGTCGCCCAGGTGCATCTGCCAGACCTTCTCGATCTGCGGCAGATCCGCGCGCACCTCGTCGAAGCGGGCGAAGTGCTCGGCGGTCTCGACGATGATCGCGGACGCGCCGGAGTCGTTGAGCGTATAGGCGATCTGGGAGGGCGCGGAGGTCTCGTAGATCGGCACGAGCACGGCGCCCGCGAACCACGTCGCGAAGTCGACGAGCGTCCACTCGTAGCGCGTGCGGCAGATGAAGCCGATCTTGTCGCCGGGGCGCACGCCGGCGGCGATGAGGCCCTTGGCGAGGGCGACAACCTGGCGGTGGAACTCGGCGGTCGAGACGTCCTCCCACCCGCCGTCGGCGGTGGGGAGGGCGAACAACGGGGAATCGGGCGTCGCGGCGACCCGATCGACGAGCAGGTCGGTGGCGTTCGCCTCCGGGTCGGCGGGGACGACGGCAGGGACGTAGATCTCGTTCACGGCAGCTCCTTCGGTACCGAGAGGGGTCGGGCAGTGAGTCAACTGTAACCCGGCGCGTCCCCCTCTCCGACCGTGGGCATACCCTGCGGGCGCGGGTCGCTGGGTAGACTCGTGGCTCGTGCATGCCATCGGAATCGACATCGGCGGGACGAAGATCGCGGGCGGTCTCGTCGCGGAGGATGGTGCGATCGTGCGCCAGGAGCGTCGACCCACTCCGGCCGGCGACGGGGCGGCGATCATCGACGCTGTCGTCGAGATCGTCGAGAGCCTGCGCACCGACGGCGAGATCGCGGGTGTGGGCGTCGCCGCTCCCGGATTCATCGACGCGGCACAGTCGACCGTCTACTACACCCCCAACATCCCGTGGCGCAGCGAGCCCCTGCGTGCCGATCTCGCCGCGCAGCTGCCCGGCCTCGACATCACGATCGACAACGACGCGAACGCCGCCGGATGGGCCGAGTTCCGCTTCGGCGCGGGGCGCGGGCGCCGCGACATGACCCTGCTCACGATCGGCACGGGGGTCGGCGGGGCGATCGTGACCCAGGGACGCCTCTTCCGCGGTGGCTTCGGCGCGGGCGCCGAGATCGGCCACATGCGCGTCGTGCCGGGAGGATTGCCGTGCGGCTGCGGCCAGCGCGGCTGCATCGAGCAGTACGGCTCGGGTCGCGCTCTCTTGCGTTATGCGAATGAGATCGCCGATCAGCGGGGGATCGGGCAGGCTCTCGCGGCGAAGCGCGACGAGCATGGCGAACTCGACGGCCACCACGTCTACGACCTCATCGTCGCCGAGGACCCGGGCGCGCTCTTCGCGTTGCGTGAGCTGGGCGGATGGCTGGGCCAGGCCGCAGCCTCGCTCAGCGCGGTGCTCGATCCCGAGCTCTTCGTGTTCGGCGGAGGTGTCGCGGCCGCCGGCGAGCTGCTGCTCGAGCCCATCCGCGAGGCCTATCTCGCCCATCTGCCTGCTCGTGGATTCCATCCGGAGCCCGATTTCGCCACGGCCGAACTCGTCAATGACGCAGGCATCGTCGGCGCGGCCGACCTCGCCCGCATGCACGCGGAGGCACGCTAGATGTTCTACCTGTTCCTGAAGAACGTCATCGTCGGCCCGTTCCTGCTGTCGGTCTTCCGGCCCTGGGTGAAGGGCTACGAGAACGTGCCGCAGAAGGGCGCTGTGATCTTCGCCAGCAACCACCTCTCGTTCATGGACTCGATCTTCCTGCCCCTCGTCGTCGATCGGCAGATCCGCTTCCTCGCCAAGAGCGAGTACTTCACCGGCCGCGGCATCAAGGGCCGCATCGTGCGCTGGTTCTTCCTGGCGATCGGGCAGCTCCCGATCGACCGCTCGGGGGGCAAGGCATCCGAGGCCTCGCTCAACACCGGGCTCGACCATCTCGCCGCGGGCGGCTGGCTCGGCATCTATCCGGAGGGCACGCGCAGCCACGACGGACGCCTCTACCGCGGCCGTACGGGGATCGCCCGCATGGTGTTGGAGGCGGGAGTACCCGTGGTTCCGGTCGCGATGATCGACACCGAGAAGGTCATGCCCATCGGCGCGAAGCTGCCCAAGGTGCGGCGCGTCGGTGTGGTGTTCGGCGAACCTCTCGACTTCTCGCGCTTCGCGGGGATGGAGGGCGACCGGTTCGTGCTGCGCTCGATCACCGACGAGATCATGTACGAGCTCGCCCACCTCGGCGCCCAGGAGTACGTCGACGTGTACGCCTCGAGCGTCAAGGGCCGCCCGCAGACATCGGCCGCGTAGCGGTCGTCGCAGCCCCGAACGTCGGGCGCCCCCGGCGCGCCCGCCCCCGTCAGCGACGGCATGCGCCCTCGGATAGGCTCGATTCTCGGGCGTATCCGCCCGTATCCCGATCCCATCCGAATCAGAGGAACCACCCGTGGTAGACCCGACCGAGACCGTCGTGCAGGCAGATCCCGCAGTGATCGCCGGTCTCGACTATTGGCGGGAGCTGCCGATCAAGCAGCAGCCGGAGTGGTCCGATCCGGATGCGGTCGCCGCGGCATCCGCCGAACTCGCCACGTTGCCGCCGCTCGTGTTCGCGGGCGAGGTCGACATCCTGCGCGATCGGCTTGCGCGCGCCGCGCGGGGCGAGTCGTTCCTCTTGCAGGGCGGTGATTGCGCCGAGACCTTCGCGGGCGCCACCGCAGACCAGATCCGCAACCGGGTCAAGACGATCCTGCAGATGGCGGTCGTGCTCACCTACGGGGCCTCGATGCCGATCGTGAAGATGGGCCGGATGGCGGGTCAGTTCGCCAAGCCCCGCTCGAGCGATCTCGAGACGCGGGGCGATGTCACGCTGCCGGCCTACCGCGGCGACATCGTGAACGGCTACGACTTCACGCCCGAATCTCGTCAGGCCGACCCGGCCCGGCTCGTGCAGGGCTACCACACGGCCGCGTCGACCCTGAACCTCATCCGCGCCTTCACCCAGGGCGGTTTCGCCGACCTGCGCCAAGTGCACTCGTGGAACAAGGGCTTCGCCGCCAACCCGGCGAACCAGCGTTACGAGGGGCTCGCCAAGGAGATCGACCGCGCGATCCGTTTCATGGAGGCGGCGGGTGCCGATTTCGACGAGCTCAAGCGCGTCGAGTTCTACACCTCGCACGAGGGCCTGCTGATGGATTACGAGCGGCCGATGACGCGCATCGACTCCCGCAACGGCACGCCGGTCAACACCTCGGCGCACTTCCTGTGGATCGGAGAGCGCACGCGCGACCTCGACGGGGCGCACATCGACTACTTCTCGCGCATCCGCAATCCCATCGGGGTCAAGCTCGGGCCCTCGACCGACGCGTCGACGATGGAGAAGCTCATCGACAAGCTCGACCCCGAGCGCGAGCCGGGGCGGCTCACCTTCATCACGCGCATGGGGGCGGGCAAGATCCGCGAGGCGCTGCCGCCGCTGCTCGAGGCGATCAAGGGCATGGATGCCACCCCGCTGTGGGTCACCGACCCCATGCACGGCAACGGCATCACGACTCCCACCGGCTACAAGACGCGTCGTTTCGATGACGTCGTGGATGAGGTGCGCGGCTTCTTCGAGGCCCACCGCGCCGCGGGAACCCACCCCGGCGGCCTGCACGTCGAGCTCACGGGCGACGATGTCACCGAGTGCCTCGGCGGGTCGGAGCACATCGACGAGGCGACGCTGGCGACGCGTTACGAGTCGCTGTGCGATCCGCGGCTCAACCACATGCAGTCGCTCGAGCTCGCGTTCCTCGTGGCCGAGGAGCTCAGCGCGCGGTGATCTTCTGTCGCGGCGGTGATCCGCCGCGATCCGCGGACTCAGGTGGGTCGAGGAGCGGCGCAGCCGCGTGTCGAAACGTCCTCGGCGAGGTCTAGCCGAGCTTGACCTTGACCTTGCTGCCCTTCTTGACCGCGGTGCCCACGTCGGGGGAGACCTGTTCTACGACGGCGTCGCTGGGGGCGCCTTCGCCGAGCACTCGGCTCTTCACGTTCCAGTACTCGAAATCGAGCCCCGCGTCGGTGAGCGCCTTGCGCGCCTCGAACCAGGTGAGGCCGAGGATCGCGGGGATGCTGACCGGCTCGGGGCCGAGCGAGACGTTGAGGAGCACCGTGTCATCGGGGTGCACGGCATCCTGACCGACGATGCCGATGACGGCGTTCTCGGCGACCTCGTCGCTGTAGTCCTTCTGCGGCTCCGGCTGCACCTTCACGCCGACCTCCGCGAGGGCGGCGGTCGCCTCCTCGAAGCTCATGCCCTGAATCGGCGGCAGCCGGCCCGCCGAGACCGTCAGCTCCACCTGCTGGCCCTGGAAGAGCCCGTCGGCGCCCTGCGACACGTCGGCGTCGCCCACGGCCGCCGTCAGCACGATGTCCTTGTCCTGGTCGCTGAACACGTACTCGGGTGCATCATCCATGAGCAGCCCCGCGGCCTCGATCGCGGCACGTGCCTGGTCGAGGGGGAGGCCCGCGAGGGCGCCGATCTGCGTCGGTGCCGGTCCGTCCGACACGATGAGGGTCACGGTCGATCCCTTGCGCACGCTCGACCCGGGTTCCGGGTCGGAGCCCATGATGAGGCCCTCCGCCACATCGACCGAGTGGTCGTGCTCGAGCTCCTCAGCCACCTCGACCCCGAGTGCCACCAGCGCGGCGCGTGCGGCATCCGGCTGGGTCGAGACGATCGAGTCGGGGATCGTGACGTGCGCACCCGGCCCCGCCCCGAACCACCACCCCGTCGCTCCGGCGGCGATCGCGAGAACCACCACCATCACGAAGGCGACCCACCCGCGGCGGCGGCGGGCATCCGAGGTGCTGCGCAGTCGGCCCGCGTTGGGACTCACCGGGCCGGTCTCCTGCACGGTGACCGGGGGACGGCCTCCCAGCACCTGCGTCTCGGCGGTGAGCTGGCGCGCCGAGGGCAGCACCATCGTCTTCTGCGCGGCGGTGGCGGCTGTCGGCAGGGCCGTGTGCAGCAGCGTCTCGGTGTCACGCAGCTGGTCGAGCATGACGCGCGCGTCGCGCGGCCGCTCCTCGGGGTCGCGGGCGGTGGCCCACAGCACGAGCTCGTCGAGTTCGGCGGGTACCCGCGGGTTGACGTTCGAGGGCGGCGGCACCGAGTCGTTCGCGTGCTGGTAGGCGATCTGCATGGGCTGCTCGCCCTTGTACGGCTGCTCGCCCGTGAGCATCTCGAACATCATGATGCCGACGGCGTAGATGTCGCTGCGCGCGTCCGCGATGCCGCGCGTCACGAGCTCGGGGGAGAGGTAGGCGATGGTGCCGAGCAGGGCGGCGCCTGTCGCAGTGTTCGCGGATGCGGCGCGTGCGAGCCCGAAGTCGCCGATCTTGATGCGCCCGTCATCGGCCAGCAGCACGTTCTCGGGCTTGAGATCGCGGTGCACGATGCCGGCCTTGTGCGCGGCCGCGAGACCCGACAGCACCGCCTCGGCGATGTCGATGGTCTGCTCCGCGGTGAGCGCTCCGTGCTCCTGCAGCAGGTCCCGCAGGGTGATCCCCGGCAGGTACTCCATCACGAGATAGGCGGAGTCGTCGTCCTGACCTTGATCGAAGACGTTGACGACGTTGGGATGCGCGAGTCGGGCTGCGGAGCGCGCTTCCTGGATGAAGCGCTGCTTGAACTGGCTGTCGTCGGCCAGGTGCCCGTGCATGACCTTGACCGCGACGCGCCGCTCGAGACGCAGGTCGGTGGCGAGGTAGACCGTCGCCATGCCGCCCCGGGCGATGCGGGAGCGCACCTGGTACCGGCCATCGATCAGGCGGCCGATCAGGGGATCGGTGGTGCTCGCGGTCACCTTACGAGTGTAGGAGGAGGCGTCGTGGTCAGCGGGCAGCCACGCGGCCCCGGGAACCGTCTCGAGCGGCTCCGTCAGCCCAGTTGAGCCAGCCATGAGGTCGCACTCGTCTCCCACTTGGCGTACGCGTTCGGGTAGGCGGAGATCTGCACGGCCTGTGCCGCCTGGGTGAGGCTCATCGCCTGCCACCCCGGGATGTCGAGCAGGCCGCGCGTCTTGCCCTTGTTGGGGTTGCTCGGGCCGCCGTAGAAGAGCCGTGCCGCGTGCGAGGCGTTGAGGATCTGCTCGGGCGTGCCCCATCCCGTGCTCGGGCGTTGCTGGAACAACCCGAGCGAGTCGCGGTCGCCGTAGGCGATGTTGCGCATGCTCGACTCCTGCATCGCCGCAGCGAGGGCGATCACGATGCCGCGGTCGGGAACGCCGAGCTCCCGGCCGACCTGGATGATGATCGCGGCGTTGGCGGCCATCTCCGCGGTGAGCGGTGTGACGCTCGAGCCGTCCTGAACGACGTTGACGCCGGGGATGGTGAGGGTGCGTCCCGAGTAGATGATGCTCGACCAGCTGAGCCCGTTGGCGTCGAGGATCGCCTGGATGCTGACGTTGAACTTCTTCGCGATCGACGAGATCGTATCGCCGCTCTTGATGAGGTAGCTCGTGTTGATGACGGGCGGCGGCGTCGACACGACGGGTGTCGTGGGCTCGGGGACGGCCGGTGTCGGAGGTGCGGGGTTCGTGGGCGTCACGGACGAGACGTTCTCGGCCGCGAGAACGGTTCCCGGGATCGCGATCGTCTGACCGGGGTAGATGATGCTCGACCAGCTGAGCCCGTTCGCGGTGAGCACCGATTGCGTCGACACGCCGAAGCGGGTGGCGATGCCGCTGATGGTGTCGCCCTTCACGATCGTGTACCGACCGCCGCTCGCGGACGCGGTCGGCGTGGTCGGTGCGGGGGTGGTGCTGCCGCTCGTGAGCTTGAGCACCTGCCCCGGGAAGATGAGCGACTTCCAGCCGAGGCCGTTCGCGGCGAGCACGCTCGCGGTCGCGAGTCCGTAGCGGCCGGCGATGCCCGACACGGTGTCGCCGGCTTTGACGGTGTAGGTCGACGGGATCGCGCTCTGGGCTTTGGTGGCTGCGGTCGTCGCGGATGCCGCGGCCACGGCGGCGCGCACGGTGCTGCCGAGGGTCGTCTTGGGCTTCGCGGGCTTGCGCTCGGTGGTCGTGCTGGCGTTCGCGGGCGCTACCACGCCCGTGACCGTGAGGGTGCCGGCGAGAACGATCGGCATCGTGGCCATCATCCCCTTGGCCAGCATCGACGAGGGGTGCGTCTCGCGCGCGGGGCGCGGCGCCTTGGTTTCGGGGCTCTGCGTGGGCGTGAGTCCGGCGAATACCGCGCGTGCGCGGTCGCCCACCTCCTGTGTGTGCTGCATCGGCGTCCTGCCTTCCCCTCCGGCCCCGGGGGCGTCTCCGGTACGGGGATAAGTTGTCACAGATGTTTAACAGTGTCAATTAGCGTGGCTCATGTTGTTTGAGTTCATCTGTTCGTAACATTTTGCGTCCGCGGTTCACCCCCTCGCGTCGTGCACCCTAGAAAGGTGACCGAACCCGCCTCCGAGTGGCTCACCATCCCCGACCTCGTCGAGCTCCTGGGCGTACCGCCGAGCAGAGTGCACCGCCTCATCGAGGACCGCCAGCTGCTGGCGACGCGCGTCGAGGGCGTGCTGCGCGTGCCCGCGGCATTCCTGCGCGACGGCGAGCCCCTGCACGAGCTCCGGGGCACGCTCATGCTCCTGGCCGACGCCGGCTACAGCGACGACGAGGCCATGCGCTGGCTGACGAGCGAGGATGACAGCCTCGGGGTCGCCCCCATCGATGCGCTGCGCGCCGGCCGCAAGGCCGAGGTGCGACGGGTCGCCCAGGCGCTCGCCTTCTGACGCAACCGCTCCGCGATCAGCGGCTGCTGCGCAGCACCGCCAACTGCTGAGTCGCCCTCGTCATGGCGACGTAGCGGTCGACCGCAGCCTCGATGCCGCCGCGATCCTCATCGGTGCCCCACGTATCCGGATCGACGAGGATCACGAGGTCGAACTCGAGCCCCTTCGCGAGCTGGGGGGTCAGCGAGCGCACGCGCGGCATCTCGACGAACTCCGGATCGCCGATGACGCACGCGACTCCCTCGGCGTTGTCCGCGAGCCACTTCTCGAGGATCACGTCGCGATCCTCGAGTGAACCGTGCACCACGGGGTAGCCGCTGCTGCGGATCGCGACCGGCACGTTGGCGTCGGGGATCGCGGCGCGGATGACGGGCTCGGCCTCGCGCATGACCTCCTCGGGCGTGCGGTAGTTGACGGTGAGCGTGGCCAGTCGTGCATCCCCGAGACCGACGCGCGCGAGTCGCTCCTGCCAGCTCTCTCGGAAGCCGTGACGAGCCTGCGCCCGGTCGCCGACGATCGTCAGGCTGCGTGACGGCACGCGGCGCAGCAGCATGGTCCACTCGGCGTCGGTGAGCTCCTGCGCCTCGTCGACGACGAGATGGGCATAGGGCCCCGCGAGGTCGTCCGGCGCGAGCTGCGGCAGTGCATCCTCGTCGATGAGGCGTTCGGCGAACGCATGCTGGCTGAGCGCCTGCACCTCTCCTTCCCGGTCGTCGTCGGCCGCGAGCAGATCGTCGATGACCCGCTGACGCATCTCCTGCTCCGTCGCGAGCGCAGCGGCACGCCGCCGGGCCACGCGCGCGGCCTCGGGGTCGCCGATGCGCTGCCGTGCGGCATCCAGGTAGGGCAGGTCGGAGGTCGTCCAGGCCCGCCCGTCCTCCCGGGTGAGGGCGCGGATCTCGGTGTCCTCGAGCCACGGGGCGCACAGGCGCAGATACGCAGGCACCGACCAGAGGTCGGCGACGACGCCCGCGGGGTCGAGCAGGGGCCAGGCCTTCGCGAAACGGCGGGTGAGCTGCGCATGCTGCGCGAGGGCGCGCCGCAGCAGATGAGGCGGTGCCTGCTCGGTGTCGAACTGGTCGGTCAGGATCTCGAGAAGCGACTCCCACACCTGGCCGCGCGCCTCGTTGTGGGTCGTGCCGGGCTCCGCGGCGCCGAAGGCCTCGGCCCAGTCGGCGGCTCCCAGCCATGCGTTGCCCCACGGGGTCTCGAGCGCGAGCTCATCGCCCGGAGGCTCCTCGTAACGCCGCACGGCGTTCTCGACGGCGTCCACCAGCCGAGCGGATGCCTTGAGCTGTGCCGCGACGGCATCCGTCTCGATGCCAGCCGAGGCTCCTTCGGCCACGAGGTCGCGCAGCGTGCAGGTCTGCACCCCTTCCTCGCCGAGGCTCGGCAGCACGTCGGCGACATAGGACAGATACGGCTCATGGGGTCCGACGACGAGCACTCCGCCACGGCGGTGGCCGAGCCGGGGATCGGCGTAGAGGAGGTACGCCGTGCGGTGCAGTGCGACGACCGTCTTGCCGGTTCCGGGGCCTCCGTCGACGATGAGCGGGCCACGCGAGGAGGCTCGGATGATGGCGTCCTGATCGGCTTGGATCGTCGCGAGCACGTCCCGCATCCGAGGAGATCGGCTCGCGCCGAGGCTCGCGATGAAGGCCGACTGGTCGTCGAGGGCGGCGCTGTGCTCGAGCCCCTCGGCCGTGAACACCTCGTCCCAGTAGTCGGTGACGCGTCCGCGGTTCCAGCGGTAGCGTCGCCGGCTCACGAGACCCATGGGGTCGCCATGGGTGGCAGCGAAGAACGGCTCGGCGGCCGGCGCACGCCAATCGACGAGCAGCCGCGTCCCCTCCCCGTCGGCCAGGCTCACGCGGCCGATGTAGATCGGCTCGTCCTCGCCTTCGGCGACCATGCGACCGAGGCACACGTCGAGTCCGAAGCGGCGCAGCACGCGGATGCGGGAGCTCAGCTCGTGCGCCTCGAGGTCGCGCTCGAGAACCTCCTGGTTGTTGTCACCGGTGCGCAGGCGCACCTCGTCGAGACGTTCCTCGAGCTCGGCGAGCTGGGTCCGCACCGCCGTCGCGATCGCGGCGAAACGCCGCTCGTCGTCGGCGATGAGCTCGGGGTCCGCCTTGGCGGCGAGCCGTTCGGGAAGGTCGAAGACGCGAGAGGTCACTGCAAGGCTCCGGATGGGGTGAGGGGCGCGCGGGGTCGGCCTGCCATCGTCACACGTCGTCGGCGAGAAATCATCAGGCTCCTGTGCAGACTCGGGGAGTATCCTGGTTACGGCGGGATCGCGCCGCTACGCCTCGCGTCGTGTCACCCGGTCCGCCAGCTCCGAGAGCTCGGCCCGAGCGGACGCGCTGAGCGCGGCTCCCTCCAGGGCCTCCCGCGCCACCCGCACGTTGTGGGCGATGATGCGCTCGACCTGGTCGGCGGCGCCGCTGTCGCGCATCGTGTTCTGCAGCATCCGGATCTGGGCGTCGTCGAGCGCGGGATCGCCGAGCAGCTCGTCGAGCACCCGCACGGCGGTCGGCGGCATCTTCTGACGGGCGAGGCCGATGAGAACGGTGCGCTTGCCCTCCCGCAGGTCGTCTCCGGAGGGCTTGCCGGTGACGGCAGGGTCGCCGAAGACGCCGAGCATGTCGTCGCGCAGTTGGAAGGCGACGCCGAGCGGCAGCCCGAACGCACGGAGAGCGGCGAGCTGCCCGAGCGATCCGCCGGCGAGTGCACCGCCGATGGCGAGGGGCGCCTCGACGCTGTACTTGGCCGACTTGTAGACGATGATGCGATGCGCGCGGGGCAGCGCCTCGCTGTCAGGGCGCGATCGCCAGGAATGCTCCTCGAGCACGTCGAGGTACTGGCCGACGGTCACCTCGGAACGCATACGGAAGAACTCGGTGCGCGCCGCATGAGCCGTTTCGCGTGCGTCGAGCAGGGCGAGGCCCTCCTCGAAGAGCTCGTCAGCCCAGCCGAGCAGCAGATCGCCGAGCAGGATCGCGGTCGAGGTGCCGAAGCCTGCGGCGTCTCCGTCCCATTCCTGCTCCCGGTGCATCCCCTCGAAGGCGCGGTGGGCTGCGGGCCTGCCGCGGCGCAGATCGGAGCGGTCGATGATGTCGTCGTGCACGAGGGCTGCAGCGTGGAAGAGCTCGAGAGCGGCCGCGACCGACACGACGGCGGGGAGCCCGCGGTCGGTGGGCGCGGGGTCGAGCGTGGGGAGCGGACCGTCGTCGGCGACCGCCGCGACGGCGCGCCACCCCCAATAGCAGAACAGCGCCCGGAACCTCTTGCCACCGCTCAGGAGGTCGCGGGCTTGCGCGACGAGCGGTGCGAGGTCGGGGGAGATGTCGCCGAGCGTCGTCGCTCGAGCATCGAGCGCGTCGTCGATCCGAGCGGCTACGAGGTCGACTAACCGCGTACTCCCAGGCACGCGCCTAGCCTAGCCAGCCCCGGCGTGCCTACAATCTAGTCACCGGCGACACCCGCACCGCCGGATGCCTGAAGGAGCTCGAGATGCCGCTTTCGGAACAGGAGCAGCGCCTCCTCGACGAGATGGAGCGCAACCTCTATCACAGCGAGGCCGACGACGTCACGACGGTCGGTGCGCGACGAGGTCGCGCCAACGGCACCGCGATCCTCATCGCCTCGGCCGGCATCCTGGTCGGCCTCGTGCTGCTCGTGACGGGAGTCGTCATCCGCCAGCCGCTCGTGGGTGTGCTCGGTTTCGCCGCGATGTTCGCAGGAGTCGTACTCGTGGTGGCTCCGCCGCTCCGCCTGACCGTGCCTTCACGACCGCACACCCGCCGTTGATCTCGTGACACTTCGGGGCGTCCCGGCGCCCTGCTGAACAGGCCGACCTTCGGGTCGGCCTTTTTCGTGCCCGGATGAGAGGCCGATCGCTCCCGTTCGTGGGTTTCTCCTCCACCTTCCTCCACCGCCGCTATCCCCGATATCTCGGGGATCTCGAGGCGGTGATCTTGTGTTTTGGCCGAATTTTGCTTGTTTGGTGGTGGAGTGTGGAGTAAAGTGGAGCAAACCTAGGGCTGGCCGGAGCGAAGGGGGATGCGCATGCTGCTCGGCACGTTCGTCCCCAAGCTCGACGAGAAGGGGCGCATCATCCTTCCGGCGAAGTTCATGAGCGATTTCGCGGGCGGCGTCGTCATGACCCGCGGCCAGGAGCGGTGCATCTACCTCTTCAGTCAGCGCGAGTTCGAAGAGCTCCACGAGCGCGCCCGGCAGGCGCCCGTGACCGGCAAGAAGGGGCGCGACTTCCTGCGCATGTTCTTGAGCGGTGCTGCGGAAGACATGCCGGACAAGCAGCACCGCGTGACGATCCCGCCGATGCTGCGCGAATACGCGGGGCTGGATCGTGAGCTCACCGTCATCGGCGCGGGCAACCGCGCCGAGATCTGGGACACCGCGTCGTGGAACGCGTACTACGAGGCGACCGAGGCCGCCTTCGCCGACACCGACGAGGAGGTGATCGCGGGCCTGTTCTGATCCCTCGGATGCGACCCTCAGCCGCGCTCCCTGACGCACCTTCCCCGGTGTCAGGCGGCGCCGGATGGGGATCGGATCCGCAGGGGCCGGTTCCTCTGCACCTCTCATGAACGAGCTCCACGTCCCCGTCCTCCTCGAGCGCTGCCTCGAGCTGCTCGCGCCGGCCCTCACGGCGCCGGGTGCCGTCGTCGTCGATGCGACGCTCGGGCTCGGCGGCCACGCGGAGGCCATGCTCGAACGCTTCGACCGCATCCAGCTCGTGGGTCTCGACCGTGACCGGAACGCCCTCGAGCTCAGCGCGAAGCGACTCGAGCGTTTCGGCGATCGCGCCCACCTCGTGCACACCGTCTACGACGAACTGCCCGCAGTGCTCGACGACCTCGGCATCGCGCGCATCGCCGGCATCCTGTTCGACCTGGGGGTCTCGTCGATGCAGCTCGACCAGGCCGAGCGCGGCTTCTCCTACGCGCAGGACGCGCCTCTCGACATGCGTATGGATGACACGGCCGAGTTGACGGCGGCGCGCATCCTCGCCGAGTACAACGAAGCCGCGCTGCGCCGGATCTTCTGGGAGTACGGCGACGAGAAGCTCGCGCCGCGCTATGCCCGCCGCATCGTCGAGGAGCGCCGGACGGCACCGATCGAGACTTCGGCGCGGCTCGTCGCGATCATCGACGCCGCGACCCCGGCCGCCGCCCGGCGCGCCGGCCACCAGTCGAAGCGCGTCTTCCAGGCGCTGCGCATCGAGGTCAACCAGGAGCTCGCGGTGCTCGAGCGTGCCATCCCTGCCGCGATCGACGCGCTCGAGGTGGGGGGACGGATCGTCGTGATGGCGTACCAGTCGCTCGAGGACCGCATCGTCAAGCGCGAGTTCCAGGCGCGCTCCATCTCGACAGCGCCGCGCGGGCTGCCCGTCGAGCTGCCGGAGCACCGACCCGAGCTCAAGATCCTCACGCGCGGTGCCGAACTCGCCGACGACGACGAACGTGCGCGCAACCCGCGCGCGACCCCCGTGCGGCTGCGTGCCGCCGAACGCATCAGGGAGGCCGCATGAGCGCCGCGACAGCAGTCCGCCTTCCGCGTCCCGATGTCGAGCAGACGCCGCGTCGGCACCTCGACATCGCCCCGACGCGGGCGCAGAAGCGCGCCCGGCCCCGCATCTACGCGGCGCTCGTCGCCGTGGGCGGCATCATCGTCATCCTGCTCGCCCAACTGCTGATGAGCATCGTGCTCGCCGACGGCGCCTACCGCATCACGAGTCTGCAGCGCGACTATCGTGACATCACCCGTGAGCAGAACGCGGCACAGGAGCAGCTGGAGCAGCTCAGCTCGACGCAGAACCTCATCGACAACGCCAGGGCGCTCGGCATGGTGTCAAGCGGCAATCCGGTGTTCCTGGATGTCGCGAGCGGCCAAGCTCTCGGCACGGCGAGCGCTCCCAGCGGGCAGATCGTCGGCACGGGGGGCAACCTGATCGGCAATGCCCTGCTCGACGGGTCGACGTTGCTCGACCCCGCCGCGATCGCGGCCGCCCAGAACGGCGAGACGCTCCCGGCGACGCCGGCGGGTTCCGCGAGCCAGCAGGGTGTCGCTCCCACGGGCGGATCGAGCGGCACACTACCGTCGCCCACGACACGCTGACCGGGGGAGAACCGTGATCGACGCTCGCAGGAACCGCCGCCGGCTCGCCGTTGCGGTGCTCGCGGTCTTCGCCATCGTCATCGTCTTCTCGATCCGGCTGATCGACATCCAGGTGGTGCGCGCCGATGCCCTGAAGACCGTCGCGGGCACGAACTACCGCACCGACACGCTATGGGGCACGCGCGGCAGCATCGTCGACGAGAAGGGCACGGTGCTCGCCACGAGCGTCGACCGCTTCAACATCACCGCTGCGCCGATCAACGTGGACCTCGAGGGCTTCGAGCGACGCGTCGAGGTCGACGGAAGGAAGTCGACGGTGCACGTGAGCGTGATGGAGGCGCTCCAGGAGATCGCCGACATCACGGGTGCCGACGTGCAGCAGATGTACGCCACCCTCACCGCAGATCGGCACGCACAGTGGGCTCTGCTGGTCAAGAGCATCAAGCTCGATGCGTTCCAGGCCGTCGTCGCCCTCCGCATCCCCTGGGTGTACAGCGAGCCGCAGCCCGCGCGCAGTTACCCGAACGGGGCCATCGCCGGCAACCTCGTCGGCCTCATGGGCACCGATGGACCGCTTTCGGGCACCGAGATCCAATGGAACGACTGCCTCGCATCCGACAACGGCGAGGTGAGCTACGCGGTCAGCGAAGACGGCGTTCGGATGCCCGGGTCCGAGGTCGTGGAGGACCCCGCCGTCGATGGCGGCACGGTGCATCTCACGATCGACGCGGACCTGCAGTGGTTCGCGCAGCAGGCACTGGCGGAGCAGGGCACCGCGATCGGCGCGCAGTGGGCGACGGCGATGGTCGTCGAGATCGGCACCGGCAAGATCCGCGCGGCCGCCGATTGGCCATCCGTCGATCCGAACGACCTCAACTCGGTCTCGGCCGAGGATTCCGGTGCGCGCAGCTTCACCGCGCCTTTCGAGCCCGGATCGATCATCAAGCCGGCGACCGTGGCCTCGCTGCTGGATGCCGGCAAACTCACCCCGAGCACGCGGTTCACCGTCCCGTCGGGATACACCATCCCGGGCGTCGGCTTCACGATCCGCGACTCGGTCGGCCACGGGGAGCTGCACTACACGACATCGGGCATCCTCGTGAACTCCTCGAACATCGGCATCGCGCAGATGACCGAGCTCATGCCGCTGGCTCAGCGCATCGACTACCTGAGGGCGTTCGGCTTCGGATCCGAGACATCGGGTGCGGATTTCCTCGGGGAGGACGACGGCCTCGTGCGCTCGGTGGGTCAGAGCGACTCGATCACCTCGGTGACCCAGCAATTCGGTCAGGGGATGACGGCGACGAGCGCGCAGCTCGTGAGCATGTACCAGACCCTCGGCAACGGGGGCGTGCGGGTGCCGTTGACCCTCGTGGACGGATGCGAGAAGCCCGACGGCAGCTATACCGGAGCGTCCGCCCCCGAGGGCACGCGCGTCGTCTCCGAGGCGGCGGCCGATCAGACCCTCCTCATGATGGAGGGCGTCACGACCCAGTACCATCTCGCGCACGCGCTCGCGGTGCCGGGCTACCGCATCGCCGCCAAGACCGGAACGGCCGAGGTCGCCGACGGAAACGGCTACGGCTCGGATCGCATCGTCTCGCTCGCGGGCGTCTTCCCGGTCGACGACCCCCAGTTCGCGATTGTCGTGACCTTCGCGAAGCCGGTTACGATGAAGACATCCGCTGCTGCGGCGCCCACCTTCAACGCGATCGTGAAGCAGGTCATCAAGACCTACCGCGTCACGCCGTCGACGGTTCCCGCGCCGGACAACCCCCTGGCCTGGTGATGGCGCCGACCGGGGAAGCCGGCGGATGAGCGACGACACAGGAGGCCAGGCAGCGTGAGCTCACGGATCCCTCCGATCCTCCGCCCCGAGCACCCGACCCCGCGCCCTCTGGCCTGGCTGGTCCAGGAGTTCGGGCTCGAGTATCGGGGCGACCTCGACGGCGTGGAGGTCACCGGTGTGACCCTCTCGACGAACGACCTGCATCCGGGTGACCTGTTCGTCGGGGTGCCGGGATCGAAGGCGCACGGAGCGAGCTTCGCCGCTGCAGCGGCTGAGGGAGGCGCCGTCGCGATCGTGACCGACGCGGAGGGCGCCGAGCTCGCCGCCGACAGCGGCCTGCCGGTCGTGCTCGTGCCGTCGCCGCGCGCCGCGCTCGGCGAGATCTCGGCATGGGTGTACCGCACCGACGACGATCCACCCCTGCTGTTCGGGGTGACCGGCACGAACGGCAAGACCTCGACGAGCTACCTGCTCGAAGCGGTGCTACGTCAGCTCGGGCTCGTCACCGGGCTCTCGACGACCGCGGAGCGCCACATCGGCGACCTCTCCGTCGTGAGCCTGCTCACGACCCCGGAGGCGAGCGAGATGCACGCGCTGCTCGCCCGCATGCGCGAGGCGGGCGTCCGCGCCGTCGCCGTGGAGGTGAGCGCCCAGGCGCTCTCGCGCCACCGTGTCGACGGTCTCGTCTTCGATGTCGCGGGGTTCACCAACCTCAGCCACGATCATCTCGACGACTACGCCGACATGGAGACCTACTTCCAGGCCAAGCTCCCGCTCTTCGAGCCGGAGCATGCGCGCCGTGGCGTCGTCTGCCTCGACACCGCCTACGGGCGCCGCGTGGTCGACGCGTCCCGCATCCCGGTCACGACGATCGCGACCATCGGCCACGCGAGCCCCGACGATGTCGAGAGCGCCGAATGGACGGTCGAGGTCCTCGACGAGACCGCCGGCTATACCGAGTTCCGCCTCACCGGGCCGGACGGGCGCGAGCTCGTCACGCGGGAGCCGCTCATCGGCTGGCATATGGCGGCGAACGCCGCCCTCGCGATCGTCATGCTCGTGGAGGCGGGATTCGAGCTCGAGGCGATCGGGGCGGCCCTCGACGCGGACGACGGCATCCGGGCGTACCTGCCGGGTCGTACGGAACGCGTCTCCGGCGAGCGGGGGCCGAGCGTCTACGTCGACTTCGGTCACAGCCCCGACGCGTTCGAGAACACCCTCGCGGCCGTGCGCAAGTTCACCACGGGCCGCACGATCATGGTGTTCGGGGCCGACGGCGATCGCGACGCGACCAAACGTCACGACATGGGCCGTGTCGCCGCCGAGGGCAGCGACATCCTCGTGATCACGGATCATCACCCGCGTTTCGAAGACCCCGTGGCGATCCGCAAGACCCTGCTCGAGGGCGCGGCTCTCGCCGAGCATCAGCCGGAGATCCACGAGGTGAGCCCGCCCGAGCAGGCGATCCGCGTCGCGGTGGGCCTCGCCCGTGAGGGCGACTCGATCCTCTGGGCCGGGCCGGGGCACCAGGACTACCGCGACATCCGCGGGGTGCGTACGCCGTACTCCGCACGGGAGGAAGCGCGCGCCGCGCTGCGCGAGGCGGGCTGGGCATGATCGGGTTCCGTCTCGAGGAGCTCGCGGGGCTGCTCGACGGGCGCCTCGTGCTGCCCGCAGGCGTCTCGCCCGAGTCGATAGTCTCGGGGACGGTCGAGACCGACTCCCGGCTCGTCCGCCCCGGCTCGATCTTCTTCGCGCTGCCGGGTGAGGTGACCGACGGCCACCGCTATGCCCCGGATGCGGCGGCGGCCGGTGCCGCGCTCATCGTGGTGCGCGAGCAGCTCGACATCGCGGCTCCGCAGATCGTCGTCGCCGACGGACTCGAGGCTCTCGCCCGGCTCGCGCGCGAGGTCGTCGCCCGCGTGCATGCGCGTGGGGAGCTGCGCGTCATCGGCATCACCGGGTCGAACGGCAAGACGACGACCAAGAACCTGCTGCGCGCGATCCTCTCGGCCGAAGGGCCGACCGTCGCTCCGGAGGGATCGTTCAACAACCAGGTCGGAGCTCCGATCTCGATGCTGCGCATCGACGAGGGCACGCGGTATCTGATCGTCGAAATGGGGGCGAGCGGCGTCGGCGAGATCGCGCGTCTCGTGTCGATCGCGAGACCCGACATCGGCGTCGTGCTCAAGGTCGGGCTCGCGCACGCCGGCGAGTTCGGCGGCATCGAGGCGACCGAGGCCGCCAAGTCCGAGATGGTCACCGACCTCCCTGCGTCCGCCGTGGCCGTGCTGAACGTCGACGACGAGCGGGTCGCGCGGATGGCAGAGCGCACGGCGGCGCGGATCGTGGGCTTCGGTCTCGGGTCGGATGCCGAGGTGCGTGCGGAGGACGGCACCACCACCGTCCGCGGCACGGCCTTCACACTCGTCGTCGACGGAACCCGTCGCGCCGTGCAGCTGCGCATCCTCGGTGAGCATCACGTGATGAACGCCCTCGCCGCGCTCACGGTGGCGCGCGAGCTCGGCGTCGATCTCGACCGGGCCGTCGCCGCCCTCGGCGAGGTGCCGCGCGCGGAGCGCTGGCGCATGGAGCTCTTCACGCGCGAGGACGGCGCGATCATCATCAACGACGCCTACAACGCGAGCCCCGACTCCATGGCGGCCGCCCTGAAGACGCTCGCCCAGCTCGGACGCGACGAGGACCGCCGCACGATCGCGGTGCTCGGCGAGATGGCCGAGCTCGGCCCGTACGCCCGGGAGGAGCACGACCGCATCGGCCGCCTCGCGGTGCGTCTCGACATCCGGCAGCTCGTCGTCGTCGGGGATGCCGCACGGCACATCCATGCCGCCGCGGGCCTCGAGGGATCCTGGGACGGGGAGTCGAAGTTCGTGCCCGACATCGAGGCGGCCTACGATGTGCTCCGTGACGAAGTGCGCCCCGGGGACATCCTGCTCGTGAAGTCGTCGAAGTCCGCGGGACTGCGTTTCCTCGGCGACCGGCTCGCCGGGGCGGGGGAGCAGTCGTGATCGCTCTGCTCGTGGCGGGCGCCTTCTCTCTCGTCTTCACCCTCTTCACGACCCCCCTGTGGATCCGGCTGTTCAAGCGTCTCGGCTGGGGGCAGTTCATCCGCGACGACGGGCCGCAGTCGCATCACACCAAGCGCGGCACCCCCACGATGGGCGGCATCGTCTTCATCGTCGGTTCGGTGCTGGGCTACTTCATCGGTCATCTCGTCGCCGAGGAGCCGCCGACCCGGGTCGCGATGCTCGTGATCGGGATGATGGTCGGGCTCGGCCTCGTCGGTTTCGTGGACGACTTCCTGAAGACGCGCAAGCAGCGCAGCCTGGGCCTCGGCGGGTGGTCGAAGATCGCCGGCCAGGTCATCATCGCCACGACGTTCGCCCTTCTCGCACTCGTCTCGACGGACGAGAACGGGCTCACCGCGGCATCGCGCTACATCTCTGGTGTGCGCGACATCGACTGGCTGAACCTGTTCGCGTTCGGGCCCGTGATCGGCGTCATCCTCTTCCTCCTGTGGATCAACGTCATCACGGTGTCGGCCTCCAACGGTGTGAACGTGGCCGACGGACTCGACGGCCTCGCTTCGGGCGCCTCGATCTTCGCCGTCTCGGCCTACATCTTCATCGGCTTCTGGCAGAACAACCAGTGGTGCTTCGGCAACCGCGTCGCCGAGGAAGTGGCCTACAAGTGCTACCTGGTGCGCGATCCGCTCGACCTCGCCGTCATCGCGGCTGCGGTGGCCGGCGCGCTCGTCGGGTTCCTGTGGTGGAACACCTCGCCCGCGCAGCTGTTCATGGGCGACACGGGTTCTCTCGCTCTGGGAGGCGTGCTCGCCGCCCTCGCGGTGCTGACGCGCACCGAGCTGCTGCTCGTGCTCATCGGCGGCCTGTTCATCATCACGACGGGCTCCGTCATCCTGCAGCGGGTGTACTTCAAGGCCACCAAATGGCGCTACGGCACCGGCAAGCGCATCTTCCTGATGAGCCCGCTGCATCACCACTTCGAACTCAAGGGCTGGGCCGAGATCACCGTCGTCGTGCGCTTCTGGATCATCGCCGCGCTGTTCGTCGCGGCCGGCGTGGGCGCGTTCTATCTCGAATGGTACGTCCGCTGAGCACGCCCCTCTCGGAACTCACCAGCTGGCGCTCCGACTGGTCGGGGCTGCGTGTCGCGGTGCTGGGGCTCGGCGTGACCGGCTTCGCCGTCGCCGACACGCTCGTCGAGCTCGGGGCAGAGGTGCTCGTGATCGCGGCGCGCGGCAGCGAGGAACATCGTCAGCTGCTCGACGTGATCGGTGCGCGCTTCCTGGAGCATCCGGATGGCGTCGGCGTTCCCGAGGAGTTGCTCGTCTTCGGCCCGGAGCTCGTGGTGACCTCACCGGGCTATCACCCCGACCATCCCCTGCTGCTGTGGGCTGCGGAGGTGGACATCCCCGTCTGGGGTGACATCGAGCTCGCCTGGCGGCTGCGTGACAAGGTCGTGCGCCCCGACGGGACGCCGGCCGAGTGGATCCTCGTGACGGGCACCAACGGCAAGACCACGACGACCCAGCTCACCGCGCACATGCTCGTCGCGGGAGGGCTGCGCGCGGCGCCCGCGGGCAACATCGGCATCCCGGTGCTCGACGCGATCCGAGATCCCGCGGGATTCGATGTGCTCGTCGTCGAGCTGTCGAGCTACCAGCTGCACTGGACGCATCGACACGACGGGGGCGCGCTGGCCCCGCTCGCGAGCGTCTGCCTCAACATCGCCGACGACCATCTCGACTGGCACGGTTCACGCGAGGCGTACGCCGCCGCGAAGGGGCGGGTGTACGAGAACACCCGTGTCGCGTGCGTCTACAACCTCGCCGACGAGGCGACGATGCACCTCGTCGAGGAGGCCGAGGTGCAAGACGGCGCGCGTGCCATCGGGTTCGGCCTCGGCACGCCGGGGCGCAGCGAGCTGGGCGTCGTCGACGGGATCCTCGTCGACCGCGCCTTCCTCGAGGAGCGGCACACGCACGCACTCGAGCTCACGACACTCGACGAGCTGCACGCGGCGGGTCTCGCGGCTCCTCATTCGGTGCAGAACGTACTCGCCGCCTCCGCCCTCGCGCGCGCGGCCGGAGTCGCGCCCGAGCGCATCCGGGAGGCGATCCGCAGCTTCCGCATGGACGCCCACCGCACCGAGGTCGTCGGTGCGGCAGGCGGCGTCGTGTGGATCGACGACTCGAAGGCCACCAACGCACACGCGGCGGATGCGTCGCTGCGTTCCGCGGCCAGCGTCGTCTGGATCGCCGGGGGACTGCTCAAGGGCGTCGATCCTGCGCCACTCGTCGAGCGCCATTCGGCGCGTCTGCGGGCCGCCGTTCTCATCGGCGCGGATCGGGATGAGCTGCGTGCCGCGTTCGCACGACACGCGCCCGGCGTCCCGGTGCTCGAGGTCGACGGATCGGAGACTGGGGACGTGATGTCCGCCGCGGTTGCCGCGGCCGCATCCGTCGCCCGCGAGGGTGACGTGGTGCTGCTGGCTCCGGCGGCGGCGTCGATGGACCAGTTCACGGACTACGCCGACCGCGGCAGGCGGTTCGCCGAGGCGGTGCGGAAGCACCTGGGAGGGGAAGCGGATGACGACAACGCGTCCCCCGGGAAGGTCCCGCCCGGGCCAGACCCCGCCTCCTGACCCCTCGACATCCGGCGCCGAGGAGCGCCGCGCGCCGGTCGCCGTCGTCGCGGTGCGGCGCATCTTCGCCGCCGAGACTCCCGAGTACTTCCTGCTGCTCGGCACGACGCTCTTCCTCGTGGTGTTCGGCCTCGTCATGGTGCTGTCGTCGTCGTCGATCGAGTCGTGGGTCTCTGACCGGGACTTCTTCGCCCGCACGAGCCGCCAGGCGATCCTGGCGGCCATCGGGGTGCCGCTCATGCTCATCGCCGCGCGTGCCCCGCTCGTCTTCTGGAAGCGCTGGGCGTGGCACGCGATCATCGCCGCGCTCATCCTGCAGGCGGTCGTGATCGTGGTCGGCTTCGCGAACGGCAGCGACAGCTACAACAACAACTGGCTCTCGATCGGCGGATTCTCGTTCCAGCCCTCCGAGTTCATCAAGCTCGGTTTCGTGATGTGGCTCGCGCTCATCGTGACGCGCAAGGTGCAGGCGATCAACGACTGGCGCTCGGGCGACTGGAGGCAGTACGCACTACCGCTCGCGCCCATCGCAGGCGGCGCGGTCGGCCTCGTCATGCTGGGAAACGACCTGGGTACGACGATCATCCTGACCGCGATGGTGCTCGGTGCGATGTTCTTCGCCGGCATCCGATTGCGCATCATGGCGACCATCTCGCTCGTGCTCGCGCTCGGCGCCTTCGTGGCGATCCGCATCAGCGAATCACGCAGCAATCGCATCGACGCCTGGCTCTCCGGGTGCGTCGGCATGGCGAGCGACCCGCAGCTGGGCAAGTTCTGTTATCAGCCGCTGCACGGCTGGCAGGCGCTCGCCAACGGAGGCGTCTTCGGGGTCGGACTCGGCAATTCCGAAGCCAAATGGAACTGGCTTCCCGAGGCCGAGACCGACTTCATCTTCGCCGTCATCGGGGAGGAGCTCGGGCTCGTGGGCGCCCTGCTCGTGGTGGCGTTGTTCGTCGTGCTCACCGTGTGCTTCGTTCGCATCATCCGCCGTCAGGTCGACCCCTTCGCGCGCCTCGCGACGAGCGTCGCCATGGTGTGGATCATCGGCCAGGCGCTCGTGAACATCGCGGTCGTCCTGGGCCTGCTGCCGGTGCTCGGAGTGCCGTTGCCCTTCATCTCGGCCGGGGGCTCGTCGCTCGTGACCACCCTGCTCGCTGTCGGCATCGTGCTGTCGATCGCCCGCCATGACCCGCGTCGCGAGGAGCGCCTGACGTGACCGTCTACCTGATGGCCGGCGGGGGGACCGCCGGCCATGTGAACCCTCTGCTGGCGACCGCCGACCGGCTGCGCGAACGGGAGCCGGATGCCGAGGTGCTCGTGCTGGGCACCGCGGAGGGGCTCGAGGCGCGCCTCGTGCCCGCCCGTGGCTACGAACTCGTCACCATCCCCCGACTGCCGTTCCCGCGGCGACCGAACGCCGACGCCCTCCGCTTTCCGGCCCGCTGGCGGCAGAGCGTCGAACGCACGCGGGAGATCCTGCGCGAGCGCGGCGTCGACGCGGTCGTGGGCTTCGGCGGATACGCGGCGGCTCCCGCGTATTCGGCGGCCCACAAGGAGCAGCTGCCGCTCGTGATCCACGAGGCGAATGCCCGTCCCGGAATCGCGAACCGTCTCGGCGCCCGCTACACGTCGTACGTCGCCACGGTGTTCCCCGGCACCCGCATCCGCAACGGGCGAGTACTCGGTCTTCCGCTGCGCCGGGAGATCGAGAGCCTCGACCGTTTCACCGCGCGTCGCGGCGCCTACGCGGCATTCGACCTCGAGGCCGGGCGGCCCACCTTGCTCGTCACGGGCGGATCGCTCGGCGCCCGCAGGCTCAACGAGGGCATCTCGCAGGCGATCGATGCGCTGCTCGGCAGCGGGTGGCAGGTGCTGCACATCACCGGCGACCGTGCCCCGGTCGTCGACCCGGGCCTGCCCGGCTACCGCATCCTCGAGTACTGCGATCGGATGGATCTCGCGCTCGCCACGGCGGACCTCGCGGTCTCCCGCGCCGGGTCGGCGACCGTGAGCGAGCTCGCGGCGCTCGGCATCCCCGCCGTCTTCGTGCCCTACGCGGTGGGCAACGGCGAGCAGGCGCTCAACGCGCGGGAGGCGGTCGATGCGGGCGGTGCGCTGCTCGTGCCCGATGCCGACTTCGACGCGGAGTGGGTGCGCGGCCCACTCCTGCGGCTGCTGGACGATCCGGCGCTCGTCGCCGACATGGCGGCCAGGATGGCGGCGACCGGGCGTCGCGACGGCGCCGATCGGCTCGTCGACCTCATCCAGGAGGCGCTGGCCGCCGCGTCGGCGTCTGCGTCGACGGAAAGGTAGCGTTGACGGGATGATCACGCCCGACCTCGACCAGGAGCTGCCCGACGAGCTGGGCTCCGTGCACTTCGTCGGAATCGGCGGCTCGGGCATGAGCGGGATCGCCCGGCTGCTGCTGGAAGCGGGGCACCGGGTGACGGGCTCCGATGTGCGCGAATCGGATGCGGTCACGCAATTGCGCGAGGCCGGCGCGACGATCGCGATCGGTCACGACGCCGAGAACGTCGGCGATGCCGACACGGTCGTCGTCACGGGCGCGCTCTGGCAGGACAACCCCGAGTACCAGCGCGCGCTCGCGTCCGGCATCCCCGTGCTGCACCGCTCGCTCGCCCTCGACTGGCTCATCCGCGGGCACCGCATCGTGTCGGTCGCGGGGGCGCACGGCAAGACCACGTCGACCGGCATGATCGTGACCGCCCTGCGCGAGCTCGGCGTCGACCCGGGGTTCGTGAACGGCGGGGTCATCGCGGGCCTCGGGCGCAGCTCGGGGTACGGCCGCGACGACCTCTTCGTCGTGGAGGCCGACGAGTCCGACGGTTCCTTCCTGCTCTACGACACGGCGGTTGCGCTCATCACGAACGTCGACGCCGACCACCTCGACCACTACGGCACGCAGGAGGCTTTCGAGGACGCCTTCGTCCGTTTCGCCGGCCAGGCGCGGGAGTTCGTGGTGGCCTCCAGCGACGACCCCGGCACCCTCGCGGTCACGCGGCGGCTCGGCGACAAGCGGGTCGTGACGTTCGGCTACGCCGACGAGGCCGAGGTGCGCCTGTACGACGTCGTCGCCGAGGGGCCGGTCGCGTTCAGGATCGGGTATCAGGGCCGCGAGTTCCCGGTGCGCCTCGCGATCCCCGGAGCGCACAACGCTGTGAACGCCACGGGTGCCTTCGCACTGCTCGCGACGCTCGGCTACGAACCGGAGGCGATCGTGCGCGGCCTCGAAGCCTTCGGTGGCACGGGGCGCCGGTTCGAGTTGCACGGCGAGGTGCGGGGCGTGCGGGTGTACGACGACTACGCCCATCACCCCACCGAGGTGGCCGCCGCCCTTGCGACAGCGCGCTCGGTCGTCGGCGCGGGGCGCGTGATCGCGATCCACCAGCCTCACCTCTACAGCCGCACCCGCATGATGGCGGGCGACTTCGCCGAGGTCTACGAGCGCCTCGCCGATCACACGGTCGTGCTCGACGTGTTCGGTGCTCGCGAGGATCCGGAACCGGGTGTGACGGGAGCCCTCGTCGCCGAGCGCTTCTCGGATCCGGAGCACGTCGACTTCGTGCCCGATTGGCAGCGGGCTGCAGAGCGCGTAGCCGAGATCGCGCGCGACGGTGATCTCGTGATGACCCTCAGCTGCGGCGACGTGTATCGCATCATCCCGCAGGTGCTCGAGGCGCTCGGCACGGAGACGACGTGAACAGGCCGCGCGCGTGAAGCGGCCGGAGGGCTTCGACGCGCCGCCCACGGAACCGGATGCCGCCGCCGCGCGCGCGGTGAAGCGTCCGGCTCCGAAGCGCGCCGCGTCCGACGCCGCAGCGCCCATCCGCGCGACCTCGAGGCGCCCGACAGCTGACCGCTCGGTCCCCGTGCGCCCCGCAGGCGAGCGCCCGACCTCGAAGCGACCGCCGCGACCGTCGTCGGTGCGCGTCGCCCAGGCCGAGCTGCGAGCGGCCGAGCGCGCGCGCAAACGCGCCGAGAAGCGCGAGCTCCGGCGTTTCACACGTCGTACGCGGCGTCGCCGCATCGCATGGCTCACCGGGAGCGGGATCGTCGTGGCGCTCGTCGGGATGAGCATCGCAGCCGTCTACTCGCCTCTGCTGGCGCTGCGCGAGATCCGCGTCGAGGGCGCGTCGAGCCTCGACCCGGCGCAGATCGTCGCTGCGATCGACGGCCAAGAGGGCACCCCGTTGGCCTTGTTCGACGAGCAACGGCTGCGTGAGGAGCTGAGCGCGTTCACGCTCATCCGCAGCTACTCGACCGAGATCCTCCCGCCGGGGACCCTCATCCTGCATATCGTGGAGCGCACACCGATCGGACTGCGGGTCCACGGCGGTTCGTACGACATCGTCGATCCGGCGGGCGTCGTGCTCGGCACGGTGCCGCAGCGGCCAGACGGCCTCCCGCTCATCCAGCTCGGCGACGCGGATGCGGACTCGGCCGCCGGCAGGTCGATCGCGGAGGTGCTGCTCGCGATGCCTGACGCGTTGCGGACGCAGATCGACACGATCGGCGCCACGACACGCGACAACGTGACGCTGACGCTCGTCGGATCCACGCAGAGGGTGGAGTGGGGGAGCGCGGCCGACTCGGAGCACAAGGCGCGCGTGCTGACGGCCCTGCTCGCGATCCACGGCGGATCGGGCGCCGGCAGCTACGACGTCTCGGCACCCGGCACCGCGGTCTTCCACGCCGACTGAGTCCGGTACGCCGGTGCACTGAGGGGCGCTCCGTTTCGCGACACGCGGGGTGTCGCGCGAACCGGGTGCTCCGCGCCGCTTACCGTGAGGGCACAGAAACAGTACTGAGAAAGACTCCGAACCTCAAGTAGAGGTTGAAGGTTTTCTCCAGGAGGCCGGACGTGACTTCGAACCAGAACTACCTCGCCGTCATCAAGGTCGTCGGTATCGGCGGCGGTGGCGTGAACGCGGTGAACCGGATGATCGAGCTCGGCCTGCGCGGCGTCGAGTTCATCGCCATCAACACCGACGCCCAGGCGCTGCTCATGAGCGACGCCGATGTCAAGCTCGACGTGGGCCGCGAGCTCACCCGCGGCCTCGGAGCAGGTGCCGACCCCGAGGTCGGACGCCGCGCCGCGGAGGATCACGCGGAGGAGATCGAGGAGGCCCTCGCGGGTGCCGACATGGTCTTCGTGACCGCGGGCGAGGGCGGTGGCACCGGCACCGGCGGCGCGCCCGTCGTGGCCCGCATCGCCAAGTCGATCGGTGCGCTCACGATCGGCGTCGTGACGAAGCCCTTCGGCTTCGAGGGCAAGCGCCGCCAGGCACAGGCCGAGATCGGCGTCGCAACCCTCAAGAACGAGGTCGACACCCTCATCGTCGTGCCGAACGACCGGCTGCTCGAGATCAGCGATCGTGGCATCTCGATGCTGGAGGCCTTCTCGACCGCCGACCAGGTGCTCCTGGCGGGCGTGCAGGGGATCACCGATCTCATCACGACTCCCGGGCTCATCAACCTCGACTTCGCCGACGTCAAGTCGGTCATGCAGGGCGCAGGGTCCGCCCTCATGGGAATCGGCGCCAGCCGGGGAGCCGACCGGGCGATCAAGGCGGCCGAACTCGCCGTCGCGAGTCCGCTGCTCGAGGCCTCCATCGATGGCGCCCACGGCGTGCTGCTCTCGATCCAGGGCGGGTCGAATCTCGGCATCTTCGAGATCAACGACGCCGCGCGACTCGTGCAGGAGGCGGTGCATCCGGAAGCCAACATCATCTTCGGGGCGGTCATCGACGACACGCTCGGCGACGAGGTGCGCGTGACCGTCATCGCCGCCGGATTCGACGGCGGGGAGCCCAGCGTGCGCCCGGCGAGCGACAAGCGCAGCAGCTTCGTCGAGGCGCCCGTGCCGGTGGCGGTCGCGGCGTCCTCCGATGGCGCCGACGCGCCCCAGCCGGAGGGATGGGCGCGCGAGCCCGAAGTGCCCGTCGTCGCCTCGATCGAGGACTACGAGGACGACAACGACCTCGACATCCCCGACTTCCTCAAGTAGCAGATGAACGCCGACCCTCCGCTCGCGGAGCGGCTCGCGACGGTCGACGCCGGTATCGCGGATGCCGCCCGCTCAGCCGGTCGGGACCCCGCCGAACTCACCCGGATCGTGGTGACGAAGTTCCATCCGGCATCGCTCGTGCGCGAGCTCGCCGCTCTGGGCGTGCGGGACGTCGGCGAGAACCGGCACCAGGAGGCTCGGGCGAAGGCCGAGGCGACCGAGGATCTCGACGTGCGCTGGCACTTCGTGGGGCAGCTGCAGAGCAATAAGGCGCGCGCCGTGCGACGCTACGCGTACGCGATCCACTCGATCGACCGCGACTCGCTCATCGACGCGCTCGCGGATCCCGATGGTGAACCGCTGGGCTGCTTCCTCGAGATCGACCTGTCAGGACAGCCCGGCCGCGGCGGCGCCGATCCCGCCGACGCGGAACGCCTCGCGGAGCGCGTTCTCGGCACCCAGGGCCTGCGCCTCCTCGGCGTCATGGCGGTAGCCCCGCTCGGCGAGGAGCCGCGCCCCGCCTTCGCGCGCCTGCGTGCGGTCTCCGACCGCATCCGGGCCCTCGCCCCGGAGGCCGATCGCATCTCGGCGGGGATGTCAGGCGACTACGCCGAGGCGATCCTCGAGGGCGCGACACACCTTCGTATCGGCACGGCAATCACGGGAAAGCGCGAACTGCGCGGTTAATCTCGGGATCAGGAAACGCACGATCCGGAGGATGAGATGGCGAACCCGCTGCGCAAGACGATGGTCTACCTCGGCCTGGCAGACGAGGAGTACGACGATGTCGCGCCCGAGCACACCGCTGCTCCCGCGCCGGCCCCCGCCCCGTCCGCCGGTGCGCGCCCCGCGCCCGTGACGCCGCTGCGTCGCGCCGCCGCTCCGCGCCCCGCGCCCGCCGGTATGAACGAGATCCTCACGGTGCACCCGCGCCACTACAAGGACGCCCAGACGATCGCCGAGAGCTTCCGCGAGGGCGTCCCGGTGATCATCAACCTCTCGCAGATGAGCGAGCCCGAGGCGCGTCGCCTCATCGACTTCGCGAGCGGGCTCTCGATGGGTCTCTACGGCAAGATCGAGCGCGTCACGAACAAGGTCTTCCTGCTCTCGCCCGAGCATGTCGCCGTCAGCGGCGACCAGGCCGAGCAGGAGTCCGATGTCGACGCGGGGTTCTTCGCGCACAGCGCCGGCTGAGCCGCCGGGTCGAAACCACACCAGCCACACCGTCCCCACTGGCAACCGAACGGGGGGCAGCCGCCTCCCAGGTCCGAACGGGTAATCTGTACTCTCTGCGACTCTCAACCGGGGCCTGAAGCTTGCTACGGTTGAGTGATTCGGGAACCGGATGAGGGAAAGCAAGGTGCGGTCATGGCTCTGACGCCGGAAGATGTCGTCAACAAGCGTTTCAACCCCACGAAATTTCGTGAGGGCTACGACCAGGACGAGGTGGATGACTTCCTCGACGAAGTCGTGGTGGAGTTGCGCCGCCTGAACCAGGAGAACGAGGAGCTGCGTCAGCGTCTCGTGGCCGCCGATGCCCGCATCAGCGAACTGCAGCGTTCCGCGAGTCAGGCGCCCGCACCGGCGCCGGCTCCCGCCGCCGCCATGCCGACACCGGTTCCCGCCCCGATCCCTGCGCCCGCTCCCGCCGCACCCGAGGCCGCGGCCCAGGACGCCGGCAACATGGACCAGAGCAACACCAACAACCTGCTCCAGCTCGCGCGACGCCTCCACGAGGAGCACGTGCGCGAGGGCATGGAGAAGCGCGATCAGCTCATCGCCGAGGGGCACGCGACCGCCGCCCGCCTCGTTTCGGATGCCGAGAACCAGCAGCGCGCTGCGATCGAGGCGCTCGAAGCGGAGAAGTCCGGCCTCGAGCGCAGCATCGAGGAGCTGCGCATCTTCGAGTCCGAGTACCGCGACAAGCTGCGCGGCTACATCGAGGGTCAACTGCGCGAGCTCGAGTCGGCCGCACCGATCTCGGGCGCCGAGGCGCCGAGCGCCCTCGGCTCGGCGGCGCCCGTCTACGGCTCGGCGGCGCCCGTCTATGGCGCCCCGGCAAGTGACGCGCCGAGCTACGATGCCCCGGTGGTGGACGCCCCGCCCGCGTACGACTCCCCGGTGGTGTCGCAGCCGCCCGCTCAGGATTACGCCGCACCGTCCTTCGGCGACTTCTCCCAGGCCCCGGCCCCGCAGCCGGCGACCTCGTCGTCGCCTCCCGCCTACGCCGGCTTCCCGGCGCCGCAGGTGACGCCCGAGTATCCAGCGCAGCAGGAGCCCTCGCAGAACTCGCAGCAGCCCGAGTATCCCGCGTACTCGCAGCGCAACACCGAGTTCCCCGGTTTTGGCGGCAACTGAGCCGCAGGCCGCGCCTGGCCACGAGGGGCGCGCGCGCGTGAGCGTGCGCGCCCTCGTGCTGCTCGGAGTCGTGGCCGCCGGCATCCTCGCGCTCGACCAGTTCGCGAAGTACCTCGTCGTCTCGAACCTCGAGGTCGGCGATGTGATGCCCGTGCTGGGCGAGATCCTGCAGTTCAACTTCGTGAAGAACTCGGGGGCGGCATTCTCGCTCGCGAGCGGATTCACCTGGATCCTGTCGATCGTCGCTGTCGGGGTGATCGTCGCGATCATCTTCTTCGCCAAGCGCATCAAGTCCACGGCGTGGGCATGGATGCTCGGGCTGCTGCTCGGCGGGGCGCTCGGCAATGTGACCGATCGACTCTTCCGTGAGCCGAGTTTCGGCATGGGTCACGTCGTCGACTTCCTGCAGATCTGGGGCTTCCCGGCGATCTTCAACATCGCCGACGTCGCGATCTGCACGGCTATGGGGCTCTTCCTGCTGCTCACGCTGCGGGGCGTGCATCTGGACGGCACCAAGGCATCCGAGACCATCGAGCGCATCACGCCGCCGGCGCCGCCCGCGGAGCAGTGATGGAGCAGCGCGGCATGCCGATCCCCGATGGGCTCATCGGCGATCGCGCGGATGCCGCGGTCGCGCGCCTGCTCGGATTCTCACGCACCTTCGCACAGGAGGTGCTCGAGGCAGGCGGGGCGAGGCTCGACGGCGTGGTGCTCTCCAAGTCCGACCGCGTCCGTCCGGGCTGGCTCGAGGTGGAGTGGGCACCTCGGCTCGAACCGACCGTCGTGCCGCAGCTCGTGCCGGGGTTCCATGTCGTGCACGACGACGACGACATCGTCGTGATCGACAAGCCCGTCGGCGTGGCCGCGCATCCGGCCTCCGGCTGGGACGGCCCGACCGTGCTCGGCGCTCTCGCGGGCGCGGGATACCGGATCGCGACCTCCGGCTCGGCGGAGCGCCAGGGCATCGTGCACCGTCTCGACGTCGGCACGAGCGGCCTCATGGTGGTGGCGAAGAGCGAGCGCGCCTACGCGGAGCTCAAGCGCGCCTTTCACGATCGCGAGGTCGACAAGATCTACCACGCGGTCGTGCAGGGCCACCCCGATCCGTTCTCGGGCACGATCGACGCGCCCGTGGGACGGCATCCGGGCTCGAGCTGGAAGTTCGCCGTCACGGCCGAGGGCAAGCACGCCGTCACGCACTACGACACCCTCGAGGCGATGCGATCCGCGAGCCTGCTCGAGATCCACCTCGAGACGGGGCGGACGCATCAGATCCGGGTGCACATGGCCGCGCAGCGGCATCCGTGCGTCGGCGACCTTCTCTACGGCGCCGACCCGACGCTCGCCGAGCGGCTCGGACTGACCCGGCAGTGGCTGCACGCCGTCAAGCTCGGATTCCGGCATCCCGCCACCGGCGACTACGTGCAGTTCGAGACACGCTACCCCGCGGACCTCCAGCACGCCCTCGACGTCCTCCGCGCGGATTAGTCTGGAGGAGGGCCCGTTCGGGTCCGGCACCCGACGGAGATGGCGTGACGAGCAGCGATTCCTTCGTGCACCTGCACGTGCACAGCGAATACAGCATGCTCGACGGCGCGGCTCGCGTGACCGACCTCATGAAGGAGGTCGCGGCTCAGGGCATGCCCGCGATCGCCGTGACCGACCACGGCAACAACTTCGGCTCCTTCGACTTCTGGTCGCAGGCCAACGCCAACGGCGTGAAGCCCATCATCGGCACCGAGGCCTATCTGACGCCCGGCACCCACCGCACCGACAAGACCCGTGTGCGCTGGGGCGATGGGGGAGAAGACGACGTCTCGGGCGCGGGCGCCTACACCCACATGACGATGTGGGCCGAGACGACCGAAGGCATGCACAACCTGTTCCGGATGTCGAGCCTCGCCTCGATCGAGGGGTACTACTTCAAGCCCCGGATGGATCGCGAGCTGCTGCAGAGCTACGGAGCCGGCATCATCGCGACCACGGGCTGCCCCTCGGGCGAGGTGCAGACCCGCCTGCGGCTCGGCCAGTACGAAGCGGCCCGGGAGGCGGCTGCCGAGTTCCGCGACATCTTCGGCGCCGACAACTTCTTCGTCGAGCTCATGGACCACGGCCTGGGCATCGAGCGACGGGTCATGACGGATCTCCTGCGGCTCTCGAAGGACCTCGGGCTGCCGCTCGTGGCCACCAACGACTTGCATTACACCCACGCGCACGACGCATCCGCGCACGAGATCCTGCTGTGCGTGCAGTCCGGGTCGACGATGGCCGACCCGAAGCGGTTCAAGTTCGACTCGCAGGAGTTCTACCTGAAGACGCCCGCGGAGATGCGGCAGATCTTCCGTGACCACCCCGAGGCGTGCGACAACACCCTGCTCATCGCCGAACGTTGCGACGTGCAGTTCAACACGAACGCGAACTACATGCCCCGGTATCCCGTGCCGGACGGCGAGACCGAGGAGACCTGGTTCATTAAGGAGGTCGAGCGGGGACTGCACGTGCGCTACCCCGACGGCATCCCCGACGAGGTGCGCCGACAGGCCGACTACGAGGTCGGAGTCATCACCCAGATGGGCTTCCCGGGCTACTTCCTCGTCGTCGCCGACTTCATCAACTGGTCGAAAGACAACGGCATCCGGGTGGGTCCGGGCCGCGGATCGGGCGCCGGCTCGATGGCGGCCTATGCGATGCGCATCACCGACCTCGATCCGCTCGAGCACGGACTCATCTTCGAGCGCTTCCTCAACCCCGATCGCGTGTCGATGCCCGACTTCGATGTGGACTTCGACGAGCGCCGCCGCGGCGAGGTCATCCGCTACGTCACCGAGAAGTACGGCGAGGAGCGCGTCGCGCAGATCGTGACCTACGGCACGATCAAGGCGAAGCAGGCCCTCAAGGACTCCGGGCGCGTGCTGGGGTTCCCGTTCTCGATGGGTGAGAAGCTCACCAAGGCGATGCCGCCCGCGATCATGGGCAAGGACATCCCGCTCGGCGGCATCGTGGATCCCGCCCACGAGCGCTACAAGGAGGCGGGTGACTTCCGGGCGATCCTCGACACCGATGCGGAGGCGCGCACCGTCTTCGAGACGGCGCGCGGGCTGGAGGGACTCAAGCGCCAGTGGGGCGTGCATGCGGCAGGCGTCATCATGTCGAGCGAGCCGCTCATCGACATCATCCCGATCATGAAGCGGGAGCAGGACGGCCAGATCGTCACGCAGTTCGACTATCCGGCAGCTGAGTCGCTCGGCCTCATCAAGATGGACTTCCTGGGCCTGCGCAACCTCACCATCATCGATGACGCGCTCGACAACATCGAGGCCAACCGCGGTTTCCGGCCCGTGCTGGAGGATCTCACCCTCGACGATCCGGCCGCCTACGAACTGCTCTCCCGCGGCGACACGCTGGGCGTCTTCCAACTCGACGGTGGGCCCATGCGAGCCCTGCTCCGGCTCATGAAGCCCGACAACTTCGAAGACATCTCGGCCGTCATCGCGCTCTACCGACCCGGTCCGATGGGCGCGAACTCGCACACCAACTACGCGCTGCGCAAGAACGGGCAGCAGGAGATCACGCCCATCCATCCCGAGCTCGCCGAGCCGTTGCGGGACATTCTCGACACGAGCTACGGCCTCATCATCTACCAGGAGCAGGTGATGGCCATCGCCCAGCGCGTGGCGGGGTTCTCGCTCGGCCAGGCCGACATCCTGCGCCGCGCGATGGGTAAGAAGAAGAAGTCCGAGCTCGACAAGCAGTACGAGGGCTTCTCGAACGGGATGAAGGCCAACGGCTACTCCGAGACGGCCATCAAGACGCTGTGGGACATCCTGCTGCCCTTCTCCGACTACGCCTTCAACAAAGCGCACTCGGCTGCCTACGGCGTGCTCAGCTACTGGACCGCCTACCTCAAGGCCCACTACCCGGCCGAGTACATGGCCGCCCTGCTCACGAGCGTCGGCGACGCGCGCGACAAGCTCGCGGTGTACCTCAATGAATGTCGCCGCATGGGCATCCGCGTGCTGCCCCCGGATGTGAACTCGTCGATCGGCTTCTTCGCCGCCGTAGGGGAGGACATCCGCTTCGGCCTCGGCGCCGTGCGCAACGTGGGCTTCGGGGTCGTGGACCAGATCCGCGCCGCCCGCGAAGACAAGGGTGCGTTCACCTCGTTCCACGACTTCCTGCGTAAGGTCCCGCTCACGGCCCTCAACAAGCGCACCGTCGAGTCGCTCATCAAGGCGGGAGCTTTCGACTCCCTCGGCGCGTCACGTCGCGCCCTCATCGAGATCCACGAGGAGGCGGTGGAATCCGCCGTCTCGGTGAAGCGCAATGAGGCCAACGGTCAGGTTGGGTTCGACTTCGACTCGCTCTGGGACGAGCCTGCGGCGGTCGACCACGTGCCCGAGCGACCGGAATGGTCGAAGAAGGACAAGCTCGCCTTCGAGCGCGAGATGCTGGGGCTCTACGTGTCCGAGCATCCTCTCGACGGCCTCGAGGTGCTGCTCGCCAAGCACGCGAGCGTCGGGATCGGCGATCTGCTGTCGTCGGAGTCGATCCAGGACGGCGAGATCGTGACCGTCGCGGGTCTGCTCACGAGCGTGCAGCATCGCACGGCTCGGCAGTCCGGCAACCCCTACGGCGTCGTCACGGTCGAGGACTTCGGCGGCGAGGTGAGCGTCATGTTCCTCGGCAAGACCTACCAGGAGTTCGCGCCGGGGCTGCAGAGCGACTCCATCGCCGTGATCCGGGCGCGCGTCAGTCAGCGCGACGACGGCATCGGACTGCATGCCCAGAGCATGTTCACGCCCGATACCGGCCAGAGCCTCGGCTCGGGTCCGCTTGTGATCCAGGTGCCCGAGCATCGGGCGACGACCGACATCGTCTCGGCCCTAGGCGACGTGCTGATCCGTCACCGTGGCGACAACGAGGTGCGGTTGCGCCTGGTGCGCGGCGATTCGGCGCGGCTCTTCGAGATCCCGTTCCCGGTCGCCGTCACCGCCGATCTCTACGGCGAGCTCAAGTCCCTGCTCGGCCCCAACTGCGTCGTCTGAGTCCCCGCGGCAGACCTCAGGCGGGTTCGCCCGGGCGCAGGAACTCCCGCTCGTGGTACAGCATCGCCTCGTCGGGTGCACCCAGACCGCCGTCTTCGATCTGCACCACGATGACGGCGTTCTCGTGCACGGGGTAGCGCCCGACGATTCGCCCGAGCATCCACGCCGGCACGTCCTTGATGAGCGGCAGCCCGAGAGGCCCGGGTGACCAGTGGTCGCCGTCGAAGCGCTTGTCGTTGTCGCCCGCGAGCTGGGCGGCGACCGCGCGATTCCGGGCTCCCAGGATGTGGATGAGCACGTGGTCGGTCTGTTCGACCGCGGGCCAGGTGCTCGCGATCCGCGCCATGTTGAAGGTCGCGAGCGGGGGAGCGGCGGCAAGCGACGCGAGGGAGGTCGCGGTGAAGCCGACCGGACGGCCCTCGGGAGTGCGGGCCGTCACGATGGAGACGCCGGCCGCCAGCCGACGGAAGGCGAGTTTGAAGGCGCTGACGTCGTCGACGATCTGCGGTTCCTGCTGCTCGCTGTTCTCGTCCATCGTCCTGTCCAACTCATCCCGGCATCCGCGCATTCCGGGCCCATCTAGCATTGTCTCGCGATGATCCAGACTCTTGACCTCCGTGGCACCCGTCCCAGCTCGGCCGAGCTCGCCTCGCTCGTGCCCCGTGCGATCCTCGATGTGACGGTGGCGGCCGAAGCGGCCGGCCGCCTCATCGACGAGGTGCGCGAGCAGGGATCGGCAGCGCTCCTCGCGCAGGCCGAGCGACTCGACCGCGTGCGCCCCGCCGCGCTACGGGTATCGGCTGACGAACTCGCGGCCGCCGTCGATGCGCTCGACCCGCAGGTCCGCCGGGCCGTCGAGGAGTCGATCGCGCGCGTCCGCCGCGCAAGCGCCGCCCAGGTTCCGCCCGCGGTGGTCACGGAGCTGGACCACGGCGCCCGCATCGAGCAGCGGTGGCAGCCGGTGCGGCGCGCGGGTTTCTACGTGCCGGGCGGCAAGGCCGTCTACCCGTCGAGCGTCATCATGAACGTCGTGCCGGCGCAAGCGGCGGGAGTGACCTCGCTCGCCCTCGTCTCCCCGCCGCAGGCCGCCTTCGGCGGGTCGGTGCACCCCACGATCCTCGCCGTCGCGGCTCTGCTCGGCGTCGACGAGGTTTACGCGATGGGCGGCGCGGGCGCGATCGGTGCGCTCGCCTACGGCGTCGCGGATCTCGGGCTCGAGCCGGTCGACGTCATCACCGGCCCCGGCAACGTGTACGTCGCCGCAGCCAAGCGGCTCGTGCGCGGCGTCGTGGGCATCGACGCGGAGGCCGGCCCGACCGACATCCTGGTGCTCGCAGACGCGCATGCGGACGCCCGCCTCATCGCCGCCGACCTCGTGAGCCAGGCCGAGCACGACGAGCTCTCAGCGGCTGTACTCGTGACCGACGCCCCCGAGCTCGCGGTGCGGGTGGCATCCGAGCTCGAGTCCCGCGTCGCGCGCACCACGCATGCCGAGCGCGTGCGCGCCGCGCTCGGCGGGCGCCAATCGGCCCTCGTGCTCGTGGACGACGCGGAGGCAGCCGCGGACTTCGTCGACGCGTTCGCCCCCGAGCATCTCGAGATCCACACGTCCGACCCGGACGCCACGCTCGCACGCATCCACAACGCAGGGGCGATCTTCCTCGGCTCCCAGGCACCGGTGAGCCTCGGCGACTACCTCGCGGGCTCGAACCACGTGCTGCCGACGGCCGGCCAGGCGCGCTTCTCGGCGGCGTTGAGCGCCATGACCTTCCTGCGACCTCAGCAGATCGTGCGCTACGACCGGGAGGCGCTGCGCGCAGTGGCCCAGCACATCCGGGCGTTCAGCGATGCGGAGGATCTGCCGGCGCACGGCGACGCCGTCGCGGCGCGCTTCGAGGGGTAGCGACGGTATTCTCGGCGTCCGACAGGTACCCTGAAGGGGATGTTCTGCCCCTTCTGCCGTCACCCAGACAGCCGCGTCATCGACTCGCGTACGAGCGACGACGGCCTGTCGATCCGGCGACGCCGTCAGTGCCCCGAATGCGGCCGGCGCTTCTCGACGACGGAGACCGCGAGCCTGAATGTCATCAAGCGTTCTGGGATCGTCGAGCCGTTCAGCCGCGAGAAGATCGTCTCCGGGGTGCGCAAGGCGTGCCAGGGTCGTCCGGTGAGCGACGCCGACCTCGCGCTTCTGGCACAGCGGGTCGAGGAGGCCATCCGGGCCACGGGTGTCGCCCAGATCGATGCGAACGACATCGGGCTCGCGATCCTGCCGCCGCTGCGCGAGCTCGACGAGGTCGCGTACCTGCGGTTCGCGAGCGTGTACCAGGCCTTCGACTCGCTCGAGGACTTCGAGTCTGCGATCGACCAGCTCCGCATCGAGCACGCCGACCCGTCGGGCGCCACGATCGCCGAGTCCTGAACGGCCCGCGCCAGCCGCTAGCCTGAAGGCGGCATGTACCGTCTCCTCTTCCGGCTCGTCCTGTCGCGCTTCGACCCCGAGACCGCCCACCACCTCGCGTTCCTCGTCATCCGGATGCTCGGCTGGCCGGGGCTGCGTCAGCTCGCGCGCGCATTCACGCGCCCGCGTCGTTCCCTCGTCGTACAGGCCCTGGGGCTCGAGTTCCCGACGCCGTTCGGATTGGCGGCCGGCTTCGACAAGGAGGCGCGCGGCATCGCGGGGCTCGGCGCGCTCGGATTCGGGCATGTCGAGGTCGGCACGATCACGGCGCGTCCGCAACCCGGCAACCCGCGTCCGCGGCTGTTCCGACTGATCCCCGATCGCGCGGTCATCAACCGCATGGGCTTCAACAATGCCGGCGCCGAGGCGTGCGCGCCGCGGATCGCCCGCGCCCGGCGGGCGCGCATCCGCCCGGTGGTGGGCGTCAACATCGGCAAGACCAAGGTCGTGCCGGTCGACGAGGCAGTCGACGACTATCTCGTGAGCACGCAGCTGCTCGCGCCGCACGCCGACTACCTCGTCGTCAACGTGAGCTCGCCGAACACCCCGGGGCTCCGGGGTCTCCAGGAGCTCGATCGTCTCGAGCCGCTGCTCACGGCCGTGCGGGACGCGGCCGGTGAGGTGCCGGTGCTCGTCAAGATCGCACCCGATCTCACCGACGAGCAGGCGCTCAGGATCGCGGAGCTGGTGCTCCGCATCGGGCTCGCGGGGATCGTCGCGACCAATACGACGCTGTCGCGCGAGGGGCTCACGACGGCACCGGATGTCGTGGAGGCAGCGGGGGAGGGCGGGCTCTCCGGCGCCCCGCTCGCCGAGCGCTCCCTTGCGATGCTCCGCCTGCTGCGCGCGGCCGTCGGCCCCGAGCTGTGCCTCATCTCCGTCGGCGGGGTGACCACCGCATCCGAGGTGCGCGAGCGTCTCGCGGCGGGCGCGACCCTCGTGCAGGGCTACACGGCGTTCCTCTACGAGGGCCCGCTCTGGGCTCGCGCGATCAACCGCGGTCTGGCGCCGCGGTGATCTGCGCCCCGATCAGGCCGGGAACTCTCCGCGCTTGACCTGCGGCTTCGGCAGGCGCAGGGCGCGCAGCTGCACGGCGCGCATCGCGGCGTACCACGTGACCTTCTCCACCTTGTCGGCCCCGAACTTGGCGGCGAGCTTCTTGCGCAGGGTGCGGCCCAGGATGAGGCAGTCGATCACGACGAGCAGGATCACGGCCCACACGGCCGCGAGCGCGTAGATGGCGATGAACTCGTTCGGGATGAAGTAGGTCAGGATCACGAGCACCATGAGCGGCAGCAGCACCTCACCCACGCTCCAGCGCGCATCGACCCAGTCGCGCACGAAGCGCTTCTGGGGACCCCGATCGCGCACGGGCAGGTACTTCTCCTCGCCGCGCTCCATGCCGATGCGGGCGCGGTCGCGCCGCGCCGCGAGCTCCGCCTTCGACGCCTTGGCGGCGGCCCTGCGGTCATCCGGGACGAGCGGGCGTTTGCGGGCGGCCTCCCGCTCCTTCCGGGTGGGGGTGGCGCGACCCTTCCCCATGGGGGCGCTCTCCGTCTCCGGGGTCTCCGGGGTGACGTCGTCGGAGGGGGTGTTCTTCGGCACGGGGCATCCTCGCTGGTCGGGAGGTTTAAGATTACCCGCATGGCTGAGTCCAACCCGTCGACCGTATCCGCATCCACTCCTCGTGCCGACGAACTGCGCGAGGCGGTGACGGCGGGCCTCCCGGCCGCGATCGCCGAACTCTCCGGGCTCGTGCGGATCCCCTCGGTCTCCTGGGACGGGTTCGACTTCGCCCACGTGCATGCGAGCGCCGAGCGCGTCGCGGAACTCGCACGTGAACTCGGCGTCTTCGAGACCGTCGACGTCGTGCAGCTGCCCGTCTCCGACCCGGACTCGGACGCCCTCGGCCAGCCCGCCGTCGTCGCGACGCGCGCCGCCCGGGGTGGCAAGCCCACCATCCTGCTCTACGCGCACCACGATGTGCAGCCCCCAGGTGACGAGGCCGCGTGGGATTCGAAGCCCTTCGAGCCGACGCTCCGCGGTGACCGTCTCTATGGCCGCGGTGCAGCCGACGACAAGGCGGGTGTCGTCGCCCACCTCGCCGCCATCCGCGCCTACCAGCAGGTGTTCGGCGATCCCGAGATCGGCCTCGTGCTCTACGCCGAGGGCGAGGAGGAGTTCGGTTCGCGCTCGATCCTGACGTTCCTCGAGCACTATCGCGAGACCTTCGACGCCGACGTCATCGTGGTCGCCGATTCCGGCAACTGGTCGACCGAGATCCCCGCCATCACGGTGGGGTTGCGTGGCGCCGTCGCCTTCAACCTGCGCGTGACGACCCTCGCACACGCCTCCCACTCGGGCATGTTCGGGGGAGCGGTGCCGGATGCGATGTTCGCCGCCATCCGGTTGCTCGACACGCTCTGGAACAGCGACGGCTCGGTCGCCGTCGCGGGTCTCACCTCGCGCGAGGCCGAGACCCCCGCCTATGACGAGGATCAGTTGCGGGCAGAGACGGGCCTGCTGCCCGAGGCGTCACCGGTCGGTACGGGGGCGATCATCTCCCGCATCTGGAACCAGCCCTCGATCACCGTGACGGGCATCGATGCGCCGAGCATCAAAGACGCCTCGAACACTCTCGTGCCGAGCGTGCGGGTGCGCATCAGCGCGCGGGTCGCGCCGGGACAGCGCGCCGAAGACGCGTATGACGCGATCATGGCGCACCTCCGCGCCCACACACCCTTCGGGGCGCAGCTCGAGGTCGACGGCCTCGACCTCGGGCAGCCGTTCCTCGTCGACACGAGCGGCTGGGCGGTCGCGGATGCCAAGGCCGTGCTCGAGGAGGCGTTCGGCAATCCGGCGGTCGAGATGGGCGTCGGAGGTTCGATCCCCTTCATCGCGGAGCTCGCCGAGCGCTTCCCGAAGGCCCAGATCCTCGTGACGGGGGTCGAAGACCCCGATTCGCGGGCGCACAGCCCCAATGAATCGCTGCACATCCCGAGTCTCGAGAAGGCGATCCTGGGCGAGGCGCTGCTCATGGCGCGGCTCGGCGCACGCTGACGCCCGAGCGCCGGCCCTCAGCGTGTCGCCTCATGCCCGACGTATGATGGCGGCATGACCGACACGCTCGAGACGACCCACGGGGTCTCCCTCTCCGACACGGCCGCGCAGAAGGTGCGGTCGCTCCTGGAGCAGGAGGGCCGCGACGACCTGCGACTCCGTGTCGCCGTGCAGCCCGGCGGGTGCTCGGGTCTCATCTACCAGCTGTACTTCGACGAGCGCCTGCTCGAGGGGGACGCGACGCGTGACTTCGACGGTGTCGAGGTCGTCGTCGACAAGATGAGCGTGCCCTACCTCGACGGCGCGGCCATCGACTTCGAGGACACGATCTACAAGCAGGGCTTCACGATCGACAACCCCAACGCGCAGGGCAGTTGCGCGTGCGGCGACAGCTTCCACTGAAGCCGCTTGGCGCCGCGGCGATCCGCGGCGCGCGCCGAGTCGCCTGAGAAACGCGAACACGAGCCGTCCTCCGCGAAGAGGGCGGCTCGTTCGGCTATAGACTGGACGCGAATCACCACGTCGTCGTCCGGAGAGGTTCCAGGTGCGTCACAACCGCCCACAGCGTTCTCGACTGGCCCGCTGGGCCGTCGTCCCGATCGGCCTCGCGGTCGCCATCGTTCTCGCCGGCTGCACGCAAGAGCAGCTCAACGGCTTCCTCCCGGGTGGCGTCGGCACGACGAACCACACCGATCGTGTGATCGGGCTGTGGGTCACCTCCTGGGCGGTGCTGCTGGGCGTCGGCGTGATCACGTGGGGCCTCATCCTGTGGGCCGCGATCGTCTACCGCCGCCGCAAGGGCCAGACCGGCCTTCCCGTGCAGATGCGCTACAACATGCCGATCGAGATCTTCTACACGGTCGTGCCCTTCATCCTCATCATCGGCTTCTTCGCCTTCACGGCCCGCGACCAGGCGGCCATCGAGCAGGACCCGGGTGATCCGGATGTGCGGGTCGAGGCGTTCGGCAAGCGCTGGGCGTGGGACTTCAACTACCTCAACGAGAACGTCTTCACCAAGGGCGTCCAGGCTCAGCCCGATCGTGATGGCAACCTCGACGAGAGCGAGCTTCCGGCGCTCTACCTGCCGGTCGGCAAGAAGGTCGAGATCATCCTCGAGTCGCGCGACGTCGCGCACTCCTTCTGGATCATCGACTTCCTGTACAAGAAGGACATGATCCCGGCGAAGTCGAACTACATGTACTTCGTGCCCCTCAAGGAGGGCGTCTTCCGGGGCAAGTGCGCCGAGCTCTGCGGTGAGTACCACGCCGACATGCTGTTCACGGTGCACGTCGTCTCCGAGGCCGAGTACCAGGCGCACATCGACGAGTTGCGCGCGGCCGGCAATGAAGGCCGTCTCGACGCCACCTACAACGTGAACCAGAACCTGCCGGGCGCCGGCAGCACGAACGAGGAATGATCCGATGACGACGACAGCTCCGGCTCCCGGCCAGCCCGACACCCAGGCGCAGACGCAGACGCGCACGTTCGCGCCGGCCAAGCCCACCCGCAAGGGCGACATCATCGTCAAGTGGATCACGACGACCGATCACAAGACGATCGGTTATCTGTACCTCATCACGTCGTTCAT
Organism: Protaetiibacter sp.; assembly: GCA_051954835.1. GTDB lineage: Bacteria > Actinomycetota > Actinomycetes > Actinomycetales > Microbacteriaceae > Homoserinibacter. Next base: position 151,259 of record JBQCHI010000021.1, on the reverse strand, counting down.
CTTCTTCTGCATCGGCGGCGTGCTCGCGCTCGTCATCCGCGTCGAGCTGTTCACGCCCGGCGTCGACATCGTGCCCTCGAACGAGGCGTACAACCAGCTGTTCACGATGCACGGCACGATCATGCTGCTCATGTTCGCGACGCCGCTTTTCGCGGGCTTCGCGAACGCGATCATGCCGCTGCAGATCGGCGCTCCGGATGTGGCCTTCCCCAAGCTGAACGCCTTCGCATACTGGCTGTTCAGCTTCGGTTCGCTCATCGCCATCGGCGGCTTCTTCACCCCGCAGGGTGCGGCGGGCTTCGGCTGGACCGCGTACGCCCCGCTCTCGAGCACGACGTTCTCGCCGGGTCTCGGCGGCAACCTCTGGGTCTTCGGCCTCGCGCTCTCCGGCTTCGGAACCATCCTCGGAGCCGTCAACTTCATCACGACCATCATCACGATGCGGGCTCCTGGCATGACCATGTGGCGCATGCCGATCTTCACGTGGAACGTGCTGATCACGTCGCTGCTCGTGCTCATGGCGTTCCCGGTGCTCGCGGGCGGTCTGTTCGCGCTCGGCGCGGATCGCGTCTTCGGCGCCCACCTGCTCGACCCCGCCAACGGCGGCACGATCCTGTGGCAGCACCTCTTCTGGTTCTTCGGACACCCCGAGGTCTACATCATCGCGCTGCCGTTCTTCGGCATCGTCTCCGAGGTGTTCCCGGTCTTCAGCCGCAAGCCGATCTTCGGCTACAAGACCCTCGTCTTCGCGACGATCTCGATCGCGGCTCTCTCGGTCACGGTGTGGGCTCACCACATGTACGTGACCGGCTCGGTGCTGCTGCCGTGGTTCGCGCTCATGACGATGCTCATCGCGATCCCGACGGGTGTGAAGATCTTCAACTGGGTCGGCACGATGTGGCGCGGCTCGGTCACCTTCGAGACCCCCATGGTCTGGGCCATCGGCTTCCTCGTGACCTTCACCTTCGGCGGCCTGACCGGCGTCATCCTCGCCTCGCCGCCGCTGGACTTCCACGTCTCGGACACCTACTTCGTCGTCGCCCACTTCCACTACGTCGTGTTCGGAACGGTCGTGTTCGCGATGTTCTCGGGCTTCTACTTCTGGTGGCCCAAGTGGACCGGCAAGATGCTCGACGAGCGTCTGGGCAAGATCCACTTCTGGCTGCTGTTCATCGGCTTCCACACCACCTTCCTCGTGCAGCACTGGCTCGGGGTGGAAGGCATGCCGCGCCGCTACGCGAGCTATCTCGCCGGCGAGGGCTTCACGTGGGAGAACCAGCTCTCCACCGTCGGATCGGCGATCCTCGCGATCTCGATGATCCCCTTCTTCCTCAACGTCTGGATCACGGCACGCAAGGCGCCGAAGGTCACGGTCGACGACCCGTGGGGCAACTCGCGGTCGCTCGAGTGGGCGACATCGTGCCCGCCCCCGCGCCATAACTTCACGTCGATCCCGCGCATCCGCTCGGAGTCGCCGGCGTTCGATCTGCACCACCCCGAGACCGTCCAGGTGGGGATCGGACCGGCCAAGGACGCGCCCGACCGCCCGGTCGTCGACGTCGCCGATGGAGAGGTGAAGTAAGTCATGCGTACCAACGCGATCATCATGTACGTGATCGGGGTCTTCTTCCTGCTCTCGGCCGCCGCCTACACGATCTGGGTCGGCATCACGGTGAACTGGGATCCGAACCACATCGAGTGGGTCGGCACGGTGGCTCTGACCCTCACCTCGATCCTCGGGTTCTTCGTCGGGTTCTACCTCGGCCGCGTACACAAGGCGCAGGGAGGCGAGCTTCCCCAGGACCTGCTCACGGCGGACATCGACGATGACGACCCGGAGGTCGGGCACTTCGCGCCGTGGAGCTGGTGGCCGCTCGTGCTCGGCGGGGCCATCGCCCTGGTGTTCCTCGGGCTGGCCGTCGGGCCGTGGATCTCCTTCATCGGAGGGCCGCTCGTGCTCATCGCGATCGTCGGCTGGAACTACGAATTCTATCGCAACCACTTCGCACGCTGATGGCGGTTCGCGAGGTCCGCGCGGGCGACGAGGACGCGATCTTCGGCCTCGTCCAGCAGCTCGGTCATGCTTTTCCGCCCGAGCGTGGGGCCTTTGACGCGACCATCGCGTCGTACCTCGCGGGTGAGCAGCCCACGGTGCTGCTCTACGTCGTCGAAGACGACGAGGGCGTTCGCGGGTACGCACTCACCACCATCGTGCCTCTGCTGTCGACCAACGGACCGTCAGCACAGCTCCAGGAGATCGTGGTGGCTGCGGATGCACGCGGTCACGACTACGGCACGCAGCTCGTGAAGGCCGTCGAGTCGGAGTGCGAGCGCCGCGGCGTGCGGCAGCTCACGGTGGCGAGCCGGCGTGCCGGCGGTTTCTACGACCGGCTCGGATTCCATGAGTCGGCCGAGTACATGCGCCGCTTCTTCGACTGATACCTCTGGCGCGGGCAGCCCAGGAGCTGAGGCTCTACTGGCGCTGAGCGCTCGCCATCGCCGACATCTGTGCAGCGGTCGCCTGGTCGTGCAGGCTCTGCCCACGTTCCACGGCGCGCCGATCGGCGGATGCGAACGGTGCCGCGTCGCCCATGGCGCGCTGGCGCCGGTGGAGCATCGCACTCGCGACGATCCACCCAGCGAGGAGCAGGACCGTGGCCGCGACTCCGATGATGAGCGAGGTCTCCATGGTGCCAGTATGCCGTGCTGAGACGATCGGGGAGAGAACGCGAGGGGCGGAGGCTCGATAGCCTCCGCCCCTCGCGCGTGCCGATCAGCGATCAGTGATGATCGTGGTGCGCCGCCTCGATCTCCGAGCGCGTCACCGGAGCGATCCGGTCCTCGAAGAACCACCGCGAGAGCACGCCGCGCACCTTCGTGCCGAGCGTGATCCGACCCTTGGCGTTGGGGCGCACCATGAGCGGGGCGTAGTCCTCGTAGCTCACGAGGCGCCAGCGGTCGTAGTCCGAGAGCTGCTCGTGCACCTCGATGTACTCGCCGCCCGGCAGGCGCACGATGCGACCCGATTCGAAGCCGTGGAGCGCGATCTCCCGGTCCTTCTTCTGCAGAGCGAGGCACACCCGCTTCGCGACGAGGTAGGCGATGATCGGGCCGAGGATGAGCGTCGCCTGCAGGAAGTGCGTGACGCCCTCGACCGACAACCGGAAGTGGGTGGCGATGAGGTCCGAGCTCGCGGCGGCCCACATGACGGCGTAGAACGTGACACCGGCGGCGCCGATCGCGGTGCGCGTCGGGGCGTTGCGCGGGCGGTCGGCGATGTGGTGCTCGCGCTTGTCGCCCGTGATCCACGCCTCGACGAACGGGTAGATCGCCACGAGCACGATGAAGAGTCCGAGCACCACGATCGGGATCAGGATGTACCACGTGATCGTGAAGCCCCACAGCTCCGTCTCGAGATGCGGCGGGATCAGGCGCAGCATGCCGTCGGCGAAGCCGATGTACCAGTCGGGCTGCGTGCCGGCCGAGATGGGGGAGGGGTCGTACGGCCCGTAGTTCCAGATCGGGTTGATCGTCACGACCGAGGCCACGAGCATGATGACGCCGAAGACGATGAAGAAGAATCCACCGGCCTTCGCCGCGAACACCGGCATGATCGGCACGCCCACGACGTTGCCCTGGGTGCGACCCGGGCCCGCGAACTGGGTGTGCTTGTTCACGATCATGAGGATCAGGTGCACACCGATCGCCGCGACCACGAGAGCCGGCAGCAGCAGGATGTGCAGGGTATAGAGCCGGCCGACGATCGCCTCACCCGGGAACTCTCCGCCGAAGAGCAGGTAGGAGATCCAGGTGCCCACGATCGGGATGCCCTTGACCATGCCGTCGATGATGCGGAGGCCGTTGCCCGAGAGCAGGTCGTCGGGGAGCGAGTACCCCGTGAAGCCCTCGCCCATGGCGAGGATGAAGAGCACGAAGCCGACGACCCAGTTGAGCTCACGCGGCTTGCGGAACGCCCCGGTGAAGAACACCCGGAGCATGTGCAGGCCGATCGAGGCGACGAACAGCAGTGCGGCCCAGTGGTGCACCTGCCGCATGAGCAGCCCACCACGCACATCGAAGCTGATGTCGAGCGTCGAGGCCATGGCCGCCGACATCCCGACGCCCTGCAGAGGCGCGTACGAGCCGTCATAGACCACGTGCGTCATCGAGGCCTGGAAGAAGAAGGTCAGGAAGGTGCCCGACAGCAGGATCACGACGAAGCTGTAGAGCGCGACCTCGCCGAGCATGAACGACCAGTGGTCGGGGAAGATCTTGCGACCGAGTTCCTTCACGAAGCCCGAGAGGCTCGTGCGGTCCTCGATGTAGTTCGCTCCCCAGTTGACGAAGCGCATGCCCTTGCCGGGCTCGGGCTTGGTCTCCGACGTGGCCGGTGCCGCGGTGGTCTCGGATGTGGTGGTGGCGGTCACAGCGAACGCTCCCAGAAGCTCGGGCCGACGGGCTCATGGAAGTCGCTCTGCGCGATCAGGTAGCCCTCCTCGTCGACGGTGATGGGCAGCTGCGGCAGAGGACGCTTGGCGGGACCGAAGATCACCTCGGCCTCACGCGTGATGTCGAACTGCGACTGGTGGCACGGGCACAGCAGGTGGTGCGTGTGCTGCTCGTACAGGGCGACGGGGCATCCGACGTGCGTGCAGATCTTGGAGTACGCGACGATGCCGCGGAAGTTCCAATCCTTGCGCTCCTCCGAGACCTGCAGGTCGGCCGGGTCGAGCCGCATGAGGAGGACGGCGGCCTTGGCCTTCTCCTCGAGCGGGTGGTCGGACTCGTGGAGGTTCTCCGGGATCACGTGGAAGACCGAGCCGATGGTGACGTCCGACGCCTTGATCGGGATGCCGTTGGGGTCGCGCGCGAGCCGCGTGCCCTTCTCCCACAGGGTGTGCTTGAGCAGCTTGACCGGATCCTCGGCCGGCGCGAAGTCGCGGAAGATCACGATCGCCGAGAGGGGGGCGAGTGCAAGCGCGCCGAGCAGCCCGTTCCGGATGAGCTTGCGGCGTGTGAAGCCCGACTCCTTGTTGCCGAGGGTGAAGATCTCCGACGCACGGGCGACCGTCTCGGGCTTGCCCCGCGTCTCGTGACGCTGCTCGACGAGGTCGTGACCGTCCATGAGGGACTTCGACCAGTGCACAGCGCCGAAGCCGATGCCGAGCAGGCCGAGGGTGAAGCCGAGGCCCAGGAGCAGGTTGTTGAGGCGCACGGAGTCCATGTCGCCCTCGTGGATGGGGAAGGCGATGTACGCGACGACCGCGAAGACGCTGCCCACCATCGAGGCGAGGAAGAGCCAGAAGACGCGGCGTTCGTTCTGGCGCTCCTTGACCGGGTCGATGTCGGAGACCCGCGGGCGGTAGGGCGGGAACCCGGGATTCTGAACTCGGTCGTCCGAGACGACGGCGACGCCGGCGGCGCGGGGCGCGTGCTCGTGCCTCTCGACTGCGGTGCCGGTCTCGGCCCCGTCGGCCTGTGCCATGGGTGTCCCTTCCTGTGTTTCCGTGCTCACGCGTCAGTTCGACTTCGCCGTGAGCCAGACGGTGATCGCGACGATCCCGCCGAGAGCGAAGATCCAGACGAACAGACCTTCCGACACCGGGCCGAGGCTGCCGAGCTCCAGGCCGCCGGGCGAGGTGCTCGTCTCGATGTACTTGAGGTAGGTGATGATCGCCGACTTGTCTTCGGGGCTGATGTTGGCGTCGTTGAAGACGGGCATGTTCTGCGGGCCCGTGATCATGGCCTCGTAGATGTGCTTGGCGCTGACGCCCATGAGTCCCGGGGCGAACTTGCCCTGGGTGAGCGCGCCACCTGCGCCGGCGACGTTGTGGCACATCGCGCAGTTGATGCGGAAGAGCTCGCCGCCCGCGGCGAGGTCGCCATCTCCCTGGAGGTAGCGCTCGTCCGGGATGGCCGGTCCGGGGCTCAGCGATGCGACCCAGGTCGCGAGCGCCGCGATCTGCTCGTCGGTGAACTGCACGGGCTTCTGCTCGGCCTGCGGCCCGGAGGCGGCCATGGGCATGCGGCCGGTGCCGACCTGGAAGTCGACGGAGGCGGCGCCGACGCCGATGAGCGTGGGTCCGTCGGCCGTGCCCTGGGCCTCGAGGCCGTGGCAGCTCGCGCAGTTGGCGGCGAAGAGCTTCTCGCCTTCCTCCGCGAGCTTCGTGACCTGCGTCTGGCTCGCGGCGTCGGCGCTCGAGGTGGCCGTGAAGGCCGCGTAGGCGCCGCCGGTCGCGAGGAGACCGATCAAAAGGAGAGCCGCGGATGCGAGCGGGGAGCGCCGCCCGGAGCGGCGGTTACGGTGAGCGAAGGTCGCCATGATCGTGGACTGGATCCGTTCTGCAGGCTATTTGAGGACGTAGATGACGAGGAACAGGCCGATCCAGACGACATCGACGAAGTGCCAGTAGTACGAGACGACGATGGAGCTCGTCGCCTCCTTGTGAGTGAAGGTCTTGACGGCGTACACACGGCCGATCACGAGCAGGAAGGCGATGAGGCCACCCGTCACGTGCAGGCCGTGGAATCCCGTCGCGAAGTAGAAGACGGATCCGTAGGAGTCGGACTGCATGCCGATGTGCTCGGAGACCAGTTGTCCGTACTCGAAGATCTGACCGACCACGAAGATCGCACCGAGGGCGTAGCTCAGGAAGAACCACTCCACGACGCCCCACTTGGTCAGGGCGAAGATGCCGCCCGTACGCCGTGCCTGCAGCCGCTCCGCCGCGAACACGCCGAACTGGGCGGTGAAGGAGGAGGATACCAGGATGAGCGTGTTGACGAGGGCGTAGACGACATTGAGCTTGGCCGTCTGCTCCTCCCACAGGGGCTGCGACGTCGCGCGGAGCGTGAAGTACACCGCGAACAGGCCGGCGAAGAACATGACCTCGCTGCCCAGCCAGACGATCGTGCCCACCGCGACGGTGTTGGGCCGGTTGATGACCGGAGTGCTCGGTGCGATGGCGGAGGTAGTGGTCACCCGTCCATTATGGCCGATATCGCTCACGGCGAATCCACCACCCGGGCCTGTCGCCCAACCCCACCCGGATGCCGACCGGCGACAGGTCGCTACGATCGTGGCCATGCCGACCGAACTGACCTGGCCCGCCGTGCTCACCGAACTCCTCGCGGGAGGCGACCTGTCGATCTCCGAGGCGGAGTGGACGATGTCGCAGGTCATGTCCGGGCAGGCGACGCCTGCCCAGATCGGCGCTTTCCTCATCGCGTTGCGCGCCAAGGGCGAGACCGTCGACGAGATCGTCGGCTTCCGCGACGCCATCCTCGCAGCCGCCAAGCCGCTGCCGATTGACCCCATGGCGCTCGACATCGTCGGGACCGGCGGAGACCGCTTCGGCACCGTGAACGTCTCCTCGATGTCGTCGATCGTGTGCGCGGCAGCCGGGGTGCCGGTGGCGAAACACGGGAACCGGGCGGCGAGCTCGGCATCGGGAGCCTCCGACACCCTGTCGGCGCTCGGCGCCGACATCCTCATCGAACCCGACCGCGTCGCCGCCGTGCTCGAGGAGACCGGGCTGACCTTCATCTTCGCCTCGCACTTCCACCCGGGCTTCAAGAACGCCGGACCCGTGCGGGCCGAGCTCGGCGTGCCGACCGTGTTCAACTTCCTCGGTCCGCTGTGCAATCCGGCGCGACCGGAGGCGTCGGCAGTCGGCGTCGCGAGCCTCGAGAAGGTCCCGCTCGTCGTGGGCGTCTTCCAGACACGCGGCGCGACGGCGCTCGTCTTCCGCGGAGACGACGGGCTCGACGAGCTCACCACGACGGGTCACAGCCACATCTGGGAGGTCTCCCGGGGTGCCGTCGACGAGCACGACATCGATCCCGCCGACCTCGGCATCCCGCGTGCCACCATCGACGAGCTGCGCGGGGGCGACCCGGAGCGCAACGCCGAGATCGCCCGTCGCACCCTCGCCGGCGAGACCGGCCCCGTTCGCGACATCGTGCTGCTCAACGCGGCAGCGGGACTCGTGGCGTGGGATCTGGCGCTCGACCACACGCGTGGTCAGGAGGACATCCGAGCGCGCTTCCGCGACAAGATCGCGGTCGCCGCGTCGGTGATCGACTCCGGTGCGGCCACGGCGAAGCTCGACCAGTGGATCGCTGCGACGCGCGCCTGACGGCTCAGAGCCGCGTCACGTCGGTGGGAGTGAGCTCGGCGAGCGAGCGACGGCCCGCGAGCCCCAGGGTGAGGTCGGTCTCGGCGATGATGTCGTCGAGCACCTGGCGCGCGCCATCCTCGCCCGCGATCGCGAGCCCGTAGACCCAGGCGCGACCGATGCCGACGGCCGTCGCCCCGAGCGCGATCGCACGCACGACATCCGCCCCACCGCGCACGCCCGAGTCGAGGATGACGGGAACCCGCCCGCCGACCGCGTCCACGACGCCGGGGAGGGCGTCGAGCGAACCGATCGCGCCGTCGACCTGGCGCCCGCCGTGGGTCGACACGACGACGCCGTCGACCCCGGCGTCGAGTGCCCGCCGCGCGTCATCCGGATGCTGCACACCCTTGAGGAGCACGGGAAGCCGCGTGCGATCGCGGAGGAAGGCGAGATCGTCCCAGGTGAGCCCCGGACGGGAGAACACGTCGAGGAAGGTCTCGACGGCGGCGCGCGGTTCGCCGGAACGGAGGTTCGCGCGGAAGGAACCCGGATAGCGCTGCGTCATGTCGATGAGCGTGCGCACCGCAGCAGGCGTGACCCGCGGCTTCTCGCCCGAAGCGGGGCGTGACATCCGTTCGCGCACGAGAGCTCGGAACACCGGATCGCTCGTGTACTGCGCGATGCCCATCCCGTGGATGAACGGCAGGAACCCGCGGTCGAGATCGCGCGGCCGCCAGCCGAGCATGCCGGTGTCGAGGGTCACGACGATCGCCTCGGCGCCCGCCGTCTCGGCGCGCGCGACGAAGCTCTCGACGAGCGCGTCCTCGCTCGACCAGTACAGCTGGAACCACCACGGCCCGGCGTCCGCCGACGCGACCCGCTCCATCGGCTGCGATGCCTGGCTCGACACGATGCTCGTGATGCCGAGCGAACCGGCCGCGCGCGCGATCGCGAGGTCGGCATCCGGATCGACGAGCTCGAGCACGCCGATCGGCGCCGTGAGGAGCGGCGTGCGGTGGCGTCGGCCGAAGAGCTCGATCGAGAGGTCGCGCTCCGTGACATCGCGCAGCATCCGCGGAACGAGCCGCCACGCGTCGAAGGCCTCGTAATTGGCCTCCGCGGTCGACTCGCGACCGGCGGAACCCGCGACGTAGGCCCAGGCATCCGGTGACATCGCGCGTTCTGCAGCGGCGACGAGCGACGCCCAGCTCGTCGGGACCGCGGGGCGTCGGCCCGAGGCGCCCGAGCGGAAGATCTCCGACTGCCGGGCGCGGCCCGGCGCGGGGGAGTGGACTTCGTCGTCCGTCATGGTGGTCTCCTGTCGCGAGGGGGGTCAGGCCTGGCCGTGGGCCGCCCGCGACTTGCGCGCGAGCGAGTCGATGATGACGGCGAGCAGCAGCACCCCGCCCGTGATCATGTAGCGGATCGAGGAGTCGAGGTTGAGCAGTGTGAGGCCGTTCGAGATCGACTGGATGACAGCGATGCCGAGCAGCGCGCTCCACGCGGAACCGCGCCCGCCGAAGAGGCTCGTGCCGCCGATCACGGCCGCCGCGATCGCGTTGAGGTTGGTGTCACCGCCCCCGGACGACAGGGTCACCGAGGCGAGGCGTCCCGCGGCGAGCAGGCCGCCGACGACCGCGAAGCTCGAGCACAGCACGAAGACGGAGATGTAGACCCGGTCGACACGGATGCCGGCGCGCCGCGCCGCTTCGACCGATCCGCCGACCGCGTACACCTCGCGCCCCCAACGCGTGCGCGTCAACACGATGTCGACGATGATCACGAGCACGATGAAGAACACGAACATGACGCCGATGCCGCGGTCGGTCGCCAGGTAGGCGACGCCGAGGGCGCACAGCGCCAGCAGCGCTCCCGCTTTCGCGGCTTGCCAGATGAGCGGACTCGTCGGCAGGCCCGCACGTTCCCGCCGTCGCTGGCGCAGCACCGCCGAGGTGAACATCCCACCCGCCCAGAGCACGGCGAGCCCGTAGGCCACGTAGGGCGGGAGGAACCAGCTCTGCGCGAACATCACGATCGGTGAGTCGTAGGGGATGTTGATCGAGCCGGTGGGGCCGAGAACCTTGAGCTGCAGGCCGAGGACGCCGAGCAGACCCGCGAGCGTGATGATGAAGCTCGGCACGCCGAAGCGCGTGTAGAGCACGCCGTAGAGCAGGCCCACGGCGACACCGGTCAGCAGGGCGAGAGCGATCGCGATGGGCAGAGCCCAGCCCAGCTGCGTGAGTCCGACGCCGAGGATCGCTGCCGCGAGCCCCGACACCGAGCCGACCGAGAGGTCGATCTGACCCAGCAGCAATGTGAGCACGACGCCGATCGCGATCGTGCCGCCCGCGGCGCACTGCAGCGTGAGATTCACGAGGTTGTCGGCCGAGAGGAAGCTCGGGTTGAGCAGTTGGAACACGCCCCAGATGATGAGCAACCCGACGATGACGGGGATCGAGCCGAGGTTGCCGGCGAGACGCACGCGCAGCTCGTCGAACGCGACAGGGATGCGCGAGCGGATGGGGGTGGGCTGGGTCGTCTCGGTCACGACGCGGGTCCGATCCGCCGTGGCGCGGGGTACACCGGCTCGGGCATCGGGCGCGCGTGCTCGGTGGCCCCCGTGATCGCCGCGATGATGTCCTCGTAGCTCACATCGGAGGCCAGGAAGTCGCCGTTGTTGCGGCCGAGTCGCAGCACGACGATGCGGTCGGCGACGGCCTGCACGTCGGCCATGTTGTGGCTGATGAGCACCACGGCGTGGCCGCGTTCCCGCAGACGCTCGATGAGGTTGAGAACCTCGGCCACCTGAGCGACACCGAGGGCGGCAGTGGGCTCGTCGAGGATCACGACGCGCGGATCGCCGATCAACGAGCGCGCGATGGCGACGGTCTGGCGCTGTCCGCCCGACAGTGCCGCGATCGGCACCCGCACCGAGGGGATGCGCGCCGAGAGCTGCCGCAGGATCTCCCAGGCGCGCTTCTCCATCTCCTCCTCATCGAGCCCGGCACCGACGAGCTCGCGCCCGAGGAAGAGGTTGGCGACGACGTCGAGGTTGTCGCACAGGGCGAGGTCCTGGAAGACGGTCGCGATGCCGAGCGCTCGCGAGGCGGTGGGGTCGGGGATCGACACCGGCATCCCGTCGAACTCGATCTCGCCGTCGTCGGCCGGATGCACGCCCGCGAGGATCTTGACGAGCGTCGACTTGCCTGCGCCGTTGTCGCCCACGATCGCGACGACCTCACCGGGGTGGATGTCGAGGTGGATGTCGGTGAGCGCCTGAACCTTGCCGAAGCTCTTGGAGATGCCACGCATCGAGAGCACGGGGAGCCGGTCCGGCGGCCCGGGCATCGCGGCCAGCGGGGGAACCGCCTCGACGCTCATCGCAGACCCGCCTCGGCGCAGGCGGATGCGTAGTCCGGGGTGCACAGCTGGGCGAGCGTGAAGAAGCCATCGGCGATCACGACGTCGCCGATGCGCTCACGGGTGACCGCGACGGGCTCGAGCAGGAACGAGGGGATGCGCGCGCCGTCGACCTCGACGTGCACCGCGCCCTGCGGGTCGCGACCGTTGGCGAGCTCGATCGCGAGCTCCGCGGCGCGCTCGGCCTCGGGGCGCAGCGCCTTGTACACCGTCATGTACTGGTCGCCCGTGAGAATGCGCTGGAGGCCCGCGAGCTCGGCATCCTGACCGGTGACCGGAGGGAGTGGATCGACCCCTGCGGCCTTGAGCGAGGCGATCGCGCCGCCCGCGGTCGGGTCGTTCGCCGCGTAGACCCCGATGATGCGCGAGCCGAAGCGCGTGATCTGCCCCGCTACCCAGTCCTGCGCCTTCGCGGGGTCCCACCCCGGCGTGTCGAACTCGGCGAGCACCTCGTAGCCGCTGGCATCGATGACGGCGTGGGCGCCGGCCTTGAACTGCGAGGCGTTGTTGTCGGTGGGAGCGCCGTTGACCATGAGGATGCCGCCGTCACCCGGGTCGATGTCGAGCTGCCGGAGCCGGTCGACGAGCGCCTGCGCCTGCAGCCGCCCGACCAGCTCGTTGTCGAAGGAGATGTAATACGCCAGCTCGGGGCTGTCGATCAGACGGTCGTAGGAGATGACGGGCACGCCGCGTGCCGTAGCGAGGCCCACGATCGACGCCGCCGCCTTGCCGTCGTACGGGTCGAGCACGAGTACGCTCACCCCTTGGGTGAGCATCGACTCGGCCTGCTGCTGCTGCTTGGCGGTATCGCCGTCCGCGTTGCCGTAGAGCACCTCGCAGCCGGGGCAGAGCGCGGCGATGCGTGCTTCGAAGTAGGGGCGGTCGGCGGAGTCGTAACGCGCCGTGACGGAGTCCGGCAGCAGGAGTCCGATCTTCGCGGTCGACGGGTCGGTCGTCGCCCGCTCCGAGACGCCGTTCGTGCAGCCCGCGAGCGCGAGCGCGGCGAAGGCGGCGGCGATCGCGATGGCGACCGCCCGGGGCGCGCGGATCATCGCCTCACCCGAGCGCCACGCGGAGGTCGACGGAGGTCGCGCCCGCGGGGAAGGCGCTGCTGTGGTCGGCCGCGAGGCTCAGCGCCCCCATGAGCGCGGCGCGCGGGCCGAGCTGGCCTGCCACGATCTCGGGTGCCGGCGCGAGGCGGGAAGCGAGCGAGCGGTCGACGACCTGGCGGATCGGACCGAGCAGCAGCTCGCCCGCGCGCGCCAGGTGGCCGCCCACCACGAGGCGGGCGGGGTCGAAGATGCTCGCGACGTTCGCGGCCGCGACGCCGATGTGCGCACCCGCCTCGGCGATCGCACGGATGCAGACGTCGTCGCCGGCCATCGCGCGCACGATCACATCTCCCAGCTTGAGGCCGGAGTAGCGCGCCTTGAGACCCTCGACGATCGCATCGCCGCCCGCGATCGCTTCGAGGCATCCGAGGTTGCCGCACCGGCACAACGGACCGTTCTCGACGATGACGGTGTGTCCGAACTCGCCGGCGCTCCCGCTCGCACCGCGATACCCGCGACCGCCCATCATGAGGCCGGCGCCGATACCGTCGCTCACCTCGATGAACATGGCGTCGTCCTGGCCGCGCAGCGCGCCCAGTCGGTGCTCGGCGAGCGCCGAGAGGTTGGAGGAGTTGTCGACGAGCACGGGCACGCGCAGCGCCCGTTCGACCGCCTCGCCGATGGCGATGCCCTCCCAGCCGCGCATGATGCCGGGCCGGGCGACCATGCCGCTTGCGGCATCCATGGGCGCCGAGATCGCAACGCCGACTGCGAGCAGCTCGTCGCGATCGGCCGAGACCGTCTCGAGCATGTCGGCGAGCAGCATGCCCACCCGGCGGATCTCGTTGTCGGAGCGGTGATCGCGTGCGAGCGGCATCTCGTGCTCGGACACGACCGTGAGGCTCGCATCGGCGAGCGCCACCCGCAGCTGACGCTGGGAGAAGTGGATGCCGCACACCAGGCCCGAGGCGTGGGCGAGCGTCACGTATTGCGCGCGGCGACCCGAGCGCATCGACTTCGAGGTGCTGAGCACGCCCGACTCGGAGAGCTCCTTGACGATGTTGGAGACGGTGGCGGGGGAGAGGCCCGTTGCGCCCGCGAGCTCGACCTGCGTCAATCCGCCGTGCTTCTTGACGGCGTCGACGATGCGGCCGCGATTCGCCTCGCGCAGAGACGTCTGCGACCCCGGGGTGCGCCGCTGGTCCGCCATGGGTTCATGGTAGCGGCGAGGCGAACGAAACACGTCAGTTGCGGCACGTCGCCGACCGTCCCGAGGGCTCTCCCTGGCGCCCTAGGCTGGAGGGGTGACCAAGGTCTTGAGCTCTCTTCCCGTCGGCGAGCGGGTCGGCATCGCGTTCTCCGGCGGTCTCGACACCTCCTGCGCGGTCGCGTGGATGCGCGACAAGGGTGCGGTGCCCTGCACCTACACCGCCGACCTCGGCCAGTACGACGAGCCCGACATCGACGCCGTGCCCGGTCGTGCGATCGAGTACGGCGCGGAGCTCGCGCGCATCGTGGATGCGAAGACGGCCCTCGTGGAGGAGGGTCTCGTGGCGCTGCAGTGCGGCGCGTTCCACATCCGCTCGGGGGGCAAGACCTACTTCAACACGACCCCGCTCGGCCGCGCCGTGACGGGCACCATGCTCGTGCGCGCCATGAAGGACGACGGCGTGGAGATCTGGGGCGACGGCTCCACCTACAAGGGCAACGACATCGAGCGGTTCTACCGCTACGGCCTCATGGCCAACCCCCGTCTGCGGATCTACAAGCCGTGGCTCGACGTCGACTTCGTGCGCGAGCTCGGTGGGCGCAAGGAGATGAGCGAGTGGCTCGTCGCGCACGGCTTCCCGTACCGCGACGCGACGGAGAAGGCGTACTCGACCGACGCGAACATCTGGGGTGCGACCCACGAGGCGAAGGATCTCGAGGAGCTCTCGACCGGGCTCGACATCGTCGAGCCGATCATGGGGGTCGCCTCGTGGCGCGAGGATGTCGAGATCGCCACCGAGGAGGTGTCGGTGCGCTTCGAGGCGGGCCGCCCCGTCGCGATCAACGGAGTCGAATACGCGGATCCGGTGGCGCTCGTGCTGGAGGCCAACGCGATCGGAGGCCGACACGGCCTGGGCGCGTCCGACCAGATCGAGAACCGCATCATCGAGGCGAAGTCGCGCGGCATCTACGAGGCGCCCGGCATGGCGCTGCTGCACATCACCTACGAGCGGCTGCTGAACGCCATCCACAACGAGGACACCGTCGCGAACTACCACGCCGAGGGGCGCCGCCTCGGCCGCCTCATGTACGAGGGCCGCTGGCTCGACCCGCAATCGCTCATGCTGCGCGAGTCGCTGCAGCGCTGGGTCGGCTCGGCTGTCACCGGAGAGGTGACGTTGCGACTGCGTCGGGGAGACGACTACACCATCCTCGACACCGCGGGGCCGCACCTCAGCTACGCACCCGAGAAGCTCTCGATGGAGCGCGTGGGCGACGCTGCATTCGGTCCCGACGACCGCATCGGTCAGCTGACGATGCGCAACCTCGACATCGCCGACTCGCGGTCACGTCTCGAGCAGTACGCGGCGCAGGGCCTCATCGGCGGCCCCACGGGCGAGCTCGTCGGCCGCCTCGAGACGGGTGCCGCGGGGGAGATCCTCGGAACCGTCGAGGTTCCGTCGGCGGCCGAGGAGGCGCTCGAGGAGGCCATCGACGTCGCGTCGGAGGGTGCCGCGTTCGACCTGGGCACCGACTGAACCGGGGCCCGTCAGCGTCACCCGGTGCCGGTCGGGCTCACCAGGCGCCCGGCGCGTAGTCCTTGAGGAAGACGCCGAAGAGGTCCTCGCCCGCCTCGCCCCGCACGATGGGGTCGTAGACCCGTGCGGCACCGTCGACGAGATCGAGCGGGGCATGGAAGCCCTCCTCGGCGAGGCGCACCTTGGTGGGGTGGGGGCGCTCGTCGGTGATCCATCCGGTGTCGACGCTCGTCATGAGGATGTGATCGGTTTCGAAGAGCTCGCGCGCGCTCGTCCGGGTGAGCATGTTGACGCTCGCTTTGGCCATGTTGGTGTGCGGATGCCCGGGACCTTTGTAGCCGCGCCCGAAGACCCCTTCCATCGCACTCACGTTCACGATGTAGCTGCGGCGCGCAGGCGAAGCCGCGAGCGAGGCGCGCAGCTTGGAGATGAGGATGAAGGGGGCGGTCTCGTTCGCCAGCTGCACCTCGAGCATCTCGAGCGGGTCGACCTGGTCGACGCTCTGCACCCAGGAGTTGGTGGCGGCGAGATCGGGCACGAGGCCGCCCGCGTCGATCGCGGTGCCGGCCGCCATGCGCGCGAGTGACGACGAACCGGCGGTGAGTGCGAGCTCGGTGAGCTCCTCGGCCTTCGCCGCCGCGGCCGCGAGGATCGGATGCGCCGCCACCGATCGGGCGAGAGCGAGCGGATGCGGGTCATTCGTGTGCCCGAATGTCTCGATCGCGGGGAGCGGCCCGCCCGGCAGCGGTGCGAGTTCGGCGTCGACGAGAGGCTGGTAGGCGCCGGGGGAGCGCCGCACGGTCTGGGCGGCGTTGTTGATGAGGATGTCGAGATGTCCCCGCGCCGCGACCGATTCGGCGAGCCCGATCACCTGGGCGGGGTCACGCAGGTCGATGCCGACGATGTGCAGGCGATCGATCCAGTCGGCCGAATCGGGGAGGCTCGTGAAGCGTCGCACGGCATCCCTAGGGAACCGTGTGGTGATCGTCGTATGCGCGCCGTCGCGCAGCAGGCGCAACGCGATGTACATGCCGATCTTGGCGCGCCCGCCCGTCAGAAGCGCGCGCTTGCCCGTCAGATCGGTGCGCGCGTCACGCTTCGCGTGGCTCGTCGCGGCGCATGCGGGGCACAACTGGTGATAGAACGCATCGACCACCGTGTTGTCCTGTTTGCAGATGTAGCAGGGGCGCGGCTTCATGAGCACGCCGGCGATCTCAGCCGTCGCGGACCCTGAGATCGGGATGCCTCGTGTCTCATCGTCGATGCGGTCCGGGGCGCCTGTCGCGGTGCGGGCGACGATGGCGCGCTCGTGCTCCAGGATCACCGCACGGCGTTCGAGCCGACGGGTGCGCTTGACCTGCTTGAACATGTGGGCGGTCGCGTGGCGCACGGCGCGGAAGTCGGGGTGCTCGCGATCGAGTTCGTGCAGCTGCGCGAGCACGCGCAGCGTGGTCTCGAGGTCGCGCGGGTCGATGCCGCTCGGGGGCAGCTCGTCGTTCACAGGAGGTGCTTCTCTCTCGTCGGCGTACGGTCCGCGGGCGAGGAGCGTCTCCACCATTTTCACATGACGCGCGCATGGCGCCGGTGTCGTCACACGCGCGCAACATGATCGGGGGCAAGATGGATGAGGGCGGACGCGCCCGGTGAGGGGAGACCATGCGGGAGCTGCAGCGCGAGATCATCGAGACACTCGGCGTGAGGCCGACGATCGACGCGGCCGCGGAGATCGAGCGCCGCCGCGACTTCCTCGTCGACTACCTGCGCTCGACGCGCGCGCATGGCCTCGTGCTCGGCATCTCGGGAGGGCAGGACTCCTCACTCGCGGGGCGTCTCGCGCAGCTCGCCGTCGAACGCATCCGCCGCGAGGGCGGTGAGGCCGAGTTCACGGCCGTGCGGCTGCCCTACCGGCACCAGGCCGACGAGGCCGACGCGCAGCTCGCGCTCGAGTTCATCCGGCCCGATCGCGTGATCGACTTCGACATCGCGGAGGCCGTGGACGGCGTGGCTGCGGAGTATGAACGATCCTCAGGCGAGCCGCTGCTCGATTACACCAAGGGCAACGTCAAGGCGCGCATCCGGATGGTGGCGCAATACGCCATCGCGGGGGAGCGGGCCGCGCTCGTCGTGGGCACCGACCACGCCGCCGAGGCGATCACCGGATTCTTCACGAAGTACGGAGACGGGGGAACGGATGTGCTCCCGCTCAGCGGGCTGACGAAGCGGCAGGGGCGCGCGCTGCTCGTGGAGCTGGGAGCGCCCGCGCGTCTCTACGAGAAGGCTCCGACGGCCGATCTGCTCGACGGCAAGCCCGGCCAGACCGACGAGGCCGAGCTCGGTCTCAGCTACGCGCAGATCGACGACTACCTCGAGGGGCGCGACATCGACGACGCGGCTGCGACCGCACTCGAGGCGCGCTTCCGCGCGACCGCGCACAAGCGCACGGTGCCGGTCGGGCCCGACGACGACTGGTGGCGCGCCTGAGATCCCTGCTGCGTCAGCTGCTCTCGGCGCGTCGAAGCACGTAGTATCCGAGGATCTCGCCGCGCGTCACGGTGCCTTCACCCGTGGAGAGGATCCGGGCTGAGCTGGAGGATCCGGTTTCGACGAAGACGTGCGACGCGTGCTCGAGGCGCCACCCGATCGCCTCGACGTGGCCGAGAAGCCATCCGACATCCGGGTCGCTCATCGTCAGGTTCTCGGATGAGCCCCACGACGACTGCGCCCCCGTGAGCCGGCCGGATTCGATCGCGAGCTGCAGCAGGGTGTCGCCACGCTCATACGCGGTACGTGCGTTGGCGAGGACGGCGTCGACGATCTCCTGCTGAGGCATGCCTCAACGCTAGCCGTCCGAGGTGTCGGTGTCCGAGCTTCGCGCGCGTCAGACGCTGATCTGCCGTGCGTGCACGCCGAGCTGCCCGTACCAATCACGCACCACCTGGCGCTGCGCGTCGGTGCAGGTGTACCCGTAGCCGATGTCGACCTCCCAGTACTGGTAGCTGCTCACCCAGATGGTGTGGTGCAACGTCCAGCCGTCGAGATAGGTGAGCGCGACGCAGTCCGCCATCGTCTCCAGGTCGCCGTCGAAGGCGGCGACCGCGGTCTCGGTCGGCTCGGGATTGGTGAACTGGAGCACGTGGGCGAACTCGTGGTAGGCGATCCCGGTGCGCACCCAGTCGTTCGTGTACGGGGCGGCGTCGTCGGCCGCGTCCACATGCACGAGGAGCGGATCGTCGGAGGTCACGCACGCGAGCACGTCGCTGTCGCACAATGCGTCGGCGTCTTCGAGGACCCAGGTCACGTATCCGGCGCCGAGGACGTCGAGCGCGGCCTCGTAGGCGGAGCCCGAGGCGTTCTGGGCGGCCTCGAGCGCCGCGGCTTCCCGCTGCGCGACGAGCTCTTCTCGGGCCTCCGTGACCGCGGCGATGCTCTCGTCGAGGCCTTCGGTGTTCCAGCGTCGTGCCCAGGATTGCGAGGCGAGTATCTCGTACCGATCCCAGGGGATGAGGCTCGCCATCGGGACGCCCTCGTACCGTCCGACCTCGTCGAGCAGGCCCTCCATGGCGGCGCCGAAGGTCTCCTTCTTCTCGATGAGCTCGCGTTGCTCTTCGAGTTCATGCTGCTGATCCCGGATCGTGGCGTGGGCATCCTGGAGTTGTAGGAAGTACCAGACGAAGGCGGCGATCGCGGCGGCGAGCAACACGCTGAGCAGGGACACCGTGACGATGAGTCCGACGGGACGGCGCTTCGCGACAGGGGGCGGCATCTGCGCGGGAGGAAGGGCGTATGTCGCGAGTGCGGTGGGCGGGACGGACGGCGGCGCGGCCGTGGTGGATGGCGCGGGCGCATTCTGCGGTGCAGGTGGCGGTGGCGGTGGCGTGGGCGTGGGCGTGGGCGGCAGGGGAGGCGTGTGCGAGGCGTGATGCGTGTAGGGCGGTTGGTCTGTCACGGGTGGTGGTCTCTCATCGGAGTGTCGGTGCGGTGCGGCGCCCACGTGGTCACCGCGGAGCGTTGCTCATGTCGAGAGCATAACCACGGGTGGACGTGAAGCCCGGGGTGGCTAGCGCGGGGCCATGTTCACCGATGTCGAGCCGGAACCGGAGCGGCTGGCGCGCGCCATCCTCGCCCACAACGCGTACCTGACCCTGGCCACGGCGGATGCCGGGGGAGCGCCGTGGGCGTCACCCGTCTGGTTCGCCCCCCGCGAGCTCGATCTCTTCGTGTGGGCCTCAGCCGGGGGCGCGGCACTCACGCAACATCGCGGAGAATCCGCGAGTATCGCTCGTCATCTTCGACTCCAGTGCGGCACCGGGCGAGGGGAGTGCCGTCTATGTCGCCGCGACGGCAGCAGCCGTCGAGGAGGCCCATGTCGAGGAGGCCCATGTCGAGGAGGCCCTCGCGATCTACAACGAGCGCTCGCTCCAGCGCGGCCTGGACGTGTGGGGTCGGAACCAGTTGAGCGGCGAGGCTCGGCATCGGCTCTACAGCGCGACGGCGATCGAGGTGTTCGTGCTCGACGATCGCGATGAGCGGGTGAGGGTCAGTCCCGCCTGAGTCCGCCGACCAAGCGATGGCGTGCCTTGCCGAACTGAGCTGACATAATCGCGCTTATCAGTGGTGTTGTGCGGTGTCGGCGGGCCGCTCCTGGCGGATGAGATCGATGAGTTCTCGAGGTTCGAATCGCGGCTGTTCGGCGAGCAGCTCGTCGAGGCTCCACCAGCGATGGCCGAGCACGTCGACGCGTTCATCGTCGGTCCAGTGCTCGGTCGATGGTTCGAATGAGTCCACGACATGTGCGAAGAACTCCGCATGGCCGGTGTCGTGGTCGGCAGCGTCCCATTCGACCTCGTAGTCGTGCGCCCACACCGGGCCACGCAGTTCATCCACGTCGAGACCGGTCTCCTCGAACAGCTCGCGACGTGCTGCATCCGCGAAACTCTCGCCCTCATCGACGCCGCCGCCCGGCGTGAGCCAGCGCGCGGCTCCGGATGAGTCGGGTGCCGTGGTCAGGAACAGCAGCACGCGCCCGGCGCGATCGAACAGCAGCACGCGCGACACGAGCCGGTGCCGGCGTGCGCTGCTCGTCATGATAATTCTTCAGTCGCTGCCGCGGAAGTCGCTCACATCGCCGACGTAGCGCGTGTGGTCGGCGGGGATCGGCTCGACAGCTGCCCGCGCGACCTCGGCGGCGAACTCCGAGACGTTGTAGAGCTTGCCGGCGGACTCCCGACGCGACTGGATCGCGCCGGGGTTGACCCGCTCCAGGAGCGTCGCCGTGATGGTCCCCTCGATCATGTCACCCGAGACGACCACGAACGACACGCCCGCGGCATCGAGCTCCGGGATACGGGCCCGCAGGGCGTCCTCCCCCGCGCGCTTGCTGCGGGCGACGGGCTCGTACTCCGGCATCGTGGGCACCGTCTCGATGAAGTGCGCCTGATGGCTCGTCACGAACACGACGCGCGAGCCAGGTCCGAGCAGCGGGAGTGCGGCGTCGAGCACATTGAGTTGAGCATCGCGGTTGAGCCGCATCGCGTAGTCCTCGCCGAGACCCGACTCCATGCCCCCCGAGGCGTTGAGCACGAGCAGGTCGAGCCCGCCCCAGCGCTCCCGCACAGCGGCGAACATCTGCGCGAGCGATGCGGGATCGGTGAGATCGGCGCCGATCGCGATGGCCTCTCCCCCGCGCTCCTCGATGCCCGCGACGACCTTGAGCGCGCGCGCCTCCTTGTTGCGGTAGTTGATCACGACCCGCGCGCCGGCGTCGGCGAGATAGCCCGCCGTGTCGGCGCCGATTCCGCGGGAGGATCCGGTGATGAGCGCGCGGACACCGCGCAGCGAGTCGGGGGGAAGCACGTCGTTCACGATCCCCCACCCTATCGACCGCCTGCGATGCCGACCGCATCCGATCCGCGACCCGCAGCGGTGATAGTTTCAAGGCACGACGTCGAAGGGATGCCGCCGTGGAACCCGATGTGATCTCCAGCTGGGCATGGGTGTTCTGGCTCGGGCTGATCCTGCTGTTCATCATCATCGAGGTCAATACGCTCGAGTTCACCTTCTTGATGCTCGCGCTCGGCTCGGTCGGCGGTCTCGTCGCGGGACTCGTGGGAGCCCCCTGGTGGCTGCAGCTCATCGTCGCCGCTGTGCTCGCCCTGCTTCTCCTGTTCTTCGTCAAGCCGCCTCTGTTGCATGCCCTGCGCAAGGGTGCCGACCCGGCACGATCCAACGTCGCCGCATTGCTCGGTCTGAGCGGCACCGTCACGGTCGACTTCCGAGGCGGTGCAGGCCAGGTCAAGCTCGTCAACGGCGACATCTGGACTGCGCGCGTCGCCGACGGCATCGCGCCCATCGGACTCGATGAAGGCGCTGCCGTGGTCGTGACCGCGATCGACGGCGCCACTGCGATCGTGGTCCCCGCATCCGCCCCCACCCGTGCCGAGGAGGCCGCCGAGTGAACGACACCAACCTGCTGCCCACGATCGTGACGATCGTCATCGTCGCGATCGTGGTGATCTTCGTCATCACGATCCTGGCCAAGTCGATCCGCATCGTGCCGCAGGCCTACGCGGGCATCGTCGAGCGGCTCGGTCGCTACCACAAGACCCTCGATCCGGGCCTCAACCTGCTCGTGCCGATCATCGATCGGCTCCGGCCCTTCGTCGACATGCGCGAGCAGGTGGTCTCGTTCCCCCCGCAGCCCGTCATCACCGAGGACAACCTCGTCGTCTCGATCGACACGGTCGTGTACTTCCAGGTGACCGACGCGCGTGCCGCGACCTACGAGATCGCCAACTATCTCGGCGCCGTCGAGCAGCTCACGACCACGACTCTCCGCAACGTCGTGGGTGGCCTGAACCTCGAGGAGGCGCTCACCTCGCGCGACAACATCAACGGCCAACTGCGCGTCGTGCTGGACGAGGCGACCGGCAAGTGGGGCATTCGCGTGAGCCGCGTCGAGCTCAAGGCGATCGATCCGCCGCTGTCGATCCAGGACTCCATGGAGAAGCAGATGCGGGCCGAGCGTGACCGCCGCGCCGCGATCCTCACCGCCGAAGGCACCAAGCAGGCCGCGATCCTCGGCGCCGAGGGCGAGCGCCAGGCCGCCATCCTGCGAGCTGAAGGTGACGCGAAGGCCGCGGTGCTGCGCGCCCAGGGTGAGGCGGAGGCGATCCAGACCGTCTTCCACGCCATCCATGTCGGCGACCCCGACTCGAAGCTGCTCGCGTATCAGTACCTGCAGACTCTGCCGAAGCTCGCCGAGGGCGAGTCGAACAAGCTGTGGATCATCCCGAGCGAGCTGACCGAGGCGCTCAAGGGCATCGGCGAGGGCTTCTTCTCGCCGCGTCATTCCGCGTCGACGGACACGGATGCGGCGCCGCGGGGCTGACGCCGATCGGGGTTTCCTCTCGCCCGCTCCCCCACGCGTGCTGGCCCACCGCGGGCTCGCGCTCAGGGCGCCCGAGAACACCCTGCTCGCGTTCCTGCACGCCGTGAACGCCGGCGTGACGCACATCGAGACGGATGTGCACGGTTCCGCCGACGGCGTCGCCATGATCAGTCATGACCCCGACCTCACCCGTGTCGCGGGTCGCGATGTGCGCGTCAGCCAGCTCACCGCGGCGGAGCTGCGCCGTGTGCCGCTCGGTGACGGCCAGAACTACTGCTCGCTCGCCGACGCGCTCGACGCCTTCCCCACCACCCGATTCAACATCGATGTCAAATCGGCGGATGCCGTCCCGGGAACGGTCAAGGCGATTCGCGATCTCGGCGCGACCGAACGCGTGCTCATCGGCTCGTTCTCCACGAAGCGACGGCTCGCCGTCGTTCGCGAGCTGCCGGGCGTGGCGACGTCGATCTCGGCGGGGGGCGCCCTCCCTGCCGCGCACGCGGCGCGCGCGGGCGCGGTGCGGATGTTGACGCGGCTGCTCGCCGACGTCGACGCGGTGCAGCTCCCCAGCCGGGTGGCCGGGGCGGCGATCACGACGCCGCGCGCCATCCGGAACTTCCACGCCGCCGGTGTCGAGGTGCACATCTGGACGATCAACGACCCGGCCGAGATGATCCGGCTGCTCGACATGGGAGTCGACGGGCTCGTCACCGACCGTGCGGATCTCGCCTTGCCGCTCGTCGCCGAACGGCGCGGACGGTCGCGCTGAGCCCTCCCCCGCGCGGGCGCCTCCCAATCCGGGCGGAGGAGGCTGGGAATGCACTGTAAAGCGCCGCGCCCGGGGATGGGATCCGCCACCGTAGACGTTGTAGTCGGCGACGCACGATCCCACTCGGATCGCGTCGTCCTCGCGCGCCCACGGCGCGCGCTCGAACCATAGCGCACAGGAGGCCACACGATGGCGGATCGCAGTTTGCGCGGAATGCGACTCGGAGCTCAGAGCATGCAGAGCGAAGAGGGAGTCGAATTCTCGCCACGGAAGAGGGCCGTGTACCGCACGGACGATGGCACGACCTTCGAGGTCGTGTTCGCGGCGGAGGCGGAGGTGCCCGAGATCTGGGAGTCGCCTCGCACCGGCCAGGAAGGTCGTCTCGTCGGCGAGGACGGTCGCCTCGTGGAGCAGGAGGCCGTCGAGACCAAGGCGCCTCGCACCCACTGGGACATGCTGCTCGAACGTCGCACCCGTGCCGAGCTCGAGGAGATCCTGCAGGAGCGCCTCGAGTACCTGCGGGCCCGCCGCGGCGAAGGCGCGAAGAACACCAAGAGCGCCTAGCCGCGAGGTCCGACCCGCGACTGCGCGACTGCTCGACCAGCGAGGGCCGATCGGCTCGCACGTCTGGTGCGTCGACTGCCGAGGGCAGCGCCGATGAGCGACCCCAAGGCGATCGCCGCGACACCCCCTTCGACCCCCCGGCCGATCACGACCGCGGGGGTCGTCGTCGTGCTCAGCGGCACGTCGACGACCATGGACCCCGCCGTGTAGCGCGGCAATTGGCTCGCGATCGTGCCGTCCGGCAGGATCACGGCGCTCGTGCCGACGGTGGAGATGTTGACGACCGTGCGTCCGAGTTCGATCGCGCGGATGCGAGCGATCGCGAGTTGCTGCACGCTCTCGTCGGTCTGTCCGAAGTCGGCGTTGTTGGTCTGGGCGAGCACGAGCTGCCCGCCCTCTTCCACGCCTTCGCGCATGAGGGCGTCATCGACGATGTCGAAGCAGATCGCGAAGCTCGCGAGGATGCTGCGCCCGCGGGAACCGACATCCATGACGGCATCCGTCGTGCCCGGCGTGTACTCGCGCTGGATGAGGTCGATGAGCTCGGGTGCGAACTGGCGCCAGATCGCGCGATCGGGCACGTACTCGCCGAACGGAACGGGATGCCGCTTGTCGTAGAAGTCGAGGGCGCCTTCCCCCGCACGCCACAGCAGCGCGGTGTTGAAGTACTCCTCCCCCCGCTGGGTGACCGACCACCCGACGAACGGAGCGTCGGCCGACACCGCAACGGAGTCGAAGACGCGCGCGGCGAGCGGA
The DNA here is from genome assembly GCA_051954835.1 of Protaetiibacter sp. Taxonomy (GTDB): domain Bacteria; phylum Actinomycetota; class Actinomycetes; order Actinomycetales; family Microbacteriaceae; genus Homoserinibacter. The sequence continues at coordinate 126,444 of JBQCHI010000021.1, read as the reverse complement.
ACCCGCAGCGGGTCGAGGTCCGAACCGCCCTCGGGCCAGACCACGAGATCCACATCCCGGCCGTAGACGGGTTCCGTGGCGTCGTACTGCGCGAAGAGGTTGTCGCCGGCCTGATCCGGCGGATCGAAGTAGCCCGTCTTGCCGTTGCCCTGTACCGCCCCCACTCGCAACATGCCGTCGACGGCGACGGGAAAAGCCGGCACGGCCACGACGACCGCAGCGAGGACGGTCACGAGGGCGGCCCGCAGCATGACGGGTGTCCGCGTCTCCCGCACCGTCGCGATGGCGACCGCAACGAGCAGCACCATGACGAACCCCACACCCGAGATTCCCAGCCAGGCGAACAGCGGCGAGATCGGACTGGCGGATTGCGACTCGGCGATCCGGCCCCAGGCGAATCCGCCGTACGGCCAGACGCTCGCGATGGCCTCCCGCGCGATCCACAGGCCGGCGACGACGACCGGCACCGCGAGCATCCGACCGACCGGCCCGCGGACCGCGCGCGGGGCCACGCGCGTGGCGATCGTGATGAGCATCGTGCCGAATCCGCACCACAGCGCCATCACGAAGCTCAGCGCGAACCACGGCACCGCGCGCACGATCCAGAGCTCGTCGGGCCCGAGGAACTCGGTCATCCACGGGATGTGCACGAGGTAGAACACGAGGCCGAAGACGAACCCGACGGCGAAGCCAGCACCGGCGCGCCTGCCCTGAGCAGCGACGAGCACCATCGCCACACCGAGGTAGGCCAGCGGCCACCAGCCGAGGTCGGGAAACGCCGCATCCGTGATCGGCCCCGCTGCTGCAGCGAGCAGCAATGCGCCCCACAACGGCACGAAGGGCCGGGTGCGGTCGGGAACGAGATCGGGCACGAGCATCGGGATCCCAGCCTAGGGCTGCGCGGCTGAGGGAGCGCCCGGGGTGCTCTCGGGACGGCTTCGTCGCCTCCCGAGACGCTCAGGCGTGCGGGTTGCTCGCGCGCCCGTCGAGCCAGAGCTCGTCGCTCGCGTCGGCGTGGGAGCCGTCGCTGCCGACGTGCTTCGCGCTGATGCGCGGCCCCTTCGTGATGACGTGCACGAGCGCCATCGCATGGCCCCGACCGAGACCGTAGTCGTCGGCGAGCCACTGCACGATCGGGGTGGCCTTCGTGGAGGAGTCGAAGCCCTTCTCACGGGCGAGCTCCACGAACCGGCGAGGCGTGACGCCGGTCTTCTCTTCGATGTTGTCAAGATATGCCTGAAACGACATGTGCTTCCTTTCGCGTGCACCCGCGGGTGGGGTTGCGATTCGAGCCTCGCGTATGTCGGCGGCACCCGGGGAGTGTTTCGACCTCGATCGAAAAGCTCAGACGACGCCGGCGATGAGGGCCTCGCCGAGCGGGGTGCGAACGTGGAGCACGCGGGATCCGTCGCGGTCGGAACGGATGAGGCCCGCGTCCGCCAGCACGCCCAGATGGTGCGACGCTGTCGAGATCGCGATTCCCGCCTCGGACGCGACGCGGCTCGTCGTGCGCGCGTCGTGCCCCGTCAGCAGGATGGCGGCCCGCGTCGGACCGAGCAACGCGGAGAGGGCATCCTCGGCGGCGCCGAGATCGCGCGCCCAGGTGGCGGTGAGACCGGCCGGGTAGAAGATCGTCGGCAGCGATGGCGCATCGGTGATGACGGTGCACCTGCGTCCCATGACCGACGGCACGAGCACGAGTCCGCTGCCTCGGCAGTCCAGATCGAGGCTGAAGGCTTCCAACTCGACGACGACCGATGAGGCCTCCCAGGTCACCTGGTCATGCAACTCGGAGGCCATCGCCCCCATCCCCCGCGTCGCCATGGTGCGACTCCGGATCGCGATGTCGGAACGGAGGACGCGCTCGAGCTGCGGCCACACAGGCGCGAGCACCGCCTCCCACATCGCCAGCCATGCGTCGGCGATCACCGCGCGCGTGCGATCGGGCCGCTCGAGGAGCCGCTGGACCGCGCTGCGGGCCGCGCCCGTCGAACGCGCGATCACCTTCGTCATGTCGGTCACGAACATCTCATCGGAGATCTCGCGGAGCCGCGCCGCCTCATCCTCGGGGGTCGTGTCCCAGGAAGGGGGCGCGGTCAGAAAGTCCGGGAAGTACCCTGACCGGCGGATGAGGAGGGCGAGCAGCTCGAACGCGTCCCGCGGGACGCGCGTGCGGACCGCGCGCAGCCACCCCCACTGCAGAGGGTGCTGTTCCGGTTGCTGCAGCACCCGGATCGCGTGGCACAGCTCGTGCCCGGGCGACACCCCGAAGCGTACGGCGTTCAGGTCGTCGGCGGCCAGACGGAAGCGCACGAGCTTTCGATCCACATCGAAACTCTACGGGAGCGGCATCCGAACCCGCGAAGGTGAGCGTCATGAACGAGAACCGTCCGAGCAAGGCCTCTCTCATCCTCGTCGAGGGAGAGCGGCTGCGCATCGGCAGCAGCCGGACTCAGCGTTTCGTCGGCCGGGAACATGGCGCCTCCGTCTCATACTTCCTGGTCGACAACGCCCCTGGCGAGGGCCCAGCCCTGCATCGGCATCCCTACGTCGAGACATGGATCGTGCTCGAAGGTGAGGCCCGGATCCGGGTGGGCGGCGAGGACGTGCACGTCACGGCAGGCACGACGGCGTCGTGCGCCGCCGGGGTCTGGCATGCCTTCACCAACTGCGGCAGCGGGCGTCTGCGGATGCTGTGCATCCACGCCTCGGACGAGATCGTCCAGGAGTTCTTCGACGAGGCCGCAAGGTCCTGAGCGACGTCAGCCGACGCTCGAATAGGCGACGATGCCGCGTCGCACGGCGTCGATCGCCGACCTGGCCGTACGCCCGAGCTCGCCGTCAGCCACGAGCGAGAGTTGATCGAGCAGGTCGATCACCTGCTTCATCCAGCGCACGAAGTCGCCGGCCGCGAGATCGGTGTCGCGCAGCACGGCATCCAGACGCCCGCCCTGCGCCCACCGGGATGTCGCGGAGGCGAGAGCGGCGGAGAGCGGCTCGGTCTGCGGCAGCTTGCGCTGCTCCTCGAGAACGGAGAGCTCGGCCCAGCGCTGCTCGGTGATCTCGAAGACCTCCCGGAAGCGGCCGCGCGGGTACTCGCGAACGATCCCGGCGTCCTCGCGTCGTGGCTCGTAGACGAGTGCGCTCGCGAGAGCCGCGAGAGTGGGCGTGTCGACACCCCTCCACGCCCCCGTGCGCAGGCACTCGGCCACGAGCAGATCGCGTTCGCCGTAGATGCGTCGCAACTGGCGGCCGGAGGCTGCCACGCCGAGCCGCCCGTGTTCGTCGCGGTCCAGATAGCCGAGATCGAGCAGCAGCTCGGTGATGCGGTCGAACACCTGCGCGACAGCGCCCGTCCGGCCCCGCACCTGACTCGCGAGGCGCTCGGTGTCGCGCTTGAGCCGGAACCAGCGCTCAGCCCAGCGGGCGTGCGCCTCCCGGTCGTTGCATGCGTGGCAGGGATGCTGGCGCATGCGGCGTCTCAGGTCGGCGATGCGCCGCTCGCGTCGGTCGCGCTCGGAGCGCGAGCCCTCGTGCCCGCGCGATTGCTTGCGCTCGAGATCGCTCACCTCGCGCCGAAGCGCCGCATACTCCCGGAAGTCGCCGAGATGGCAGCGCATCGCCTCCTCGTAGGCCGCGAGTGATGTCTCCTGCTCGCGGATCTTGCGCGCGAGATCGACGACGGCGCGGTCCGCCTGGAACTGCGCGAAGGAGCTCTCGAGGATCTCGCGCGTACGTTCCCGGCCGAACTGCTCGATGAGGTTGACGGCCATGTTGTAAGTGGGTCGGAAGCTCGAGTTCAGCGGGTAGCTGCGCCGCGAGGCGAGCTGTGCGACCGCCTGCGGGTCGAGTCCCGCCGCCCACTGGATCACCGAGTGCCCCTCGACGTCGATGCCGCGCCGCCCCGCCCGACCGGTGAGTTGCGTGTACTCCCCCGGTGTGATCGGAACACGCGCCTCGCCGTTGAACTTCTCGAGCTTCTCGAGCACGACCGTGCGCGCAGGCATGTTGATGCCGAGCGCGAGCGTCTCGGTCGCGAAGACGACCTTGAGGAGCTTGCGCTGGAAGAGCTCCTCGACGACCTCCTTGAAGGTCGGGATCAGGCCGGCATGGTGTGCCGCGATGCCGCGCTCCAGCCCCTCGAGCCACGAGAAGTAGCCGAGCACGCCGAGATCCTCGTCACGCAAGCCCGCGCAGCGCTCCTCGACGATGCGCCGGATCTCGTCGCGCTCCCAGCGTTCGGTGAGTCGCACATCCGAGCGCAGCACCTGCTGCACGGCCTGATCGCAGCCATTGCGGCTGAACACGAAGAAGATCGCGGGCAGCAGGTGCCGCGTCTCGAGCAGTCGCACGACATCGGGTCGGTCGATGCGGTCGCGCAGCACCTCGCCCTTGCGCTGGTGGCGGCCGGGATGCGGCCCGCGATAGGTGCCGGGCCCTCTGCCCCCCGCGATCGCGAGGCGGGCGAGCTCGGGGTTCACCCGCGGGGGCGCATCCGGCGACTGCGCGCCGTCGAACAGGTCGGCGAGCTTGCCGCGCACGAGCACATGCTGTTCGAGCGGCACCGGGCGACGCTCGGAGACCACGACATCCGTGTCGCCCCGCACGGCCTGCAGCCAGTCGCCGAACTCCTCGGCGTTCGAGACCGTGGCCGACAGCGACACCATCCGCACCTCGCGCGGCAGGTGGATGATGACCTCCTCCCACACGGGCCCGCGGAAGCGGTCGGCGAGGTAGTGCACCTCGTCCATGACCACGAACGCGAGGTCGTGCAGCAGCGGTGAGTCCGCGTAGAGCATGTTGCGCAGCACCTCGGTCGTCATGACGACGACGCGGGCGGATGAGTTGATGTTCGTGTCGCCCGTGAGGAGCCCCACGTTCTCCGACCCGTGCTCGGCGGCGAGCTCTGCGTACTTCTGGTTGCTGAGCGCCTTCATGGGCGTCGTGTAGAAAGCCTTCGCCCGATCGCGCCGGAGCGCGAGATGCACCGCGAACTCGGCGACGATCGTCTTGCCCGCGCCTGTTGGTGCCGCCACGAGCACGCTCCGCCCGGCTTCGAGCGAACGGCACGCCTCCACCTGGAACTCGTCGAGCTCGACGGACAGGCGAGCGCGGAAGCGCTCGAGCTCCGGCGTGCGCGCTCGCGCCCGCGACGCCGCATAGCGCTCGGCAGGCGAGAGCACCACGTCGTCGGATGCCGTCATGCGCTCGTGAGGCTCGTCTCGAACGCGGCCTGCCGCCGTGCCACCGCACGGTCGTGCCATAGCGCGATGCCGACCGCGATGAAGTAGAGCAGCACCATCGGCAACGCCAACAGGAGCATCGAGATCGGGTCGGCGGCGGGCGTCGCCATCGCCGTGAACACGACGATGATGAGCACCGCCCAGCGCCAGCCCTTCAGGATCGTCGCGCCCCGGAGCACGCTCGCGAAGTTGAGCAGCACGAGGAACACGGGCATCACGAACGCCACGCCGGTCGCGAGCAGCAGCTTGAGGATGAAGTCCACGTAGGTCTTAGTGTCATAGAGCTGCGATGCCCCCGGCGGCACGAACCGGAACATGAACTCGACGATGCGCGGCAGCACCATCCATCCTGCTGCGCAGCCGAGCAGGAACAACGGCACGGCCGTGAAGAAGAAGCCGAAGGTGTAGCGCTTCTCCTTGCTCGTGAGGCCGGGCACGAAGAACGCGAAGAGCTGATAGAGCCACACCGGGCTCGACAGGATGATGCCCACCACGAGCGAGATCTGGAACTGGATGTCGATGGCGCCCGTGAGGGTTCCGAAGTTGAGCGTGATCTTCTCGGCGTCGACGCCGAGCTGATCGGCGATCGTGAACACGGGTCCCGAGATCGCCGCCCAGGTGCCCTGGCCGTGCAGCGCCTCGGCGGCGCCCGGCACGGCGGGGTCGAGCAGATCGCCGAGCCAGCCGAGGTCGTAGATCATCCAGCCGATGATCGTGCCGCCGAGCACCGCGAACGCGCCGCGGGTGAGCCGCTTGCGGAGCTCGATGAGATGGGCGCCGAGCGACATCCGCCGCTCGGGGTTGCTCTTGCGGGAATTCGCCCGGGCCGTGTCGCCGGCCATGGAGCTCAGGACTTGTCGGTCGGGGTGGAACTGTCGACGGGCTTGCCTGCGTCGGCGGCCTCGGAGCTCGTCGTGCTGGCGGCGGCGGTGCCGTCGGCCTTCTTCTCCTCGTCGGTCGTCATCTCCTTGCGGAAGATCTTGACCGACTGACCGAGGCTCTTCGAGAGGGCGGGAAGGCGCGTGGCGCCGAACAGCACGAGCACCACCAGGAGGATGATCAGCCAGGTCTGCCACTGGTTGACGAACAGGGTATGGATGAACATGAGAACGTCCTCCGGATCGGTGCAGGTGCGCTCAGTCTACGCGTAGCGCGCGAGGCCCGCCGCAGCCCACTCCGCCACCGCACGCCGCGCCTGCTCGGGCGCGATGACGCAGACGCTGCCCGGCATCCCCGCGATGAGCCGCTTGAGACCGTGGTAGTGCGAGACCCGCAGGGTGGTGCGGATGCGGTCGCCCACCTCGCTCGTGAGGGCGCCGTCGGGGATGTAGTCGGCGAGCAGTCCGATCACCTCGGGCGCCGCCTCGATCGTCACCACGAGATCCGAGGCCGTCGGCTCGAAGAGCGTGTCGGGCAGGTGCATCTCGGACGCGTCGTGCTCGATCGGGTCGTCCGTGACGACCATGTCGCTCATCCGGTCGAAACGGAAGGTGCGCAACGCCTGCCGCAGGTGGTCCCAGCCGCGCAGGTACCAGTCCGCGTCGATCGACTCCACGCGCAACGGGTCGACATCCCGCTCCTCCCGCTCACCGCGCGAGTTCAGGTACGCGAAGCGCACCCGGCGCTGCTCGGTGACGGCGCGCTGCACGAGCCCGAGCACCTCGCCGTCCGGCCCGCCCGAGACCGCGAGCTGGCTCGGCGTCGCCGACGCACCGCGCGAGAGCTTCTCGATGAGCGTGCGGATGCCCGCCCGGTCGGCGTTGCCGGGCAGCGCCTGCAGATACTGGAGCCCGGCGATGAGCGCGGCGGCCTCACGCGCCGAGAGCCGTGGCGCGTCGTCGATCGCCACGTGCTGGGTGATGGCGATCTCGTCGTCGGTCTCGAAAGCCTCCCAGTCGATGTCGAAGAGGTCGTCGTGCTGATAGGTGGCGGTCGCGCCCGGCACGCCGCTCATCGCGACGAGCGACACCGAGGTGCGGATCTCGTCCTCGCTCACCCCGAAGTGGGCGGCGGCCTCCTGCACGGTCACCCGGTCGTGCTCGAGCAGCCACGGCACGAGGGCCAGCAGGAAGGCGAGCTTGTCCCGCGCCTGCGGGGCCGGCACCGAACGCGCCGGCACACGATGACGCTTGTCAGCCATGGTCGGTCACCGTCCTCTGCAGCCGTTCGACGACCGCCTCGCGCAGGGCGGGCGGGTCCACGACGTACACCTCGGGGCCGAAGCTCGCGAGCTCGTCGGCGAGGATCGCCAGGTCGACGAAGTGCATGCGCAGGATGCCGGGGGCGACCTCCTCGGTTCCGCGCCGGTGCGCGAGGCGCAGGGCGGCATCCGATCCGGCACGCACCTCGACGTCGGCGACGCCGCGCTCCCAGACGACGTCGAGCTCGGCGAGCGCGCGGACCATGTGGTCGCCGGGACGATCGGGTGCCGGCTTGCCGGCCGAGACCTTGCCGACGATGCGGCGCAGCAGGAACGTCTTGTTCTCGCCCGTGACGAGCTCCTCGGCGGCGAGATGCCAGCGGCCCTCGTATTGCACGAGCGCGAGCGGGATGACCTCGCGGGTGCGGGCCCGCTCCTCCCCCGGCTTGAGGTAGTCGAAGCGCACGATCTGGTGGCGCTCGATCGCCTGGGTGAGCGGGTCGAAGGCGGCGTCGCGCAGGCGCAGGCGCGGCGCATATCCGAGGATCGGCTCGTCGGCGGCGATGCCGAGGGCACGCAGCTTGACGAGCGCGCGCCGTGACTCGGCGCTGAGCGATCCCTCGCGCCAGGCCATCGCCGCGAGCCCCAGCAGGGCGAGCTCGTCGGAGTCGAAGCGCACGTCCTCGGGCAGGTCGTAGGCGCCCTTGGGGATGCGGTAGCGGAGGTTGTGGTTGTCGCCGGGCTCGCCGAGCGGCTCGATGGTCTCGAGCGGCACCCCGAGCTCGCGGATGTCGTCCTTGTCGCGCTCGAACTGGCGCTCGAGGTTCGCGTTGTCACCGCCCGTGACGTATCGCTGGGCGTACCCGCGCACGCTCGAGAGGATCTCGGTCTTGGTGAGCCCGGACTCCGTCGCCAGGAGCGCCAGCACGAGGCTGAAGAGCCGATCCTCGACGGGAACCGGCGCGGGAACGGGGTTCGCGTTCGTGGCTCGACCTACTTCGCGGAGCCCGAGGGGGGTCGGATGCCGAGCACGTCGACGACGAAGACGGTCGCGTCGGGACTGTCGCTCGTGGGAGCCATGACGATGAGCACCTGCGAGCCGACGGGAGAGCCGACGAGAGCGTCGACGACGGTCTCAGGCAGACCCTGCGCGCCCTCGGTCGTAAGCGTGACGGCCTCGGGGTTGGAATCCCAGGTCGAGGACTTCTGACTCACCTCCGAGCCGTCCGCGGGCCACGTCCAGACGGCGAGCTGGATCACCGCGGAGTCGCCCTCGGCGAGCTTCGGGCCCGAGCCGAGCTTGATGGTCGAGGTGTGATCGGCGGCGGGGATGTCGATTCCGGAGGGCACCGTGATGCCGACCGTGCCATCCGGTGCCGTCACGACGACGGGCATGCCGTCGGCGGGCAGCTGGTTGAACCCGTCTGCCTTGCCGAGGTAGACACCGCGGACGTCGACCACGATCACGAGCGAGCGCTCGAGGTCCTTCTCAGTCGCCTGTGCGCCGGCGAGACCGCTCTCGCCGAGCGTCGTGGTGATGGCGATGCGCGTGCCCGGCTGGGTGCAGACCATGGACTCGTAGACGGAGCCGCGGTGGTCGGCGCGCGTGAGGAGCGCGCTGCCGTCGAAGGGGGTCTGCTGCACGACGGAGCCGGTGGCGGCTTCGACGATCGTGGCGTCGAAGTCGACGGTCATGCCCTCCTGGGCGACGAGCCCCGCGCCCTTCGTGAGCACCGAGCGCTGGGAATCCTGCACCACGAGCGGCGCGGGGACGTCGACGGTGGGCTTCGTGCCCACCTCGCCGGAGGCCGACACGAGCTCCGAGGCGTCGCCGGACGCGATGAGCGGCGTGCAGGCGCTCGCATCGTCGGGCGATGCAGCGCACCCCGCGAGCACAGCGGAGAGCATCGCCACGGTGGCGACGGAGCTGACAAGCGCGGAGGTACGGCGCACGATGCCTACTTTCCTGACAGACGGAGGGGAGGGCCCCACGAGTCTACTGTTCCGGCGCGTCCGCTCCTGACCCGGTGGCGGGCATGCCGGGCGCGGAGCGTTCCGCGAGCTGCTGCGCATCGCGCACCACGCGGCGGATGCGCTTGTCGGTCTTGTCGCGCACCCCGAGCGCTCCGGGAGTCCAGAGCTCGACATCCTCGTCGGCGTAGTCCGACTTCGAGGCGCGACGGGCCGGCTTCGGCAGCACGGCCCCGGGGGCGAGGCGCCGCGCGGAGATGAGGAAGGCGGTGTGGGCGACCATGCGATGATCCGGCCGCACGGCGAGGCCCTCGACATGCCATCCGCGCACGAGCGTCTCGGTCGAGCTCGGCTCGGTGTAGAGCCCGGTGGCGCGGATGGCCTCGGCCACGCGCGAGAGCTGGGTGGCGGTCGCGACGTAGCAGATGAGCACGCCGCCCGACGCGAGCGCGTCCGAGACGACGTCGAGGCACTCCCACGGCGCGAGCATGTCGAGCACGACGCGGTCGACCGTGCCGGGTTCTGCGGCATCCGGGAGCTCGTCTGCGAGATCGCCGATGCCGATCGACCAGTTCGCGGGCGCCGTGCCGAGGAAAGCCGTGACGTTCGCACGCGCCACCTCGGCGAACTCCTCACGGCGCTCGAACGACAGCAGGCGGCCCTCGGCGCCGATCGCCCGCAGCAGCCAGAGCGAGAGGGCTCCCGAGCCGACGCCCGCCTCGACGACCCGTGCGCCGGGGAAGATGTCGGCGATCGCGAGGATCTGCGCGGCATCCTTCGGGTAGACGATCGCCGCTCCCCGGGGCATCGACATCACGAAGTCCGCGAGCAGCGGGCGCAGGGCCAGGTAGGAGTCGCCGTTGGACGCCTCGACGACCGAGCCGTCCGGCAGTCCGATGAGAGCGTCGTGCGCGAGCGTTCCGCGGTGGGTGTGGAACTGCTTGCCCGCCTCGAGCGTGATCGTGTGCAACCGTCCCTTGGGGCCGGTGAGCTGAACGCGGTCCCCCGCGGTGAACACGCTCACCGCGCCGCCTTCGTCGCGCGGTGGACGGCGTGCGCCTGCACGAGCCGGTCGAGTCCCACACCCTCGAGCCCGGCATCCAGCAGCGTGTAGGCGGGGCTCTCGGGAAGCGGGATGTGGAACGGCACCGCGATGGTCGTGGCGCCCGCGGCGACGGCCGACGCGACGCCTGGCTCGGAATCCTCGATCGCGACGCAGTCGCTGATCTGCACCCCGAGCAGTTCCGCGGCGCGCAGATACGCATCCGGATAGGGCTTGGGGTGCTCGACCTCGTCGCCCGTGACGGTCACCTCGAACGCCGGCCCCGCGAGCTCGTGCTCGAGCGCCCGGATGATGGTGTCGGCCATCCGGCGGATCGACATCGTCACGAGCGCGGTCGGGACGCCCGCCTCGCGCACCGCGGAGAGCAGCTCGCGCGCGCCGGGACGCCACGGCACGTGCTCGTCGATCTGCTCGAGCACGCGATCGGTGAGCGCGTCGATGATCTGCTGCGGCTCGAGGTCGACGCCGCGCGATCGGAAGACGAGCGCGGAACTCCACAGGCCCTGCCCCACGAGCTCGAGGCCGTCCTCATGCGTCCAGTGGCCGCCCCAGGCCGCCACGAGCTCCTCTTCGGCGACGAGCCAGTACGGTTCCGTGTCGACGAGAGTGCCGTCCATGTCCCACAGCACGGCGGCGGGAACGGATGCGGGGGGCGAAGTGCTCACGACCGGCAAGTCTACGGGCGAGGTCGTATTCTCGAACTCGACGCCCGCGTGGGCGGAGAGGCGGATCGGTGCAGGCAGCTGACGACTGGAGCTCAGACGGCGCGACGCTCGTCGTGGCCTTCGAGGGCTGGAACGACGCGGGCGAGGCGGCGTCGACCGCCGTGCGCGCGCTCCGTGACCAGCTCGGCCTGGTGCCGCTCGTCGAGGTCGAGCCCGAGGACTATTTCGACTATCAGTTCAACCGTCCGATCTCGGCGCTCGACGAGAAGGGCGACCGCGTCATCACGTGGCCGAGCGTCGTGCTGTCGGGCCCGGTCGACGGCGGCGAGGGCGTGCACGTGCTGCTCGGCACCGAGCCCTCCCGCGGATGGAAGACCTTCACCGAGGAGGTGCTCGACGCCGTCTCCGTCGCCGGGATCGAACGCATCGTCTTCCTCGGCGCCATGCTCGCCGACGTGCCCCACACCCGACCGATCGCCGTCTTCGCCTCGAGCGAGAACCCCTCGGTGCGCGAGCGCTTCGACCTCGAACGCTCGAGCTATGAGGGGCCCGTCGGCATCATCTCCGTGCTCGGGGATGCCGCGGAGCGAGCTGGGATCCCGACGGTGTCGATCTGGGCGTCCGTGCCCCACTACGTGCACAACGCGCCCTCCCCGAAGGCCACCCTCGCTCTCATCGAGCGACTCGAGGACTTCGTCGACGCGCGTATCGAGCGCGGATCGCTCGTGGAGGACGCCGCCGCCTGGGAGCGCGGCATCGACGAGCTCGCGAGCGACGACGACGACATGACGGCCTACATCGAGCAGCTCGAACAGGCCCGCGACACCGTCGACTCCCCCGAGGCTTCGGGAGATGCGATCGCGGAGGAGTTCGAGAAGTACCTGCGCAAACGCGACGGCGACCAGCCGCCGACGCCGTAGGACGGCTCGGCCCGTCGGGAGCGGCGTAGTCGTGTCTGCGCACCGTCAGCCGGTTGAGGAGCGGCGCAGCCGCGTCTCGAAACCGGCGCCTGCGGTGGCTGGTTTCGAGACGCCCGCTGCGCGGGCTCCTCAACCAGCCGGTAGTGCCCGCTGCGCGGGCCCGGCGGTCACGCGGTGAGCACGCCCGTGGAGAGCAGGCCGATGAGAACGCCGCCGAGCAGGATGCGATAGATCACGAACGGCAGGAACGAGCGCGTCTCGAGGTAGCGCATGAGGAACGCGATGACCGCGAAGCCCACGACGAACGCCACGACCGTCGCCGCGATCGTCGGGCCGAGGCCGTAACCGACACCGCATCCGGCATCCACCCCCACCTCGCAGGTGAACGCCGTGTAGGTCTCGTAGAGGCCGGAGCCGAACACCGCGGGCACCGCGAGCAGGAACGCGAAGCGCGCCGCTGCCGGACGCGTGTACCCGAGCGCGAGGCCCGCGCTGATCGAGGCACCCGAACGGCTCACCCCCGGGATGAGCGCCAGCATCTGGGCGAGGCCGACGAGGATGCCGTCGCGGTAGCTCATCTGCTCGATGGGCTTCGTGCGGCGGCCCAGCCAATCGGCGAGCCACAGCAGGAGGCCGAATGCGATGAGCACGATCGCGACGATCCAGAGCGAGCGCAGACTCGTGCGGATGGTGTCCTGGAGGAAGAAGCCGACGAGCACGATCGGCACGGTGCCGATGATGATGAGCCAGCCGAGCCGCACATCCGGATCGCCCTTCTGCACGCCGCTCGAGCGCTTGCCGCCCCCGCCGCCGAAGGAACGGAACCACTTGCCGATGATGCGCGTGATGTCCTTCCAGAAGTAGATCAGGACCGCGGTCTCGGTGCCGAGCTGTGTGATCGCGGTGAAGGTCGCGCCGGGGTCGCCCCAGCCCACGAGGTCGCCGAAGATGCGCAGGTGCGCGCTCGACGAGATCGGCAGGAACTCGGTGAGGCCCTGGATGAGACCCAGGATGATCGCTTCGAGGAAATCCACCGGCTGATTCTGTCAGGCCTCGAGCAGGAAATCGGTGAGCACGGCGCGCCCGAAGGCGAGTGCCTCGAGCGGCACGCGCTCGTCGACGCCGTGGAACATGGCCGGGAAGTCGAGTCCGGGGCCGAGCCGCAGCGGCGCGAAGCCGTAGCCGGCGATCCCGAGTTCGCTGAGCGCCTTGTTGTCGGTGCCGCCCGAGAGCAGATACGGCAGCACCTCCGCGTCGGGGTCGTGGCGTTCGAGCGCACGCACCATCCCCTCGACGAGCGCGCCGGAGAACGGATTCTCGAGCCCCACATCGAGGTGCACGATCTCGACCTCGACGTCGGGCCCTGCGATCTCGCGCAGCTCGGCCAGCACCGCCTCCTCCTGCCCGGCGAACGGGCGCACGTCGACGAGCGCCTCCGCGCGATCCGGGATCACATTGTGCTTGTAGCCGGCCTCGAGCAGGGTCGGGTTCGAGGTCGTGCGCACGGTGCTGCGCAGGAAGCCGGCCGCGAGGCCCGTGCGCTCGATGAGGGCCACCGGATCGTCGTCGTCGACGGCGAGCAGGCGCCGGATTCCGTCGAGCATCGCGGTCGTCGTGGGCCCCAGCTGCACGGGCCACTCGTGCCGGCCGATGCGCGCGATCGCCTCGGCGAGCTTCGTGATGGCGTTGTCGCGGATGACGCGCGAGCCGTGGGCGGCCGTGCCACGGGCCACGAGACGCACCCAGAGCAGCGCCTTCTCCCCCGTCTGCAGGAGATAGGCGCGCCGGCCCCCGAGGGCGACAGAGTAGCCGCCCACCTCGCTGATGGCCTCGGTCGCGCCCGCGAACAGCTGCGGCTGCGTGCGCACGAGGTGCTGCGAGCCGAACACCCCGCCGTTCTCCTCGTCGGCGAAGAACGCCACGACGAGGTCGCGCGCCGGGCGTCGCCCCGAGCGCAGGATGTCGCCGAGGCTCGTGAGGATCATGGCGTCCATGTCCTTCATGTCGACGGCTCCACGGCCCCACAGCATCCCATCGCGGATCTCGCCGGCGAAGGGGTCGACGCTCCAGTTCGCGGGATCGGCCGGCACGACGTCGAGGTGACCGTGCACGACGAGGGCGGGCCGCGTGGGGTCGGTGCCCTCGACGCGCGCGACGACGCTCGTGCGCCGCTCGGCGGCGTCGAAGAGACGCGGTTCGAGGCCGAGCGCACGCAACTCGGCCTCGACGTATCCGGCCGCCTCCGTCTCCCCCTTCGCGCGCCCTCCGCCCCAGTTCGTGGTGTCGAAGCGGATGAGATCGCGGGCGATCCGGGCGGTGTCCTCGAGCGCGCCGTCCATGCCCTCACGCTACCCGTCGGATGGGTTCGTGAGGGGTCTGGGAAGCGTGCTAGGGTCTATCTCCGGCGCTCCACGTGAGTGCCGGACTCGCGCGGGTGGCGGAATTGGCAGACGCGCTAGCTTGAGGTGCTAGTGCCCGTATAGGGCGTGGGGGTTCAAGTCCCCCCTCGCGCACGAGTGCAAGGCCCCTGACCGGGAGGACATCCTGGTCGGGGGCCTTCGTGTTGTGCGGGGGGGTGCCCCTATGTTGTTCGTCAAGTAGAACTGACGCATCATGCGGGTTGGGTTCATCGCGACGCTGGACAGCAATGGCGGCCGTAATGAGGGCTTGGTGAACCTGGATGCGGCAATAGCATCGGACGAATCATCGCGAAAGGGGTGCGGAATGGTTCGAGCGTTCATGACGGATCCCTCACTGCTCGATTCGTTGAACGGGCAGCAATACCTTGTGGTGCGTCCGGCAGGTAGGGTCGCCTCGTTCTACGAAACCGAGCAAGAATCGCTCATACGTGTGCTGCCTGATTCGGTTTCTTTTCCGAACACGGGCCACGTCACGTTGCGCGGCTTCTATGAACCCGAGCGTGTTGACGCGTTGCGAGAACTTCTCGTGCGTTGGGCCAGCGAGCAGCCGGCTATTCGATTGCAAGTCGACGGCGTCGACGGGTTTCCTCCGCCGTTCCAAGTGCTGATCGCCCGCTTGCAGCGGACTCCAACACTTGTCGAGGCGTACGCCAGCCTGACGGCGGCGCTGGACGCTACGGATTTTTACCGCATTGGTGAGCTCCCGCTCGATGAATGGGTCTTTCATCTGTCACTGGTTTACGCGAGCACCCTTTCCGAACCCGATTGGGCAGAAGCGCACGAGGACAGCCGACGCGAGCTTGATCCTGCCCCCACGGAGGTCTGTTCGACTGTCGAGTTTGTTTGGTACGAGAACGGGATCGAGCGTTCCGAGCAACTTCTGCTCGGCGGAACGTCTGTCGACGAGGCGATAGGGCGCTAAGCGGCGCTCCGGCTTGCGACAGGTTGGTAGAGGGTGCCGTCGCGGAGCATGGCGTAGAGGACGTCGGATCGTCGTCGGGCGAGAGCAAGCAGCGCTTGGTTGTGGCGCTTTCCCTGGGCGATCTTGCGGTCGTAGTAGGCGCGGGAGTCGGGGTCGCGCAGCGCGGCGAATGCCGAGAGGAACATGGTGTTCTTCAGGGTCTTGTTGCCGCGGCGCGACGAGTACTCGCCGCGGATCGAGGATCCGGACCTTCGGGTGACGGGGGCGAGACCGGCGTAGGCGGCGAGGTGCCCTCGGCTGGGGAAGTGCTTGCAGGCGACTTCAGTTAGGAGTCGGGCTGCTGTCCTGACGCCGACTCCGGGCATGCTCGTCAGGACGGGCTGAAGAGGGTGTTTATCAACCAGCCGCTCGACCTCCGCTGCGACCTCGTCACGTTGCCGGCGCAGTGTTGCCAGTTGCGCGGCGAGGCGTGGGAGCACGAGTGCGGCCGCGTTCGTGCCGGTGACTACAACCGTCTGCTCGCGGAGCGCGGTGATGATGTCGTGCGCCCAGTACTTGCCCTTGCGTGGCGCGAGTTTCAGCATCCGCGTCGCGATCCGCTTCTCGCCCGCAGCGCGCAACTCAGCCGGTGACGGCCAGCGCTGCAGCAGGTCGAGGATCGCGGGGTGATCCAGTCGCGGCCCGATGGCGCGTTCCAACGCCGGGTGGATCTGCGTCAGAAGTCCTCGGACGCGGTTGCCGACTTGGGTGATCTGGGCAGCGAGGTCGTCGTCGAACCCGCAGAGCATGGTGAGTTCTGCGACTTGCTCGTCGGTGACCTGGATTGAGCGAAGCGTGTGCGGCATCGACCGTGCGGTTTCCGCGATGATCGCCGCGTCTCTCGCATCAGTCTTCGCCTCGCCCGGATGCAGGTCTGCGATGCGCCGCATCGCGAGCCCCGGGAGATACCCGACCAGCGCCCCGGCCGCCTGCGCTACCGCGACAGGTAACGCGCCGATCGTTGCCGGCTGATCGACGATCAACAGCACGATGCCGTGCCGCTGCAAGTCGGCGAGCACCGCTCTGAGTCGGCGTTCGTCGTTGGGCAAGGGTCGGTCGTGGAGCTTCTTCCCGCTGCGGTCGAGGGCGACCGCGTGGTGCTCGCCTTTGCCGACGTCGAGGCCGACGAACACGTCGACCTGGTCGTAGTTCTCGATCTGTGTGACCACTGCTCCTCCGCTCGCTCATCTGACAGCTGCGACGGTGCGTCTCGGCATCCACGTTACGAACGACCTCGAGCGTGCTCGGGCCTGGCCCCTATCAGCGATCACCCACCGCCAACCGGGCCGGTGACAACACCCCCCCGGATCATCGAGGACAGGGGGGACCAATCATGCCGAGCCCGGCAGGCTGCCACCGCCCAGCATGCTCACCAAGCGGCTACGAAGAAAGTAACGGGGGGCGTGGGGGTAGGTGGACAGGTCTGCCCCAGGAGACGGGGTACGCGACGCGCCGCGCGTGGGTGACGTTCTGCAGATCGCGGACGTAGCATCCGAACACCATGAAACCCGGTCCCGTGCGCATGAAGGGCGTGCTGACGACCTGGAACGACGAACGAGGATTCGGCTTCGTCGCCCCGGCCGTCGGCGGTCCCGATGTGTTCGCGCACATCTCGGCGTTCCCCGACGGCGCACCGCGCCCCGTCGTCGGCGACGAGATCGGGTACGAACTCGAGTTCTCGGCGGAGGGCAAGCCGCGTGCCGGACACGCGAGCATCATCTCCCCCGCGCCGAACCGCTCCCGCGCCCGCTCCCCCGAGTCCGCGCCGCATCCGCTGCTCGCCCCCACGCCGCGCGCGAGTCGGCTCGGCTACCTCGCCGTGCTGGGGTTCATCGGGATCGCCTTCGTGGTGGCGCTCATCCGTCCGATCCCGTTCTGGGTGTGGATCCTCTACGTGGGCATGTCGTTCGCGACGTTCGTGGCCTATGCACTCGACAAGCGCGCAGCGGAGACGGCCGGATGGCGGCTCAGCGAGGGCTCGTTGCTCGCCATGGGGCTCGCGTGCGGCTGGCCGGGGGCGATCATCGCGCAGCAGGTGACGCGGCACAAGACGCTCAAGATGAGCTTCCAGGTCGTGTTCTGGGTGACGGTCATGGTGAACATCGTGGCGTTCGTGGTGTTCAGCTGGGTGGCGACGCTGCCCCTGTGACACCGCCCTGGCCGGACGTCAGCGCGGCGACGTATCATCGAATACATGTTCGATACGGCGCGTGCGGATGAGATCCGGCGCCTGCAGGACCGCATCCGCGGCATGCAGCGCACCCGGCTCGCCGATCGCACCCTGCCGACCTCGGAGGCGCTCGCGGGGGTGCTCCCCGGCGGTGCGCTCGAAGTGGGCGGCAGCTACGTCGTCGAGGACTCGACGATGCTGGCTCTCGAGCTGCTGCGCGAGCCGAGCCGGGCCGGCGCCTGGTGCGCGATCGTCGGGGTCCCGGATCTCGGGGTCGAGGCGGCGGCGGCCGGCGGTCTCGACCTCGAGCGTCTCGTGCTCGTGCCGCACCCGGGTGAGCAGTGGTTCGCCGTCGTCTCGGCGCTCGTCGACGCCGTCGCGGTCGTGCTCGTACAGCCGCCCGCCCGCGCCCGTATCGGCGAGGCGGCCGCAGGGCGGCTCGCGGCCCGATTGCGGCAGCGCGAGAGCGTGCTCGTGTCGACCCGGGCCTGGCCGCACGCCCAGGCCCGTCTCGCGGTGACCGAGAGCGACTGGGCCGGGATCGGCGCAGGGTTCGGGCATCTTGCCGCGCGTCAGGTGACGATCGCATCGAGCTCGCCCGCGTGGCAGGGGCGCACCCGCTCGCGGCGGCTATGGCTTCCGGATGCGACGGGTGCGGTCTCCCCCGTCGTCGGGCGTGCCGAGGAGCAGTCTCGCGAGGACGGCCTGCGTGCTCTCGGATGATCCGCCTAGGGTGACGTCATGCGATACCGCTTCGCCTCCGAGTTGCGACGCTGGGAGGCACGTGTGCACGACGAGTGGTATTTCGTCGAACTGCCCGAGGATGCCTCGGCCGAGATCCATGAGTGGGCGGATGCGCTTCCCCGGGCGGGCTTCGGCGCGGTCAAGGTCGTGGCCCGCGTCGGTGCGACGAGCTGGTCGACCTCGATCTTCCCTGCAGCGTCGGGCCGTTACAGCCTCGTGCTCGGGGCTCGGGTGCGCCGAACGGAGAGCGTCGAGCCCGGTGATGTGATCGAGGCGGAGGTCGAGCTCGTCGGCTGACGAGTTGCGCGGTCTTTCGCAACTCAGGAGGAACGCATCGTTGCGGGGTGTTCCGTCGCGTCGCACGTGGCCTTTCCTGACTTGCGATCCGGGCGGGTTTTCGCAACTCAGGAACCATGCGGGCGAAGCGGCTTGGATGGACCGTATACGCGCGGATTCTCCTGAGTTGCGAAATCTGGGAGCGAGTTGACGCATTCGAACATGTGTTCGAGAATGGAGCATGCCCGCCTCCGCCCCCCGTCTTCTCGTGCTGCACGTCCCCGATTGGGCTGCCCGTGCGCAGGCGCGTGAGCATCGGGTTCCCGAGGATGCGCCCGTCGCGCTCATCGCCGCCGGCCGCGTCGTGGCCTGCACCGCCGCGGCGAGGTCCGCGGGCGTGCGCATCGACATGCGGCAGCGCGAAGCCCAGGCGCGCTGCCCCGGCCTCCGCATCGAGCGGGAGGATCCGGCGATCGCCGTGCGCAGCTTCGAGCCCGTGCTCGCCGCCCTCGAGCAGGCGCTGCCGGGGTGGCATCCGCTCTCGCCGGGCACGGCCGCGATCCGGGCCCGCGGGCCGGCCCGCTATTACGGGGGCGAGCTCGCGGCGGCCCGCACGGTCGTGGGGCTCGCGGCGTCGCATGGCGCCTCGGGCGCGCGCGCCGGGGTCGCCGATGGCCTCTTCGCGGCCGAGCTCGCGGCGCGCAGCGGGGCCGATGGCGCAGGTGTCACGGATGCCGTGCGGATCGTGCCCGCGGGCGAGACCTCCGCCTTCCTCGCTCCGCTGCCCGTCTCGACTCTCGGCGATCCGGAGCTCGCGTCGCTGCTTCCGCGGCTCGGCATCCGCACCCTCGGCGACTTCACCGGGCTCGCCGAGCAGGATGTCGCGGCGCGCTTCGGGCCGTTGGGCGCTCGATTGCACGCCCTCGCGGGCGGGCGGGATCCGCGTCCGGCGACACCTCGCATCCCGCCGCGCGACATCGACGCGATCGTCGATTTCGAGCCCGCCGTGGAACGGGTCGACGAGGTCGCCTTCGGCGTGCGCGCCGCGTGCGACGACTTCGTGCGCGCCCGGCTCGGCGAGCGGCTCGTCTGCACGGCGCTGCGGGTCGAGCTCGTGGGGGAACGTGGCGAGGTCGACGAGCGGGTGTGGTTGCATCCGCGCTCGTTCTCCCCGGCGGAGGTCGTGGATCGCGTGCGGTGGCAGCTGCAGGCCACCGAGGCGTTGCGCTCGCCCGTCGTGCGCGTGCGGGTGAGCCCCGAGGCCGTCGATCCGGTGCACGCCCACGAGGCGGGACTGTGGGGCACAGGCCCCGATGAGCGCGTGCACTCCGTGCTCTCGCGCGTGCAGGGAATGGTGGGGCACCGGGGCGTGCTCACGCCACAGCTCGCGGGCGGTCGGCGTCCCGCAGATCGGCAGACGCTCGTGCCCTGGGGCGATCGGGCGGGCGGCGCCGGACCTGCGAGTCGGGAGCGCACCCGACCGTGGCCCGGTGCGTTGCCCGACCCGCCTCCCGCGACCGTCTACGAGATGCCGCGCCCGCTGCACGTCGAGGATGCGCGTGGCCGCCCCGTGACGATCGACGAGCGCGGCCGGGTGAGCGCCGCCCCCGCCGTCATCGTGTCGCAGACCGGCACGCGACGCGATCTCACGGCATGGGCCGGCCCCTGGCCGCTCGAGGAGCGCTGGTGGGACCCGTCGACGGCTCGCGCCGCGCATCGCGTGCAGGCGGTGGACGCGAGCGGGAGCGCGTGGCTGCTCGTGCGCGACGCCGAGGGCTGGTGGGCTGAAGGGCGCTACGACTGATGGGCTGGAACAACCCGCCCATCCCGTGGTCCGAGCTCGAACGCACCCTCTCGGGGCGTCGCCCCGACGACGCACGTGACGGTGGCGACGGCCCCGCGTTCTCGCGCAAGCGCGGGCCGTACCTGCCTCCTGCGCGACTCCTGCGCGATCCGGATGCCGTGCCCTATGCGGAGCTGCACGCGCACTCGAGCTTCAGCTTCCTCGACGGCGCCTCCTCGCCCGAGGAACTGCTCGAGGAGGCCGAGCGGCTCGGGCTCAGCGCCCTCGCGCTCGTCGACCACGACACCTTCGCCGGCCTCGTGCGCTTCGCCGAGGCGGCCGAGAGCTCGAGCGTCGCGACGGTCTTCGGGGCCGAGCTCTCGCTCGGGCTCTCCGGCCCGCAGAACGGCGACCCCGACCCGGAGGGCGAGCATCTCGTCGTGCTCGCGCGCGGACTCGAGGGCTATCACCGGCTCTCGCACGCGATGACCGAGGCGAACCTGCGCGGTGGCGAGAAGGGCCGCCCGGTGTACGACCTCGACGAGCTCGCGGTGCTCGGCGAGGGGCAGCATCTCGCGGTGCTCACGGGATGCCGCAAGGGCGCCGTGCGGCGCGCGCTCGAGACCGGGGGTGCGGATGCCGCCGGTCGTGCCCTCGACGAGCTCGTCGCGCTGTTCGGGCGCGACGCGGTGCACGTCGAGCTCATCGACCACGGCGACCCCCTCGACACCGATCGCAACGCCGCTCTCGCTGCCCTCGCATCAGCTCGGGGCCTCCCCGTGCTCGCGACGGGCAACGTGCACTACGCGAGCCCCGACCGGCGGCACCTCGCCGCCGCCGTCGCGGCCGTCCGGGCCCGCCGCAGCCTCGACGAGCTCGACGGCTGGCTGCCGGCAACGGGCGGGGCGCACCTGCGCTCGGGCCGGGAGATGCGCGAGCGCTTCGCGCGCTACCCCGGCGCGATCGAGCACGGGCTCGAGCTCGCGGCCGAGCTCGCGTTCCCGCTGCGGCGCGCGAAGCCGGCACTGCCGAAGCAGGAGGTGCCCGAGGGGCACACCCCGATGTCGTACCTGCGCGAGCTCGTGTGGGCCGCCGTGCCCACGCGTTACCCCGAGCTCGCCGAGGCCGATCGGCGGCGCATCGAGGCCGAGCTCGAGGTCATCGAGAAGAAGGACTTCCCGGGCTACTTCCTCATCGTGCACGACATCGTGGCCTTCGCCCGCAGCCGCGGCATCCTGTGCCAGGGGCGGGGATCTGCCGCCAACTCCGCGGTCTGCTACCTGCTGAACATCACGGCCGTCGACGCGATCGCCTACCGCCTGCCGTTCGAGCGCTTCCTGTCGAGCCTGCGCGACGAGGAGCCCGACATCGACGTCGACTTCGACTCCGACCGCCGCGAGGAGGTCATCCAGTGGGTCTATGAGCGCTACGGGCGCCGCAACGCAGCGCAGGTGGCGAACGTGATCCAGTACCGGCCGAAGAACGCCGTGCGCGACATGGCGAAGGCGCTCGGCTACAGCCCCGGCCAGCAGGACGCCTGGTCGAAGCAGGTCGACGCGCACGCCTGGAACCTCGAGGCGGATGCCGTGGCCGATTCCGATATCCCCCGTCCCGTGCTCGAGCTGGCCGGCGAGCTGCTCAAGGCCCCGCGGCACCTCGGCATCCACTCGGGCGGCATGGTGCTCACCGAGCGGCCGGTCGGCGAGGTCGTGCCGATCGAGCATGCGCGCATGGAGGACCGCACCGTCATCCAGTGGGACAAGGACGACGCCGCCTGGATGGGGCTCGTGAAGTTCGACCTGCTGGGGCTCGGCATGCTCGCGGCACTGCAGCACTGCTTCGACCTCATCCGGGAATCCACGGGTGAGCACTGGGAGCTCGCGACGATCCCCAAGGAGGAGCCGGCGGTCTACGACATGCTCTGCCGCGCCGACTCGATCGGCGTGTTCCAGGTGGAGTCGCGCGCGCAGATGGGGTTGCTGCCGCGCCTGCAGCCGAGAAGCTTCTACGACCTCGTCGTGCAGATCGCGCTCGTGCGGCCCGGCCCCATCCAGGGCGGTGCCGTGCACCCCTTCGTGCGCCGCAAGCTCGGCAGGGAGCCGATCGTCTACGCGCATCCGAAGCTCGTGCCCGTGCTCGAGCGCACCCTCGGGGTGCCGGTGTTCCAGGAGCAGCTCATGCAGATGGCGATGGCGGTCGGCGAGTGCTCGGGCGAGGATGCCGACCTGCTGCGGCGGGCCATGGGGTCCAAGCGCGGGCTCGAGCGCATCGACCGGCTGCGTGAGAAGCTCTATGAGGGCATGGCCTCGAACGGGCTCACCGGTCACGCCGCCGATCAGATCTACGCGCAGATCCAGGCTTTCGCCAACTTCGGCTTCGCCGAGAGCCACTCCCTGAGCTTCGCGCTGCTGGTCTACGCGAGCTCATGGATCAAGCTGCACTACCCCGCCGCGTTCCTCGCGGGCCTGCTGCGCGCGCAGCCGATGGGGTTCTACTCCGCCGCTTCGCTCGCCGCGGATGCCCGACGGCACGGGGTGCGCGTGCTGCGTCCCGACATCCTGCGCTCCGGGGCGGATGCCGGGCTCGAGCCGCTCGAGGACGGCGCGCCGACCGCCCCGACGGGACTCGACGCGTGCCGCGACCGGCGGCAGCCGCATCCGGGTGATTTCGATCCGGCCGCCCCCGACCTCACGCGCGAGCACCGCCGCGACGGCGGTTCGGCCGTTCGACTGGGACTCGCGGCCGTGCGGGGCATCGGGATGCCGCTCGCGACGCGCATCGTCGCCGCGCGGGAGGTGGAGGGGCCGTTCCGCAGCATGGAGGATCTCGTGCGTCGCGTGGGGCTCACGACCGCCCAACTCGAGGCGCTCGCCACGGCCGGGGCGTTCGAGCCGTTCGGTCTCGCGACGCGCGAGGCGCTGTGGCGCGCGGGCTCGGCTGCCGAGGATCGCGCCGAGTACCTTCCGGGCACGGTCGTGGCCGTGCAGCCGCCCCTGTTCACCGACCCGACCGCGTTCGAGACCCTCTCCGCCGACCTCTGGGCTACGGGCATCTCGCCCGACGACCACCCGGTCCGTCACCTGCGGTCGCGTCTGTCGGGCCGCGGGGTGCTGAGCGCCGAGCAGCTGCGCACGGCCGAGTCCGGGCGCCGCATCGAGGTCGCCGGGCTCGTGACGCACCGGCAGCGGCCGGCAACGGCATCCGGGATCACCTTCATGAACCTCGAAGACGAGACGGGCCTCGTCAACGTCATCTGCGGCGCCGGATTCTGGGCACGGCACCGCCGCGTCGCGCGCGACGAGCCCGCCGTGATCGTGCGCGGCATCCTGGAGCGCTCGAGCGAGGGCGTCGTCAACGTGCTCGCGGATGCCATCGAGCCGTTGCGCGCGGGCGTCGCCCACCGCTCACGCGACTTCCGGTAGCGCTACCGATCCCCCACAGCGAGCTCCGCCTCGGCGAGCAGCACGCACACGCACAGGGCCTCGATCGCCGCCGCCAGCTCGGCCTCGGGTGGCATCGACGGCGCGATGCGGATGACACTGTCATGCGGGTCGTCGCCGTAGGGGAACGCGGCGCCGGCCGGGGTCACCGCGACGCCGATCGACTTCGCGAGCTCGACGGCCCGCGTCGCCGTGCGTGCAGGGGCCGTGAGCGTCACGAAGTAACCGCCCTTCGGCTTCGTCCACGTGGCGTGGCCCGAGAGCCGTTCCGACAGGATGCGGTCGACGAGCGCGAACTTCGGCGCGAGCAGCTCGCGATGGGCGCGCATGAGCGCGCGCACGCCCGCCGCGTCGCCGAAGAAGCGGGCATGGCGCAGCTGGGACAGCTTGTCGGGCCCGATCGTGCGCACCGACTCGTGCTTCCTGTGCCACGCGATGTTCGCAGGACTCGAGGCGAAGAACGAGACGCCGGCGCCTGCCTGGGTGATCTTCGAGGTCGAGGCGAACACGAACACCCGGTCGGGGTTGCCCGCCTCGGCGGCGAATCCGAGGACGTCGAGGGCGGCGGGCTCCTCGTCGGTGAGGTGGTGCACGGCGTAGGCGTTGTCCCAGAAGATGCGGAAGTCGCTCGCTGCGGCGGGCATCGCCACGAGCGCACGCGCGGTCGCCTCATCGATGACCGCCCCGGTGGGGTTCGCGTACATCGGCACGAGCCACATGCCGCGCACCGCCGGGTCGGCGAGGTGCTTCTGGATCGCGTCGAGGTCGAGAGAACCGTCGTCCTGAGACGGCACCGCGATCATCCGCATGCCGAGGGCCTGCGTGATCGCGAAGTGGCGGTCGTAGCCGGGCACGGGGCACAGGAACGCCACGTCGTGGCCGCTCCACGGCTGACCCCCCGGGGCGCCGTGCAGGAGCAGGTCGACGACCGTGTCGTGCATGAGCTGGAGACTCGCGTTTCCCGCGGCGAGCAACTGCTCGACGGGGATGCCGAGCAGCTCCGCGAAGATCTCGCGCAGCTCGAGCACCCCGTCGCCGCCCCCGTAGTTGCGCAGATCCGTTCCCGAGGCGTCGCGGTAGTCGTGGGCGAGGTCGATGTCGAGCAGGGCGTTCGAGAGGTCGAGCTGCGCCGCAGAGGGCTTGCCGCGGGTGAGATCGAGGGACAGGCCCTTGGCGCGCAATGACTGGTACTCGGCGCGGAGGCTCTCGAGGCTGTCGGACATGCCTCAACGCTACCCGCGCGGGCCCCTCGGCGGCGCATGCGCGCGGGGCCGGGTCAGGCAGACCCGATGCGGCGACGCAGCAGTTCGATCCGGGCCTGCAGCTGGGTCACGGTGCATCGCGCGACCTCGGGGCCGCCGCAGAGCCGACGCACCTCCGCGTGCACCTGCGCATGGGTCTGCCCGGTGCCGCGGGCGTGGATGCTGACGAGGCTGTTGAGCAGGCGGCGCTGCTCGGTGAGGGTGCGGTGAAGGGGCTGCGGCTGATCGTCGGTCTCACCGCGCTCCCGACGCTCCTCGCCGCGGCGAGCCTGCCGCTGTTGACGGTGCTTGAGCAGCTCCGATACCTGCTCAGGGTCGAGGAGCCCCGGGATGCCGATGAAGTCCCATTCCTCGGGGCTGCCCGGCGTGGCGAGGGCCCCGTACTCCTCCCCGTCGAACATGGCCTTCTCGAAGGTCGCGATCGAGGCGAGGGCCTGCCATTCGAACTCCTCGGCGAGTTCGGCGGAGGCGTCCTCCTGTCGGTTCGCCTCGTCGACGAGGGCATCCTCGAGCAGTGCGCCTTCGGGCGTCTCGCGATCGAGCGCGTGATCGCGTTCCCGCTCGAGTTCGGCCCCGAGGCGCAGCAGCACCGGCACGCTCGGCAGGAACACGGTCGCGAGCTCGCCGCGGCGGCGGGCGCGCACGAAACGCCCGATGGCCTGGGCGAAATAGAGCGGCGTCGAGGCACTCGTCGCGTACACCCCCACGCACAGCCGCGGGACGTCGACGCCCTCCGACACCATGCGCACCGCGACCATCCAGCGCTGTGTGCCCTCGGCGAAGTGGGTGATGCGCTCCCCCGCGCCCTCGTCGTCTGAGAGCACGACGGTGGGGGGCGTGCCCGTCAGGTCGGTGAGGATCCGCGCGTACGCGCGCGCGGCCGCCTGGTCGGTCGCGATCACGAGCCCCCCGGCATCCGGGATGTGCTGTCGTACCTCGCGCAGGCGCCGGTCGGCCGCCGAGAGCACCGCGGGCATCCAGTCGCCGCCGGGGTCGAGGGCCGTGCGCCAGGCCTGAGCCGTCACGTCCTTCGTGTCGTCCTGACCGAGCGCGGCCTCCATCTCGTCGCCTGCGCGGGTGCGCCAGCGCATCGAGCCCGCGTAGCTGAGGAAGACGACGGGTCGCACCACGCCGTCCCGCAGCGCGCGCCCGTAGCCGTAGGCGTAGTCGGTCTGGGAGAGCCGGACGCCACGCTCGTCGCGCGCGTAGCGCACGAACGGGATGGGCGAGGTGTCGCTGCGGAACGGGGTGCCGGTGAGCGACAGGCGGCGGGTGGCCCCCTCGAAGGCCTCGCGCACGGCGTCGCCCCAGCTGAGGGCGTCACCCGCGTGGTGCACCTCGTCGAGGATCACGAGCGTGCGGGCCGAGGTCGTGAGCTCGCGGTGGAGGCTCGCCCGCACCGCGACCTGGGCGTAGGTGACGACGACGCCGTGGAACTGTCGCGACTCGCGGCCGTGCCGGTTGCTGAACCGCGGGTCGAGCCGGATGCCGGCGCGATGCGCGGCGTCCGCCCACTGCACCTTGAGGTGCTCCGTCGGGGCCACGACCGTGATGCGGTCGACCATGCGGCGCTGCAGCAGTTCGGATGCGAGCCGCAGGGCGAAGGTCGTCTTGCCGGCACCGGGGGTCGCGGCCACGAGGAAGTCGCGGCGAGCGGCTTCGCTCGCCTCCGGGTCGAAGTAGGCGGTGAGCGCCTCCTCCTGCCAGGCTCGGAGCTTGCCCGCGGTGCCCCACGCGGCCCGCTCGGGGAAGCTCGGGGGAAGATGCTCGGCGGCGGCTGTCGCGCGGAACACCCGCTCTCCCGTCGCCTCGCTCACTCGACCCAAGCGTAGTCGCGGTCGCCGACGCTCAGTCGTCGCCGTGGCCGAAGCGGCGGCGGATGGCGGGGTTCAGCAGCGCGGCCGGGCGCACCGCGCCGACGCCGAAGCGCTCGGTGATCGCGTCGACTGTCTGCTCGGCCTCGCGCCAGTCCTCGTCGTCGTCCCACAGTCCGAGCGCGGACCCGCCGTCACCGACCAGCTGCTCCGCACGCACGCCGATGAGACGCACCGGGCGGGCCGAGGTGTTGGTGTTGTCGTAGAGCTCGCGAGCGGCCTCGTAGATGCGCCGGCTCACATCGCTCGGCTCGGCGAGCGTGCGTGAGCGGGTGATGGTGGTGAAGTCGGCGAACCGCAGCTTGATCGCGATCGTGCGCGCGAGAACCCCCGCGCGTCGCAGGCGCTGCCCGACGCCGTCCGCGAGCTGCAGCAGCACGCGATGCAGCTGCACGGCATCCGTGACGTCCGTCTCGAAAGTCGTCTCGTGCCCGATCGACTTCTCCTCGCGTCCGGGCGTGACGCTGCGCGGGTCGCGGCCCCACGACAACTCGTGGAGGCGCTCGGCCCCGGCATCGCCGATGGCCCGACGCAGCATCTCGACCCTCGCGTGGGCGACATCCCCGATCGTGCGCAGGCCCAGGCGCAGGAGCACCTCCTCGCTCTTCCCGCCGACACCCCACAGGGCCGAGACGGGCAGCGGATGCAGGAAGTCGAGCGTGGCGGCCTCCGGCACGACGAGCAGCCCGTCGGGTTTCGCCCGGCTCGACGCGAGCTTCGCCACGAACTTCGTGGCGGCCGCCCCCGCGGAGCAGTGCAGACCCGTCTCGGAGTACACGCGTTCGCGCAGCGCGGTGCCGATCTGCCAGGAGTTGCCGAGCAGCCGCCGGGCGCCGGCGACGTCGAGGAAGGCCTCGTCGACGCTCAGCTGCTCGACGTGCGGGGTCACCTCGCCGAGGATGCGCATCACGAGCCGGGAGTAGTGGGCGTAGCGGTCGAAGTGCGGTTCGAGCACGATGGCCTGCGGGCAACGGCGCAGGGCGACGGCCATGGGCATCGCCGAGTTGACGCCGTAGCGGCGCGCCTCATAGGTCGCCGCGGTCACCACGGAGCGGGCGGAGGCATGCCCGACGATCACCGGCTTGCCCACGAGCTCGGGGCGCTCGAGCAATTCGACGGATGCGAAGAAGGCGTCCATGTCGACGTGCATGATGTGGGCCGCAGGATCGTCGATGGGCGTGACGGTCACCTGCCTGCCCGTGCCGTCCTGCTTGCTCACGCGGTCATCCTGTCACCTGCCGCCGACCATCCGCCGTACGCGGGAGCGCCCGCCCCGGTCATCCGGGACGGGCGCTCGATGCGTGCTCTGGTGCGGGCGATCAGACCCGTCGGCGGCCGAAGATGAGGCCCCAGATGAGCAGCACGACGATCGCGCCGCCGATGGCGAGCAGCCAGGTCTGGAGCGACCAGAACTCCTCCAGTCCGACACCGAACAGCACGGAGCCGAGCCAGCCGCCCAGCAACGCACCGACGACGCCGAGAAGCAGCGTCACGATCCATCCGCCGCCCTGCCGGCCGGGCAGGATGAGCTTCGCGATGGCGCCGGCGATGAGGCCGAGCACGATCCAACCGAGGATTCCCATGAGGTCTCTCCGTTCTGCCGGGCCTGAGGGATGTGACCCGTTTGGGGGTGGTAACCCGGCAGCCCCGAGTCAACTCCTCTGGGGCGTTGTGGACAAGACCCTGGCGTCCCGGGGTGCCGAGATGGTAGTGCGGCGGTCAGCCGCCGATGGCGTTCATGCCGCGCGCGGGCTGGAGGAAGGAGGGATCGTCGATGGCGTGTCCGGCGAGCTTGCCGCGCACGCAGGAACGCAGCACGGCGTCGATGCGCCGATCGCGATCCTCGGCACCGTCCCGACCGCGCAGCGTGGGAAGCAGGTCGTACTCGCTCGTGGAGAACAGGCAGTTGCGCAGCTGGCCGTCGGCGGTGAGGCGCAGGCGGTCGCAGTTGCCGCAGAAGGGCGCGGTGACCGAGGCGATGACCCCGACCGTCCTCGGTCCCCCGTCGATCCGCCACCGCTCCGCGGGTGCTCCCCCGCGCCCCGGCACCGCCTCGAGCCGCCAGCGTCGGCCGAGCGCCACGAGGATCTCCTCCCGGGTGACCATATTCTCGCGCGACCAGGTGTGTCCCGCGTCGAGCGGCATCTGCTCGATGAAGCGCAGCTCGGCGTCGTGGGCGAGGGCGAACTCCACGAGGTCGACGAGCTCGTCGTCGTTGACGCCGCGCATGGCGACGGCGTTGAGCTTGAGTGGCCGCAGCTCGCTCGCTGCGGCGGCACGGATGCCCGCGAGCACGTCGTCGAGGCGGTCGCGGCGTGTGAGGTCGTGGAAGCGGTCGCGCCGCAGCGTGTCGATCGAGATGTTCAGGCGTGCGAGTCCGGCCGCCACGAGCTCCGGCAGGAACGCGGGCAACCGGATGCCGTTCGTGGTCATGGCGATCTCGACCGGGGTGCCGTCGGGCGTCGTGAGCGCGGCGAGCTGACGCACGATCTCGCCGACATCCGTGCGCAGCAGCGGCTCGCCGCCGGTGAGCCGGAAGGTCGAGATGCCGGCTTCCGCCGCGACGCGCGCGACCCGGACGATCTCATCGATGGTCAGGATGCTCGTGCGCGCGAGCCACTCGTTCCCCTGCTCGGGCATGCAGTAGGTGCAGCGCAGCGAGCAGCGGTCGGTGAGGGAGATCCGCAGATCGCGGTGCACCCGACCGTGGGTGTCGACGAGGGGCGACCCGGGGGCATCGTGCACGACCGGATCCACCGCGACGGCCTGCCGCACGGCGAGGGTGATCGGAACCGCGCCCATGGCTCGAGGCTACCCGCGCGACGCCGGAGCGCCACCGGGTTTATCGGAGCACCGACTCGTGCGCGGGAACCGGCCCCTTCTCCACTGCGGCGAACCGGACGTCGGTGGCGTCCACTCGCAGTCGCACCTGGCGCCCGGGCGCGAGCGCCCAGGCCGCCACGGCATCCGCCGAGACATCGGCCGACACGGACGGCTCGGCGGTCTGCACCCGTGCGCCGCCGAGCGTGTGATCGAGCCGGACGATGCGGGCGTCCCATTCCCCGGGCCCCGGCGGGCGCGCTCCGGCCTCGAGAGGCTCGAGCGCGACCGCGGAAGGCCGCACGAACGCCGCGAGCTGGGCGCCCTCGCGTGAGGCGGCTCTGAGCGACTCCGGGTCGGCGGTCGTGAGCTCGACGGTCCCCTGGCCCGTAGGGATCACCCAGCGACCGCCCCGGGCGGCGCCGAGGAGCCGGTTCGTGCCGGCCGCGGCGGCCGCGAACCGGGTCGCCGGAGCCGTCAGTACCTCGCGCACGGCTCCCGACTGGGTGATGACGCCGTCCTCGAGGATGAGGAGCCGGGACGAGAGCGAGGCCGCGTCCAGTGCGTCATGGGTCACGACGAGGGCGGTCGCACCCGTCATGCGCAACTGCTCGGCGAGCACGGTGCGCACCTCGCCCGCCGTCTGCGGGTCGAGCGCGGTGAGCGGCTCGTCGAGCAGCAGCACGCGCGGTCCCGTGGCGAGGGCGCGGGCGAGGGCGATGCGCTGCTGCTGTCCGCCGGAGAGCTCGCCGGGGCGCCGGGCGCCGAACTCGTCGAGCCCCACGCGGCACAGCCACTCCTGCGCCTGGGCGCGCGCGGCGACGCGGGGCATGCCGTGCGCGCGCATCCCGAAGGCGATGTTGTCGGCCGCCGTCAGGTGCGGGAACAGCCGGGCCTCCTGGCCGAGCAGCACCACGCCCCGGCGGTGGGGCGGTGCCGGGCGCGCCCCGGAGACCTCGGCGCCGTCGATGCGCACGTGGCCGTGTCGCATCCCTGCGAGCCCCGCGATTCCCGCGAGGAGCGTCGACTTCCCCGCGCCGCTCGGGCCCATGACGGCCGCTACCTCGCCCGCCGCGAGCGTCAGGGTCACGTCGAGCCGGAAGCCGCGCCGCTCGATGACGACGTGGGCATCCAGCACCTCGCCAGTCATCGGTGCGGCTCCGCCGACGGTACCCGCTCGGTGCGCCAGCCGCGCACGAGCAGCAGCACGGCGACCGCGGTGACCAGCAGCAGCAGGGCGAGGGCGAGGGCGGGGCCCTGCGCGACGCCCGCGCCGTTGACGGCCGTGTAGATCGCGAGCGGCATCGTCTGGGTTACCCCGGGTGCGTTGCCGGCGAACAACGCGGTCGCACCGAACTCCCCGATCGCCCGTGCGAAGCAGAGCACGACGCCCACGACGAGCCCGGGAGCGGCGAGCGGCAGCGTGACGCGCGTGAGGGTGCGCCAGCGTCCCGCCCCGAGGGTGGCGGCGGTCCGCTCGAAGTCGGTGCCGCGCGCACGCAGCGCACCCTCGAGCGCGAGCACGAGGAAGGGCAACGCCACGAACACCTGCGCAAGCACGACGGCGGCGGTCGTGAACGGGATGCGCACACCCCACCACGCCTCGAGAACTCCGCCCAGGAGTCCCTGCCGGCCGAACAGCAGCAGCAGGGCGACTCCACCCACCATCGGTGGCAGCACGAGCGGGACGGTGACGATCGCGCGCAGCACGGCCGAGGTGCGGGCGCTCGCGCGGGCGATGATGAGAGCGAAGGGCACGCCGAGCACGACGCAGACGAGCGTCGCCACGAGAGCCGTGGAGAGCGAGAGACCGAGCGCCGAGAGCGCGGCGGGCGAGGTGATGTCGACGGCCAGACTCTCCCAGTCGACCCGCGTCACGAGCGCGACGAGCGGCAGCGCGAGCAATGCGAGCCCGATGACCGCCGGCACGGCGAGCACACGGGGAAGCATTCCGCCGGTCACGGGGCCCCGAACCCGTGCTTCGCGAGCAGCCGCTGCCCGCTCTCACCCGCGACGAATGCGACGAAGGCGGCCGCCGCATCCGGATGCGCGGATCCCGTGAGAGCCGCGATCGGATACCGGTTGACGACGGCCTCGGCACCGGGAGGGACGATGCTCTCGACATCGTCGCGCCCTTGCACATCAGTGCGATACACGAGTCCGGCGTCGGCCTCGCCTGCGGCGACCTTGGTGAGCACCGCGCTCACGTTCTGCTCGAGACTGGCGGGCACGACCTCGACTCCCCATGCCGTCAGCAGCTCCCGGGATGCCGACCCGCAGGGGACCTCGCTCGCGCACAGCACGAGGGTCACGTCGGCGCCTGCGAGGTCGACCGGTGTACGGATGCGGGCCGGGTTGCCCGCGGGCACCGCGATCACGAGGGTGTTGCTCGCGAACACGGTGGCCTCCCCCACGAGACCCGCGTCGGCCGCGCGCGCCATCGTGGACTCGTCCGCAGAGGCGAAGACGTCGGCCGGCGCACCCGCGATGAGCTGTGTCACGAGCGTGTTCGACCCCTCGGCGACGATCGGATTCACCACGATCTCGGGGTGCTCGTCGGCGAAGGCGGTGGCGATCTCGTCGAAGGCGCCGAGCAGGGAGGCTGCGGCGTAGACGGTCAGCTGCTCGCGCGCACCCTCGCCTGCTGAGGCGCCCGGCACGCAGCCGCTCAACGCGGCTGCCACGAGCACGAGCGCCGCTGCGGACCGGCGTCCGGACACCTCAGCCACGCGGCGTCTCGACGATGACGGTCGTCGCCTTCACCACGGCGACCGCGAGCGATCCGACCTCGAGTCCCAGTTCCTGCACGGCCTCCGCCGACATGAGCGAGACGACGCGATGCGGTCCGGCCTGGATGTCGACCTGCGCCATCACTCCGTCGAGCGTCACTCGCGTCACGAGCCCGGTGAAACGATTGCGGGCGCTCGAGAGCACGTCCGTAGGATCGGCCGTCACCCGGGCGTGCTCGACCGCCTGCGCGGCGAGTGCGTCGCCGGGGACCTCGACGGGCGACGCACCGGTCGTGGGGAGCACACCGCGGTCGATCCAGCGACGGACGGTGTCGTCGCTCACACCGAGCAGCCGGGCGGCTTCCCTGATGCGATAGCTCGGCATACCGCGAGATTACTCCGCGGATGTGGGGTCTGTAACCTGGTTTATCCGCATCCGCGGTTTCCCCGGCCAGGCGCGTGCGGTGGGCGGCGTAGCCTGACCCCATGCCGCTGCCGCCCCTCGTCGACCCCGTCGACACCCTGACGGATGCCGAGCGCCGCCGCACGGCGCGCCACACCCGTCTCGCCGGGTTCAGGGAACTCGCCCAACGTCGTCTGCGCGCGGGGCATGTCGCCGTGGTGGGCGCGGGTGGTCTCGGCTCCCCCGTCGTCCTGGCGCTCGCGGCCGCGGGCGTCGGAACGCTCACGATCATCGACGACGACATCGTGGAGGTGAGCAACCTGCATCGGCAGGTCATCCACCGCATGGCCGACGCGGGCCGCGCCAAGACGGCATCCGCGGTGCGCGTGGCCGCGGAGCTCTCGCCCGAGACCGTCGTGCATGCCGTCGGTGAACGGCTCGAGGCGCACAATGCAGAGCGCCTGCTCGCGGGGGCCCATCTCGTGATCGACGGAACCGACACCTTCGAGACGCGCCTCGCCGTCGCGGGCGCCTGCGAGGCGCTCGGCATCCCGCTCGTGTGGGGTACGGTGCAGGGTTTCGACGCCCAGGTGACGGTCTTCTGGTCGGATCCGCCCGCCGGAGCGCCCGCGGTACGACTCGCCGATCTCTATCCCGAGGGCAGCGTCGGAGAGCTCCCCAGCTGCAGCGACGTCGGTGTGCTCGGCGCCTTCTGCCTCCAGGTCGGATCGCTTCTCGCGACAGAGGCCATCAAGCTGCTCACGGGAGTCGGTGAATCACTGCTCGGTCGCGTGCTCGTGCTGGATGCGCTGCGCGGGCGGCAGAGCGAGGTGACGTTGCGCTCCTCCTCCCTTCACGTAGGGATGTCGGCTCCCACCGCCGCGTCCGCAACGCCGCGCCAGCTGACGGCATCGGAGGCGCTTCTGGCACGGCAAGCGGGTGCGACCCTGCTCGACGTGCGCGAACCCTGGGAGACGGCGCAGGGCACGGTCGACGGCTCGCTGCTCGTCCCCCTCGGTCGGCTGCTCGCGGATCCCACGCTGGTCGGTGCCGGTCCGGTCGTCGTGATGTGCGCCCACGGCGTGCGCGCGCGCACGGCCGCTGAGGCGCTCGCGGGCGCCGGCCTCGAAGCCGGGGTGCTCGCCGGCGGTCTCGCCGCCTGGCCCGAGCTGCTCGATGACGCCCGCGCCGGAGCCTCCGCATGGTGAGCGCCTTGCGCACGGTCGAGGAGCAGCGCGCCCGCGTGCTCGCGCACGTCTCCGCACTCGAGACGGTGAGCCTTCCGCTCGCCGGCGCGGCAGGCCGCACGCTCGCCGGTCCTCTGCGGGCGGCGGTCGACATCCCACTCTTCGACAACTCCGCCATGGACGGTTTCGCCGTGCGGTACGCGGATGTCGCGGCAGCGACGCCCGATGCGCCCGTCGCGTTGCGGGTCGTCGCCGATCTACCCGCGGGCAGCGGCCTGGATCCCGCGCTCGCGGCCGGTGAGGCCGTGCGCATCATGACGGGGGCGCCCGTGCCCCGTGCGGCCGACACCGTCGTGCCCTTCGAGGACACCGCCGGCGGTCTCGCCGACTCCCTGGAGTCGATCGCGGTGCGCCACGCGCCGCGGCGCGCGGGCGCGCATGTGCGACGTCGCGGTGAGGACGCCGCCGTCGGCGGGGAGCTGCTGCCCGGCGGCGTGCGGCTCGGCCCGTGGCAACTCGCCGCGGCGGCTGCCGCCGGTGTCGCGCACCTGACGGTGCGGCGCCCTCCGCGCGTCGCCGTCGTGTCGACGGGCTCCGAGCTCGTCGCCCCCGGGTCCGCTCTCGGCCGCGGGCAGATCCCGGAGTCCAACAGCGAACTGATCACCGGGCTCGTCGCCGAGGCAGACGGCGAGGTCGTGCTGCGCATGACCGTGGCGGACGAGGGCGACGGAGCCCTTCGCGCGCTCGCCGCGGCGAGCTCGGCGGGCGCCGACCTCGTGGTGTTCACGGGAGGCGTCAGCGCCGGCGCCTACGAACCCGTCAAGAACACCCTGGGCAGGTGGATGGAGTTCGCCCGCATCGCGATGCAGCCGGGCAAGCCGCAGGGTTTCGGGGTGAGCGACGACGGCATCCTGCTCTTCGGACTCCCCGGTAACCCGGTGAGCGCTGCGGTCTCGTTCGAGGTCTTCGTGCGCCCGGCTCTGCTCGCCCTCCAGGGTCGCACCCAGCTCGACCGGCCCGTCGTCTCTCTTCCGGCCGCGGCGCCCTGGACTCCTCCCCCCGCGCGTCGCCAGTACCTTCCCGCGGTGATCGATCGCGGTGATCCCGAGCGGTGGACGGTCGCGCCGGCCGGACCCGGGGGCTCGGCATCCCATTTCGCCGGCGGTCTCGCGCGTGCAGAGGCGTGGGCCGTCGTGCCCGCCGAGACCGACCGCGTCGACCTCGGCGACCTCGTCGCTGTCATGCTGATGACATGAACTTCACGCACCTGGACGCCGCAGGCCACGCCCGCATGGTCGACGTGACCGAGAAGCAGCCGACGGTGCGCTCGGCGACCGCGCGGGGACTCGTACGCTGCGCTCCGCACATCGTGACGGCGCTGCGGGAGGGCACCGTGCCCAAGGGCGACGTACTCGCGGTCGCGCGCATCGCGGGCATCCAGGCCGCCAAGCGCACACCCGAGCTGCTGCCGCTCGCCCATGTGATCGGCGTGCACGGCGCGAGCCTCGAGCTCGCCGTAGTCGATACCGGCGTCGAACTCGAGGCCACCGTGCGCACGGCGGATCGCACGGGAGTCGAGATGGAGGCGCTCACGGCAGTGACGGTCGCAGCGCTCGCGATCGTCGACATGGTGAAGGGCCTCGACAAGTCCACCGCGATCGAGAACGTGCGGCTCGTGCGCAAGACCGGCGGGAAGAGCGGCGACTGGACCCGCCCGGGCGAGGGATGACCCACCCGCCGGCGGACGGCACCGGCGCGATCCTGCTCGCGGGCGGACGCGCCACGCGCATGGGCGGCGTCACGAAGCCGCTGCTCGAGGTCGGCGGCGACGCCCTGCTGCATCACGCGGTCGCCGCGGTGCAAGGGTGCGCGCCGGTGACCGTCGTCGCGGAGGTGCTCGATGCAGGCCTCGACGTCGACTGGGTGCGCGAGGATCCGCCGTTCGCCGGCCCCGCCGCGGCAGTGGTCGTCGCCCTGACCGCGTGGGACGCGCGCGGCGTCGTGCCGCGACAAGCGTTCCTGCTCGCCTGCGACCTCTCGCATCCGGACGCCGCCGTCGCGGCGCTGCGCGCAGCCGAGATCCCCGCGGACGCGGACGGCGCGTGTCTCGTCGACGGGGCCGGCCGCCCGCAGTGGCTCGCAGGGCTGTACCGGGCGGAGGCACTTCGTCGAGCAGCCGCCTCGCTGCCCGACGCCGGTCGGGATGCTTCGCTGCGTGCGCTGCTCGCCCGCCTCACGCTCGTCCACGTGCCCGCGGCGACGGAGATCGTGCACGACATCGACACCTGGCAGGATCTGGAAGAGGCGCGCACCCGCGCGGGAAGGCTGGAGCACCCATGAGCGATTCGCCCCGCACACTGCCCCCGGAGGCGCTCGAGGCGTGGGCAGCGGCGTTGCAGGCCGAGCTGGCGCTGCCCGATCCGCTTCCGATCACGCGCATCCTCGATCTGGCCCGGGATGTGGCGTCCGACGTCGCCCGACCCGCGGCGCCGCTCAGCGCCTTCGCCGCCGGCCTCGCAGCGGGGCGCGCGGGAGGCTCGCCCGACGACGTCAGTGCGGCGGTGGACGCCGTCGTGCGGCGCGCGCACAGCTGGCAGGCGTGATGGCGCGCGTGCGATTCTTCGCAGCGGCGGAGGAAGCGGTGGGGGTCGACCACCAGGATCGCAGCGAGACGACCCTCGGCGAGTTGCGTGCCGCGCTGCTCGCGGCGCACCCGGGTCTCGTCGGGGTGCTGCCGCGCTGTGCGGTGCTCGTCGACGGGGTGCGTGCCGACGACGCGCACCCCCTCGGCGCCGACACGCTCGTCGACGTGCTTCCGCCCTTCGCGGGAGGGTGAGCTGCGGCGGCAGAGCTCAGCCGCCCATGCCCTTCCACGCGGAAGCGCCATCCGCGTCCACCTGACGCTTCCACACGGGCAGTTCGGCCTTGATCGCCTCGATCAGGGCGCGGCACACCTCGAAGGCCTCGCCGC
The DNA here is from genome assembly GCA_051954835.1 of Protaetiibacter sp. Classification (GTDB taxonomy): domain Bacteria; phylum Actinomycetota; class Actinomycetes; order Actinomycetales; family Microbacteriaceae; genus Homoserinibacter. Next base: position 89,402 of record JBQCHI010000021.1, on the reverse strand, counting down.
GGTGCGCCGCAGCCACGGCGATCACGACGGCGGCCTCGCCCACGTCGAGCCGCCCGATGCGATGCGAGACGGCAACGATCGCGTCGCTCGCGCCGATGGCGCGCTCCGCGATCCCCCGCAGCGCCTGTTCCGCGTCGGGATGCGCCGTGTACTCGAGTGCGACGACCCGGGCGGTCGCGTCCGGATCGTGATCGCGTACGCGCCCGACGAAGCTCACTTCGGCGCCCATCGCCGCATCGTCCACGGCCGCGAGGTGGTCGTCGAGCGACACGGGATCGGTCGTGATCCGCGCCCATCTCACGGTCATGCGTGGTCTCCTCCCCCGAGCTGCTCGAGGACGTGGCGCGCGAGCCCGAGCACGAGCGGCATGCCCGACACGACCGCTCGGGGCGATCCGGGCAGGTTGACGATGAGGGCTCCCTCCGAGCTGAGCTCGCCCGCATCCACGACGCCCGCGACGCCGCGTGAGAGCAGGCCACCTGGCGCCTCGGCAGCACCCAGCCGTCGCAGCTCCTCAGGAATGCCGGGCAGCGCTCGGGACAACAGCGGCAGCGTGCCCTCCGGCGTCGCGTCGCGCGGTGCCACCCCGGTGCCGCCGGTGGTGACGACCAGTCGGGCGCCGTCGCCGAGGGCCGCGCGCAGCGCCCCCGACACGGATGCCGCACCGTCGGGCACGATGCGTGCGGCATCGCACGCGAAACCGGCGGAACGCAGGGCTTCGACCGCGGCGGGTCCCGCCGCATCCGCACGCTCGCCGCGGGCAGACCGATCGGAGACGGTCACCACGACGGCGCGATAGCTCACGCGGCTCACGATACGGGACCAAGGTCTGGGCCGGGCGGGGATGCGTCGGTGATAATCGGGCTATGGCCCGGCGCACCGAGGACTTCCGCGGACTCACCCAGCCCAGCAGATTGCGCCTGCTCGCCGAGATCCAGGCCGAGCCCGGCGTGCTGCTGCGCGAACTCGCGGAGCGCACGGGGCTGCACGAGAACACCGTGCGCGATCATCTCCTCGTGCTCGAGGCCGAGGGGCTCGTGACGCATCGGACGCGGCATGTCGGCACGCGCGGGCGCCCCCCGGAGAGCTACCACCCCGTGCGTCGGCCCGAGTCCAACGCGGAAGCCGCTCGTCGAGTGGAGCAGGCGGCGCGTCACGGCGATCTGCTGCGCAGGATGAACGCCGAGGCGGCCGCGCCCGGCCTCGACGATGACGCCCTGCACCAGATCGACACCCTCTACGAGCACCTCGACGACTCGGGATTCGAGCCGGAGCTGGACGACGCGGGGCGCCGGATCGATCTGACGCCGTGTCCGTACCTCGCGATCGTCGACGGCGAGCAGGAGCTCGTCTGCCGAGTCCACGCGCGCCTCATCAGCGACACGCTCGGTCAGGTGCCCGGTCCGGTGCGGCTCACGCTCCTCGAACCCCGGCTCACGCATGAACTCTGCCGCGTGCACCTCGGCCTCGACGCGGAGGAGAGGGATGCCTCCGAGCCGGGATCGGCATCCGGCTCCTGATCAGCGCTTCTGGGTGTCGCGCAGCATCCCCGCCACCACGAGGGCACCTGCCCCTACGAGCACGAGCAACCACAGCCCCAGGGCGTACGAGTTGCTCTCGACGTTGTACGTCGCCCCCATCACGAGCGGGGGGAAGTAGCCGCCGAGACCACCCGCCGCGGCGACGACGCCCGTGACGGCACCGACCTTGTCGGGCGGGGTCGAGGGCCCGACCCACGCGAACACCGCGCCCATGCCGAGCCCCATGGCCGCGGCCATCAGCAGGAACGTCGCCCCCGTGAGCACGCCCTCGGGTGGCTCCTGCCCGACGACGTAGGCGGCCGAGACGATTCCGGCGAGGGAGATGAGCGAGATGACCTTCGGCCCGAATCGGTCGGCGAGCACACCGCCGATCGGGCGGGCGATCACCGCGGAGGCCGCGAAGAGGGCTGTGCGGGTGCCCGCTCCCACGGGGTCCACCTCGTCGGCGTAGATCGTGGTCAGGTACTTCGGCAGGAACGTCGCGAAGGCCACGAAGCCGCCGAACACGATCGCGTAGAGGAACGACATCTGCCAGGTCACCGGCAGCCGCAGCGCACCCATGACCTTCGGGATGAGCGGCTCACGGCTCGGGGTCCAGGCGGGCGAGTCGCGCATGAAGAGCCACACGATCACAGCCATCGCGACCATGACGCCCGCGATCAGCAGGTGGGTCGGCAGGTAGCCGATCCCCGCCGCGAGACGCGGGGTCGCGAACGCCGACACGGCCGTTCCGATCATGCCCATGCCGAACACGCCGTTCGCGAACCCGCGGCGGCTCGGCGGGAACCAGGCGCTGGAGAACGGCACGCCCGCGGCGAAGATCGTGCCCGCGATGCCCAGCATCAGGCCACCCAGCAGCAACAGCGGGAAGCTGCGGATGCTGCCGGCCAGTGCCACGAGCAGCACGGCCGGCACCGACACCACCAGCACGAGGGCGAACATCCGCCGCCCCCCGAAGCGGTCGGTCATGGCGCCCACGACGATACGGCCGAGGGCGCCGACGAGCACGGGCGTCGCGAGCATGAGCGAGATCTGACCCTGGTCGAGCCCCATCTCGGACGCGTAGATCGCCTGCAGCGGCGAGATGACCATCCAGGCCCAGAAGCCCACGGTGGAGGCGAGCGTGGCCAGCAGAACCTGGGGCAGTCCGCCGCGCAGATCCGATGCGGATGAAGGGCTGGTCATCGTGGGACTCCCGTCGTCGTTGCCGCGACATTACCGGGCGCGCTCCGGGATGCCACAGGCCTCGAGCGTTTTTATTCCGCGCAGCGCAGGGCCGCATGCGAGGCAATAAACCCGGCGCTTGCAGTAGCGCTTCCCTCAACTCGGTGCTTGGGTGGAGGCAACCGCGACTGAGGGGACGCAGATGACTCCCGAGAAGCACACGCAGCCGGCAACCGACGGGCCGCTCGCCGACGCGTTGGTGGGGATGGGCAGGTTCCTGCGGAGGGGCGAGGTCTCCTCCGACCTGCGGTCGGTCTTCCTCGAAGGGGGTCGTTCGGGCGACGTCTTCTACCGCGATCGCTGGGCCCACGACAAGGTCGTGCGTTCGACGCACGGCGTGAACTGCACCGGATCGTGCTCGTGGAAGGTGTACGTCAAAGACGGCATCATCACCTGGGAGACCCAGCAGACCGACTACCCCTCGGTGGGGCCCGACTCTCCCGAGTACGAGCCCCGCGGCTGCCCGCGCGGTGCCGCGTTCAGCTGGTACACCTACTCGCCGACGCGGGTGCGGTATCCGTACATCCGCGACACGCTCGCCGAGCTCTACCGGGCGGCAAAGCGCGAGCATCCGGATCCCGTCGATGCGTGGGCGTCGATCGTCGAGGACCCGGAGAAGTCGCGTGCCTACAAGAGCGTGCGCGGCAAGGGCGGCCTCGTGCGCACCACGTGGGACGAGGCGATGGAGATCGCAGCTGCCGCCCACGTCTACACCGTCAAGGCGTACGGTCCCGACCGGGTAGCAGGCTTCTCGCCCATCCCGGCGATGTCGATGGTCTCGCACGGCGCGGGTGCACGGTTCCTCAACCTGCTCGGCGGATCGATCCTGTCGTTCTACGACTGGTACGCCGACCTGCCGGTCGCGAGCCCGCAGGTCTTCGGCGACCAGACCGACGTGCCCGAGTCGGCCGACTGGTGGAACGCGGGCTACCTCATCATGTGGGGGTCGAACGTGCCGGTCACCCGCACCCCGGATGCGCACTTCATGGCGGAGGCGCGCTACCGCGGGCAGAAGGTCGTGACGGTCTCGCCCGACTACACCGACAACACCAAGTTCGCCGACGAATGGGTCGCCCCGCATCCGGGAACCGATGCCGCGCTCGCCCTCGCGATGGGGCACGTCATCCTCACCGAGCACTTCGTGCAGAAGCGCACCGCGCGCTTCGAGGACTACATGCGCCGCTTCACCGACGCCCCCTACCTCGTGACTCTCGAGCCGCACGGCGATGGGCTCGTGGCGGGCAAGTTCCTCACCGCGAGCGACCTCGGCGGGGAGCAGGCGGCCGTCCCCCGTGCCGACTTCAAGACCGTGCTGCTGGATCAGACGGGCGCGCCCGTCGTCCCGAACGGCTCGCTCGGCCACCGCTTCACCCCCGAGGACGAGGGCTCGTGGAACCTCGATCTGGGCGATGTCGTGCCCCCGCTCTCGGTCGCCGATCTCGCCGACACCCACGAGTCGGTCGAGGTGCGCCTGCCGCGCTTCGACCTCCCGCCCGAGCCCGGGTCCGAGCACGCGGGCGGATCGGGCGTGGTCGTGCGGGGCGTGCCGGTGCGCCACGTCGCCGGCAAGCTCGTCACGACCGTCTTCGATCTGCTGCTGGCGCAGTACGGCGTCGGGCGCGAGGGGCTGCCGGGTGAATGGCCCACCGGCTACGACGATCCGAGCACTCCCGGCACCCCCGCGTGGCAGGAGGAGATCACCTCCGTGCCGGCCGAGCAGGCGGCCCGTCTCGGGCGCGAGTTCGCCGACAACGCAGACCGCTCCGGCGGGCGCTCGATGATCCTCATGGGCGCGGGGACCAACCACTGGTTCCACTCCGACACGATCTACCGCACCTTCCTCGCGCTCACCACGATGACGGGCTGCCAGGGCGTCAACGGCGGTGGATGGGCGCACTACGTGGGCCAGGAGAAGGTGCGTCCCATCACGGGCTACTCGCAGTACGCCACGGCCGCCGACTGGAATCGGCCGCCGCGTCAGAACATCGGAACGGCGTTCTGGTATCTCGCCTCCGACCAGTGGCGCTACGACGGGCTCCCGGCAGATCAGCTGGCCTCACCGCTCGCGCGCGGGGTGTTCGCGGGGCGCACGACGGCCGACTGCCTCGTGGAGTCCGTGAAGCGCGGCTGGATGCCCGCGTATCCGACCTTCTCGCGCAATCCGCTCGATCTCTGCGACGAGGCCGAGGCCGCCGGCAAGGACCCCGTGCAGCACGTCGTCGACAGCCTCACCGACGGATCTCTCGGCTACGCCGTCGAGGACCCGGATGCGCCGGAGAACTTCCCGCGCGTGATCGACATCTGGCGCGCGAACGTATTGGGCTCCTCCGGCAAGGGCAATGAGTACTTCCTCAAGCACCTCCTGGGAACCGACTCGGCCATCCGCGCGAGCGAAACCCCCGAGGGGGCGCGCCCGCGCGACATCCGGTGGCGCGACGACGCCCCGATCGGCAAGCTCGACCTGCTCATGACGGCCGACTTCCGCATGACCAGCACGACCCTGTTCAGCGACCTCGTGCTTCCGGCCGCGACCTGGTACGAGAAATACGACCTGTCGTCCACCGACATGCATCCCTTCATCCACTCGTTCTCGCCCGCGATCAACCCGCCGTGGCAGACACGCACCGACTTCGACATCTTCGGTGCGCTCGCCGAGCAGGTCAGCAGACTCGCACGCACCCACCTCGGCGTGCGGCGCGACATCGTTGCCTCGCCTCTGCAGCACGACACCGCTGATGTCATGGCGACACCCCACGGCGCTCCGCGGGATGACCTGCCGCTCATCCCGGGTCAGACGATGGCGAAGCTCCTCGTCGTGGAGCGCGACTACCCGAATCTCGCCGAGAAGTGGAGGTCGCTCGGCCCGCTCACGGCGAAGCTCGGAATGACGACGAAGGCGGTCACCTACCACCCCGACGAGGAGATCGAGCGGCTGAAGCGGCTGAACGGCGTCGTGGCATCCGGGCCGTTCGCCGGCTCCGTGCGGCTCGACACCGACAAGCGGGCGTGCGAGATGATCCTCGCCTTCTCCGGCACGAGCAATGGCCGTCTCGCGGTGCAGGGCTTCCGCCAGCTCGAGAAGCGCACCGGGCAGCGCATGGCGCACCTCGCCGAAGACCACGAGGGTGCGCACATCAGCTTCGCGGATGTGCAGGTGCAGCCGCGCAGCGTCATCACCTCGCCGGAATGGTCGGGTTCGGAGCACGGCGGACGGCGCTACACGGCTTTCGCGATCAACGTGGAGCATCTGAAGCCCTGGCACACCCTCACCGGTCGTCAGCACTTCTACCTCGACCACGACTGGATGGAGGATCTCGGCGAGAACCTGCCGACCTTCCGGCCGCCGCTCGATATGCAGCGCCTGTTCGGCGACGAGCGTCCGGGCACGACCCGGCGGATCGGCGGCCCGTACGCGCCCCAGCAGACCGAGGTGACGGTGCGCTACCTCACGCCGCACTCCAAGTGGTCGATCCACTCGGAGTATCAGGACAACCTCTTCATGCTCTCGCTCAGCCGCGGCGGCCCCACGATCTGGATGAGCGCGGAGGACGCCCGCAAGGTCGACGTGCGCGACAACGACTGGATCGAGGCCTACAACCGCAACGGCGTCGTCGTGGCGCGCGCGATCGTGTCGCACCGGATGCCCGAGGGCACGGTGTTCATGTACCACGCGAAGGACCGCACGGTGGATGTGCCGATCGCCGAGACGAGCGGACAGCGCGGCGGCATCCACAACTCGCTCACCCGCATCCTGCTGAAACCGAGCCACCTCATCGGCGGCTATGCGCAACTCGCGTGGGCGTTCAACTACTTGGGGCCCACCGGGAACCAACGCGACGAGATCACGACGATCCGCCGCCGCAGCCAGGAGGTGGAGTACTGATGCGCGTCATGGCTCAGATGTCGATGATCATGAACCTCGACAAGTGCATCGGATGTCATACCTGCTCGGTCACCTGCAAGCAGGCGTGGACGAACCGCACGGGCGTGGAGTACGTCTGGTTCAACAACGTCGAGACGCGTCCCGGTGTGGGCTACCCGCGCGGCTACGAAGACCAGGAGAAGTGGGGCGGCGGCTGGGTGCGCACCAAGCGCGGGCGGCTGAAGCTGCGCAGCGGCGGTCGGCTCGCGAAGCTCGCCCGCATCTTCTCCAACCCCAAGCTGCCCGAGATCCACGACTACTACGAGCCGTGGACCTACGACTACGACATGCTCATCAACGCGCCGCGTACGGCGCACACGCCCGTCGCCCGACCCAAGAGCCTGCTGACGGGCGAGGACATGAAGATCTCGTGGTCGGCCAACTGGGACGACAACCTCGGCGGCTCGCTCGAGACGATGCAGAACGACCCGATCCTCAAGAAGATGAGCGAGGAGGTGCAGGCGGAGTTCGAGAAGGCCTTCATGTTCTACCTCCCGCGCATCTGCGAGCACTGCCTGAACCCGTCATGCGTCGCATCCTGCCCTTCGGGCGCGATGTACAAGCGCGCCGAGGACGGCATCGTGCTCGTCGACCAGGATCAGTGTCGCGGCTGGCGCATGTGCGTCTCCGGATGCCCGTACAAGAAGGTCTACTTCAACCACCGCACGGGCAAGGCGGAGAAGTGCACCTTCTGCTACCCGCGCATCGAGGTCGGCCTGCCGACCGTGTGCTCGGAGACCTGCGTCGGTCGCCTGCGCTACCTCGGGCTCGTGCTGTACGACGCGGACCGCGTGGCGGAGGCCGCATCCGTCGAAGACGACAAGGCTCTGCTGCAGGCGCAGCGCGACATCATCCTCGACCCGCACGACCCCGCGGTGATCGAGGGAGCGCGGGCCGGTGGGATCCCGGAGGACTGGATCGAGGCGGCCCAGCGCAGCCCGATCTGGAAGCTCATGCAGTACGAGGTCGCGCTGCCGCTGCATCCCGAGTACCGAACGATGCCGATGGTCTGGTACATCCCGCCGCTCTCCCCCGTCGTCGACGTCGTGACCGGGTCGGGCAACGACGGCGAGGACGCACGCACGCTCTTCGCGGCGATCGACAAGCTGCGCATCCCGATCGGCTACCTCGCGGAGCTCTTCACGGCGGGCGACATCGCCCCCGTCGACGCGTCGCTGCGACGTCTTGCGGCGATGCGTTCGTACATGCGGGGCGTGAGCATCGACGACGTGCGCGACGAGCGCATCGCGAATGCCGTCGGCATGACGGGTGTCGAGATCGAGGAGATGTATCGCCTGCTCGCGATCGCGAAGTACGAGGAGCGCTACGTGATCCCCTCGGCCCACACCGAGCAGGCGCACGCACTCGAGGAGATGGCATGCTCGCTCGACTTCGAGGGCGGACCCGGGATGGGCGGTGCGGGTCCGTTCGGATCCTCCAGCGGACCGAGCGTGCCCGTCGCGGTGGAGAACTTCCACATCCTGGCCGACCGGCAGACCGCCGACAAGCCCTCGACACCCGGGCGGGTCAACCTGCTCAACTGGGACGGCAACGGCGATGCCGAGGGCCTCTTCCCGCCCACCGGCATGACCGAGGTGCGCGCGACAGGCAAGCCGGGTAAACGCAAGGACGAAGGATGAGCGCCGTCCTCCCCCGGGTCACGCCGCGCCGGCAGATGCCCGAGCCGGTGCAAGCGCTGCGCCTCAGCGCCGAACAGCGTGCGCGCGTGCACATGCTCGCCTCGCTGCTGCTGGACTACCCGGATGCCGCCTGGTTCGCGCGTCTCGACGCGCTCCGCGAGCATCTCGTGGGCCTTCCGGTGGCGATCGCGGATGCCATGGGCGTCTTCCTGGATCAGGCGCAGGAGGCGGGCCCGCTCGCCTGGCAGCGTCTGTACGTCACGACGTTCGACCTCAAGCGCAAGTGCAGCCTGTACCTGAGCTACTACGCGACCGGCGACACGCGCCGGCGCGGCGTCGCCCTCGTGACCTTCCTCGAGGCCTACCGGGCGGCCGGCTGGGAGTTCGATGCCGACGACCTCCCCGACTACCTGCCCGCCGTGCTCGAGTTCTCCGCGCGGTCCGGATCGGAGGTGGCTGACGCGCTCATCGCATCGCACCGGGAAGGCATCGAGGTGCTGCGCGCGGCGCTCGAGGGGATGGACAGCCCGTGGGCGGTGCTCGTGCGGGCGGTGACGCTCTCGCTGCCGTCGATCGATGCGAGAACCCGCGAACGCTTCCTCGAGCTCATCAACGAGGGCCCGCCGACCGAGACGGTCGGTCTGAGCTTCCTCGGCCAGCTGCCTCCGTTCCGGGCCGTCTCTCAGGAGGAATCGTGACCGCGCTGCAGATCATCCTCTGGGTCGCCATCCCCTACGCCGCGATCGCCGTGTTCGTCGTGGGGCACATCTGGCGCTACCGCTACGACAAGTTCGGCTGGACGACGCGCTCGAGCCAGACGTACGAGAACCGCTTGTTGCGCTGGGGCTCGCCGATGTTCCACCTCGGCATCCTCATGGTGATCGCGGGCCACGCGGTGGGCCTGCTGATCCCGCGGGAATGGCTGTACGCGATCGGCGTGAGCGAGCAGATCTACCACTTCGGCGCGACGGCGCTCGGCAGCTTCGCGGCCGCGTTGACGCTCGCGGGCCTCGCGATCCTCATCTACCGTCGCCGTACGGTGGGCCCGGTGTTCCTGGCCACGACGGTCATGGACAAGGTCATGTACGTCTTCCTCGCGGCGGCCCTCGGCTTCGGCACAGCGGCCACCGTCGTGTACCAGGTGTTCGGCGGTGGCTTCCACTACCGCGAGACGATCTCGCCGTGGATCCGCAGCATCCTGATCTTCCAGCCCGATGTGACCCTCATGGAGGGCGTGCCGCTGCTGTTCCAGCTCCATGTGCTCTCCGCGTGGGCGCTCTTCGCGCTGTGGCCGTTCACGCGGCTCGTGCACGTGTTCTCGGCGCCCATCGGCTACCTGTTCCGGCCGTACATCGTCTACCGTTCGCGTGACGCCAACCGGGGCGCCCGCGCTCCCCGCCGCGGCTGGGATCCGGTGCAGCAGCCCGACCCGGAGAAGCTCCGCCGCCTCTAGAGCCGGCGTCTCGATCAGCTGCGGGCGACCAGCCGCACCGGCACTGTGCGGAAGCCCGCAACCGGCGCCTCCTCGCGTGTCGCCGGATGCCGCACGTCGAGTTCGAGGGAGCCCGCGGCGAGCACCTCGCGCACGAGCACCCGTAGTTCGAGCGTCGAGAGCCCGCGCCCGGGACAGACGTGCGGTCCCGTTCCGTAGACCAGGTTGCCGGCCGCGTGTGCCTGCGGTTGGAATGCGTCGGGATCCCGGAACGCGGCGGGATCGCGGTTCGCGGCCCGCCAGTCGAGCACGACGATCTCGCCGCGGGCGAGGTGGCACCCCTCGACGACCGCGTCGCGGGTTGCGACGCGACGGTTCGACACGAACGGGTCGTCGAGCCGCAGGATCTCGTCGATCGCGGCATCGAGTTCCGCATCCGATGCCCCGCCGAGGTGCAGCGCGTGGCGCGGGTGCATCGCGAGCCAGTGGAGCACGATGCCGGCGCACAGGGCGAGCGACGACAGGTCTCCCCCTGTCCAGTTCCGCAAGACGGAGACGAGCTCGTCCTCGCGTAGCGGACGCCCCTCCTCGGTGCGCACGTTCATGAGCCGTGTCGTGACGTCGTCGTGGGGCGTCGTGCGGCGCTCGGCCACGAGCGAGCCGATGATCGCGTCGAAGTCGTCCGCGACCTGCCGCATCCGCGCACTGTCGCGTGAGCGGCTCGCGGCACGGTTCTCGGCGACCCAGTCCAGCAGGGTGTCCTCGAGATCGGCGCGCCAGCCGAGCCAGGCCGACTGGGCGCGCACCGCGTAGCGGGCCCCCAGCTCGTGCACGGCGTCGAAGGCGCCGCCGGCCTCGGCGAGCTCCACCAGCAGCGTGCGCGCGATCTCGGCGAAGCGGGGCTCGAGCGGATCGATCGCCTCGCGCGAGAGGAAGGGGTCGAGCAGCCGACGGGACGCGGCGTGCTCGGCGCCGTCGAGCCCGTTGGGCACGTGCACGTGCGTGGAGACCGCATTCGAGAAGGTGTGCGGGTCGCCGGCCACCGCGACCACGGTGCCGTGCCGGCGGATGACGAGGTGCCCCTGAGCGTCGACGTCTGGCGCGTGCGGATCCTCAGCCGACATGGAACACCCCCCGCGCCCCCTTCTCGGCGTCGCTCATGCGATGCGTCACGAAAGGATAGTCCCCGGCCTCGGGGAAGACGAGCTCCACGAATCCGCCCTGCGCGGGCTGCAGAGCGAGGGCCTGCGACCCCCCGGCCTCGTCCGGCCGCAGCTGGTAGCCGCCCTCGAGGAACACCGTGTCGAATTGCCCGCCCACGATGTGGAACGCGGAGGCCGTGTTGGGGCCCGCATCCAGCACCCAGACCCGCACGCGCTCCCCCACGGTGGCCGACAGCGGGCGGTGGACGTACTGATCGGCGTAGCCGTTGAACGCGACGAGGTCGGGTGCCTGTGCGGCGATCTTGTCGGCATCCGCGGGCGCGCCCTGCGCTCCGAGGTACAGCTCGCCTTGCACGAGCAGGTACTCCCGGGCCGCGGGTGAGAGGTCGGGCGGGTCGATGATCACGGCGCCGTACATGCCGTTGGCGATGTGCATCGACATGGGCATCGTCGAGCAGTGATACATCCAGATGCCCGCTCGGGTGGCGGTGAAGCTGTACGTGAGGCTCTCGCCGGGCTGGATCGTGCGCATCGGCTCGTTCGGTGCGAGCGAGCCCGCGTGGAAGTCGATCGAGTGCCCGATGCTGCCATCGTTGACGAGCGTGATCTCGAAGACATCGCCGATCCGGCCGCGCAGCACGGGGCCGGGCGCCGTGCCGCCGAAGGTCCAGCGGGTCTGCCTGACCCCCGGGGCCACCTCGGTGACGACCTCCTCGGCACGCAGCGTCAGCCGGTGCACGGTGGATGCGGATGCCGGCGCAAGCTCCGCGGGCCACGCGGCGAAGTCGGCGGCCGGCTTGCGCTCGAGGTCGACGTCGTCTGCCGCGCTCGGCCCACCGGTCGTGACGCCGTGGTCCGTGCCGTGCGATCCGGGGTCGGCGCTCGGGGCGGATGTCGCGCCCGCCTCAGGCGCACCGGTCACGTCCACCCTCAGCTCCATGCCCATCTGCCGGTGCCCCGCGATCGAGCACCAGCCATCCATGTCGGACCCCAGCACCCCCACCTCGATCGTCTGACGCTTGCCCGGCGCAAGCCGCTCGGTGCGCACGCCGTTGGCGAAGGTGAGGTCGTGCACGTCGGTGCCGGTGTTGTCGAAGGTCACGACGAGCGCGTTCCCGTAGGGCACCTCGATCACGGCGGGCGTGAAGCGCATGCCGCTCACCTGCACCGTCACCTCGGTGGTCTCGCCGGTCGGCACGACCTCGCCCTGGACCGCGGTGGAGATGCCCACCGCGGCGGGATCCGCGGCGATGCCGCCTGCCACGCACAGCACCAGCACGGTGAGCGCCGCGGTCACCGCGCCGGAGCGACGGCGGGGCGCAGGCGGGGGCGCCGCGACGGGGGTCTCGAGGCTCACCGTCGAGCGGCGATCCGGCGTCGAGCCCTCGCCGCGGCGCACGCGGCGGCCCACCACGAGGGCCCGCACGACGAGCACGAGGAAGGCGAGCATCACGCCCGCGGCGACCAACGACAGCAGCACGCGGACGAGCGACGGCACGGGCATCAGGTAGAGGGCGATGGCGCCGTTGAGGGCGACCACCCGGAACACCGCCCCGCGGTCGAGCTCCTCGGCGCCGACCTTGGCGGCGGCGGGGCTCCCCATCGCCACCACGGGAAGCAGGTAGCTGAGCGCACCCGCGACGAGCTGCACGGCGAAACCGGCCACGAGCGGCCCCAGCACGATGAGGTAGCCCCCGCGCAGTGACGACCAGTCATCCGCCGTGACGGCCTGCACGGCGAGGGTGACGGCCGCGACGAGCAGCCAGCCGTAGGCCGCACCGAGGCTGTAGCCGGCAAAGGTTCCCGGCGGCATCGCGCGGGCCTGGCGCCAGCCTTCGACGCCGACGAGCGCGGCCCCGACGATCCAGATGACCATGCCCACGGTGACGAGCGGTCGCACGCCCACGAGGGGCCCCAGCGCGGCCACCGCGAGACCCGCCACGAGGAGCGGAAGGGCGCGACGCCCTGCCGCATCCGCACTCTCCTGGACGCGCGCGTGCAGAACCGTGGGCCACAGCAGCACGAGCGTTCCGAGCGCGGTGAGCCCGATCCAGCCGTACGCGTTCAGCACGATGTGCGCCGAGACGAGGCGATCGGCCGTCTCGGCCGAATCGCGCAGCGACATGGCGACGCCGAGCGCGATCCCTCCGATGAACACGAGCGCGGCGGCGATGTAGTAGCGCACGAGTGGCGCGAATCGGGCAGGCAGCGCCTGCCGCAACTGCAGCGCGAGCAGCACCGCGTGCACGAGCACAGCCAGGGCGACGGCGCTTGCTCCCGCAACCACGAGGGCCGAGAGGTCGAGCAGCATGCCGGCCGTCACCGTCAGCGCTCCACCTGTCTGCAGGGCGAGGCGGATGCCGAGGCCGACGCGCCCGACGGGCGCCGCTCGTCGCGTGAGCGTGTCGGCGAAGTGCTGCGACCAGACCACGATGGCGGCGGTCACGGCCCCAAGCAGCGGCACGTGCACCATGAGCCAGAGCGGACGGTCGACGGACCGGTGGATGGTGACGGCCACGAGCGTCAACACGATCCAGCCCAGGATGACCGAGTTGGTCAGCAGGTACCAGTTACGCCGCGACACGGGCGGCCTCCTTTCGCGCCGCGCGTCGCGCACGCAGCGTGAGGGTGATCGCCGCGGCGGCGAACAGCAGGATGCCCGCCACCGAGACGGCGCCGCCGAGTTGCAGCGCGGGCACGATGCCCCATGCGTCGCCCGCGATCACGCGCACCAGCAGACCCGCCTGCACGAGGCCCACCGGCGCGTACAACACCGGGTGGTACGGAATCGACACCTGCAGCACCGCGGGGAGGATGAGCGGGGCGTGCGCCATGATCATCGTGATCACGAAGCCGAGGAACACCGCGTGCGTCGTGGCGTCGTAGACCGCGCCCTCGATCCGGGCCCCTCCGAGCAGCCAGCCGACGCCGGCCACCGTCAGCCACCCGTAGCCGGTCAGCAGGCACAGCGCCACGAATCGCGGAAGCCCGGTGCGATGCACCGTGACGCGAGCCACGTCGAAGCGCATGAGCCAGGCCACGATGAGCACGAGTACGATCCCCGCGATCGGGACCGCGATCGCGGGCACGATCAGCGAGACCGATGCGGATGTCGCGAGGGCGACCGCGAGGACATACAGCATGCGCTCGGCCGCGAGGCCAGGCGCGGTCACCCGTGCCAGTTCGAGGCGCTCGCCCGCGATCGTCAGCACGAGGAAGGCCGCCAGCAACGGCACGAGCGGTGCGACCGCGACGCCTGCCGTCCAGACGAGGGCGGCCGCGACCCCTGCGGCCACGCCAACGGCTTGCACCGCCGTCGCGGTCATGGGCTGGCGACGCCAGATGGCGTAGTACTGCGCGAGATGGGCGAGCAGTCCGAGCACGATGAACAGACGGGCTGATGCAGGCGGCGCGGACGACAGGGTGAGCAGCCCCCCGATGGCCAGCAGTACGGGGGCCGAGTAGGCCCACAGGCGACGCAGCGCGACAGCGCGCTCGAGCGAGATCAGGGTGCCCACGAAGCCGAACACGAGCAAGGGCGCGTGCGATTCCGCGAGACGATCGACGATGCTCGGAAGCGGTACGCCGATCAGCAGCAGGCCGGCGTAGAGCCCGAGCAACAGCAGCGCCCCGGCGGGTGCGATGAGCACGAGTCGGACACCAGGGGCACGCCTGACCACACTTCGACGCTACTGGGCGGGTGAAGGGTCTTTGGTCCCGATCGAGCTCGCGCTCGAAGCCGTGGCCGACGTGCCGGACGGCGCGGGATGCGGCATTCTGGGGAGATGTCCGCGCAGCATCCTTGGCACCGCTACGTCGCGATCGGCGACTCCTTCACCGAGGGCATCGGCGACCCGGAGCCGCTCCTCCCGGGCGGAAGCCGCGGCTGGGCCGATCGCGTGGCCGAGGTTCTCGACGCGCAGAGCGAGGACTTCGCCTACGCCAACCTCGCCATCCGCGGGCGCCTGCTGCAGCAGATCCTCGACGAGCAGGTCGAACCGGCGCTCGAATTGCGCCCCGACCTCATCACGATCTCGGCGGGCGGCAACGACATCATCCGCCCCGGCACCGATCCGGATGAGGTGGCGGGCCGGCTGGAGGCCGGCATCGCGCGCCTGCGCAGCGACGGCGCGACGGTGGTGCTGTTCAACGGGCCCGATATCGGCGAGACCCCCGTGCTGCGCCGCATCCGCGGCAAGGTCGCGATCTACAACGAGAACCTGCACTACATCGCCAAGAAGCACGACGCGATCGTGGCGGACATGTGGGCGCTGCGCGAGCTCGCCGACCCGCGCATGTGGGCGCCGGATCGCCTGCACTTCTCCCCCACCGGCCACCACACGATCGCGCGCATGGTGCTCGACGCCCTCGGGGTCGACAACGAACTCGAGCCTTATCAGCCCGAGCCGCTGCCCGCGAAGCCCTGGCGGCAGGCGCGCATCGACGACATCGTGTGGGCCCGCGAGTACTTCGGACCGTGGATCCTGCGTCGTATCCGCGGCACCTCGTCCGGCGACGGGATCACGCCCAAGCGGCCGCGGCCGGAACGGGTCGCGCCGGAGAGCCCTTCGGTCGAGGACTGAACCGCGCCGCCGAGCCGGCTACCGCATGCCGAAGATGATCTCCGGATGGCCGAGTCGCCACCAGGGACCCGGGTCGTCGACATCGCCCGAGAGCACGAGCGGCACCGTGACGGTTCGCTGCCCGGCCGTGAAGACGACCTGACCGACGGCGTCTCCCTCCTGGGCGAGCCGGATGCCATCGGCCGTCGCCGTCACCGAGATGGGTGTGTCGCTCCAGACGACCACCGACGCGCTCTCGGCGGCCATGGCCCGCACCTGGGCGTCCCATGGCGTCGTGTAGCTCGCGAACACATCGCCCGCCGAGACGAGCTGGACCTCGTGGAAGCCCGCGCGCGCCTGCGCGATGAGATCCCGGATGGCAGCGTTGATGGTGGGGTGGTCCGGGCCGCCCAGCACGACGCCCACGAGCTCGACGGTCTCGGACCCGACCTGGATCGACGAGGAGAACAGCAGGTTCGCCCCGAAGGTGTCGAGGGTCCCCGTCTTGATCCCGTCGACGCCGTCATGGCCGATGAGGCCGTTGGTGTTCTTCACGGTGCCGATGTCGTGGATCTCGACACTCTTCTTGCCCACGATCTCGGCGACGATCGGATGCTGCAGCGCGAGCTCCCCGAGCCGCACGATGTCGCCCACGGCGCCTGTGCTGCGAGGGTCGAGACCGGAGGTGTCGACGACCGTGATGGTGCTCAGCTGGTTCTTCGCCAGCCACGCCTGCGCCGCTGCGAGGTAGGCGTCCGTCGACCCGAACGCCCAGGTCGCGAGGGTGGCGGCGTAGTTGGCGGCGGAGTCGATGAGCATGATCTCGAGCAGCTCGCGCTCGGTGAAGGTCCAGCCCGCCGAGACCGGCGCGACCGAGGCGTTGCGTGCGTCGTAGTCGCGGTACGAGGCGACGTCTGCCGCCCTCATCGTCACCTCGGGCCCCGGGTCGTCGGCGGAGACCGGGTGCGCATCGAGCACCGTGAGGGCCGTCACGACCTTGGTGATGCTCGCCATGGGAACCGGGTCGGTGGTCCCTGCCTGCGCGAGCAGCCCGTCGTATCCGAGTGCGGCGATCGCGGAGGCACCGTACGCGGGCAGCGAGGTCTCCGCGGCCGCAGGCGTCGCGATGCTCGGCACGTCGAGCGTGGCCGCCGTCTCGGTGACGGGGGCGAACAGGGTGAGCGGCAGGTAGGCGATGCCGGCGAGCACCGCGAACAAGCCGCCGAAGACGACGATCCGGCGTCGACGATAGATCTGGCGGCGGGTCAGGGGCACTCGAGCATTATCCCCGGGGCGCGCCGCGAGACCGCTCAATGGACGCTCTCACGGGCCGTTTCGGCGTCGGATGCGCGGTCTCGCTCAGACCCGCAGCGCCCAGAGCGCCACCGCGGATGCCGCTGCCACGTTGAGCGAGTCGATCCCGCGCTGCATGGGGATCGTCACGATCCGGTCGGCGTTCGCGAGGGCCGCACGGCTCAAGCCGTCGCCCTCCGTCCCCATCAGCAGGGCGACGCGCTCGGGAGGGGCCGCGGCATAGGTGTCGAGCCCGATCGCCCCCTCATCGAGCGCGAGGGCGGCGATCTCGAAACCTGCGGCGTGCAGTTCCTCGGCGCCCTGCGGCCATTCCGGCAGTCGGGTCCACGGCACCTGCAGTACAGCAGCCATGCTCACGCGCACCGAGCGCCGATAGAGCGGGTCGGCGCAGCGTGGCGTGACGAGCACGGCATCCGCCCCGAGTGCCGCGACGGCGCGGAAGATGGCCCCCACATTCGTGTGGTCGACGATGTCCTCGAGCACGACGACACGTCGCGCATCGCGCAGCACCTCCGCGACGGACGGCAGCTCCGGCCGGTGCATCGAGGCGAGCGCGCCCCGGTGCAGCACGAAGCCCGTGATCTGCTCGAGCATCTCGGCGGGAGCGACGTAGACGGGGACATCGGTGTCCTCGAGCAGCGGCGCGAGGTCGGCGATCCACTTCTCCTGCAGCAGCACCGAACGCGGACGATGGCCGGCTTCGAGCGCCCGCTGGATGACCTTCGTCGATTCGGCGATGTAGAGACCTCCCGCCGGCTCGGAGAGTCGACGCAGCACGACATCCGTGAGACGGAAGTAGTCCCTGAGCCGGGGATCCTGGGGGTCGTCAACCGGCACGAGCTGCATGGTGCGATTCTGCCAGCCCGCCGAAACATGCCGGAAAGACTTCGGGCCTACGCTGAACGAAGGAGGTGCGGATGTCGATCGTGACGCTGCCCGAAGGCGAGACAGACGGCACTCTCACGCCTGCCCTCGACGCGGCCGAGCGCCTTCTCGCAGGACACCGGATCGCCGTGCTCACAGGCGCCGGCGTGTCGACCGACTCGGGCATCCCCGACTACCGTGGCGAAGGCGCGCCGCGCCGCACCCCCATGCAATTCGCGACGTTCCTGGCGGATGAACGCGCCAGGAAGCGCTACTGGGCCGGATCGCACCTCGGCTGGGAGCACTTCTCGTCGGTGACCCCGAACATCGGCCACCGCGCGATTGCCGAACTCGAGGCGCGGGGTGTCGTCACGGGCGTCATCACGCAGAACGTCGACGGCCTGCATGCCCAGGCCGGCTCGCGACGCGTCGTCGAGCTGCACGGCGCGATGCGACGCGTCACCTGCCTCGTGTGCGGGCAGACCTTCGCCCGCGCCGACATCGCCGAGCGCATGGCGCACGAGAACCCGTGGCTCGCATCGCCGGATGCCGTGCAGACCGGCCCGGACGGCGACGTCGAGATCGAGTCGGTCGAGCGCATGGTGCTGCCGATATGCACCGTCTGCGGCGGAACGCTCAAGCCCGACGTCGTCTTCTTCGGCGAGTTCGTTCCGCCGCCCGTGTTCGCGGCCGCGAGAGCGCTCGTGCTGGGTGCCGACGCGCTGCTCATCGCCGGCTCGTCGCTCGTGGTGAACTCGGGCATCCGCCTCCTCGATCAGGCCGCGAAGCGCCGCATGCCCGTCGTCATCGTCAACCGGGGCGAAACCCGCGGCGACCGCCGCGCGAGTCTGAAGATCGACGCGGGCACGTCGGAGGTGCTGGCCTCTCTCGCCGAACGCCTCGAGACGGCGCTCCTTCGGTAGTCTCGATCCTTCGGGCGACAACCGCCCGCGCGGAGGGATCCATGACCGAGCTCTATCTCGTGCGTCACGGCGAGACCGACTGGAACGCGGCGCGCCGCATCCAGGGTCGCACCGACATCCCGCTCAACGAGGTGGGGCGCGTGCAGGCTCGCCAGGCCGCGGAGCTGCTCGCCCGTCGCCGGTGGGATGGCGTGTACACGAGCCCGCTGGGGCGGGCCCACGAAACGGCGAGCATCATCGCCGCGCGGCTCGGCTTCGACGGCGTCACCGATGTGGATGCCCTCGTCGAACGCGACTACGGCGAGGCCGAGGGCATGGGGTTCGACGAGATCGAGGCGCTCTACACCGAGGGGGTGCGCGCCCCCGGACAGGAGACGCGAGAGCAGGTCGCGGCACGCGTGGTGCCCGCGCTTCTCGAGCTCGCCGAGCGTCATCCCGGCGAGCGTCTCGTGATCGTGAGCCATGGCGGCGCGATCCGCTCGGTGCTGCAGACCGCGGAGCCCGACACGCGGCATCCGCGCATCACGAATGCGTCCGTGCACAGCTTCCGCGTCGAAGACGGCGCGCTGCGGCTCATCGCCTTCGACGACCCGATCGAGGAGGAGTCGCTGCTGACCGCGCCGTCCGACCTCGACGCCCAGAACGCCGTCGAGGCGCAGGAGGACGAGGCATGAGCGGCTACGTGGAGCGCCTGCGCGAGCTCGGGCTCGAGGTCGCGATACGCGAGTTCCCGGAGGGCACCCACACGGCCCAGGACGCGGCGGATGCGATCGGCTGTTCCGTCGCGGCGATCGTCAAGAGCCTCGTGTTCGCCCTCGACGGCGAGCCCATCCTCGTACTCGTCTCGGGAGCGAACCGCGTCGACACCGAGGCGTTGGGCGCCCGGCTCGGCGGCGCGCTCGGCAAGGCGGATGCGCGCACGGTTAAGCAGGCGACCGGCTACTCGATCGGGGGTGTTCCGCCGCTCGCGCACCCGGCCCCGCTGCGCACGGTGATCGACGAGGATCTGCTCGCGCTCGACACGCTCTGGGCCGCGGCGGGCAGTGCGACGGCGGTGTTCCCGCTCGCCCCCTCAGAGCTCGTGCGGCTGTCCGGGGGCGTGGTGCTGCGCGTCACCGGGTGACGCGCGACGCGCCGACGCGTTCGAGCACCTCGAGCAGCGCCCGCGCCGAGCGCGCCCAGTCGAAGCGGGCCGCCTGCTCGCGAGAGGCCGCGGATCGAGCAGTCCAGACATCCGCGTCATCAAGCTCGCGGATCGCCCGCGCGACGGCCTGCACGTCGTGCGGATCGGCGTAGACCGCGGCGGTTCCGCCGATCTCGCGGAAGATCGGGATGTCGGAGACGACGATCGGGGTGCCACGCACCATCGCCTCCACGAGTGGCAGGCCGAATCCCTCGTCGAACGACATCGTGATGAGCGCGAGGGCGCCGTCCAGCAGTTCGCCATAACCTGCGTCGGTGACGCCGTCGTGCACCACGAGCGCGCCCTCGGGCGCGAGGGCGGTGAGGCGAGCCCGGTCGGCATCGCCGATACGACTCAAGAGGTGCAACCGGTGGCCCGGCAGTTCGTGCAGCGCGCGCGCGACGACCTCGACGTTCTTGTACGGCATGAACGAGCCCATGTAGACGAGCTCGCGCGTCGCCGGCTGCGCACGGGGCACCGGCGTCTCGACGGCATCGGCGGCGTTCGAGACGATCGTGATGCGACGGTCGGTCAACCGGTGCTCGATCATGAGCTGGCGCGTCGTCGCCGAGACCGTGACGACCTCGTCGGCGCGGTTGAGCAGCAGCCGCTGGGGCCACCATGCGAGGTGGTAGAGCCGCCACATGATCCGGATCGGCCAGGCGAGATCACGAGGCGGCGTGCGGTTGCGGTAGTAGATCAGGTCGTGCAGGGTGAGCACGAGGCCATAGCGCCTGCCCCACGAACCGATCGTCTGCATCGGGCTGAAGAGCACGTCGGGATGCAGCGTGTTGAGACGCCGGGCGATCGTGAGCTCCCGCGGACTCGTCGGGCTCGTCGCGAGCTGCCACGGCAGCTCGGGAAGCATCGTGAGCTGGCGCTCGTCGTCGACGATCATGACGAGCTCGTGTCCGGCGTCGGCTGCGAGCGGCGCGAGGGCGGCGACGAGATTCGCCGTGTAGCGGCTGATGCCGTCGTGCCGCGGGTACCGCGTGTAGCGGCAGTCGACGAGGATCTTCACCGGGCGACCCCGCCGGGCGGGGGCGTGGCGGCAGGCAGCTCGGCGAGGAAGGCGCGGATGGCGTCGGCCACGAGTCCCGGCGTCTCATAGTGGGCGAGGTGGCCCGTTCCCGGCAGCACGACGAGCCGCGCGTCCGGGAAGAGCGCCACCGCCTCCCGCTGGCCCGCGAGCGGGGCGATGCGGTCGCGCTCCCCCGCGATGAGCACCGTCGGCACGGTGACGCGGCTTGCGGCGGCGCGGATATCCGTGCTGACCGAGGCGCGGAACGCCTCGGCGACCGTGCGGGCATCCGAGAACCCGTTGAAGTAGCGGTGGTGCTCCTCGTGGATCCAACGCCGCAGCATCCGGTCGGGCGTCTGGACGAGGCTCATGCTCATGAACTGCACGATGAGCCAGTTGCCGAGCCAGAGTCGCGCGAGGGCGGGCGGCATGACGCGGGTCACGCCGTAGAAGGCACGCGTGGCGGCCGTGATGCCGCGCCCGGCGGCGATCTTCGGATCCGTGGTGATGGGATTCACGAGCACGAGAGCGCGCACCTGCAGGCCGTCGGCGATGGCATGGGCGGCGATCATCGAGCCGAAGGAGTGTCCCAACACGACCGGCGCGACGGGGAGCTCTAGGGCGTCGATGAAGGCGCCCAGCCAGCGTCCGTAGCCGGAGATCGAGTGCGCCGCCTCCGTCAACGGGCTCGAATCGCCGAAGCCCGGCAGATCAGGGCTGATCACCCGGATGCCGTCAAGCCGCGCGATGACCGCCTCCAGCCCGTGGTGGTCGCCGCGGTAGCCGTGGGCGAGCACGAGGACGTCGCGGGCGTCCTCGGGGCCGAAGTCCCAGAACCGGGTGCGGGATCCGAGGATCGTGAGCTCTCGCTCGCGGACGGGGATCCGGGCGAGCGCCTCGGCGTGCGGGGTCGGGACGGCCATCTCAGCGATTCTAGGCTGGCGTCCGGCGCTCGAGGTGACAGACTCGATGCGTGACGTTCACGGCTCCCATCACGCTGCCCGGCCTCACGCTCGACCCGTACTGGTATCGCCGTGCGGTGTTCTACGAGGTGATGGTGCGTTCCTTCGTCGATTCGAACGGCGACGGTTCCGGCGATCTCGGCGGTCTCATCTCGAAGCTCGACTACCTGCAGTGGCTGGGGGTCGACGCCCTGTGGATCCCACCGATCTACCAGTCGCCGCTCCGCGACGGCGGCTACGACGTTGCGGATTACACGCAGATCCTTCCCGAGTTCGGCACCCTCGAGGAGTTCCGCGAGCTCGTGACGAAGGCGCACGAGCGCAACATGCGCATCATCATCGACCTGCCGCTCAACCACACCTCCGACCAGCACGAGTGGTTCCAGCAGTCCCGGCTTGATCCCGACGGGCCCTACGGCGACTTCTACGTGTGGCGCGACACCGACGAGGGCTACGCCAACGTCCGCATCATCTTCACCGACTACGAGGACTCCAACTGGGCCTTCGACTCCGAGCGCCGCCAGTTCTACTTCCACCGCTTCTTCTCGCACCAGCCCGATCTCAACTACGCGAACCCCGCGGTGCACGAGGCGGTCTTCGACATCATCCGCTTCTGGATGGACATGGGCGTCGACGGCTTCCGTCTCGACGCGATCCCCTACCTCTACGAGTCGGAGGAGGGCAACGGCGAGGGCGAGCCGGAGACGCACGAGTTCATCAAGGCGGTGCGCCGGATGATGGACGAGGAGTATCCCGGGCGCGTCATGATCGCCGAGGCGAATCAGTGGCCCGCCGAGGTCGTCGAGTTCATGGGCACCGACGAGGAGCCGCAGTGCCACATGGCCTTCGACTTCCCCGTCATGCCGCGCATCTTCTACTCCCTGCGCTCGCAGTCCGCGCAAGAGCTCACCCGCGTGCTGTCCGAGACCACCGAGACGCCCTCAGGGGCCGGGTGGGGGGTGTTCCTGCGCAACCACGACGAGCTCACGCTCGAGATGGTGTCGGAGGAGTACCGGCAGGCGATGTACGGCTGGTATGCGTACGACCCCCGGATGCGCGTGAACGTCGGCATCCGCCGTCGCCTCGCGCCGCTGCTCGACAATGCGCGCGCCGAGCTCGAGCTCGCGCATGCACTGCTGTTCTCGCTGCCCGGCTCGCCCTTCCTGTACTACGGCGATGAGATCGGCATGGGTGACAACATCTGGCTTCCCGACCGCGACGCCTCGCGCACACCCATGCAGTGGACGCCCGACCGCAACGCCGGATTCTCCACGGCCGACCCCGGAAAGCTCTACCTCCCGGTCGTGCAGTCGCTCGTCTACAACTACACGCTCGTGAACGTCGAGTCGCAGCTCGCTCAGTCGCGCTCGCTCCTGCACTGGATCCGCAACGTCATCCACGTGCGTAAGGGTCATCCGGTGTTCGGGCTCGGCACGATCCGGGTGCTGCGCACCAACCACGAGTCGGTGCTCGCATTCGTGCGCGAGTACGAGGGGTCCGGCACGCAGTTCGGTGACGCGCCCGAGCGAGTGCTGTGCGTGTTCTCGTTCTCGCACAACCCCGTGTCGGTCTCGATCGAGATCGAGGGCGAGGAAGGCGTGACGCCGTACGACCTCTTCGGCGGCGGCGCGTTCCCGACCGTCGGTGACGACGGCATCCTGACGCTCACGCTCGCGACCCAGAGCTTCTTCTGGTTGCACCTCGGAGAGCCCCGCGCCGCGCTGCCGCGCGCCTTCTGAGCGACATCGGGGGGCGCCCCTAGGCTTCCGCCATGAGCAGTTGGGCCGACCGCCTCGGCGTCTTCGACCTCGAGACCACAGGGGTCGATGTTGAGACGGCGCGTGTCGTCACGGCATGCATCGCCGTGCTCGACGCCGATGGCCACGTCGTGCAACGCTGGGACTGGATCGCGGATCCGGGTGTCGAGATCCCCGAGGCCGCGGCGGCCGTTCACGGCGTGACGACCGAGCGCGCTCGCGCAGAGGGGCGCCCGAGCGAACTCGTGATCGCCGAGATCACCCAGACGCTGCGCACCCTCTTCGGTCTGGGCGTGCCGGTCGTCGTCTACAACGCGCCGTACGACCTGTCGTTGCTCGATCGCGAATGTCGACGCAATGAGCTGGAGCCCCTCGACGACCCGGCACCCGTCATCGACCCGCTCGTGCTCGACAAGCAGGTCGACACCTATCGCAAGGGCAAGCGCACGCTCGAGGTGGCAGCGGCGCACTACGGCGTCACGCTGGATGAGGCCCATGATGCGGGCGCGGATGCGATCGCCGCCGGGCGGGTCGCGCAGGCTCTCCGCACGGCCTTCCCCGAGGAGCTCGACATCCCCATCGCCGATCTGCACGGGCGCCAGGAGATCTGGTACGCGGAGCAGGCGCGGCGCTTTCAGGACTACATCCGCCGCCGCAAGGGTGACGAGAGCTTCACCGCGTCGACCGCGTGGCCCATCAAGTACCCGGCGCATCCAGGTGCCTACCGCGATACTCAGCCGATCCCTCCCCTCGAGCCGCGCCTCGGCCGGGTGCCCGTCATCGACTTCAGCCGACCTCTCGCCTTGCAGCTCGCCCCTCCGCCGGAGTCGGCCGGCGGTGTGCCCGCGATCGATGCCGCTCCCCCGGATGCGCGCGAGGCGTTCCCTGGTCTCGTCCCGGCGTCCCCACCCCCGATGCTCGTCGAGGAGCCGCTGACGCCGCCTGCGCGTCTCACGCCGACGTTCCCTGAGGTCGACAACGCCGACACCCCCGACCTGCTCGAGCAGCCGGACGTCGAGGTGGAGCTCGTGCATGAGCCGGACGCCGAACCGGCGCCCGATTCGCCCGCGGATGAGGCGGCCGAGTCTCCCACAGAGCCACCCCAGCGCACAGGCGGGCGTCCGGCCGTGCTCCGCGTCGCTGCCGCGATCGTCACGGACGCCGACGGCCGCACACTCCTCGTACGCAAGGCCGGTACCACGCACTTCATGCAGCCCGGCGGCAAGATCGAGGAGGGCGAGAGCGCTATCGAGACGCTCACGCGCGAGCTCGCGGAGGAGATCGGCGTCGAGCTCGACATCACCACCGCCGAGTACCTCGGTCTGTTCCGCGCCGTCGCCGCCAACGAGCAGGACACCGTGGTGCTCGCGGCGGTTTTCGCGATGGTGGTCGACGGCGCGATCTCTGCCTCGGGTGAGATCGAGGAGCTGCTGTGGGTCGACGACCCGGATCTCGACCTCGACGGCCGCGACATCGCGCCTCTCACACTCGATGAACTGCTCCCTCTGTGGGAGCGTCGTCGTGCCCAGACCTTCGGGTTCTAGTCCCGGCACGAAGAACGGCCCCGTCTTTCGACGGGGCCGTTCTTCGCAGGTGAATCGGAGCTTACTTGCCGAAGTTCTTGTAGCGCGTGTTGAACTTCTCCACGCGGCCGGCGCTGTCGAGGATGCGCTGCTTGCCCGTGTAGAACGGGTGGGAGGCGGACGAGATCTCGACGTCCACGACCGGGTAGGTCTCACCGTCCAGCTCGATCGTCTTGTCGCTCGTCAGGGTCGAGCGGGTGAGGAAGGTCTCGCCGCTCGCCAGGTCGCGGAAGACGATCGCCTGGTAGTCGGGGTGGATGTCGGTCTTCATGAGGTACCTCAGTCGGAAGTGATGGGAAAGTTGGTGGGCCGAAGGGCCAGCTGTCGAGTTTAGCAGACGCCCTAGCCCCACTGCGCACGTGCAGCGAAGCGACCATCCTCGCTCGTGGACACGACGAGGGGCAGGCCGAAGGCCTCCGAGAGCCGTTCCCCGGTGATCACCTCGGCGATCGGGCCGGCGGCGTGGATGCGGCCGCCGGCGAGCAGCAGGGCGTGCGTGAAGCCGGCCGGGATCTCCTCCACGTGATGGGTCACCATGACCATGGCGGGGGCATCCGCTGTCGCCGCGTACTCGCCGAGCAGGCGCACGAGCTCCTCACGCGCACCGAGGTCGAGACTCGCGGCGGGCTCGTCGAGCAGCAGCAGCTCCGGATCGGTCATCACAGCGCGTCCGATCTGCACACGCTTCTGCTCACCGTCGGACAGGGTCCCGAAGATGCGGTCGCGCAGCCCATCGAGTCGCCATTCGCGCATGACCCGTTCCGCGCGACGCTGGTCGACCTCCTCGTACTCCTCGTTCCAGCGCCCGGTGACGGAGTAGGCGGCCGTGAGCACGGCGTCGAACACCGTCTCGTCGCGCGGGATGCGACGCGCCATCGCCGTCGAGGCGAAGCCGATCCGCGGCCGCAGGTCGAAGACATCCACGCGGCCGAGCTGCTCCCCCAGCACGCGGGCGATGCCGCTGCTCGGGTGCATATGCGCAGACGCGAGGTTGAGGATCGTGGTCTTGCCGGCCCCGTTGGGGCCGAGCACGACCCAGCGTTCGTCGGACTCGACCGTCCAGTCGAGCCGATCGAGGATCGTGTTCCCGTCGCGGACGACCGAGACGTCCTCGAGCTCCAGCACCCGCACCATGATGCCCCAGCCTAGTCGTGGTCGGGAGTGCCGGGCTCGTCGTCGCCCGGCTCGTCGCCCGCGTCGCCGTCGCCCGGAACCAGGCTCGCGTACACCGCCCGCGTGCGCTCGGCGATGCTCGCCCAGCTGAACTCGGACTCGGCGCGCAGCCGACCGGCTTCGCCCATGAGGCGAGCGGTCGCCGGGTCGGCGAGCACCTCGGTCAGGGTCGCCGCGAGATCGGAGACGAAGCGCTCGGGGTCGAGGGGCGTGCCCGTGCCGTCGTCGCTCTGCTCGATCGGCACGAGGCGACCGGTGAGGCCGTCGGCGACGACCTCGGGGATGCCGCCCGTCGCGGTGCCGACGACGGGGAGCCCGCACGCCATCGCCTCGAGGTTGACGATCCCGAGCGGTTCGTAGATTGAGGGGCACACGAAGACGGTGCCCGCGCTCAGCACCGCGGCGAGTTCGTGTTGAGGAAGCATCTCCTCGATCCAGACCACGCCATCGCGCTCAGACTGCAGCAGCTTCACGCCCGCCTGCACCTCGGCCATGATCTCGGGCGTGTCGGGCGCACCCGCGCACAGGATCAGCTGCACATCGGGCTCGAGCTCGCGCGCGGCCGCGAGCAGGTAGGGAAGCCCCTTCTGCCGCGTGATGCGGCCGACGAAGACGACGCTGCGTGCGTTCGGGTCGATACCGAACCTCTCGAGCACGGCGTCATCCTCCACACGGGTCCACCGATCGAGGTCGATGCCGTTGTGCACGACATGCACGCGCTCCGGGTCGATGTCGGGATAGCAGCGCAGGATGTCGGCACGCATGCCGGCGCTCACCGCGATCACGGCATCCGCGGCTTCGAACGCCGTCTTCTCGATCCAGCTCGAGACGCGGTAGCCACCCCCCAGCTGCTCGGACTTCCAGGGGCGCAGCGGCTCGAGCGAGTGCGCCGTGACGACGTGCGGGATGCCGTGCAGCAGCTTCGCCAGGTGACCCGCGGCGTTCGCGTACCAGGTGTGCGAATGCACGAGATCGGCCCCGAGCACGTCCTCGGCCATCTGCAGATCGACGCCGAGCGTCGCGAGCGAGGGATTGGCCGAGGTGAGCTGCGGCGGCACGAGGTAGGCGTAGGTGTGCGGCTCGTCGCGCGGCAGTCCGAAGCAGCGCACCACGACGTCCACGTCGCGCCTCAGAGCCGCGACGAGCTCGGCGACGTGCACACCGGCTCCCCCGTAGACCTCGGGCGGATACTCACGGCTCAGAACATCGACTCGCATGCCTGTCGACGCTAGTACACGCTCCTGGGCTGGCCTACTGTTGGGCTATGGCAGCACCGCCCAAGGTCTTCGGCATCGTTCTCGCTGGTGGAGAGGGCAAGCGGTTGATGCCGCTCACGGCCGATCGTGCCAAGCCCGCCGTGCCCTTCGCGGGCGGCTACCGGCTCATCGATTTCGCGCTCTCGAACCTGATCAACTCGGGCCTGCGGCAGATCGTCGTGCTCACCCAGTACAAGTCACATTCACTCGACCGGCACATCTCGCAGACCTGGTTGCTCTCGGGGATGCTCGGTTCCTACGTGGCCTCGGTCCCCGCCCAGCAGCGCCTCGGCAAGCGCTGGTTCTCGGGTTCGGCGGATGCGATCCTGCAGAGCCTCAACCTCATCCGCGACGAGAAGCCCGACATCGTGGTGGTCGTCGGAGCCGACCACGTGTACCGCATGGACTTCAGCCAGATGATCCGGGCGCACATCGAGTCGGGCGCAGGCGTGACGGTCGCCGCGATCCGTCAGCCGATCTCCCTTGCCGACCAGTTCGGCATCATCGAGCTCGACGAGAAGGATCCGACCCGCATCGGCGCCTTCCGCGAGAAGCCGAGGGATGCCGTGGGGCTCGCCGACTCGCCCGGCGAGGTGCTCGCCTCGATGGGCAACTACGTCTTCGACGCCGATGTCCTCATCGACGCCGTGCAGCGCGACGGGGCGCGGGCCGACTCCAACCACGACATGGGCGGCGACATCGTGCCCGACTTCGTGACGCGTGGCGAGGCCGCGGTCTACGACCTCAACCGCAACGAGGTGCCCGGCGCGAGCAGTCGCGACCGCTTCTACTGGCGTGACGTCGGGACGATCGACTCGTTCTTCGAGGCTCATCAGGATCTCATCTCGGCCCTCCCGGTCTTCAACCTCTACAACCAGGACTGGCCGATCTACAGCCAGCAACTCAACTCCCCGCCGGCCAAGTTCGTGCGCGACGGTGAGAACCGTGTGGGCACGGCGATCGACTCGATCGTCTCGCTCGGCTGCGTCGTCTCCGGAGGCCACCTGGAACGGGTCGTGCTCGGACCGTGGGTGACGATCGCGTCGGGCGCACGGGTCACCGACTCGGTGATCTTCGAGCGCGTCGAGATCGGCGCGAACGCGACGGTGCAGCGCGCTATCCTCGACAAGGACGTCGTCGTCGCGCCCGGAGCATCGGTCGGGGTCGATCACGACGCCGACCGGAACCGCGGCTTCACGGTGACCGAATCGGGCATCACGGTCGTGGGCAAGGGCGTTCGCGTCGACTGACGGCCGCACCCCCGACGCCGTACCCCGACGTATCGCGTCACCACCGCATCCGAAGGACCCCCACGCCCCATGGCCCGCTTCCTCGTCGTGCTCGATGTCGACTCCACGCTCATCGAGGACGAGGTGATCGAGTTGCTCGCGGATGCGGCGGGCTCGCGTGAGGAGGTCGCCGAGATCACTTTCCGCGCCATGAACGGCGAACTCGACTTCGCGGAGAGCCTGCGCGAGCGTGTCGCGACCCTCGCGGGCCTGCCCGAGTCGGTCTTCGCCGAGGTCGGCGCGCGCGTGACCGTCACGCGCGGCGTGCCGGAGATGATCGCGGGCGTTCAGGCCGCGGGCGGCCGGGTCGCGGTCGTGTCGGGCGGCTTCCACGAGATCATCGACCCGCTCGCCGAGCGGCTGGGCTTGGACCACTGGCGCGCGAACCGCCTCGAGGTCGCGGATGGGGTGCTCACGGGCCGCGTCCTGCCTCCGGTCGTCGATGCAGCGGCCAAGGCCGAGGCGCTGCAGGAGTGGGCGGATGGCGCCGGCATCCCGCTCACGCAGACGATCGCCGTGGGCGACGGCGCCAATGACCTGCCGATGATGGCGCTCGCCGGACTCTCGGTGGGGTTCGACGCGAAAGCGCCCGTGCGCGATGTCGCCGACGTACTGCTCGACGCGCGCGACCTCTCCATGCTGCTGCCGCTTCTCGGGCTGCGCTGACAGGAACTCCTTGACTCCCGAATGGGGGTCGGATACTGTGCGCGTGACAAGTGACACGAGTCACTAGATCGAAAGGGCCGCGATGAGGCGGCACCCGCCCGGGTCGAGGGTGAGTCGGGCGCATGGAGAACGGAGTCCCCAGAGTGTCCGGTCAGATCGAAGAACTCGCGGCGGGGGTGACACGCAGAAGCGGCCGACGGCACGCGGGGCGTGTTCTCGCGCTCGCCGCCCTCGCAGCCCTCCTCGCATCCGCGCTGCAGGCGGTCGCGCTTCCGGCAGCCGGTGCCTCGGCCGTCACCGTCGGTTCCGGGAGCTACGCAGAGGGCACTCCCGCCGGAGGCACCGCGCCGCAGGATTGTGCGGGCGGAGTCATGGACCCGCGTTCACGCACCACCGCGAACTTCCCGGCGGGGGCGGTGCCGACGCACGACTGGTGGACCTCGCTGCTGTGGAACAAGATCAACTGCACCGACGAGTCCGCCAACCTCATGGCGCATCCGCTGGCGTTCCACTCCTTCACCAACGGCCTCGGGGTGAGCTATCCGACCAACGCGTCGATCTCGGGCACCTCGACAGGCGTCTCGGAGTACCACTACAACTACGCCGAGGATGTGCGCATCGGCGTCGCCGGCCTGAGCGCCCCGGGCAAGGTCGACGGCTACAGCGACTGGACGGTGACCGAGCAGTGGGCGAACGGCGGCACGAGCCTCCGAGCCACCATCGGTCACGGACTGCCGTTCGTGTACGCCACGAAGAGCGGCGGGGACGTTCGGCTCACCCTGACCGCTCCCCCGACCGTCTGGCGGAATGCCGGTGGCGCGATCGGCTTCACGGTCAACGGTCACGACTACGCCGCGTTCGGGCCCACCGGGTCGAGCTGGAGCGTGTCGGGCACGACCATCAGCTCGTCGCTGGCCGGCGGCGCCTTCTTCTCGCTCGCCGTGCTGCCGACGAGCTCGAACAACACGGCCAGGGCCGCCGCGCTCGACGCCTACGCGCCGTACGCGCACAACCACGTGACCGGCACCCGGGTGTCGTGGTCGTACAACGAGTCAACGGCCAAGCTCACGGCGAGCTACGCCTTCACGACCGTGGCCAAGCAGGGCGGCGGCGCGAGCGGCACCGTCTTCGCGCTCTACCCGCACCAGCGCGACGCGCTGAGCGGGGTCACCCCGAGCGCGTACTCGTATGTGTCGCCGCGCGGTCCGATGCGCGTCGTCATCGGCGCGAGCCAGTTCCAGACCGTGACGACCTTCCACGGCGTGCTGCCGCAGCTCGCCAACACGGGCTTCGCATCCGGATCCGCCGACCTCGCCCAACTCTCGGGCTACGTCGACCAGGTCGCGGGCACCGACCCGTTCGCGGGATTCGGCGAGGACACCTACTGGACCGGTAAGGCGCTCGGGCGCGCGACCCAGGTGATCCAGATCGCCAACCTCACGGGGAAGACCGCGGCACGCGACACGCTCCTCAGCGCTGTGCGCACGCGCCTCACCGACTGGATGACGGCATCCCCCGGCGAGACGCAGCGCCTGTTCTCGTACAACCCGAGCTGGGGCACCCTCATCGGCTACCCCGCGTCGTACGGGTCGGACACCGAACTCAACGATCATCACTTCCACTACGGCTACTACGTCGTCGCGGCGGCGACCGTCGCCCAGTTCGACCCCGCCTGGGCCGCGAACTCCGCGTACGGCGGCATGGTCAACACCATGATCAAGGATGCCGCCAACTGGGATCGGGCGGACACGCGCTTCCCCTTCCTGCGCGACTTCGACATCTACGCCGGACACGACTGGGCCTCCGGGCACGGGTCGTTCGGTGCGGGCAACAACCAGGAGTCGTCGAGCGAGGGCATGAACTTCGCGTCCGGGCTCATCATGTGGGGTCAGGCAACCGGCAACACGACCGTGCGCGATCTCGGCATCTTCCTCTACACGACGCAGGCATCGGCGATCCAGAACTACTGGTTCGACACGGATGACGAGGCGTTCCCCGCCGCATTCGGGCACTCCACGGTCGGCATGGTGTGGGGTGACGGAGGCGCGTACTCGACGTGGTTCAGCGCCGAGCCCGAGATGATCCAGGGCATCAACCTGCTGCCCTCGACAGCCGGGCACCTCTACCTCGGCTACGACCCGGCCTACATCACGCGGAACCTCTCCGAGTTGCAGACCAACAACGGGGGTCCGGCGACGATCTGGCAGGACATCATCTGGGAGTTCCAGGCTCTCGCTGATGCGCCGACCGCGCTCGCCCAGTTCCGCGCGCAGGCGGGCTCGTACACCGTGGAAGAGGGTGAATCGCGTGCGCACACCTTCTACTGGCTGAAGAACCTCTCGACGCTCGGCACGGTGGACGCCGCGGTCACGGCCGACACGCCGCTCTACGCCGTCTTCACCAAGAACGGCGTGCGCACACACCAGGCAGCCAACATGTCCGGCTCCGCCATCACGGTGCACTTCTCGGACGACGTGAACCTCAACGTGCCGGCGCGGTCCGTCGCATCCTCGAGCGGCGGTTCCACCGGTGGTGACGACACGACGGCGCCTTCGACGCCCACCGGTCTCACCGCATCCGGAACGACCTCGAGCTCGACGAACCTGTCGTGGTCGGCCTCGAGCGACAACGTGGGCGTCACGGGCTACGAGATCCTGCTGGGCGGGAACGTCATCGGCACGGTCGGCGGAACCGCGGCGACCGTGACCGGACTCTCGGCATCCACGAGCTACACCCTCGCGGTGCGGGCGAAGGATGCCGCCGGCAACCGCTCGGGTGCCAGCTCGCCGGTGACCGTGACCACGAGCTCGACGGGGGGCGGCGGCGGATCCGTCGACGCCACCTCGCGGATCGAGGCCGAGTCCTACAGCGGCATGTCGGGCGTGCAGACCGAGGCGACCTCGGACACGGGCGGCGGGCAGAACGTCGGCTGGATCGGCAACGGCGACTACCTGCGCTACGACGGTGTGGACTTCGGCAGCGCGGCGCGCACGCAGTTCACGGCACGCGTCGCATCGGGTGCCGGGGCCGGCATCAGCGGTCTCGTCACGGTGCGCCTCGACAGCCGCACCGCCGCGCCGATCGGGAGCTTCGCCGTCGGCAACACGGGGGGCTGGCAGAGCTGGCAGAGCATCCCCGCCAACATCCAGGGAACGACCGGGGTGCACACGGTCTACCTGACCTTCGAGTCAGGGCAGCCCGCCGACTACGTGAACCTGAACTGGTTCACCTTCGGATGAGTCGCGCACTCGGCTGAAGCAGGTGCCCCCGACGGACGCGTCGGGGGCACCTCTCATGTCGAGGCGCGTTCGACGACGTGGAAGAGCTCGTGCGCGGGTCGCGGGGGCGGCACCGGATAGCCGAGGGAGGCGAGCACCGAGGAGGCCAGATGCTCCGCCTGCGCGTCGATCGCCTGCCAGACGGTCGTGAGCGCGGGCGAGGCGAGACGGGCCATGGGGATGTCGTCCACCCCGATCACGGCGAGGTCGTCGGGGGCGCGCAGCCCCTCGGCGCGCAGTCCCGCGAGCACGGCGAGAGCGACCTCGTCGTTGTAGGCGGCGACGGCGGTGACGGGGTCGCCTGCGCGCCACGCGCGCACGGCGGCGGCCGCGGCATCGACCTCGAGGTCGACGGTGTGCACGCGCGGTTCCGGCAGCCCGAGGCGAGCGCAGGCGGCGCGGGCGCCCGCCATGCGCCGTTCCGCGAACGCCGCGAGGCGGGCGTCGCTCGGCGCGGCATAGGCGAGCAGCCGGTGACCACGTGAGGCGAGGTGCTCCACCTGCAACTCCGCGATCCCGTGTTGGGGCACGGCGAAGGTCTCGGGATGCGGGTCCTCGTCGAGTGCGGATCCCACGACCGGGATGCGCGCTGCGCGCATCGCCGCGGCATCCGCCTCCGTCAACGGGCCGAGCGCGAGCACGGCGCGCGGGGTGACGGCACGCCAGAGCTCGGTGAGGGGACGGCTGCCGCGGTCGTTGAAGACCAGGAGTGAGAGGCCCTGTGCTGTGAACAGCGTCGTGAGGTCGTCGATGAGGCTGTCGATGACGGGGCCGGCCGTCCAGTCCGGTACGACGCACAGCACGACGTCGCTGCGGCCCGATCGCAGTGTTCGCGCCGCAGCCGACGGCGTGTAGCCGAGCCGTTCGGCGGCGTCGAGCACGCGTCGACGGGTGGTCTCGGAGATCGAGGAGCCGGGAGTGTCGTTGAGCACGTAGCTCACGGTCGTGCGCGACACCCCGCTCTCACGGGCGACATCCGCGCTGGTGACCCGGGACACGGGAGCTCCGTCAGTGACCCATGCCGAGACCGCCGTCGACGGGGATGACGGCGCCCGAGATGTAGCCGGCATCGTCCGAGGCGAGCCAGGTGATGACGCGCGCGACCTCGACGGGCGATGCGAAGCGGGCCGCGGGGATCTGCGCGAGGTACTGCTTCTGCTGCTCCTCGGGCAGTTCGGCCGTCATGTCGGTCTCGATGAAGCCGGGGGCGACGACGTTCGCCGTGATGCCACGCGACCCGAGCTCGCGAGTGAGCGAGCGTGCGATGCCGACGAGCCCGGCCTTCG
Organism: Protaetiibacter sp.; assembly: GCA_051954835.1. Classification (GTDB taxonomy): domain Bacteria; phylum Actinomycetota; class Actinomycetes; order Actinomycetales; family Microbacteriaceae; genus Homoserinibacter. Next base: position 55,363 of record JBQCHI010000021.1, on the reverse strand, counting down.
ATGCGGCGTAGTTGACCTGTCCAGCGCTGCCGAGCAGTCCCACGACGCTCGAGACGAGGATGACGCGCCCGAATCGCGCCTTGAGCATGCCCTTGGACGCGCGCTTGACGACGCGGAAGGCACCCGAGAGGTTCGTGTCGAGCACCTCGGTGAAGTCCTCGTCGCTCATCCGCAGCAGCAGCGTGTCGCGCGTGATGCCGGCGTTCGCGACGACGACCTCGACGGGCCCGAGCTCTGCCTCGACCTCGGTGAAGGCCTCGTCGACCGAGGCCGCGTCCGTGACGTCGGCACGCACCGTGAGCGCGCCCGCGGGGCCCTCGCCGGAGCGGGCGGTGACGGCCACGCGGTGACCCTGAGCCAGGAACTCGGCCGCGATGGCGTAGCCGATGCCGCGATTGCCGCCGGTCACGAGGACGGTACGAGAGGTCATGATTCAGGAGCCTAGCGGGCGTGAGACGTAGGCTGGACGCATCGCCAGTCACAGTTCGCACGTGGTCACCGAGCTCCCCCTCTCCCCCGAGGCGGAGCGACGATCGCGCATGCTCAAGTACACGGTCGCGATGAGCGTTCGGGTCGTGTGCATCGCCTTGTGCCTCGTCGTTCCGGGATGGTGGATCGCCATTCCCGCGGTAGGTGCGGTGTTCCTGCCCTACTTCGCGGTCGTGATCGCCAACAACGTGCAGGGCCGCGCGCGCAGCACGGTGCTGAGGCCCGGCGCGATCGTTCCGAGACCGGCGGCGGAACAGCGCCCCGACGAGCACCCGACGGAGCCGCGATGATCGGATTCGGCGAATCGGGCATCCGCTGCTCGGCCGCGGGGTGTACGCGTGACGCGGAGTTCCGCGTGAACTGGCGCAATCCCCGCATCCACACACCGGAACGGGTGAAGGTGTGGCTCGCGTGCACGGAGCACCGCGACACGCTCGCCGACTACCTGCGCACGCGCTCCTTCCCCGTGCAGGTGACCCCGCTCGGCGTCGAGCTCGACCGCGTGCCGGACCCGTCGTGAAGACAGCCACGTCTCACGCCCCGGTCACGGGGTGGCGTCGCTGGGGCGCCTATCTCGCGCTCACCCTCGTGTTCGCCATCGCATGCGGTCTGCTGTCGTGGTGGCAGTGGGCGCGTCGCAGCGAGGCGGTGGATGAGATCCAGCGCATCGAGCGCAACTACGACGCACAGCCGCGACCGGTGAACGAGGTGCTCGGGGTTCTCGACGGGTGGAGCGACGAGGACGAGTGGACGCCCGTGACGCTGCGCGGCGAGTATCTCGTCGACGACCAGGTGCTCGTGCGCAACCGCGTGCGAGGCGGCCAGCCCGGGTTCGAGCAGCTCGTTCCCCTTCGACTCGACGACGGATCGGTCTTCGTCGTCGATCGCGGCTGGCTGCCGCTCGGTGACGGCGAGAACGCGACGCCGGATGCGGTGCCGCAGCCTCCGGCGGGTGAGGTCACGGTCGTCGCGCGGCTGCGCGCGGCCGAGCCTGCGCTTCCCGGTCGCACAGCCCCCGAAGGGCAGCTGCCGTCGATCGACATCGCGACCATCGTCGACGAGCTCGGAGAGCGGGGCTACACGGGCGCTTACGGACTGCTCGCGAGTGAGGATCCCGGCGTCGGCGAGCTGCCGCTTCCGGCGGTGCGACCGCAGGAGGATGAGGGACCGCATCTGTCCTATGCGCTGCAGTGGATCGCGTTCGGCGTGCTCGCCTTCATCGGCCTGTTCTGGGCCTGGCGACGCGAACGCCGGATCGCCGCGCTGCCCGCGGACGAGCAGGCCGCGGCCCGCGCTCCGAAGCGCGCGCACGAGGACGCCGATGCCGAGGACGCGATCCTCGACCGCCTCGGCTAGCTCACGCTGATGAGCTCCGCATAGTCGGGGTTCCAGTGGTCCTCGACGCCGTCGGGCAGGATGAGCACGCGCTCGGGGTTGAGGGCCTCGACGGCCCCTTCGTCGTGCGAGCCGAGCACGACCGCCCCCGTGTAGCCGGCGAGTGCGCCCAGGATCTCCTCGCGTGAGGCGGGATCGAGGTTGTTCGTCGGCTCGTCGAGCAGCAGCACGTTCGCGCCCGAGACGACGATCATCGCGAGAGCGAGACGCGTCTTCTCTCCCCCCGAGAGCACGCCGGCGAGCTTGTGCCCGTCGTCTCCCGTGAAGAGGAACGACCCGAGCACCTTGCGCGCCTCGGTCTCGGTGAGGTTCGGGGATGCCGCCACCATGTTCTCCAGCACGGTGCGGCCCACGTCGATCGTCTCGTGCTCTTGCGCGTAGTACCCGATCCGCAGCCCATGACCCGCCTCGACGCGTCCGGTGTCCGGAGAGTCGACGCCGGCGAGGATCCGCAGCAGGGTCGTCTTGCCTGCCCCGTTGAGGCCGAGCACGACGACCTTCGACCCGCGGTCGATCGCGAGGTCGACGGCCGTGAAGATCTCGAGCGACCCGTACGACTTCGACAGATCGGATGCCGTGATGGGCGTCTTGCCGCAGGGCGCGGGGTCGGGGAAACGCAGCTTCGCGACGCGGTCGACGGCGCGCTCCTCCTCGAGCCCGGAGAGCATCTTCTCCGCACGCGCGACCATCTGGTGCGCTGCGGCGGCCTTCGACGCCTTCGCCCCGAAGCGGGCGGCCTGCAGCTGCAGCTGCGTCGCCTTCTTCTCGACGTTCGCGCGCTCCTTCTTGCGTCGTTCCTGATCGGCTTCCCGCTGGCGGAGGTAGTGCTTCCACCCCATGTTGTAGATGTCGATCACCTGGCGGTTCGCGTCGAGGTAGAAGACCTTGTTGACGACCTCTTCGACGAGGTCGACGTCGTGCGAGATCACGATGACGCCGCCCTGGTACGCCTTGAGGAACTCCCTGAGCCAGACGATCGAGTCGGCGTCGAGATGGTTCGTGGGCTCGTCGAGGATCATCGTGTCGGCGCCCGAGAAGAGGATGCGAGCGAGCTCGATGCGGCGCCGCTGACCGCCCGAGAGGGTCTTCAACTGCTGGTCGAGGATGCGGTCGGGTAGTGCGAGGTTCGACGCGATCGCCGCGGCTTCGGCTTCGGCCGCGTAGCCGCCCAGCGCGAGGAAGCGGTCTTCGAGCTTGGCGTAGCGCGACATCGCGGCGTCGGCGACGGCGGGATCGGGGCTCGCCATCTCGTCGGTCGCGCGACGCAGCTCGGCGACGACATGTCCGAGGCCCCGGGCGTCGAGGATGCGCCTGCGGGCGGTCTCCTCGGGGTTGCCCGAGCGCGGGTCCTGCGGGAGGTAGCCGATCTCGCCCGTGCGGTCGATGCGACCGGCGGTGGGCTGGGTCTCCCCCGCGAGCGTCTTGGTGAGCGTCGTCTTGCCGGCGCCGTTGCGTCCGACGAGCCCGACCTTGTCGCCCTTGTCGACGCGGAAGGTCACGCCCTCCATGAGCTGTCGAGCGCCCACGCGGATCTCGAGATCGGTGACGGCGAGCACAGCGAAGCCCTTCGGATGCGGGTGAGTGGGTGGGTGGCCGACGGGCCAGCCTCCCAGTCTAGGACGTTCGGCGGGGTGAGGAGGTCAGGCGAAGCACCGGAGGTGCTGCACGCTCCCCGCGCCTTGTCGCTCATCAGTCGGCCCCCCGTGCGGAAAGGGCGTCGGCGACGTCGTCGGCGTGCCGCAGTGCGAGCACGAGGATGGGCACCACGGCACGGAACCCGATTCGCACACCGCGTGCCTGCTGCGCCTCCCGTACGCGGCGGGCGATGTCGGCGACCACCGGAAGCATGCTGATCGTCAGCGACAGCGTGAGCCCCACGCGCCGCGCATCCACGCCCAGACGCTCGAACGGCTTCAGCGCCGCCTCGAGCGCGGTCAGCAGAGCCTCGCTGCGTGTCGTGAGGGTGAGCAGCCCCGCCAGCAGCACGATCGACACGACGCGCACCGTGTTGAGCAGAGCGTCCCACGGGGTGAGGAAGACCAACTGTGTCGCGACCATGAGCACCACGACCCACTTGGCGAGCCAGAGGTGACCCAGCAGCACACTCGGCGGAAACAGCGCGAGCGCGTAAAGGCCCACGACGAGCAGGCCGGCGATCGCGATCGTGATGCCCGTGTGCGGCCAGAGCGAGATGAGCAGCGCGAGCACGACGAGCCCGGCGAGCTTGGCACCGGCCGGGGCACGATGGAGCAGGCTGTGCCCGGGCAGGAAGAGCGCGATCACGCGAACTCCCGACGGTATCGCTCGACGACATCCGCGGGTTCGCCCACCTCGGCGAGCCGCCCCCTCTCGAACCGGAGCGCGATGTCGCAGCGCGCCGCGAGCTCGAGGTCGTGGGTGACCACGACGAGGTGCGCGGGCAGCTCGTCGATGAGCAGCGAGCCGATCCGCCGGGCGTTGCCGAGGTCGAGCAGGGTCGTCGGCTCGTCGGCGATCACGAGCGTGGGTTCCCGCACCAGCACGGATGCCAGGGCGAGCAGCTGCTTCTGGCCGCCGGAGAGGCTGTAGGCAGGCGCGTCGGCGTGCTCGGCGAGCCCGTAGGAGGTGAGCGCGGAGGCGACCCGCGCGTCGATCGCAGCCCGGTCGAGGCCGCTCCCCTTGAGCGAGAGCCGCACATCTTCGGCGACGGTGGGCATGAGGATCTGCGCATCGGGGTTGGTGAAGACGAAACCGACGTCAGCCCGCATCCGCTTGACCTCACGCGCCACATCGAAGCCGAGCACGCGCGCCGTGCCCCGGCTCGGGGTGACGAGTCCGTCGAGCAGTCGTGCGAAGGTCGACTTGCCCGAGCCGTTGGCCCCGATCACCGCGATCCGATGCTGATCGAGGTGCACCGTGACCTCGTCGAGGATGCGCCGACCATCGAGCTCGACGCTGACGCCGTCGAGCTCGATCACGAGACGGAGACGGTCGCCCGGCGCTCACGTACGCGCCCGAAGACGGGCGGGTATGCCTTCCAGAGGGTGAGCGTGAGCAGGGTCGCGAGCACGACCTTGAGGATGTCGCCCGGCACGAAGGCGAGGCTCGCGGCCGCCGTCACTCCGAGGGGCAGCCCTGTGACGGCCGCCTGCACGGGGATTCCGAGGGCGTAGACCATGAGGACCCCGCCCGCGACGCCGCCGAGCGCGACGCGCCACCACGTGAGACCGCCGCGCCCGGAGTGCGCGATGAGGCCCGTGACGAAGGCCCCGGGGATCCAGCCGAGCAGGTATCCGGCGGTCACTCCGACGAACACGCCGGCGCCGCCGTGTCCCCCGGAGAGCAGCGGAAGACCGATCAGAACGAGCACCTCGAACACGAGCACAGCCGCCGCGCCCCGCCAGGCGCCCAGCACCATCCCCGCGAGCATGACGCCCAGCGTCTGCGCCGTGATCGGCACGAGCCCCGGAACGGGAATCGGCCCGACGAGCCCGAGAGCGGCGATGATCGCGGCGAAGACGGCGATGCGGGCGATGTCGCGCGTGTCGAAACGGCGAACGTCGGTGCGAGGGGCGTCGGTCATGAAGGTCTCCGGATGCTCGTGAACGGTGTTCAGGTGAACGGCGTTCAGTATAGTGAGACGCATGAGCGCGGAGCAGCATGTGCGGCACGATCGAGCATCGGTCGTCGACGCCGCGCTGCGCATCCTCGACGAATGGGGGCTCTCTGAGCTGACGATGCGGCGACTGGCGGGCGCGCTCGATGTTCAGCCGAGTGCGCTGTACCACCACTTCGCCAACAAGCAGAGCCTGCTCGCGGCGGTCGCCGACCGCATCCAGGACGCCGCGCGGCCCACACCCTCCCCCGCGATGAGTTGGTACGAGGCGACGCTCGCCGAGTCGGTGAACGTGCGCGACGCCCTGCTCACCTACCGTGACGGTGCCGAGGTGGTCCTGAGCACGCGCGCCCTCGGGCTCGGCTCGGATGCGGCGCACGCGCGGCTCGTGGCGGCGCTCGAACGCGGGCACGATCCGGAGACGGCCGACCTCGTCGCGACCGCCCTGTTGCATCTGATCCTGGGCGACGCGTCACTCGCCCAACAAAGGCTGCAGGCCGACAGTCTCGGTGTCGTCTCCCCCGGCGCGTCGGATGCGAGCGATCCGGGTCTGGTCTTCCGGCTCGGCGTCGAGCTGCTGCTCAGCGGGCTGGAACTGGCCGAGCAGAGCGCACGACGCGAGTGACCGCTTCGGAGGTCAGATCGCGAAACCGATGGCGCGCATCATGTCGCGCCCGTCGTCGGTGATGCGTTCGGGACCCCACGGCGGCATCCACACCCAGTTGATCCGGAAGCGCTCCACGATCCCGTCGAGGGACTGCGACACCTGCTCCTCGATGACGTCGGTGAGCGGGCAGCCGGCCGAGGTGAGCGTCATCGAGATGATGAGCGCGTCGTTCTCGTCATCCCAGGCGAGGTCGTAGACGAGCCCGAGGTCGACGATGTTGACCCCGAGCTCAGGGTCGATGACGTCCTTCAGACCGTCTTCGACGCGGTCGAAGAGCGCCGGTTCGAGCGTTGTGGGCATCCGTCTTCCTTCCCTCTAGCAGCCTACGCCGCAGTGCGACGTCACGCCTGGGCGACGAGGTAGCGGTCGTAGCCCTCGTCCTCGAGGCGTTCGGCGAGCTCGGGCCCGCCCTCTTCGGCGACCTTCCCGTCGACGAAGACGTGCACGAAGTCGGGCTTGATGTACCGCAGGATGCGCGTGTAGTGAGTGATGAGCAGCACGCCGAGGCCGGTCTCCTGGTGGGCGCGGTTGACACCCTCAGAGACGATCTTGAGCGCGTCGACGTCGAGCCCGGAGTCGGTCTCGTCGAGGATCGCGAACTTCGGCCGCAGCAGTTCGAGCTGCAGGATCTCGTGGCGCTTCTTCTCGCCACCCGAGAAGCCCTCGTTGACGTTACGGGCGGCGAAGGAGGAGTCCATCCGCAGGTTCGACATCGCGTCCTTCACCGTCTTGCCCCAGTGACGGATCGAGGGCTCCTCGCCGTCGATCGCGGTCTTGGCCGTGCGCAGGAAGTTCGTGACCGTGACGCCCGGGATCTCGACCGGATACTGCATCGCGAGGAAGAGACCGGCGCGAGCGCGCTCGTCGACGCTCATGTCGAGCACGTTCTGCCCGTCGAAGGTGATCGTGCCTCCCTCGACGTGATAGCGCGGGTGGCCGGCGATCGTGTAGGCGAGGGTCGACTTCCCGGAGCCGTTCGGCCCCATGACGGCGTGGATCTCGCCCTGGTTGATCGTCAGGTCGACGCCCTTGAGGATGTGCTTGGTGCCCTGGTCGGTCTCGATCGACACCTTGAGGTCGCGGATTTCCAGAGTGGACATGAGTCGTAGCCTTTCAGACCGCGAGCCGAGCGCTTGGGTCGATGTACACGTCGCCGTCGATGATCTCGACGGCGAAAACGGGGACCGGCTCGAAGGCCGGCAGGTTGAGGGGCTTGCCGGTGGTCAGCGAGAACTTGGACCCGTGGGCCCAGCACTCGAGACCGTCGTCTTCGACGAAGCCTTCGGAGAGCGAGATGTCGCCGTGCGTGCAGGTGTCGCCGATCGCGTGCACGTCTCCCGCCGAGTCGCGCACGACCGCGATGGGAATGCCGTCGAGCACGACGCGACGGGCGGTCGAGGGCGAGAGCTCCTCGACCAGGCACACCTTCTGTGCGGTCATCGCGCCGCCGCCAGCTCGTTCTCGAGCGCCTCCAGCAGGTGCGCCTCGAGCGTCGGCTCGCCGATCTTCTGCACGATCTCGCCGAGGAAGCCGAGCACGACGAGACGTCGCGCCTCGTCTTCGTGGATGCCGCGCGCCTCCAGGTAGAACAGCTGCTCGTCGTCGAAGCGCCCGGTGGCAGACGCGTGACCGGCACCCTGGATGTCACCGGTCTCGATCTCGAGGTTCGGGATGCTGTCGGCGCGCGTCCCGTCGGACAGCACGAGGTTTCGGTTCTGCTCGTACGTGTCGGTGCCCGTGGCGTCGCGCCCGATGAGCACGTCGCCGATCCACACCGTGCGCGCCCCGTCGCCGTTGAGCGCACCCTTGTAGGTGACGCGGCTGCGGGTGTGGGGCGCGTCGTGGTTGACGTAGACCTGCTGCTCGAGGTGCTGTCCCGCATCCGCGAAGTACAGCCCGTAGAGCTCGGCGTCGGCGCCAGCCTCGGCGAGGTGCGCCGAGGGGTTCACCCGCACGACGTCGCCGCCGAGCGACACCAGGATGTGGGTGAGCGTCGCGCCGTGACCGATGCGGGCGAACTGGCTCGCGAGGTGCAGGGCGCTGTCATTCCACTCCTGCACGGAGACGACGGTGATGTTCGCGTCGGTGTCGAGCACGATCTCGAGGTTCTCGGTGAGCTTCGCGTCTCCCCGATTGTCGAGCACCACGAGTCCCGTGGCGCCGGGCGCTGCCGAGATGACGGTGTGCGCGGCGCGCGGCGTCGTGCCGAGCGCGTCGCGGGTCACCGTCAGCGTGCCTGCTTCACCCTCGAGGCGGATGTGGAGCGCCTGCGCGAAGCTCGTCCAGGCGTTGGCCGCCGCACGGTCCTCGGGCGAGCCGGCGGCGCCGATGAGCGGGTGGTCGCGAGCGATCCACTCGACGGTGGTCCCTGCAGCATCCGTCGACGTGAACGCGTAGGGCGAGCCGTCGAGCGGACCGTCGATGAGTTCGCGCAGCTTCTCGACCGGCGAGAGCTTCCACACGGCCTCGCGGCCGGTGACCTCGGGGTGCTCGTCGTGGACGGGCGAGGCGAAGCGCTCCGAACGGGTCTGCACGGGCACGGGTGCCCCTGCTCCGTGGGAGTGCTCCGTCAGGCCGTGTTGTGCAGTCTGAACGGGGGTGGTCACTATTCCACGGGTCCTTCCGACGTCAGGAGGGAGGTCATCCGACACTGCCTTCCATGCTCATCTCGATGAGCTTGTTGAGTTCGAGCGCATACTCCATCGGCAGTTCGCGGGCGATCGGCTCGATGAAGCCGCGCACGATCATCGCCATGGCCTCGTCTTCGGGCATGCCCCGGGACTGCAGGTAGAACAGCTGCTCCTCGGAGACGCGCGAGACGGTCGCCTCGTGGCCGAGCTGCACGTCGTCGACGCGGATGTCGATGGCCGGGTAGGTGTCGGAGCGCGAGATCGTGTCGACGAGCAGCGCGTCGCAGCGCACCGTGTTCGCGGAGTGGTGGGCGCCCGCCTCCACGCGCACCTCACCGCGATAGCCGGCGCGACCGCCGCCGCGTGCGATCGACTTCGACACGATCGAGCTCGTCGTGTAGGGCGCCATGTGGATCATCTTCGCGCCGGCGTCCTGGTGCTGCCCGGGGCCTGCGAAGGCCACCGACAGGGTCTCGCCCTTGGCGTGCTCGCCCACGAGGAAGATCGACGGGTACTTCATGGTCACCTTGGAGCCGATGTTGCCGTCGACCCACTCCATCGTCGCGCCCTCCTCGGCGCGGGCGCGCTTCGTGACGAGGTTGTAGACGTTGTTCGACCAGTTCTGGATCGTCGTGTAGCGCACGCGGGCGTTCTTCTTCACGATGATCTCGACGACCGCGGAGTGCAGCGAGTCCGACTTGTAGATCGGCGCCGTGCAGCCCTCGATGTAGTGAACGTACGAGCCCTCGTCGGCGATGATGAGCGTGCGCTCGAACTGGCCCATGTTCTCGGTGTTGATGCGGAAGTAGGCCTGCAGCGGGATCTCGACGTGCACCCCCTTCGGCACGTAGACGAAGGAGCCGCCCGACCATACCGCGGTGTTGAGAGCGGCGAACTTGTTGTCGCCCGAGGGGATGACCGTGCCGAAGTACTCCTGGAAGATCTCCGGGTGCTCCTTGAGCGCCGTGTCGGTGTCGAGGAAGATGACCCCCTGCGCCTCGAGGTCCTCGCGGATCTGGTGGTACACGACCTCCGACTCGTACTGCGCGGCGACACCGGCGACGAGCCGCTGACGTTCCGCCTCGGGGATGCCGATGCGCTCGTAGGTGTTCTTGATGTCCTCGGGAAGCTCTTCCCAGCTGGTCGCCTGCTTCTCGGTCGACCGCACGAAGTACTTGATGTTGTCGAAGTCGATCTCGGAGAGGTCGGCGCCCCAGGTCGGCATGGGCTTCATGCCTAAGATCTTGAGGGCCTTGAGGCGCGTGTTGAGCATCCACTCGGGCTCGTTCTTGAGCCGGGAGATGTCGCGAACGACCTCGTCGTTCAACCCGCGTCGCGCCGAGGCACCCGCCGCATCCGAGTCGGCCCAGCCGAACTCGTATTGTCCGAGGCTCGCCAGCTCCGGGCGATCGATCAGCACGTCTGACATGGGGCTACCTCTTTCCGCCGAAGCGAACCATTCCGCTCGTGTCGGCATTCCGGGTCGGGTCGTGACCGCCGTTGCCGCCGCGGCCCCATCGACGCGGCCCTCGCGATCTCGCGATCCGACGAGGCCAGTCTACAGGGATGCCCCGGCGCGCGGCTGGTCCGCGGTGACGAGCTGGTGCTCCTGCACGGCCCACAGCTGCGGGTCGGTGTCGAGCAGCACGCGCAGTGCGCCGACCCACACGAGCGCGGCGAGCACGACGTGCCCGATCACGAGCAGCTCCGGAAGCCCGATGAGCGACTGCACGACGCCGACGGCGAGCTGGAGCAGCAGCACGAGCAGGAAGATGCCCACCCGGGTGAGCGCGAGACGCCCGCCGTCGTCGGTGCGCAAGCGGAACGCGAGAACCACGGCGAGGGCGAGCACGAGCGCGGCGGCAGCGGCGTGAAGCCACACGACCGCGGTCCAGTCGAAGCCCATCCGCGGCACATCGCTGGAGTCTCCCGCGTGCGGTCCCGAGCCGGTGACGAGTGTGCCGGCCACCACGAGCACCGCCGTCGCCACCACGAGCGCCCAGGCCACGCCACGGGATGCCGCAGACGGACGCGGTCCCGCTCCCCCGTTCCAGCGGGCACGGTGCCAGGTGAAGGTCGCGCACGCGAGCAACGTCATGGCGAGCACGAAGTGCAGCGCCACCACCCACGGATTGAGGTCGTACCAGACGCTCATGCCCCCCGCCACGGCGTTCGCGATCACGAGCCAGAACATCGACCACGCGAGGCGCGTGAGCATCCGGTCCCGGGGGCGCTGCAGGCGGGCCGCGATGATCGCCCAGCCGACCGCCACGATGAGCAGCCCCGTGATCATGCGGTTGCCGAACTCGATGGCGCCGTGGATGCCGAGCTCGGGAGTCGAGATGAGCGAGTCCTCCGTGCAGGTCGGCCAGGTCGGGCAGCCGAGGCCCGAGCCGGTGACGCGGACGGTGACCCCGCCCAGCACGATGAGGATCGCCGTGACGAGGGCCGCAGTCGTCCCCCAGCGCAGGGCGCGAGGGCCGAGCTCCCACCGATCCGCGGCCCAGCCGAGCGGCGTGCGGATGCTCACGGCAGCAGTGCCGGGATCGGCACGAACACGAGCGGGTCGACGCCCACCGCGATGAAGACGAGCGTGAGATAGGTGATGCTCGCGTGGAACACCCGCATGGGCTTCACCTCGCCCGGGCGGATGGCCGCCGCGTACAGCCGGTGCGACTCGATGAGGAACCATGCCCCCGAGAGCACCGCGAGCACCGTGTAGACGACGCCCATCGGTGCGAGCGGGATGACGAGCAGCGAGCACACGACCGTCGCCCATGCATAGAGCACCACCTGCAGGCCCACCGCGGTGCGGCCCCGCACGACCGCGAGCATCGGCACCTCGGCGGCGGCGTAGTCCTCCTTGTAGCGCATCGAGAGCGGCCAGTAGTGCGGCGGCGTCCAGAGGAACACGATCCCGAAGAGGATGACCGGCACCCAGCTGATCTCGCCGGTAACGGCTGCCCACCCGATGAGCACGGGCATGCACCCGGCGATGCCGCCCCACACGATGTTCTGCGGCGTGCGGCGCTTGAGGATGAGGGTGTAGATGACGACGTAGAAGAAGATCGCGGCCACCGAGAGCGCCGCGGCGAGCCAGGTCGTGAAGACGGCGAGCACGATCGTCGAGATGACGGCCATGGCCCAGGCGAAGACGAGCGCCTCTCGAGGGCTCAGCTCACCGGTCACGAGCGGACGGCCCTGCGTGCGCTTCATGACCCGGTCGATATCGCGATCGATGTAGCAGTTGAAGGCGTTGGCGCTACCGGCCGAGAGGGTGCCCCCGACGAGCGTCGCGACGAGCAACCCGAGGAAGTGCAGGTCGAGGTTCCCCTGCGCCGCGAGCACCATGACGGGTGCGGTCGTGACCAGCAGCAGTTCGACCACGCGCGGTTTGGTGAGCGCGATGTAGGCGAGAGTCTTGCGGCGGAAGCCGATCCGACCGAGCTGCGGTGCGTCAGGCACGACGTCGACCGCTTCGGGCGACGTCGGTGCGGGGGCGCTTCGGGCGGGATGCTGCATGGCTCCTCGGATCACTCGACTGCGATCCAGTCTACGTCGCCGTCTGGAGGAGGCCGCGCGACCCCGTTCCGACGCGCGAATGGGCATCTCGCTATGCTGGCTGTGCTCGCCGACTGCGCGTGCTCCCCCATCCTCCCGACGAGGCGGTGTGGTGCGCGCGGTGCGCCGTCGAAGTCCGATTCGGCGAGCGGACACCACACCGGGGCGCGTCATGCTGCCCCTCCTCCGAAAGGTCGACATTCAGTGGCAGCACTCTCCTGGGACCCCATCGACGACAAGGCAGTAGACACCGCCCGCATTCTCGCGGCGGATGCCGTGGAGAAGGTCGGAAACGGACACCCGGGAACGGCGATGAGCCTCGCGCCCGCGGCGTACCTGCTGTTCCAGAAGGTCATGCGGCAGGACCCTTCCGACACCCACTGGGTCGGACGTGACCGCTTCATCCTCTCGGCGGGCCACAGCTCGCTCACGCAGTACGTGCAGCTCTACCTCGGGGGCTACGGTCTCGAGCTCGACGACCTCAAGGCGCTGCGCACCTGGGGCTCCAAGACCCCCGGCCACCCCGAGTACGGCCACACCGACGGTGTGGAGATCACGACCGGGCCGCTCGGCCAGGGAATCTCGTCCGCAGTGGGCTTCGCCTACGCGCAGCGCTTCGAGCGCGGTCTCTTCGATCCCGACGCCGCCGACGGTGAGAGCCCGTTCGACCACTTCACCTACGTCATCGCGGGCGATGGCGACCTGCAGGAGGGCGTGAGCTCGGAGGCGTCCTCGCTCGCCGGCCACCAGCAGCTCGGCAACCTCATCGCGATCTACGACTCGAACCAGATCTCGATCGAAGACGACACCAACATCGCGTTCACCGAGGATGTCGCCGCCCGCTATGAGGCCTACGGCTGGCATGTGCAGACGGTCGACTGGAAGAAGACCGGCGAGTACGTCGAAGACGTGCAGGCGCTCAACGACGCGATTCTGGCGGCGCAGGGCGAGCGCCAGCAGCCGAGCCTCATCATCCTCAAGACGATCATCGGCTGGCCGAGCCCGAAGAAGCAGAACACCGGCAAGATCCACGGTTCCGCCCTCGGCGCCGAGGAGCTCGCCGCCGTCAAGGAGGTGCTCGGCTTCGACCCGAACGAGAGCTTCGTCGTGGCAGACGAGGTCATCGCGCACACCCGCAAGGCACTCGAGCGCGGCAGGGCCGCTCGCGCCGAGTGGCAGAAGGGCTTCGACGCCTGGGCTGCCGCGAACCCTGAGAAGAAGGCGCTCTTCGACCGCATCCAGACGGGCGAGCTGCCTGACGGCGTCGAGGAGGCCCTGCCGGTGTTCGAGGCCGGCACAGAGGTCTCGACCCGTGCCGCGAGCGGCAAGGTGCTCGGCGCCCTCGGCGCGGTCATCCCCGAGCTGTGGGGCGGCTCCGCCGACCTGGCCGAGTCGAACCTCACCACGATCGCGGGCGCGAAGTCGTTCGTGCCGACCGAGTGGTCGACGCACGAGTGGTCGGGCGACCCCTACGGCCGCGTGCTGCACTTCGGCATCCGCGAGCACGCGATGGCCGCGATCCTCAACGGCATCGTCCTGCACGGCAACACGCGCGCCTTCGGCGGCACCTTCCTCATCTTCAGCGACTACATGCGACCCGCCGTACGGCTCGCGGCGCTCATGAAGGTGCCCTCGATCTTCGTCTGGACGCACGACTCGGTCGCGCTCGGCGAAGACGGCCCCACCCACCAGCCGATCGAGCAGCTCACCGCGCTGCGCGCCATCCCGGGCCTCGACATCGTGCGCCCCGCGGATGCGAACGAGGTCGGCTGGGCATGGAAGACGATCCTCGAGCGCCGCCACAACCCCGCGGGCATCGCGCTCAGCCGGCAGAACCTGCCGGTGTTCGAGCGCGGCGACGGCGCGGCCGAGGGCGACACCCTCGCCTCCGCATCGAACGTCGCGCGCGGCGGCTACGTGCTCGCCGAGGCGCCGGGCGGCACGCCCGACGTCATCCTCATCGCGACCGGCTCCGAGGTGCAGTTCGCGCTCGACGCGCGCGAGCAGCTGAAGGCGAAGGGCGTGAACGCCCGTGTCGTGTCGATGGTGAGCCAGGAGTGGTTCGCCGAGCAGGATGCTGCCTACCGCGAGTCGGTGCTGCCCGCCGCCGTCACGGCGCGCGTCTCGGTCGAGGCAGGGCTCGCCCTCACCTGGGCGCCCTACCTCGGCGCACACGGCAAGGCCGTCTCGATCGAGCACTTCGGCGCCTCGGCCGACTACAAGACGCTGTACCGCGAGTTCGGCATCACGACGGAGCACGTCGTCTCCGCCGCCCAGGAATCGCTCGCTCTCGCGAGCAACTGACCCGACATCCCCAACGGAAGAAGATTCAGCACCATGTCCGACAGCACCTCCCGCACCGCCCAGCTCTCCGAGATCGGCGTCAGCATCTGGCTCGACGACCTCTCGCGTGAGCGCATCGTCTCGGGCGGCCTCGCCCAGCTGATCGCCGAGCGCAACGTGGTCGGCATCACGACCAACCCCACGATCTTCGCGTCCGCGCTGGCCAAGGGGCAGAACTACGACGCGCACGTCGCCGAGCTCGCCGCGGCGGGCACCGGCGTCTCCGATGCCGTGTTCGACATCATCACGCACGACGTCGCCTCCGCCGCGGATGTGTTCCGCCCGGTCTACGACGCCACGAACGGCGTGGACGGCCGCGTCTCGATCGAGGTCGAGCCCGGCCTCGCGCACGACACTGCGGGCACGATCGCCCAGGCCGAGCAGCTCTGGCACGACGTCGACCGCCCGAACGCGATGATCAAGATCCCGGCCACGCTCGAGGGCCTCGAGGCCATCACCGAGACGATCGCCAAGGGCATCAGCGTCAACGTGACCCTCATCTTCAGCCTCGAGCGCCACCGCCAGGTCATCGACGCCTACCTCACGGGTCTCGAGAAGGCGAAGGCCGCCGGCCACGACCTCTCCACGATCCACTCGGTCGCCTCGTTCTTCGTCTCGCGCGTCGACACCGAGATCGACAAGCGTCTGGAGACCATCGGCACGGATGACGCGCTCGCTCTCAAGAGCAAGGCCGGCGTTGCGAACGCCCAGCTCGCCTACCAGCTCTTCGCGCAGGAGTTCGCCACTGACCGTGCGAAGGCCCTTCTCGCCGAGGGTGCCAACCTGCAGCGCCCGCTCTGGGCCTCGACCGGCGTCAAGGACCCGTCGCTGCCCGACACGCTCTACGTGACGGAGCTCGCGGTCGCCGGTGTCGTCAATACCATGCCGGAGAAGACCCTCGAGGCGACCTTCGACCACGCCCCCCTGCACGGCGACGCCGTGACCGGCTCCTACGCCGAGGCGCAGAAGGTGCTCGACGACCTCGCAGCCCTCGGCGTGGACTACGACGACGTCACCGCGACCCTCGAGCGCGAAGGCGTCGAGAAGTTCATCGTGTCGTGGAACGAACTGCTCGACACCGTGACGGCAGCGCTGGAGGCGGCGAAGTGACCGTCACGGTCGCCGTGACGGGTGCGGCGGCCGCAGCCGTCGAGCGGCACGTTCCGCAGCTCGTCGCGGACGGCGTCGCCGGCCGGATCACGACCCTCGACGCCACCCTGTGGGGGCCGGCGGCCGAGGACGAGGCCGCCAAGCGCCTGGGGTGGACGGAGGCCGTCGCGGTCTCCGAGGGACTCGTGGACGACATCCTCGCCTTGCGCGACGACCTGCGCGCCAAGGGCGTGACCCACGTCGTGCTCGGCGGCATGGGGGGCTCCTCGCTCGCCCCCGAGGTCATCGCGAACACCTACGGCGTGGCACTCACGGTGCTCGACTCGACCGACCCGGCCCAGGTGCGTTCGGCGATCAGCGACCGCCTCGCCCAGACCGCGGTGGTCATCTCCTCGAAGTCGGGGTCGACGGTCGAGACCGACAGTCAGAAGCGCGTCTACGAGCAGGCGTTCCGCGACGCGGGCATCGACCCGACGGAGCGTATCGTCGTGGTCACCGACCCCGGATCGCCGCTGGACGTGTCCGCGCGCGCGGACGGTTACCGCGTGTTCAACGCCGACCCGAACGTCGGGGGCCGCTATTCGGCGCTCACCGCGTTCGGCCTCGTGCCGAGCGGCCTCGCGGGTGTCGACATCGCAGAACTCCTCGACGAGGCGCAGGCCGTCTCGCTCGAGCTCGCGCTCGACTCGGAGCAGAACCCCGGCCTCATCCTCGGCGCGGCCATCGCCGGAACCTCTCCCCTGCGCGACAAGCTCGGCGTGGTGTCCGACGGCACCCACATCGTCGGCTTCGGCGACTGGGTCGAGCAGCTCATCGCGGAGTCGACGGGCAAGGACGGAACCGGCATCCTCCCCGTGGTGCTCGACGTCGATTCCTACGAGGTCACGGCGGGCCTGCCCGACGTGCAGATCGTGCGCCTCGTCGCGAACGAGCGCGAGACCCGTGAGGTGCGCGACGGCGAGATCGAGGTGTCCGGCTCTCTCGGCGGCCAGCTGCTGGTCTGGGAGTACGCGACCGCGGTCGCGGGACGTCTGCTCGGCATCAACCCCTTCGATCAGCCCGATGTGGAATCCGCCAAGATCGCCGCTCGCGGTCTGCTCGACGCGCGTCCCGAGCCGACCCCCGCGCTCTTCACCGCCGAGGGCGTCGAGGTGCGCACCGCCGGTGGTCTCGAGATCGGCGAGCACAGCATCGACGGTGCCATCGCCGCGCTGCTCGCGGCTCTCCCGGAGGACGGCTACGTCTCGGTGCAGGCGTACCTCGACCGGCCGGCCTTCCCCGGACTTCCGGCCGTCCGCGACGCCCTTGCCCGGCGTGCGGGCCGACCGGTGACCTTCGGATGGGGGCCGCGCTTCCTGCATTCGACGGGTCAGTTCCACAAGGGCGGGCCCGCGGTCGGCGTCTTCCTGCAGATCGTGGGGGCCGGCGATGTCGACCTCGAGATCCCCGAGCGTCCCTTCACCTTCGGTGAGCTCATCCAGGCACAGGCGGCAGGCGACGCGAGCGTGCTCGCCGAGCATGGTCGTCCCGTGCTGACGCTCACGCTCCCGCACGTGGTCGACGGCGTCGCGACGCTGCGCGCGCGGATCGGCTGAGCGATGCCGGTGGAGATCACGCGCGACAACAACCCGCTGCGCATCGCCTCCGACCGTCGCCTCAACCGCATCGCGGGCCCGTCGAGCCTCGTCATCTTCGGCGTGACGGGCGACCTGTCGCGCAAGAAGCTCATGCCTGCGGTCTACGACCTGGCGAACCGCGGACTGCTGCCGCCGGGATTCGCACTCGTCGGGTTCGCGCGTCGTGACTGGGTCGACCAGGACTTCGAGAAGGTCGTGCACGATGCGGTGCAGCAGTACGCGCGCACGCCCTTCGACGAAGACGTATGGCGGCAGCTCAAACAGGGCATCCGCTTCGTGCAGGGCGAGTTCGACGACGACGACGCCTTCGATCGTCTGAAGGCGACGCTCGCCGAGCTCGACGCCACGCGCGGTACGAACGGCAATCACGCGTTCTATCTCTCGATTCCGCCGAGGTCGTTCCCGCTCGTCACCGAGCAGCTGCGGCGATCGGGACTCGCCGAGCAGGTGCCCGGCCAGTGGCGCCGGGTCGTCATCGAGAAGCCCTTCGGCCACGACCTGGCCTCCGCGCGAGAGCTCAACGACGTCGTCGAGTCGGTGTTCCCGCCGGACAGCGTGTTCCGGATCGATCACTACCTGGGCAAGGAGACCGTTCAGAACATCCTCGCCCTCCGCTTCGCGAACCAGCTCTACGAACCCATCTGGAACGCCAACTACGTCGACCACGTGCAGATCACCATGGCCGAGGACATCGGCGTGGGCGGGCGAGCCGGCTACTACGACGGCATCGGGGCGGCGCGGGATGTCATCCAGAACCACCTGCTCCAGCTGCTGGCGCTCACGGCGATGGAGGAGCCGGTGTCGTTCGACGCGGCCGACCTCCGCGCCGAGAAGGAGAAGGTTCTCTCGGCGGTGACACTGCCGAGCGACCTCGCGACCGCGACCGCGCGCGGGCAGTACTCCGGCGGATGGCAGGGCGGGCAGAAGGTGCCCGGCTTCCTCGACGAGGACGGCATGAACCCCGCGTCCGTCACCGAGACCTACGCGGCGCTCAAGCTCGGCATCAACACGCGTCGCTGGGCGGGGGTGCCGTTCTACCTGCGCGCCGGGAAGCGCCTCGGACGCCGGGTCACCGAGATCGCCGTGGTGTTCAAGAAGGCGCCCCAGTACCTGTTCGCAGAGTCCCAGACCTCGGCACTCGGCTCGAACGCCCTCGTCATCCGGGTGCAGCCGGATGAGGGCGTCACCATCCGCTTCGGATCGAAGGTTCCGGGTGCCGGCATGCAGGTGCGCGACGTCACCATGGACTTCGGCTACGGACACGCCTTCACCGAGGCGAGCCCCGAGGCCTACGAGCGGCTCATCCTCGACGTGCTGCTCGGCGATCCGCCGCTGTTCCCGCGCCACGAGGAGGTCGAGCTCAGCTGGAAGATCCTCGATCCCGTCGAAGAGTACTGGGATGCTCTCGGCGGCCCGCTCGAGCAGTACAAGCCCGGCACCTGGGGTCCCGCATCCGCCGACGAGCTGCTCGCCCGCGACGGCCGCAGCTGGCGTCGTCCATGATGCGGCAAGCCCCGGGCCACCGCATCCCGACCCGGCACCTCCGGAGAGAAGCATGATCGTCGACCTACCCGACACCACGACGAGCGCGATCTCGAAAGCGCTCGTGAAGATCCGCGAAGAGGGCGGCGCGGTCGCCCTCGGGCGCGTGCTGACGCTCGTGATCGCGACGACCCTCGGCAACGAGGAAGAGGCCATCGAGGCCGCCAACGATGCCTCGCGCGAACACCCGATGCGTGTCATCGTGCTCTCACGACGCGCCGAGCCGGGCAACGAGGATGCACGCCTCGACGGGCAGATCCGCGTGGGGGGTGACGCCGGGGCGAGCGAGGTGATCGTGCTGCGTGCCCATGGCGACGTCGCCTCCGACGAGGAGGGGCTCGTCACGAGCCTGCTGCTGCCCGACGCCCCCGTCGTCGTCTGGTGGCCCGGCGAGGCACCGGAGGTGCCGAGCACCTCCGCCCTGGGCAAGATCGCCCAGCGCCGCATCACGGACGCGGCGGAGCATCCGGATCCCGTGGAGGCCTTGACTGCCCTCGGACGCAACTACGCGCCCGGCGACACCGACTTCGCCTGGACGCGCCTCACCCTGTGGCGCGCACAGCTCGCCGCCGTGCTCGACCAACCGCCCTACGAGCCGGTCGAGCGCATCTCGGTGAGCGGCGCCGCCGACTCGCCGTCGACCGAGCTGCTCGCCGCCTGGCTGCGCCTGCAACTGGACGCCCCGGTGCACCTCGACGTGTCCCCCTCGACGGGGACCGGCGGCATCCACGGGGTGACGATGCAGCGCGCCTCGGGTGAGATCCGCCTCGAGCGCTCGCAACCGAGCATCGCGACGCTCGAGCAGCCGAACCAGCCCACCCACGACATCTCGCTGCCACGTCGCAGCCTGCGCGACTGTCTGGCCGAGGAATTGCGTAGGCTCGACCCGGACGACCTCTTCGGTGAGGTCGCGCAGAAGGGCCTCGCGCTGCTTGCGGCGTCCGCCGAAGGAGCCGGGACCGAAGGGAAGTGACCGTGAGCGAGCGACGCGTCCGGGTCTATGACGACAAGACGGGTCTGGCAGCGGCCGTCGCGGCCCGGTTCATCAAGCGGATGCGCGAGACCCTCGCCGAGAAGCCCGAGGCGCACGTCGTGCTCACGGGCGGCTCGATGGGCGAAGCCGTGCTCGCCGCGGTGCGGGACGACACGAGCCGCGACAAGGTCGACTGGTCGCGCATCACGTTCTGGTGGGGCGACGAGCGCTACCTGCCCAGCGGCGACCCGGAGCGCAACGAGACCCAGTCTCGCCGCGCCCTGCTGGATGCGCTGGGCCTGGCGCCTGCGAACATCAAGCCGTTCCCGGCCGTCGGGGACCACGCGACCATCGCAGAAGCCGCCGAGGCATACGCCGCCGAGCTCGCGGCCGCGGCGCCCGAGGGGGCGACGCATCCGCATTTCGACCTGACGTTCCTGGGAGTCGGCCCCGACGGTCACGTCGCCTCGCTCTTCCCCGACCATGAGGCGGTGCGTGATCGCGACCATGTCGTGCTGCCGGAGACGGCCTCCCCCAAGCCTCCGCCCGAGCGTCTGACGCTGACGCTCCCGGTCATCAACTCGTCGGAACGCGTGTGGCTCGTTCTCGCGGGCGCCGACAAGGCGGGCGCGCTCGGACTCGCCCTCGCGGATGCCAACCCGGCTGATGTGCCGGTCGCCGGCGTGCGGGGACAGCGCCGGACGGTGTTCTTCGTGGATCGCGACGCGGCGGCCGAGGTGCCGGAAGGACTGCTCACGCGCGAGCGGTTCTGGACCGCCGCGCACGAACTGCCGCAGGGGTAAATGCCGCTTAGGCCGGCTGGGCGGTTCCGCGACGCTCGCGAAGCTGCTGCAGGGCGTCCTCGAGGATCTGCTCGGCCTCCTGCTCGGTGCGGCGCTCCTTCACATATGCGAGATGCGTCTTGTACGGCTCGGTGCGCTGCAACTGCGGTGGGTTGTCCTTGTCGCGACCGGCGGGCAGCCCCGTCGACGGGCTGTCGATGACCTCGGGGATCTCCTCCTCGGGGAGGTTCGCCGCGAAGTAGCGCACGGTCTCATTGCCGAGTGCGTCCCAGTACGAGATCGCGATGCGATCCGCGTGGTAGCCGCGGTCCTGTTCGCCCATGGGGCCGGATCCGACGCGCGAACCCCGGATGGCGCTGCCGCCCGATGCCATAGCTCTCTCCTCGTGTGGTGGTGGCGGAGTCGGCTAGCTGCCGACGCCGAACTTGGTGAGAAGCCCCAGCACCACGATGGAGAAGAACCACGCGATGCCGAGCCCGACCGTGATGCGGTTGAGGTTGCGCTCCGCGACGCCCGAGGCGCCGAGGTTGCTCGTCGTACCGCCGCCGAACATGTCCGACAGACCGCCGCCCCGGCCCTTGTGCAGCAGGATGAGCAAGGTCAGCAGGAGGCTGGTGATGCCGAGCAGGATCTGGAACGCGACCTGCACGATCGACCAGAGAACGTCCATGGACTTTGTGCTTTCCTGACTGTGTTCGGGCTTCGGGACGGCCCGGAGGGCCGACGTTCAGTATAGGCGAGGGATCCGCTACAGGGTTCCGACGTGGCTCTTGTAGCGCACGATGCTCGCGAACTCCTCGAGTTGGAGGCTCGCGCCGCCCACCAGGGCGCCGTCGACATCCGGCTCCTTCAGGAAGCCCGCGATGTTCGACGCCTTGACCGACCCGCCGTACAGGATGCGGGTGGCAGCAGCGACCTCGTCGCCCAGCACCTCGGAGATGACGCCGCGCAGCGCCTCGCATACCTGCTGCGCCTGCGCGCTCGTCGCGGCCTGACCGGAGCCGATCGCCCAGACGGGCTCGTAGGCCACGACGATCTCCTTGCCCGCGACGACTCCCTCAAGCGCGGTGCGCAGCTGCGCCACGGGAACGGCACTCGGGCCGTGCTGCTCGAGATCGTCGGCGGTCTCGCCGACGCAGATGACCGGGACGACGCCATGACGATGCGCGGCGGCGACCTTCGCGGAGACGATCTCGTCGGTCTCGGCGTGATACTGACGGCGCTCGGAGTGGCCGATGATGACGTACGTCGCGTCGAGAGCCGCCAGGAACGCCCCCGAGATCTCGCCCGTGTACGCGCCCGAGTCATGCTGCGACACATCCTGGGCGCCGAACTTCACCTTGAGCTTGTCGCCCGCGATGAGTGTCTGCACCGAGCGCAGATCGGTGAACGGCGGGAAGACGGCGACCTCGACATCCGAGAAGTCGTGGTTCTTGTCCTGCAGCGTCCACGCGAGCTTCTGGACGAAGGCGATGGCCTGAAGGTGGTCGAGGTTCATCTTCCAGTTGCCGGCGATGAACGGCGTGCGAGGCTTCGGAACCATCAGCTCTCCCATCCGAGTACGTCGAGACCAGGCAGCTGCTTGCCCTCGAGGAATTCCAGGCTCGCGCCGCCGCCGGTCGAGACGTGTCCGAACTGATCGTCGGAGAAGCCGAGCTGGCGGATCGCAGCGGCGGAGTCGCCACCGCCCACGACACCCAGGCCGTCGACGCGCGTCAGCGCCTCGGCGACCGCACGGGTACCCGCAGCGAATGCCGGGAACTCGAAGACGCCCATGGGGCCGTTCCAGAACACCGTCTTGGCGGAGGCGACGCGCTCGGCGAAGTCGGCCGCCGTCTGCGGTCCGATGTCGAGACCGATACCAGCGGTGCCGAAAGGTGTCTCCTCGATCGCGTCGGCAGCGGCGACCACATGCTCGGCGTCGGCCGAGAACGCGGAGGCGACCACGACATCCGTGGGCAGCACGATCTCGACGCCCCGCTGCTGCGCTTCGGCGAGGTAGCCGCGCACGACCTCGAGCTGATCCTGCTCGAGGAGGCTCGAGGCGACGCGGTGCCCCTGCGCGGCGAGGAAGGTGAAGAGCATGCCGCCGCCGATGAGCAGGGCGTCCACGCGTGGGAGCAAGTGCCCGATCACGCCGAGCTTGTCGGACACCTTGGAACCGCCGAGCACGACCGTGTACGGCCGCTCGGGGTTCTCGGTGAGCTTGTCGAGCACCTCGAGCTCCAAGGCGATGAGCAGCCCTGCGGCGCTCGGGAGCGCCTTCACGAGCTCGTAGACGCTCGCCTGCTTGCGGTGCACGACGCCGAAACCATCGGAGACGACGGCATCGCCGAGTGCCGCGAGCTGCGCAGCGAACGCTTCCCGCTCGGCCGCATCCTTCGA
This sequence comes from Protaetiibacter sp., assembly GCA_051954835.1. Taxonomy (GTDB): domain Bacteria; phylum Actinomycetota; class Actinomycetes; order Actinomycetales; family Microbacteriaceae; genus Homoserinibacter. The sequence continues at coordinate 32,233 of JBQCHI010000021.1, read as the reverse complement.
CGCCTCACCCGGGTGGAAGCGCAGGTTCTCGAGCAGCACGACGCCGGGGGTGGGAGCGGCGTCGATGACACCGGCGGCCGACTCCCCCACCGTCTCCGGCGAGAAGGCGACATCGACGCCGAGCAGCTCCCCGAGACGCACCGCGACGGGCGCGAGCGAGTACTTCGGGTCGGGAGCGCCCTCCGGGCGACCGAGGTGGCTCATCACGACGACCTTCGCGCCCTTCTCCAGGAGAAGGCGGATAGTCGGGACGGATGCGCGCACGCGCCCGTCGTCGGTGATGGTGCCGTCCTTGAGGGGCACGTTCAGGTCGCAGCGCAGGAGCACGACCTTGCCCGAGAGCCCCGCGTCGCCCAGTTGCGCGGCGAGGCTCTCGATCGTCCGGAGGGCCATCGCTTAGAGGCGCTCGGCGACGTACTCGGTGAGGTCGACGAGGCGGTTCGAGTAACCCCACTCGTTGTCGTACCAGGACGACACCTTCACCAGGTTGCCGGAGACGTTGGTCTGGCCGGCGTCGAACACCGAGGAGTGCGGGTCGAGCTGGATGTCGCTCGAGACGATCGCGTCCTCGTTGTACTTCAGGTAGCCGACGAGCTCGCCCTCCGCCGCAGCCTTCTTGTAGGCCGCATTGATGACGTCGGCGGTGAGGCCCTCGGTGGGGGTGATGATCGTGAGGTCGACGATCGAACCCGTGGGAACGGGCACGCGGTACGACGAGCCGCTCAGCTTGCCGTTGAGCTCGGGCAGGACGAGGCCGATCGCCTTCGCGGCGCCGGTCGAAGCGGGCACGATGTTGATGGCGGCCGCGCGCGCGCGGTGCAGGTCGCTGTGGGGGCCGTCCTGCAGGTTCTGGTCGGCGGTGTAGGCGTGCGCCGTCATCATGAAGCCGCGCTCGATGCCGAAGTTGTCGTTGAAGACCTTGGCGAGCGGCGCGAGGCAGTTGGTGGTGCACGAGGCGTTGGAGATGATGTGCATCGTGGCGGGGTCGTAGCTTGCCTCGTTGACGCCCATCACGAAGGTGCCGTCGACGTCGGTGCCCGGCGCGGAGATGATGACCTTCTTGGCGCCGCCGGCGATGTGCTTCTGGGCGTCGGAGGCCTTGGTGAAACGACCGGTCGACTCGATGACGATGTCGACGCCGAGCTCGCCCCAGGGGAGGTTGGCGGGGTCGCGCTCCTCGAAGACCTTGATGGAGGTGCCGTTGACGGTGATCGAGTCGGCGTCGTACGAGACATCCGCATCCAGTCGGCCGCCGACCGAGTCGTACTTCAGTAGGTGCGCGAGGGTCTTGTTGTCGGTGAGGTCGTTCACGGCGACGATCTCGATGTCGGCGCCCTGGGCGAGGGCGGCGCGGAAGTAGTTGCGACCGATCCGGCCGAAGCCGTTGATGCCGATCTTGACGGACACGAGTTCTCCTAAATGAGCGCTGGGGGCGCGTGTGTCTGGTGTGGTGTGGTGTGGGATGGGAGAAGGCGGCCAGGGCGCGGGCCCCGGCCACCTCGCCTGATTACGACAGTAGCAGCAGGCCTGCACCGCCGGAGCGTGCAGCCTCGAAGCGCGCGCCGGCATCCGCCCAGTTGGCGATGTTCCAGAACGCCTTGACGTAATCCGCCTTCACATTGACGTAGTCGAGGTAGAAGGCGTGCTCCCACATGTCCAGCTGCAGGATCGGCGTGATGCCGAGCGGCGTGTTGTTCTGCTGGTCGTACAGCTGGTGGACGAGCAGGCGTGCGCCCACCGGATCCCAGGCGAGCACGGCCCAGCCGGAGCCCTGCAGGCTGTTGGCGGCAGCGCTGAAGTGGCCCACGAACTTGTCGAACGATCCGAAGAACTCGTCGATCGCCGCGGCGAGCTCGCCGACGGGCTTGTCGCCGCCGTCCGGCGACAGGTTCTTCCAGAAGATCGAGTGGTTCACGTGTCCGCCGAGGTGGAACGCGAGATCCTTCTCGAGCTTCGGGACATTGCTGAAGTCGCCCGACTCGCGCGCCTCCTCGAGCTTCTCGAGGGCGGTGTTCGCACCCGCGACGTACGCCGCGTGGTGCTTGTCGTGGTGCAGCTCCATGATCCGGGCGCTGATGCTCGGCTCGAGTGCCGCGTAGTCGTACGGCAGGTCGGGGAGGCTGTAGACGGCCATGGTTCTCCTTCTTCCTTCTGGGGTTATTCGTCGAACTCCGGCGGCAGATTGGCGTCGGTGCCCGGGATGCCGAGATCGCTCGCGCGCTTGTCGGCCATCGCAAGGAGGCGGCGGATGCGGCCGGCGACCGCGTCCTTCGTCATCGGCGGGTCGGCGTAGTGCCCGAGCTCGTCGAGGCTCGCGTCGCGGTGGCCCAGGCGGAGCTCGCCCGCGTAGCGCAGGTGGTCGGGGACCTCGTCGCCCAGGATCTCCAGCGCGCGCTCGACGCGAGCGCACGCCGCCACGGCGGCCTGCGCGGAGCGACGCAGGTTCGCGTCGTCGAAGTTCACCAGGCGGTTGGCGGTGGCACGCACCTCGCGGCGCTGGCGCAGCTCCTCCCAGGCGGCCACGGCATCCGCCGCGCCCATGAGTCGCAGCATCGCGGCGATCGCCTCGCCTTCGCGGATCACGACGCGGTGCACGCCGCGTACCTCGCGCGCCTTCGCGGGGATGCGGAGCCGCCCCGCAGCGCCGACGAGCGCCATCGCGGCCTCGTTGCCGGGGCACACGACCTCGAGGGCGGCCGAGCGACCCGGATCGGTGAGGGTGCCGCGTGCGAGGAAGGCCCCGCGCCAGATCGCGGCGAGGTCGTCGCGATTGCCGGTGGTGAGCCGGTTCGGCAAGCCGCGGATCGGACGTCGGCGCGCGTCGAGCAGGCCCGTCTGCCGTGCGAGGGTCTCGCCGCCGTCGACGACGCGCACGACGTAGCTCGCACCCTTGCCGGGTGCTCCCCCGATGACCTTGCCCTCGGAGCGCACGCCGTAGAGCTCGGCAAGATCGCGCCGCACGCGCTGGGCGACCTTCTGCGAATCGAGCTCGGACTCGACCGCGATCCGGCCGGAGATGATGTGCAGGCCACCCGAGAAGCGCAGGAGCGCGGCGAGTTCGGCGGCCCGCACGCTCGTCTTGCTCACGTCGACGGCGACGAGTTCTTCCTTGACGTCCGCCGTCAGTGCCACGCGATCATCCTCGTCTTTCGTCGTTGTGTCGGTGGGGGGAGTTCACTCGCGCCCGAGGTCGCGATGCCGCACGGTGACGGAGACCCCGGGGAGGGAACGGAGGTGCCGCGCGACCTCTTCGGCCATCGCGACGGAGCGGTGCTTTCCACCCGTGCATCCCATGGCGATCGTAGCGTGACGCTTGTTCTCGCGCCGGTACCCGTCGGCGACAGCGGCGAGAGCGGCCACGTAGTGCTCGAGGAACTCGGGAGCGTCGGGCTGGCTCAGCACGAACTCGCGCACAGCATCATCCTGCCCCGTCAGGGGCGACAGCTCCGGAACCCAGTAGGGATTCGGCAGGAAGCGCAGATCCGCGACCATGTCGGCGTCCGGAGGCAAGCCGTACTTGAATCCGAAGCTCAACACGGTGAGCTTGAGCGACGGCGCCGTCTCCTCACCGAACAGCTCCGCGACGCGCATCGCGAGCTGGTGGATGTTGAGGTCGGATGTGTCGATCACCAGATCGCTCTGCTCGCGCAATCCCGCCATGCGCGACCGTTCCGCGACGATGCCGTCGAGCAGGGTGCCGTCGCCCTGGAGCGGATGCGGTCGTCGCACCTGCTCGAATCGGCGCACGAGAACCGAGTCCGTGGCGTCGAGGAACACGAGGCGGGCGTCGCTCGACTCGCGCAACTCGCCGACCAACTGCTGCGCATCCGCGAAGAGCCTGCCACCTCGCACGTCGACCACGGCGGCGATCTTCGGGAAGGCCTCCCCGGTGTGCGCGCCCAGATCGACGAGCGGCCGCAGCATCTGGGGCGGAAGGTTGTCGACCACGTACCAGCCGAGGTCTTCGAGCGCATTGGCGACGGTCGAGCGGCCGGCGCCGGACATGCCGGTGACGATGAGCATCTCGCGCCCGTCGGTGCCGTCGCTCATGCCTCGTCTTCTCGCTCCTCCGGCTGGTCGGATATCTCGGCCGGTGCACCTCCCAGCCTAGCCACGATGGTCTGCGCGAGCTGCGGACCGATGCCGCGCACCGCCCCGAGCTCATCGGCGCTCGCCGCGCGCAGGCGTGTGACGGAGCCGAAATGGCGCAGCAGCTCCTTGGATCGGGCCGGCCCCAATCCGGGGATGTCGGACAGCACCGTGCCGATGTCGGCCCGCCGCTTCTGCCGTTGGAACGTGATCGCGAAGCGGTGTGCCTCGTCGCGGATGCGCTGGAGCAGGAACAGCGCCTCGCTCCCGCGGGGCAGGATGACCGGGAACTCGTCGTCGGGCACCCAGACCTCCTCCAGGCGCTTGGCGATGCCCACGAGCGGGATGTCGTCGATCCCGAGCTCCTCGAGCACCGCGGCGACAGCCTGGACCTGGGGCGCACCGCCGTCGACGATCAGCAGTCCGGGGCGGTAGGCGAAGCGGCGCTTGGGGCGCGTGCCCTCCTCGAGGTCCGGGGCGTCGTCCTCGTCGAGTCGGGACAGTCGACGGCGCAGTACCTGCGCCATCGACTCGGTGTCGTCGACGGTGCCCTGGACGGCGAACTTGCGGTAGTCGCTCTTCTTCGGCAGGCCGTCTTCGAACACGACCATCGAGGCGACGACGTTCGTGCCACCGAGATGGGACACGTCGTAGCACTCCATCCGGAGGGGGGCTTCGGGCAACCCGAGCGCCTCTTGCAGCTCCGTGAGAGCCTGGCTGCGCGCGACGTAGTCGGCGGTACGACGGGTCTTGTAGAGCGCGAGTGCCTGCTTCGCGTTGAGCGTCGCCGTCTGGAGCACGGCGGCTTTGTCGCCGCGCTGCGCGGTCTTGAGTCGTACACCGCTGCGCTCTCGACGGTCGCCGAGCCATTGCTCGAGAGCCGGCGCGTCATCCGGAAGCACGGGCACGATGATCTCGCGCGGCGGCGGCTCGGTCTCGTATGCCGTCTCGAGCACGGATTCCACGAGCTCACCCGCGCTGATGTCGAGCTCCTTGTCGACCACCCAGCTCCGCACGCCTCGCACTCGCCCGCCGCGCACCACGAACTGCTGCACGGCAGCGGCGAGCTCGTCGGATTCGATGCCGAAGACATCGACCTCGACCCCGTCGGGCAGAACAACGGCGCTCTTCTCGAGCACGTTCTCGAGCGCCTGGATGCGGTCGCGGATCTTTGCGGCGCGCTCGTACTCGAAGGCGTCCGCAGCATCCTTCATCTCCCGCTGCAGGAGCGTGATGACGCGTCGGTCGTGGCTCGCCATGAAGGCGACGAACTGGTCGACGACCTCACGGTGCTCCTCGATCGTGACCTTCTGCGAGCACGGCCCGCCGCACCGGCCGATCTGCCCGGGAAAACACGGCCGCCCGGTCTGCATCGCCCGCTTGTAACTCGAATCCGAGCATGTGCGGATCGGGAACGCCCGCACCATGAGGTCGATCGTCTCGCGCACGGCCCATACCTTCGGGTACGGACCGAAATAGCGCGCGCCCGGGATGCGATGGTTGCGGGTGACCATGACGCGCGGCGCCTCGTCGGCGAGGGTCACGACCATGTACGGGTAGCTCTTGTCGTCGCGGAACTTGACGTTGTACGGAGGGGCGAACTCCTTGATCCAGGTGTATTCCAGTTGGAGCGCTTCGAAGTCGCTGCCGACGACGGTCCACTCCACCTTGGATGCCGACAGCACCATATGACGGGTGCGCTCGTGCAGGCTGCGCAGCGGTTGGAAGTAGTTCGCAAGGCGCTGCCGCAGGTTCACGGCCTTGCCGACGTAGAGGATGCGGCCCGCAGCATCCGAGAACCTGTACACCCCGGGCGCCGCGGGGATCTCGCCCGACTTCGGACGCCACGGCAGCACGTCGGCACGGGGTGTGGCCATGTCAGCCCGCCTTCCGGCGGCCCTGACCTGCTGTCTGTTCGCCGGAACGGTATCGGTCGGAACGGCCCGCCTCGAGGAGCTCGGCGAGGAAGACACCGGTGTGGCTCTCAGGAGTGCGGGCGACCTGCTCGGGGGTACCGGTCGCCACCACCGTGCCACCCCCCGAACCGCCCTCCGGTCCGAGGTCGATGATCCAATCGGCGCTCTTGATGACATCGAGGTTGTGCTCGATGACGATCACCGAGTTGCCCTTCTCGACGAGCCCGTTCAACACTTCGAGCAGCTTGCGGACATCCTCGAAGTGCAGACCCGTGGTCGGCTCGTCGAGCACGTAGATCGAGCGGCCGTTGGAGCGCTTCTGCAATTCGGTGGCGAGCTTCACGCGCTGCGCCTCGCCACCGGAGAGGGTCGTGGCGCTCTGGCCGAGTCGCACATAGCCGAGGCCGACATCGACGAGCGTCTTGAGGTAGCGGTGGATGGCGGTGATGGGCTCGAAGAACTCCGCAGCTTCCGAGATCGGCATGTCGAGCACTTCGGCGATGTTCTTGCCCTTGTAGTGCACCTGAAGGGTGTCGCGGTTGTACCTGGCGCCGTGGCACACCTCGCACTGCACGTAGACGTCCGGGAGGAAGTTCATCTCGATCTTGATGGTGCCGTCGCCCGAGCAGTTCTCGCAGCGGCCGCCCTTGACGTTGAAGCTGAACCGTCCGGGCTGGTAGCCCCGCGCCTTGGCCTCGATGGTCTCGGAGAACAGGGTGCGGATGCGGTCGAAGACGCCCGTGTAGGTCGCCGGGTTCGACCGTGGGGTGCGCCCGATGGGGGCCTGGTCGACATGGACGACCTTGTCGAGGTGCTCGAGCCCGGTGACGCGCTTGTGCCGGCCGGGAACTTGCCGGGCACCATTGAGCTGGTTGGCGAGCACCTTGTAGAGGATGTCGTTCACGAGGCTCGACTTGCCGGAGCCGGACACTCCGGTGACCGCGACGAAGGCGCCGAGTGGGAAGCTCACCGTGACGTTCCGGAGGTTGTTCGCCTGGGCGCCCTCGACCGTCACCTGGCGCTTCTTGTCGATCGTGCGCCGCGAAGCCGGCATCTGGATTGCTCGACGGCCGGCGAGGTAGTCACCGGTGACGGAGCGGTGGTTCGCGAGCAGCGCCTCGTAGCCGCCGGAGTGCACGACCTTGCCACCGTGCTCCCCCGCCCCCGGTCCGATGTCCACGATCCAGTCGGCCGTGCGGATGGTGTCCTCGTCGTGCTCGACGACGATGAGCGTGTTGCCGAGGTTCTTGAGCTTGACGAGGGTCTCGATGAGGCGGCGGTTGTCGCGCTGGTGCAGCCCGATCGACGGCTCGTCGAGCACATAGAGCACGCCGGTGAGCCCCGACCCGATCTGGGTCGCCAGCCGGATGCGTTGCGCCTCGCCCCCGGAGAGGCTGCCGGCCGCGCGCGCCATCGTGAGATAGCCGAGTCCGACCTCGAGAAGGAACTCCAGGCGCAGGCGGATCTCCCGCAGCACCTGAGCGGCGATCCGCGCCTCCCGTTCGGTGAGCTCCAGGTGCTCCATGAAGGTGTAGGCATCCGTGAGGCTCAGCTCCGCGACGGCCGAGATGCTCTCCCCCGCTACGCGCACCGCGAGCACCTCGGGCTTGAGCCGCTTGCCTTCGCACACCGGGCACGGCACCTCGCGCAGGTACTCGCCGTAGCGCTGCTTGGCGTAGTCGGACTCGGTCTCCTGGTACTTGCGCTCGATGTAGGGCATGACACCCTCGAAACCGGTCGAGTACTTCATGGTGCGCCCGAAACGGTTGCGCCACTGCACTGTGACCTCGAAGTCGTTGCCGTTGAGGATCGCGGTCTTGATCTCATCGGGCAGGTCCTGCCAGGGCGTGTCGAGTGAGAAGTCGAGGTCGCGTGCCAACCCCTGCAGGAGGCGCTGGAAGTAGCTGTAGAGCCCCTTCCCGCCTTGGTTCCACGGCAGGATGACGCCCTCGTTGAGGGTCAGCTCCGGGTCGCCGATGACGAGCTCGGTGTCGACCGCCATCTTGGTTCCGAGGCCCGAGCACTCGGGGCATGCGCCGAACGGGGCGTTGAAGGAGAACGTCCGCGGCTCGATCTCGGTGAGCTGGATCGGGTGCCCGTTCGGGCAGGACAGCTTCTCGCTGAAGGTGCGTCGCCGCGCCTTGCTGCCCTCGGCCTCGTCGACGAAGTCGATCTCGAGCACGCCACCTGCGAGCCCGAGGGCGGTCTCGACGGAGTCGGTGAGGCGCGTGAGCAGGTCGTCGGCCGCCACGAGCCGGTCGACGACGACCGCGATGTCGTGCTTGTACTGCTTCTTCAGTTTCGGCGGCTCGGAGAGCTGAACGACGTCGCCGTCGACGATCGCACGGGAGTATCCGGATGCCGACAGCTCCTTGAAGAGGTCGACGAACTCGCCCTTCTTCTGAGAGACGACGGGCGCGAGCACCTGGTAGCGCGTGCCGCTCGGCAGTTCCATGAGCTGATCGGCGATCTGCTGCACCGTCTGACGCTGGATTCGCTCGCCGCAGACAGGACAATGCGGCTCGCCGATGCGCGCCCAGAGCAGTCGCATGTAGTCGTAGATCTCGGTGATCGTGCCGACCGTCGAGCGCGGATTGCGGTTGGTCGACTTCTGATCGATCGAGACGGCGGGGCTCAGGCCCTCGATGAAGTCGACGTCGGGGCGATCCACCTGCCCGAGGAATTGGCGCGCATACGCGGAGAGGGATTCGACGTAGCGGCGCTGGCCCTCGGCGAAGATCGTGTCGAAGGCGAGGCTCGATTTGCCCGAGCCCGACAGACCCGTGAACACCACGAGCGCATCGCGGGGGATCTCGAGATCGACGTCCTTCAGATTGTGGACGCGCGCACCCCGGACGCTGAGCTTCTGGGCGCTTTCGACAGGGCTGATCGACACTGAACCCATTCTACGGTCGGCCTCTGACATCGCGCTGCGGGCGCCGGCTATGCGTAGCCGAGACCGTCGTGCCAGTCGGCGTGCCGCGGCCGCCACCCGCGTGCGCGCGCCGCTCGGCGCGATGCTGTGCGCCCTGGCGGCGCGTCGGCGATCCGGTCGACACGACCCCCGACACGCTCGGCGAACACGGGTGCCCACTCCGTCACGGCGCTCGGATGGTCGTCGGCGATGAACACCGGGCCTGCCGGCCAGTCGAGGGCGGCGAGGAACGCCTCGGCGGCATCGTCGGCATGCAGCCAGTCGGTCTGCACCGTCGTGGGCTCCACGTCTCCGCGTCGCGCGGCGTTGGCCGCGGCCCCATCGGGTGCATAGAACGTGCCGGCGCCATAGAGCAGCCCGAGCCGCAGGATGACGCCCCTCGGCATCTGTGCGACCTCGCGCTCCAGGACAGCGACCGCGGGATATGCATCCGGGTCGGCCGGGGTCGCGTCGTCGGCATCGCCATCCCCGGCCATGCTCGCCCACGCGATGCTCTGCGCGATCATCGTCGGTACGCCGGCGGAGAGGCAGGCATCGACCAGATGGTGCGTGCCCTCGATGCGCAGGCGCGCGTTGGCGGCGAAGTCCCGACCGGCGAGATCCGTGAAGACGTGCATGACGACGTCGGGTGCCAACTCCGCCACGAGGAGGTCGACGGTGGGCGCGTCCAGGACGTCGAGCTCATGCGGGGCCGCACCGGCCTGCTCGATCACCGCACGCCGCGCAGGATGGCGAGTCGTCCCGTGGACCTCGTGCCCGTCAGCCACGAGTCGTGGCACGATGCGGGATCCGAGGACGCCTGTTGCACCGACCACGAGCACGCGAGTCATCGGACGTGCCCGACTGACTCCATCTGCCGGAGTTCCTTCTTGAGCTCCGACAGCTCATCGCGAAGCCGGGCCGCCAACTCGAACTTGAGCTCGCCAGCCGCCTGGAGCATCTGCTCGTTGAGGTCGGCGATGAGCGTCTCGAGTTGCGCAGCGCCCTCTGCCCCCACACCCTCGCGTCGGAGGTTGGGGGTGGGGCTCTTCCGGCGCGAGCCGTCGTGTCCGGTGCGGCCGGCCAGCAGTTTCGCGGTGTCGGCCTCCTCGCGCGCGAGCACCTCGGTGATGTCGGCGATGCGCTTGCGTAGCGGCTGCGGGTCGATCCCGTGCTCGACGTTGTAGGCGACCTGCTTCTCACGGCGACGGTTGGTCTCGTCGATCGCGAACTTCATCGAGTCGGTGAGCTGGTCGGCGTACATGTGCACCTCACCGGAGACGTTGCGCGCCGCTCGACCGATGGTCTGGATGAGCGAGGTCGAACTGCGCAGGAAGCCCTCCTTGTCGGCGTCGAGAATCGCCACGAGGGAGACCTCCGGCAGGTCGAGTCCCTCGCGCAGGAGGTTGATGCCGACGAGCACGTCGTAGACCCCCGCACGCAGCTCGGTCAGCAACTCCACGCGCCGCAGGGTGTCGACATCCGCGTGGAGATAGCGCACGCGCACACCCGCCTCGGTGAGGTAGTCCGTGAGCTCCTCGGCCATCTTCTTGGTGAGCGTGGTGACGAGCACGCGCTCGTCGCGCTCCGCCCGCAGTCGGATCTCCTCGAGCAGATCGTCGATCTGGCCCTTGCTGGGCTTGATGACGATCTGCGGGTCGACGAGTCCGGTCGGGCGGATGATCTGCTCCACGACACCGTCGCCCATCGAGAGCTCGTAGCGGCCAGGGGTGGCCGAGAGGTAGACCTTCTGGCCCACACGATCGAGAAACTCCTCCCAGCGCAACGGCCGGTTGTCGAGCGCGCTCGGCAGCCGGAAGCCGTGCTCGACGAGAGTGCGCTTGCGACTCGCGTCGCCTTCGTACATGGCGCCGATCTGCGGCACGGTCACGTGCGACTCGTCGATCACGACGAGGAAGTCATCCGGGAAGTAGTCGAGCAGGGTGTTGGGCGGCTCGCCCGGGGCACGTCCGTCGATATGGCGAGAGTAGTTCTCGATGCCGTTGCAGAACCCGATCTGCTCCATCATCTCGAGGTCGAAGCCCGTGCGCATCCGCAGCCGCTGCGCCTCGAGCAGCTTGCCCTGCTTCTCGAGCTCGGGCAGCCGCTCGGCGAGTTCGGCCTTGATCGATCGGATGGCGCGCTGCATCGCCTCGGGGCTCGCCGCGTAGTGGGTGGCCGGGAAGATCGAAACGGCATCCATCCGGCGCACGACATCACCCGTGAGCGGATGCAGGGCGTAGAGCGCCTCGATCTCGTCACCGAACATCTCTATGCGCACGGCGAGCTCCTCGTAGACCGGGATGATCTCGATCGTGTCGCCGCGCACCCGGAACTTGCCGCGCGAGAAGTCGACGTCGTTGCGCTCGTACTGCATGTTGATGAAGGAGCGCACGAGCTTGTCGCGCGAGATGCGGTCGCCGACCTGCAGTGCGACCATCGCCCCCAGGTACTCCTCCGCGGCACCGAGGCCGTAGATGCACGAGACCGTCGAGACGACCACGACGTCACGGCGACTCAGCAGCGAGTTCGTCGTGGAGTGCCGCAACCGCTCGACCTCGGCGTTGATCGAGCTGTCCTTCTCGATAAAGGTGTCGGTCTGCGGAACGTAGGCCTCGGGCTGGTAGTAGTCGTAGTAGCTGACGAAGTACTCGACCGCGTTGTTCGGCATGAGTTCGCGGAACTCGTTCGCGAGCTGCGCGGCGAGGGTCTTGTTGTGCGCGAGAACGAGCGTGGGGCGCTGCACCTGCTCGATGAGCCATGCCGTCGTGGCCGACTTGCCCGTGCCCGTCGCCCCCAGCAGCACGATGTCGGACTCCCCCGCCTGCACACGGTGCGCGAGCTCCGCGATCGCGGTGGGCTGGTCGCCGCTCGGGGTGTACTCGGAGACGACCTCGAACGGACGCACGGAACGCGTCGGCTGCATGACTCCAGCCTACGAGCGGCCCCCGACATGGCGCTGGCGCAGACGCACCCAGAGCGCATCCACCTGGGCGAGCGTCTGCGCCAGGGTGCCGTTCGCGTCGATCACGTCGTCGGCGATGGCACGACGAGCCGCCTCGGGCGCCTGCGATGCGATCCGCCGCCGCGCCTCGCCCTCGTCCATGCCTCGGAGGTGCATGAGTCGGCGCACGCGCGTCTCCTCGTCGGCGCTCACGACGATCACCCGATCGAATTCGCCGGCGCGACCGTTGCCGTGCTCGTCCACGAGCAGGGGCACGTCGTAGACGACCACGGCATCCGGATCCGCCGACTGCGCAGCAGCGAAGAGGGCGCGCGAGCGCTCTCCGACCGCCGGATGCGTGATCGCGTTGAGAGTGCGTCGTGCGTCGTCGTCGCCGAACACGATGGCGCCGAGTGCAGCACGGTCGAGGGTGCCGTCGGCCGCGATGACACCCGACCCGAAGACCTCCGCGATGCGCGCCAGAGCCGGGGTGCCGGGCTCGACCACTTCCCGCGCGACGCGATCAGCGTCGACGACGACGGCGCCGAGCTCCTCGAGGCGCCGGGCCACCGTCGACTTGCCGGAGGCGATGCCCCCCGTGAGCGCCACGAGCATGCCCCTATGCTGTCACGCCCCTCCCAGCCGATTGCACGAACGTCGCAGCGTGACGCCCTGCGCCTGCGATCTGCACCGCGGATGTCGAATGGCTACAGCGTTCGACACCCCCGCCCGTAGCATGGCGGCATGCTCGAGCTGCTGACCGGTGCGGGACTCGCCGCCGCCGCGGGACTCAACGCCTACATCCCGTTGCTCGTGATGGGACTCGCGGCGCGGTTCGACTGGATCGTGCTGCCCAGCGGATGGGCCTGGCTCGAGAACGAGTGGGTGCTCGGGATCATCGGCGTGCTGCTCGTGATCGAGGTCGTCGCCGACAAGGTTCCGGCCGTCGACAGCGTCAACGACTGGATCCAGACGGTCGTCCGCCCCGCATCCGGCGGCATCGTCTTCGCCGGTGGCATCGGAACCGAGACGATCGCGGTCGACGACCCAAGCACCTTCTTCTCCTCCGGCGCCTGGATTCCGGTCGTCATCGGGATCGGCCTCGCACTGCTCGTGCACCTCGGCAAGATGGCCGTGCGGCCCGTCGCCAACCTGGCGACGGGCGGCCTTGCAGCGCCTGTGCTGAGCTCGGCGGAGGACGGGGCGAGTGTGGTGCTCGTGGTGCTGGCTCTCGTGGCCCCGCTCCTCGTGCTGTTGGGCCTCGCTCTTCTCGTGCTGGGGTTCGTGCTGCTCACGCGACGGAGCCGCAACCGCCGCCGGCAGCGCGCAGCAGCCTCCGCCTCGGCAGAACAGGCGCGTTAACGCCGGATGGCCGACCCCCGAGGGAGCCGGCCATCCGGATGAGCGCTCGCGCGCTCAGGAGTTGCTGCTGAGCTTCTCGCGCAACGCCGCGAGTGACGCGTCGTCGGCGAGGGTACCGCCCGAGGTGCTCTCCGACGAGAACGAGTTGCCCGAGGGACGAGCCTCGAGCTCCGCCTCGGTCTCCTCGGCCGCGAGGATCTGCTTCTTGTGAGCCTCCCAGCGGGCCTGGGCAGCCGCGTACTCGGCCTCCCACGCGTCGCGCTGGGCCTCGAAGCCCTCGAGCCACTCGCCCGAGGTCGGGTCGAAGCCCTCCGGGTACTTGTAGTTGCCCTGCTCGTCGTACTCGGTGACCATGCCGTACAGCGCGGCGAGGCCCGAGTCGAACTCCGAGTTGTGCGGGTCGATGCCCTCGTTGGCCTGCTTGAGGCTCAGCGAGATGCGACGACGGTCGAGGTCGATGTCGATGACCTTGACGAACACCTCGTCGCCGACCGAGACGACCTGCTCCGCGAGCTCGACGTGCTTGCCCGAGAGCTCGGAGATGTGCACGAGACCCTCGATGCCGTCGGCAACGCGCACGAAGGCGCCGAACGGAACGAGCTTGGTGACCTTGCCCGGTGCGATCTGACCGATCGCGTGGGTACGGGCGAAGACCTGCCACGGGTCCTCCTGGGTCGCCTTGAGCGAGAGCGACACGCGCTCACGATCCAGGTCGACCTCGAGGATCTCGACGGTCACCTCCTGGCCGACCTCGACGACCTCGGAGGCGTGCTCGATGTGCTTCCACGAGAGCTCGGAGACGTGCACGAGGCCGTCCACGCCGCCCAGGTCGACGAACGCGCCGAAGTTGACGATCGAGGACACGACGCCCTTGCGGACCTGGCCCTTCTGGAGGTTGTTGAGGAAGGTCGAACGCGACTCCGACTGCGTCTGCTCGAGCAGCGCACGGCGGCTCAGGACGACGTTGTTGCGGTTCTTGTCGAGCTCGAGGATCTTCGCCTCGATCTCCTGGCCGAGGTAGGGCGTCAGGTCGCGCACGCGGCGGAGCTCGATGAGCGAGGCCGGGAGGAAGCCGCGGAGGCCGATGTCGACGATGAGGCCACCCTTGACGACCTCGATGACCGAACCGGTCACGACGCCGTCGGACTCCTTGATCTTCTCGACATCGCCCCAGGCGCGCTCGTACTGGGCGCGCTTCTTGGAGAGGATCAGGCGACCCTCCTTGTCCTCCTTCTGAAGGACGAGAGCCTCGACGCTGTCGCCGACCGAGACGACCTCGGTGGGGTCGACATCGTGCTTGATGGAGAGTTCACGCGAGGGGATGACACCCTCGGTCTTGTAGCCGACGTCGAGGAGGACCTCGTCGCGGTCGATCTTGACGACAGTGCCCTCGATGAGGTCTCCGTCGTTGAAGAACTTGAGGGTCTTCTCGACCGCGGCCAGGAAGTCTTCAGCAGATCCGATGTCGTTGATGGCGACCTGCTTGGTGGCCGAGGCGGTCGTTGCGGTAGTCATGTAGTGGGTGCTCCGGATGGGGACAAAATCGGGCCCGTGTCGCACAGATTCAGTGGATGCTCCGCGGGCATGCGGATAGGGATATCGCACAAGGCGACTCTCTAGGCTACCGCACTCCCCCGTCTCGCGCGACGCCGCTCCCGCACGATGTCGTCGAGCGCCGCCTCGATCCGCGGGTAGTGGAATGCGTAGCCGGCCGTCAGCAGGCGATCGGGAACGACCCAGCGACTCTTGAGCAGCAACTCGGTCTCGGTACGGATGGCCCACGCTCCCGCCTCGAGAACCGGGCGCGGGGCGGGCAGCCCCACGGGCATGCCGACGGCGCGGCGGATGATCTTCATGAGCTCGACATTCGTCACCGCTTCGGGGGCCGCGAGGTTCACGACCCCGTCGAGCTCGGCGTGCGCCTCGAGGAAGTCGAGCGCGCCCGCGACATCGGCGAGGTGGATCCAGCTGAAGCGTTGCGCGCCCCAGCGCGCCCGGAACTCGTGCTGGGTGCCCGCCCGCCGCCGACCCCGTGTCGCGAACCATGGCGTGTCCCACTGCGGGCCGCCGAGTCCGAATCGCGCGAGCATCAGCAGGGGCGTCAGGGCGCTTCCATCACCCAGCACGATCGCCGTGCGGATGGCGACGCGTCGCGTCGCGGGCGTGTCAGGCGCGAAGAAGGCGGCTTCCCAGGCACGCGCGACGGAGACCGAGAATCCCGTCCCGAGCTCGCCATCGGCCTCGGTCTGCGGGTGGTCCTCCGCATGCCGGTAGATCGTGGCGGTGGACGAGCTCACCCAGACAGCGGGCGGCTCGGTGCAGCTCGCGACGGCGCGACCGAGCGCGGCCGTCGTCTCGACGCGCGAGCGCAGGATCTCGGCGCGGTTGGCGGCGCCGTAGCGGCAGTTGACGCTCTTGCCGGCGAGGTTGACGAGCAGCCCGCTGCCGTCGAGAAGGCGCCGGATGCCGTCGGGCTCGTCCCAGCGGGCGTCCGCCGTGCCGCGTCCGATGGTGCGCACCTCGCGACCGGCGGAGCGGTAGTGCTCCTCGAGATAGCGCCCCATGAATCCCGAGGCGCCCGCGATGACGACCGCACCGGGATTCACGCGTACCCCGGGACGGCCGCTTCGACGCGATAGTCGAAAGCCCCCGCGTACTCGTAGATGCGGCCGATCACGGGCAGGTCCAGGGTGAGGGCGACGTGTTGACGTCCATCGGGAAGGGAGCGCTCGTGCACCACGATGCGCGGCGCCCACGCGGCGGGAAGCGACCACCGCAGCCCCAGCATCCTGATGCCGACGCGCCGGGAGGTGATGCGCAGCCCGTCCGCGTCGGGCTCGAGAGCGAGCTCGACGACGACGCGCTCATCCGCGCCGAGACGCTGGCGCAGGCCCGCGCGGGTGTAGACGACCCGGTCGGTCATGGTGCGATCCCCCGCCGCGAACCGGAAGCGCCGCACGCTCACGAGGCCGTGCGGTGTCGGCACGTTGACGATCGTGAAGGGCACCTCCTGCTCCCACACCGGCCACAGCACATTCCAGCGACCGAGGAGGGCGAGCACGGGCCACAGCCAGCGCCGCGGCGAGCCCACCGTCGTGAAGACGCCCTCCCCAATGCCGTGCGCACCGTACGGCACCCCGCCGAAGTAGGCATGAAGGTCCGGCGGAAGCCGATCGATGCGGTCGTCGAGCTCGGCGGCCCAGGGAGCGCCCGGATGCCGCGGCCGGCTCATGAGGCGAGGGCGGTGCGCAGGGTGTCGAGGCCGACGCCGCCGAGGTCGAGCGCGTGCTTGTGGAAGTCCCGGAACGAGAACCCGGAGCCCTCCCGGCGCTGGGCCTCGTCACGGATCTGCTCCCAGATGCGTTGACCCACCTTGTACGACGGGGCCTGCCCGGGCCAGCCGAGGTAGCGGTTCACCTCGAAACGCACGAAGGCGTCGTCCATGTTGACATTGCGGCGCATGAACGCGAGGGCGTAGTCGGCGTCCCAGATCCCGTCGCTCGGAAGGTCCTCCAGACCCCGGATGCGGGGCTTGGGCTTGCCGAGGTGCACGCCGATGTCGAGCACAACGCGCGCGGCGCGCATGCGCTGTCCGTCGAGCATGCCGAGCCGGTCGGCGGGGTCCTCGAGATAGCCGAGCTCCTCCATGAGGCGTTCGGCATACAGTGCCCAGCCCTCGGCGTGACCGCTCGTGCCGGCGAGCTGGCGTCGCCAGGTGTTGAGCTCGGCGCGGTTGTACACGGCCTGACCGATCTGCAAGTGGTGACCAGGGACACCCTCGTGGAACACCGTGGTCTTCTCACGCCAGGTGTCGAACTCGGTCACGCCCTCGGGGACGCTCCACCACATCCGTCCGGGCCGGGAGAAGTCGTCGGACGGGCCCGTGTAGTAGATGCCGCCGTCTTGCGTCGGTGCGATCATGCACTCGAGTGCTCGCACCGGGCCGGGGATGTCGAAGTGGGTGCGCCCGAGCTCGTCGACGACGCGGTCGCTCAGCTCTTGCATCCAGGCCTGAAGGGCATCGGTGCCGTGCAGCTTGCGGGCGGCGTCCCGCTCCAGGTGTGCCACGGCCTCCTCGACGCTCGCCCCCGACAGCACCTCGTCGGCCACGCGGGTCTGCTCGTCGATCATGCGCTCGAGCTCGACGACGCCCCACTCGTAGGTCTCGTCGAGATCGATCTCGGCGCCCAGGAAGGCACGCGAGCGCAGCGCGTACAGCTCCCGGCCCACGGCATCCTGGGCGGATGCGGCCGCCAGCAGCTCCGTCTCGAGGAAGTCGGCGAGGTCGCGATACGCCGCGGCCGACGCTTCGGCACCCCGGGCGAGGTCCGCCCGAAGGCTCTCCGGCAGCTCACCGGACTCGGGGGCGGCAGAGCCGGTGAACTCCGCGAAGAAGCCGTCTGCGCGGCCGGTGCGCCGCGCCTGCACGACGACCTCCTGCACCTGGCGTCGCGCGGGCACGACCCCCTCGGCGATGCCGGCGCGCAGGGTCTCGATGTAGCCCGCGACCGCACCGGGCAGGTTGCCGAGACGCTGCGCGATCGTCGACCAGTCGGCCTCGGTGCTCGTGGGCATCAGGTCGAAGGATTCACGGATCTCCTGCGCCGGCGAGGCGATGACGTTGAGGTCGCGCAAGTGGAGTTGCGCGTCGTGCGCCTCGAGCGAGAGGCGGGATTCGGCGAGCAGGTCGGTGCGGGTGACCTCGTCGACGGCGTCCTGCGGCGTCGCGGCCTCGAGCTCGGCGACGACGGCGCGCGTGGCCCCCGCCATCCGCTCGTGCCCCGCGGGCGACAGGTCGCCGAACTCCCCGGTGCGGCCCGGCACCCCGATGTAGATCGCCACATCGGGCACGAGGTCGACGAGGGTGTCGACCCAGCGCTCCGCGATGGCGTCGATGGGGGTGGTGGGGCGCTGCTGACTCATTCCCCCACCCTATTCGTGCAGGCCGACACGGGGTCCAGGGACCTCGGTCCCCCGCTAATCGTCGTCCAGGTCGCGCTCGAGCAGCGTGACGAGAGCGTCGAGCGCAGCGTCGGCTCCGTCGGCGTCACTGGAGAGCGTCACGCGTTCGCCGTGGTCGATGCCGAGCGAGAGCACGCCCAGGATGCTCGCGGCGTTGACGCTGCGGCCCGCGGCCGAGGTGAGCACGACCGGCACGGCGGCCTGGGCTGCCGCCTGGGAGAACAGGGCCGCGGGCCGCGCGTGCAGCCCCACGCTCGAGGCGACGACGACGGTGCGCTCGGGCATCCGCTCTCTCCTCTCCGCTGCGCTGACGCGCTCGACCAGCCGCGCGCGTTCCGTCTAGTGTGCGGCAGCGTCCCAGTTGGGGCCAGTCCCGAGTTGCACGTCGAGCGGAACAGAGAGCTCCGCCGCGCCCGCCATGCCGTCCGTGACGATCGCGCGCATGCGATCCAACTCACCCGGCGCCACCTCGAACACGAGCTCGTCGTGCACCTGCAGGAGCATGCGCGATGCGAGCTGCTGGGAGCGGATGTCGGCGTCGATCGCGAGCATCGCGCGCTTGATGATGTCGGCGGCCGAGCCCTGGATCGGTGAGTTGAGCGCCTGACGCTCGGCGTTCTCGCGCAGCACGCGGTTCGTCGAGGTGAGGTCGGTGAACGGCCGCCGCCGCCCGAAGATCGTCGTCGTGTAGCCGTCGATGCGTGCCTGCTCGACGACGCTGCGCAGGTAGTCGCGCACGGCGCCGAAACGGGCGAAGTAGTCGGCCATGAGCTCCTTCGCCTCGGACACCTCGATGCGCAGCTGCTTGCTGAGCCCGAAGGCCGAGAGCCCGTAGGCGAGCCCGTAGGACATCGCCTTGACCTTCGTGCGCATGAGCGGCGTCACGTCGGCAGGTGTCACGCCGAAGATGCGCGCGCCGACGAAACGGTGCAGGTCCTCTCCCGACCGGAACGCCTCGATGAGGCCCTCGTCTTCCGAGAGGTGCGCCATGATGCGCATCTCGATCTGCGAGTAGTCGGCGGTGAGCAGGGTCTCGAAGCCCTCGCCCGACAGGAAGGCCGAGCGCACCTCCCGACCCACCTCGGTCTTGATCGGGATGTTCTGCAGGTTGGGGTCGTTCGACGAGATGCGGCCGGTGGCCGATCCGGTCTGCTCGTAGGTGGTGTGGATGCGGCCGTCGCCGGCGATGGCCGTCTGCAGCGTCTCGACGATCTGACGGATCTTGGTGGCATCCCGATGCTTCAGCAGGAGCTCGAGGAACGGATGCGGATGCGCCTCCTGCAGGTCGGCGAGCGCCTGCGCGTCGGTCGAGTAGCCGGTCTTGTTGGCGCGCGTCTTCGGCATACCCAGCTCGGAGAAGAGCACCTCCTGAAGCTGCTTCGGTGAGCCGAGGTTGACCTCGTGCCCGATCTCGGCATACGCCTGCTGGGCGATCTCCGCGGCCTGGGTGCCGAGTCGCGAGTTGAGCTCGCCGAGCACGTCCGCCGACACGGTGATGCCCTGAAGCTCCATGCGCCCGAGCACCGGCACGAGAGGGACCTCGATGTCGTGCTGCACAGAGAGAGAGCCGGCGTCGAGTCGTGCGTCGAGTTCTGCCTGCAGCCGCATGAGATACCAGGCCTCGCTCGCGGGGCTCAGAGCCTCCGTCTCGGGCACGAGCTGGCTCGGGTCGGGCTCGGGCAGGGTCTCGCCCAAGTAGTAGTAGCAGAGGCCGCTCAGGCTGTCGGCCTTGGTCGAGGGCCGCAGCAGCCACGCCGACAGCGCCGTATCCCCCGCGATGCCCTCGAGCACGAGTCCCGTGCCGCCCAGCGACTTGAGCTGGCGCTTGGCATCGTGGAGGTACTTGGGTGCATCGGACGCCAGCCAGGCCTCCAGCGCGGTGTAGTCCGGCCGGCCCGGGGCCCACGGCACCCACGCCGTGTCGGTGAGGCTCGCGATCCCGAAGCCCTCGACCTGACCGTTGATCGACGCGATGCGCAGACCCAGCGGCACCGTGCCGTCCAGCGACTGGGTCCGAAGCCACTTCGCGAGTTCTTCGTCGACCATCGTGCGCACGGCCGGTGCGGCCGCCGCCGAGGTGGCCTCGGCATCCGCGTCGACGAGTCCCGCATCGGCGGCGGCGCCCTCGATCTTGAAGACGCGATCCAACAGTGTGCGGAACTGCAGGCGGTCGAACACGGCCCGCACGGCGGTGGGATCGATGGGCTGGCGCTCGAGGTCGGCCGGCGCGAGCGGCAGCTCCACGTCGCGCACGAGCCGGTTGAGCCGGCGGTTGCGCACCACGCGGTCCTGCTGGTCGCGGAGGTTCTGTCCGACGACGCCCTTGATGTCGTCGGCGTGCGCGAGCAGCTCCTCGACCGTGCCGTACTGCTGGATCCACTTGACGGCGGTCTTCTCACCGACCTTGTCGACTCCGGGCAGATTGTCGCTCGTCTCACCGACGAGCGCCGCGATCTCGGGGTACTGCTCGGGACGGATGCCGTAGCGCTCGATCACCGCGTCCGTGTCGTACGTCTTGAGTTCGGACACGCCGCGGACGTTCGGGTACAGCAGCGTGATGTCGTCGTCGACCAGCTGGATCGTGTCGCGGTCGCCCGAGACGACGAGCACGCGATAGCCCTCGGCCGCTCCGCGCGTCGCGAGGGTGGCGAGGATGTCGTCCGCCTCGAAGTCCTCCTTCGAGATCGTGCGGATGTTCATGGCCTGCAGGGCCTCTTCGAGCAGGGGCACCTGCCCGACGAACTCGGGCGGTGTCTCGCCGCGCGTGCCCTTGTATTCGGCGTACTCCCGCGTGCGGAAGGAGAAGCGCGAGATGTCGAAGGCCACCGCCAGATGGGTGGGCTTCTGCTGCTGCAGCAGGTTCAGCAGCATCGAGATGAAGCCGTGGATGGCGTTCGTGTGCTGCCCGTCTCGCGTGACGAAGCTGTCGATCGGCAGCGCGTAGAACGCCCGGAACGCCAGCGAATGTCCGTCGATGAGCAGCAGCGTAGGCTTTTCTTCCGGCACGGAGTCAGCCTATCCGCCAGGCCCGACACCCCATCGACTCGACTACCGCTGGAGCGCTCATGGTCATCCTTCCGCCCGACCTCGACCCCGAGCTCGTCGCCCGTCTCGGCGACTCGGGCGGGGGCGAGCTGCCCCGACGCATGGGGATCGAGTTCCTCGAGCTCTCGGCAGCGCACTCCGTCGCGCGGATGCCCGTCGAGGGCAATCGCCAGGTCGTGGGCCTGCTGCACGGCGGCGCGCACGTCGTGCTCGGCGAATCGCTCGGCTCGATCTCCTCGGCGATTCACGCGGGACCTGGGCGTTACGCCGTCGGCATCGAGATCAACGCGACGCACAGCCGCTCCGTGACGGAGGGGTGGGTCACGGGCACCTGCACCGCGCTCGTTCTGGGACGCACCCTCTGCACGCACGAGATCGTCATGACAGACGAGAGCGGCAGGCGGCTGTCCACGGTGCGCATGACGAACCTGCTGCGGGACGCGGACGCCCGCTGAGGCCGGGTGCCCGCGCCACCGCATCCGCTCCGCGCCCCCTGAGTCACGGACCCGCCGCGCCCGAATCAAGGACTCACGCGCCCGAATCAAGGATGTGGTGTGGCCGGAGTCATATCTTCGGGCGGATGTCGCCCCGATTCCGCGGCCCGTCCTTGATTTGGGCGCACCGGTCCTTGATGTGGGACGCGGGAGGCGGCATCACGCGCGCGCTGGACGCAGGGGCGAGCGGTGAGGTCGAGATCTCGACACGCGTCGCGCTTCGCGCGGCGCTACTCGATCTGACGATGCGCCGCGGAGCGGCGCATCGTCACTTCTTCGGCGCGAGCTGATCGATGATCGCCTGGGCGACGTCGTGCATCGTGAGGCGACGATCCATCGAGGCCTTCTGGATCCAGCGGAACGCATCCGGTTCCGACAGGCCCATCTTCTCGTTGAGCAGACCCTTGGCGCGATCGACGAGCTTACGGGTCTCGAAGCGCTCGACCATGTCGGCGACCTCGGCCTCGAGCGTCACGATCTGCTGGTAGCGGCTGAGGGCGATCTCGATCGCCGGCAGGAGGTCGTTGGGGGTGAAGGGCTTCACGACGTAGGCGAGAGCTCCCGCCTCCGAGGCACGCTCCACGAGCTCCTTCTGGCTGAAGGCGGTCAGCAGCACGACCGGGGCGATGTGGTTCTTCGTGAGCCGCTCGGCCGCGGAGATGCCGTCGAGCTGCGGCATCTTGACATCCATGACGACGAGATCGGGACGCAGTTCGGTGGCGAGGGCCACCGCGGTCTCGCCGTCGCCCGCCTCTCCGACCACGTCGAAGCCGTTGTCGCGCAGGATCTCGACGATGTCGAGCCGGATGAGCGACTCATCCTCGGCGACGACGACTCGGCGGGGCGCGCTGGGGGCCTGTTCGGTGTCACTCACCCCTCGATCCTACGGTAACGTCAGGATGCCGCGAGGCTCCGGATACGGAACCTCGACACCGGCCGGTGTGGCGGAATGGCAGACGCGACCGACTCAAAATCGGTTGTCCGAAAGGACGTGTGGGTTCGACCCCCACCACCGGCACCGTCTCCACCGCGCCCCGAAGACGGCGGGACCTTGTGCCCTCTCAGGGTGCGCGGCATCCTCGATCCTCGCTGTATGGAAGCGAGCTATCGACCGCAGGCCCTCGTCGTGTACGAATCGATGTTCGGAGCGACACGACTGGCCGCCGACGCCATCCGCGAGGGACTCGCCGAGGCAGCCGACGTCACGTGCGTGAGCGTCCATGCGCTCGCGCCCTCCGAACTCGAGGCGTGCGAACTGGTCGTCGTCGGCGCGCCGACGCATGCGCGATCGCTCCCCCGGACGCAATCCCGCACCCAGGCGTCGCACTGGTTCGATGACCGCACGAATGGCAAGGCACTCGAGCCGCACGCCCTCGAGCCCGGGATTCGCGAGTGGCTCGACGATGTCGACCTGGCCGGACGTCGCGCATCGGCATTCACGACGCGCCTGGATGTCGCCAGGATCCTCAGTGGATCCGCACTGCGCGCGATCACCAAGCGGCTGCTTCGCGCCGGCGCCACGGTCGAGCGGCGGGGCCTCGAGGTCGTCGTCGACAGTGACGGCTCACCGTCTCCGGATGAGCTCGAGCAGGCCCGAGCCTGGGGGCGACTGCTCGGCGAGGATCTGCGCGCGCGGGCGCACTGATGCAGGTGAGGCAGGCGGCGGCCGTTGAGGTGCATGGCCTGCGGAAGAGCTTCGGCGAGATCCGAGCCGTCGACGACGTCGACTTCACCGTGCCGAACGGATCCCTCTTCGCCTTCGTCGGCCGTAACGGGGCGGGCAAGAGCACGACGATCGGCTGTCTGACGACGGTGGTGCGACCGGATGGCGGCGAGGCGACGATCGGAGGCGCGCGCGTCGGCCGCGACGACGCCAGGATCCGGCGCCATATCGGAGTGGTGTTCCAGACCTCGATGCTGGACGCATCCCTCACCGTCCGCGAGAACCTCGTCTTGCGGGCCGGCCTCTACGGCATGACGGCGAGTGACGCGCTTGCGCGCACCGACGAGCTCGCCGAACTCGTCGGTCTGGAGACCCTCGCGACGAGGCGCTATGGCACCCTCTCGGGCGGCGAGCGGCGGCGCGTCGACATCGCGCGCGCCCTGCTGCATCATCCGGCAGTCCTGTTCCTCGACGAGCCCACCGCGGGGCTCGACCCGCGCAGCCGCGAACAGGTGTGGGCGGCGATCGACAGCCTGCGCGCCGGAGAGGGGCTCACGGTCTTCCTGACGACGCACTACCTGGAGGAGACCGACCGGGCGGATCGCGTCTGCATCATCGATGAGGGGCGCGTCCTCGTCGACGACACGCCATCCCAGTTGCGACGCAGCCATAGTGCGAGCCGCCTCAGTCTCGTCGCCGCGGATGCACCACGTGCTCTCGCGCGGATCCGCGCCCGCGGTCTCGGAGACCGCGGCGTCGACGCAGCGGATGGCCGGATCATCGTGACGGTCGCCGACGCGGCGGAGGCGCGCGCGGTGCTGGACCTGCTCGGCGACGACGTTCTCGACTTCGAGTTCCGGCACGGCAGCATGGACGACGTCTTCTTGGCCGTCACCGGGCGCACGGCGGGCGACGCATGAACGTCGTGCTGTTGCTCGTGGTGCGCGGGCTGCGTCTCTATGTGCGAGACCGCGCCGGTGTGATGTTCTCGCTGCTCGGCCCGGTGATCCTGCTCGGCTTGTACGCGCTGTTCCTCGGTCGGCTGCAGACGGATGCGATCGCGGCCTCCTACCCGCTCGCGGACGAACGCGACGTGCTCGTCTTCGTGATGGCGTGGGTCTTCGCGGGCGTCACGATGATCACGACACTCACGACGGGACTCGCAGCTCTCGGAACCTTCGTGGAGGACCGAGCGAGTGGCCGATTCGTGGACTTCCTGGTGTCGCCACCTCGGCGCAGTCAGCTGGTGCTGGGCTACCTGGGTTCCTCCCTCGTGATCGCCTTCGCCCTCTCGCTCATCGTCGCGGTGGTCGGTCAACTCGTGATCCTCGCACTCGGTGGTCCCTTCATCGGATGGGTCGAGGCGCTGACGCTCATCGGCTACATCGCACTCTCCTGCGCCGCGTTCTCGGCCTTCTCGGCTCTCGCCACGACCTTCCTCCGTACGACCTCCGCCTTCGCCGCGCTGAGCACCGTGCTCGGAACGGTGCTCGGCTTCCTTGCCGGCGCCTACATCCCTGCGGGCGTGCTGCCGACGGCGGTGCTCAACGTGATGAACGTTCTGCCGTTCGCGGCGTCGGCCATGCTCATCCGCCAGCCGTTCACCGCGGCTGCGGCCGATCGCATGACCGGAGGCGATGCGACCGCCATCCACGAGCTGGAGACGTTCTACGGGATGCGGCTCACGGTGGGCGAGGTCGAGCTCTCGAACGCGGTCGCCATCGCCGAGCTCGCCGTGCTGCTCGTGGTGCTCGCGACCCTCGGCGCCTGGCGGGCGGGGCGTGCGATCCGATGATCGACATGTCCACCCGGCCCCGGTCGACCCCGACCGCGGAGTGACCTTCTGCCCTGCCCGGCGTTCGCGTGCGGTACATGCTCGCCGCATGAGTGAGATCCGCACCGACAGGATGATGACCTTCGGCGAGGCCATCGCAACCGTCTTCCGCAAGTACGCCGAGTTCACCGGGCGGGCGCGTCGCCCCGAATTCTGGTGGTGGGTGCTCTTCACCACGATCGTCTCCGCCGCCATCAACGCGTTCTCGACGGTGCGCGTCGGCGACGTCGCGTCGCTCGGCGGCCTGCTCTCGGGCCTCTGGGGGCTCGCCACCCTGCTCCCGGGCCTCGCCGTGACGGTGCGGAGATTGCGGGACGCCGGCTACGGCTGGGGGCACATCTTCTGGATCCTGCTGCCGATCGCGGGGCTCATCGTGCTGATCGTGTTCCTCGCGCAGCCGTCACGAGGCGCCCCGCCGGCCCCGTCGACATCCGTGCCCCCGGCGGCGGCACCGCAGGCACCGACACCGCCGACCATGCCGCCTGCGGTGTGATGGACCTCGAGACTCCGGAGTCGACGGAGCGCACCGAGCGCGGCATCGCGCGTGTCGCCCTCATCGTGCTGCACGGCTTCGTGGCTGTCACCGCCCTCGGCGGGGGTACTGCGCTCGTGGCCGGGGCGGTCGACGCGCGGCTCGCGACGGTGCTCACTCCCCCACTCGCCTACCTCGACGGCTCGCCGTTCTCGTCGTACCTCGTGCCCGGTTTCCTGCTCGGCGGCGTGATCGGCGGCACCCACCTCGTGGCGGCGGGCGCGCAGCTCATGCGCTCGCCGTACGCGCTCGCCTGGTCGGCTGCGGGGGCCTTCGGCATCCTCATCTGGATCTTCGTGCAGATGGTCTACATCCCCTTCAGCCTGCTGCAGCTCGCGTATTTCGCGATCGGGATCGCGCAGTGCGGGCTCGTGATGCTCGCGCTGGGGCTCATCGACCAGGCGCGCGGTCAGGGCGCCCGCGGTCATTCGTGAACGACGAGCACCGGGCAGCGTGCGTGCTCGGCGACCGCGGCGCTCACCGAGCCGAGGAGCAGGCCGACGAAACCGCCATGTCCACGGCTGCCCACGACGATCATCTCGGCATCCGCTCCCGCATCGATCAGCACCTTCGCGGGCGGTCCCTCCACGACCGAGAGGGGAACGTGTCCGGCTTCCCCGTAGACCTGCCGCACGACGCCCTCTGCGACGACCCGGGCATCGTCGTCCGGCGCGTACCCCACGATCATCTGGGGGTCGGCGAGATAGGGCCACTCCCAGGCGATCACGACCTCCACCTCCGCGTCGAGTGCGGATGCCATCCGGCGGGCGTGACGCAACGCCATGATCGACTGGTCCGAGCCGTCGACACCGACGACGATCCGCGGCTGCGCGGCCTCTGACGTGATCTCACTCATGACGACGATCCTCGCGTCGTCAGACCACGGAGCATGGGCACAAGGTCACCACTCGCCCGATGTCCCGTGTGACATTCGGCCTACGTCAGGCCGCGAACGCAGCGCAGCGTTGCGGCATGACCACGACACGCGATCGCATCGCCCTCACCGCACCCACTTGGGATGATGTACGCCGCCTCGCGGGCGTCCGCACGCCGTGGAGTGTGACGATCTACGCACCGGCCTCGGAGTGGTTCCGAGGTGAGCATCCGAGCATCGCGGCGAGTGCCGAGATCCGGAAGATCGGCCACCACCTTGCGGACGCGGGTGCGCCGCCTCCCAGCATCGACGCCATCCGGTCACGCCTCGAGCATCTCGCGGCACATGCGCGCAGCGCCGAGCACAGTCGCGTGACCCGGGACGACACGGCCGCCGTCTTCGTGACCGTCGATGCCGAGCACGCCTTCGTGCTGCCGCGCGGACCGCAGCGGGTGCGTGCGATCGGTGACGGGTTCCGCGTCGCCCCGATGATCCCCGCCGTCTCGGAACGCACGCCGGCCGCGTTCGTGCTCGCGGCATCCCCGAACCGGGTGCGCCTCGTCGACGTCGCGGCACGGCCCGCACGGGTCGTGTCGGTGCCTGGGCTGCCTCAGGATCTCGCCTCGCTTGAGCGCCTGGACCTCACGGGCGACCGCGACACGCTCGCCCATCTGCGCACCTCGGAAGATCCGAAGCTCCGCCTCGAGCAGTACGCACGGGCGATCCACGCGGCATGCACGCCGCAGATCGCCGCGGCCGACGCAGTGCTCATGCTCGCCGCCGCTGAACCGTTCGCCAGCATCCTGCGGGACACGGCATCGGAGGACGTACGACTCATCGGTGTGCTCCCGGGCGATCATGACCGGAGCGACGCTCAGGCGATCGCCGCCGAGGCGGAGCCGCTGATGCACGCCGAGCGCGCCGCAGTACTCGATGCCGAGATGGTACGGCTCCGGGAGCTGCCGGACACCGCGGTGCTCCGCGACCCGAAGGCCGCGCGCGCCGCGACGGATGCGGGAGCGGTGCAGACGCTCGTACTCTCGACGGAGTGGCTTCTCGATCGAAGCGGCGAGCCCGACGAGGTCGACGGGCTCGATGCGGAGGGGCTGGTGCGCTCGGCGTTCGCTCACGACAGCCGGATCGTGTGCCTGTCGGGTGTCGGCGATGAGGTCGGCGAGCTCGCGGCGATCCTGCGCTACCCGGCCGACTTCTGAGCCGAGCGTTGCCGACGCGCGCCCTCGGGTCGCGCGCGTCGGAACGGTCATGACCCCGTGTTGATCGCGATCTGCTTCGGAGTGGCGGGCGCGGCGAGCGGCACGACGACCTTCAGCACACCATCGGCGAAGTGCGCCGTGATGCCATCCTCCTGCGCCTGGTCCGGGAGCGGGATGCTGCGATAGACGCTCGTGCTGCTCTCCCGCATGACGTACTTGCGGGTGGGCTTCTCCTGGCTCTCGTGCCGCTCCGCTTGGATGACGAGCGCGCCGCCGTCCACGGTGATCGAGACGTCATCCGGGTCGAATGCAGGCAGATGCGTCTCGACCACCAGGGTCTTGTCGTCGTCCAGATAGACGTCTGTCGTGGACAGGTTGCTCCGAAGCATGCGTGCCGGTCCCTCGGCGAGCAGTCGCTGGGCCAGGGAATCCGTTCCGAAGAACGGGTCGAACCTCATGAGTTCTCGAGCCATGATGTGTCTCCTTTCATGATGACCGCACGAGGATGCGGTTCTCCACCTCGTTGACGTGGGGCGAGGCCCACGCGACGAGCTGTGCGTTCCGCAGCAGGGCCCGCGGGATCTGTTCGGCGGGTACCCCGCCGCCGAGGTGGGGGCGCGCCGCGAGCCTCTGCTCGCTCTCACAGCTCATCGAGATCATCGGCGCCACCGGGGACGTGAGTGAGGATCACGGGCGATTCCGCGACCTCTCGCGGGGGCACGACGCAGAGCGGCGCAGCGCAGGTGTCGATGAGCGCCCTCGTCGTCGAACCGTGGATGAGCCCCGGCAGCAGTCCGCGCCGATGGGTTCCGAGCACGAGCAGGAAGGCATCCTCTCCCACCACCCGCAGCATCTCATCGGCGTCGCCCTGGTGCAGTTCCTCAGCCGTGTTCAGCTCGGGGAAGCGCGCGCGGAGGATGCGTCCGGTGCGCGCAAGATACTCCCGATGACGCTGCCGATCCGCCCCCGGGTCATCCCCCGGCGGCCACGCGTGCGCGATCGTGAGGGTCTCGCCCATCGCGAGAGCGGTCTCCGCGGCGAAACGCAACGCGGTCTCGCTGCTGTCGTCGTCGCCGAGGCCCACGACCAGACCGCCGTGCGTCGGCGCCCACTCCGGTGAGACGAGCACCACCGGCGTGACGACATGCGCGGCCACATCGAGCGCCTGCGCCTCGTGCACGAGCAACCGCAACCCTTGCCCCGTCGGGGCTGCCAGGACGAGCAGGTCGACATCTTGCGCGGCCAGGACCACCGCGTCGACCGGGTCCTCCTCCCGCAACTCGATCTGCACGTCCGCGTCGGGAAGGGCGCTCTGCAACTGCGCGCGCACCTCATCGACCGCCTCCCGCGCATGCGGGCTCAGCTGGCCGCTCGCCGTCGTCATCAGCCGGATGCGGGCGGCGCGGCCCCGAGCCCACTCGGTCGTCCAGGCGATGACCCCGCGGCTCGATCTTCCTTCGCCGTAGCCGATCGTGAGCGTGAGAGGCACTGCCATGCTTCGACGATCTCGCCAGGCATCTCGAGGCCAGGGGTCAAAGGTCACACGCGCCCTGTTCTTTTCATCGCCGCAACCGCCCACTGCCCGCGTGCGCCTTGCGCCTTCTCTGTCGGCAGCGCACAGTGGGACGGTGCGCCTGGTGATGATCTCGGACACCCACCTGCCGGTGCGCGCGAAGCGCCTCCCCGCAGCTGTGTGGGATGCCGTCGACGAAGCGGATGTCGTGATCCACGCTGGCGACTGGGTCGGCGTCGAGCTGCTCGACGAGCTGGAAGCGCGTGCGCGTCGACTGGTCGCGTGCTGGGGGAACAACGACGGGCCGGCGTTGCGGGCGCGTCTTCCGGAGGTCGCGCGCGTGGCACTCGAGGGGGTGACGATCGCGGTCGTGCACGAGACTGGGCCCGCCACGGGACGCGAGCGACGCTGCGATCTCGCGTTTCCCGACGACGACGTGCTCGTGTTCGGACACAGTCACGTCCCGTGGGACAGCACGACCCCGCGAGGGCTCCGGCTGCTCAATCCCGGCTCGCCGACCGATCGCCGGCGGCAGCCGTATGGGACGTTCTTGACCGGGACCGTCGGGAACGGCGCGTTGAGCGATGTCGTGCTACACCGCGTGGAGCGGGCGAGCTAGCGGGCTCATTTCCGAACGGCGCCGCCTGGGCGACGCCGTTCGGGGGCGAGTCAGTCGGCGTGGTCGCCGGACTCCCAGACAGGCGCGACCTTGTTGACCGCATCGCCGATCACATGCACGCGCAGGTCATTGGTCGAGCCGGGGATGCCGGGAGGCGAACCCGAGATGACCACGACCTTGTCGCCGACGGAGGCGAGCTTCTTCTCGAGCAGGATCTCATCGACTTGCTTGTACATCGCATCCGTGTGCTGCACGCGCGCGACGATGAAGGATTCGATGCCCCAGGTGAGGTTCATGCGCCGACGGATGGCCTCGTCGGGCGTGAAGGCCGCCATCGGGATGCGCTCGCGCAGCCGGGACATGCGGCGCGCCGAGTCGCCCGACTCAGTGAAGACGCAGAGGAACTTCGCTTCGACGAACTCGGCGACCTCCGCAGCGGCGAGGGTGAGCGCACCGCCCTGGGTGCGCGGCTTCGTGCCGAGCGGCGCGATGCGCTCGAGACCGTGCTCCTCGGTGGACTCGATGATGCGGGCCATGGTCTGCACGGTGATCACCGGGTACTCGCCGACGCTCGTCTCGCCGGAGAGCATCACGGCATCCGCGCCGTCGAGGACGGCGTTGGCCACGTCGGACGCCTCGGCGCGCGTGGGCACGGGCGAGTGGGTCATCGACTCGAGCATCTGCGTCGCCACGATCACGGGCTTCGCCATGCGTCGGCAGAGCTCGACCGCGCGCTTCTGCACGACCGGCACGGCCTCGAGCGGAAGCTCGACGGCGAGGTCGCCACGGGCCACCATGATGCCGTCGAAGGCGTCGATGATCTCCTCGAGCGCATCGACCGCCTGCGGCTTCTCGATCTTGGCGATGACGGGGACCTTGCGGCCCTCCTCCGCCATGATCTCGTGCACGCGCGTGATGTCGCGTGCATCGCGGACGAAGGAGAGCGCGATGTAGTCGGCGCCGAGGGCGAGCCCCCACCGCAGATCGGCCTCGTCCTTCTCCGACAGCGCCGGCACGTTCACGGCGACGCCGGGGAGATTGATGCCCTTGTTGTTCGATACCGGGCCGGCGACGACGACCTCGGTGCGAACGCGCACGCCATCGGTGTCGAGCACCTTGACCTTGACCTTGCCGTCGTCGATCAGCAGGAAGTCGCCCGGCTTCACGTCTTGGGGCAGGCCCGTGAAGGTCGTGCCGACGAGGTCCTTGGTGCCGAGCACGTCTTCCGTCGTGATGGTGAAGATGTCGCCCACCGCGAGCTCGTGCGGCCCGTCGGCGAACTTGCCGAGCCGGATCTTGGGACCCTGCAGGTCGACGAGCACCGCGACCGGCTGGTCGGCGTCGGCGGCGGCCCGCCGCACATTCGCGTAGACCTCCTCGTGCACCTCGTAGGTGCCGTGGCTCAGATTCATGCGGGCGACGTTGACGCCTGCATCGATGATGGCGCGCAGGTTCTCATAGCTCGACGTGGCGGGCCCCAGCGTCGCGACGATCTTGGCTCGTCTCATAATTCCTTCAGTGTCTAGCGGGTGGTCGGTCGGCGTGGCCGGAGCGTTTGCTCAGAGGCCGATGCCGCGGTCGGTGGGGCGCACGGGCGCCGGAAGCTGGGTCTCGCCTTCGAGGAAGCGGTCGACCGCCGCTGCGACGGCGCGCCCCTCTGCGATCGCCCAGACGATGAGAGACTGCCCCCGTCCGGCGTCGCCGGCGACGAAGACGCCCGGCTCGCTCGTGGCGTAGGCGTCGTCGCGCACGACGTTGCCGCGCTCGTCGAACGGGAGGCGCAGCTGGTCGTCGATGCGACCGCGCTCCGGTCCGGTGAAGCCCATCGCGATGAGCACGAGGTCGGCCGGGATGTCACGTTCGGTTCCGGACTTCGGCACGCGGCGTCCGTCGACGTACTCCGTCTCCGCGACGCGCAGCGCGCGGACCTCGCCTGCCTCGTTGCCGAGGAATTCGACGGTCGAGGCCAGATACACCCGCTCGCCGCCCTCCTCGTGCGCCGAGGAGATCTCGAACAGCGTCGCATCCATGGGCCAGGGCTGGTGCTCCGGGCGTTCGCTCGGCGGCTGGTAGCCGATGGCGAGGTTCGTGACGCTGAGCGCACCCTGGCGGTGAGCCGTGCCGATGCAGTCCGCGCCCGTGTCGCCGCCGCCGATCACGACGACGTGCTTGCCGTGTGCGGTCAGCTGCTCCGGGATGCGGTCACCCGCGACGACCTTGTTCTGCTGAACCAGGTAGTCCATCGCGAAGTGCACGCC
>JBQCHI010000020.1:0-60448 GCA_051954835.1 Protaetiibacter sp. | reverse complement strand
AACAACGCGGTCGCCCGCATCGCGGGCCTGCTCGCCGTGGCGATGCTCGGCCAGATCACGGGCGGTGTGCTGGATCTCGACGGCTTCCACCGCTCGCTGTGGGTGATCGGCGGCCTCATGGCCGTCGGCGGCCTCGTGTCGCTCGTCGGCATCCGCCGCCTTCCCACTCCAGAAATGCAGGAGGGTGCCGACGGGGCACCTGCCGCGTCGGTCTGAGCCCCGTCGACGAGGCGAGATCTCCTGCATTTCTCCGCTGTTCCGTGCCGCGCAGGTAACGAATCGGTATCGGTGCAAGGGGGATACGAGGGCGGATGCGCGAGGTCTCGCCCCCATCGACGCGGACGCTGCAAGAAATTGCGTCGATTGCGTAGAGTTCCGAGCATGTCGAGTCGACTTGCCGAGGTCGCCAAGAAGGTCGGGGTCAGCGAAGCCACCGTGAGCCGCGTGCTCAACGGCAAGCCCGGGGTGAGCGAGTCCACCCGCCAGGCAGTGCTCGCCGCCCTCGACGTGCTCGGCTACGAACGCCCCAGCAAGCTCCGGGGCGAACGTGCCCGGCTCGTCGGGCTCTTCCTGCCCGAATTGACCAACCCCATCTTCCCCGCCTTCGGCGAGCTCGTCGGCGGCGGCCTCGTGCAGCAGGGCTACACGCCCGTGCTCTGCACACAGACCGCCGGCGGCATCAGCGAAGGCGACTACATCGAACTGCTGCTCGAGCAGCGGGTCTCGGGCGTCGTGTTCGTCGGCGGGCAGTACTCGCAGGCCGACGCCTCGCACGCGCACTACGACCGCCTCACCGAGCTCGGCATCCCGACGGTGCTCGTGAACGCGCGCGTTCCCGAGCTCGCCTTCCCCACTGTGTCGACCGACGACGCCGTCGCCATCGAGCTCGGCTGGAACCACCTGCGCCAGCTCGGCCACGAGCGCATCGGGCTCGTGCTCGGCCCGGAAGACCACGTGCCATCGCAACGCAAGCTCGAATCGGCCGAGCGGCGCGCCGCGGCCGACGGCATCGACATCGAGATCGCCCACTCCCACTACACCCTCGAAGCGGGGCAGGCCGCCGCCAGCCGTCTCTTGCGGGCGGGTGTCACCGGCATCCTGTGTGCATCCGACCCCCTCGCGCTCGGCGCTGTGCGGGCCGTGCGGCGTGCCGGCAAGCAGGTGCCGGATGACGTGTCGATCGTGGGCTACGACGACTCGGCCCTCATGAACGCCACCGACCCGGCGCTCACCACCGTGCGCCAGCCCATCGAGCCCATGGGGCGGCTCGTCATCGAACTGCTCGTGGCCCAGCTCACCGGCGGGCGCGCGTCGGCGGAGGAGTACCTCTTCGAGCCGGAGCTCGTCGTGCGGGGATCGACAGCCCGCGCCGTGCGCTGATCTCGCGACACTTTCGCGGGGGTGAGCGGTCGGTCGTGCGACGCATGCCCCCGCGGCACCGCCTCCGGCGGCGCGCTCCCGCCCGACCCGATGCCAGCGTCGCACGACCGACCGCTCACCCCCGCTGCGCTCGACACGAGCGGCGGCGCGCCTTGCTCGACTCAGGTCGTTGAGGAGCGCCGCGCCGTAGGCGCGACGCGTCTCGAAACCGCCGCCGCCCGGGGAGGGTGGGTGCAAGAGTTCGCAAGTTTCTTGCGGGATGTTGAGTTCTTGCGTCATTCTGTGGGGTTTCGTACATTCGGGCTGTCGGCGCCGACTCGGGCGTCGCGATAGCCCGAAGGAACCACCGCGTTGGACGCAGACGTCCTGCAGACCACGGCACCCGCCGCCCCCGCCCCGAGCCCGTCGATCGACGATCCGGGCTGGTGGCGCTCCGCCGTCATCTACCAGATCTACCCGCGCAGCTTCGCCGATGGGAACGGCGACGGCACGGGCGACCTCGCGGGCGTGCGCAGCCGACTCGGCTACCTGAAGGACCTCGGCGTCGACGCGATCTGGTTCACCCCCTGGTATGCCTCCCCGCTTGCCGACGGCGGCTACGACGTGAGCGACTACCGCGCCATCCACCCCGACTTCGGCACGCTCCCCGAGGCGGAGCTGCTGATCCGCGAGGCGCTCGCCCTGGGCATCCGCACGATCATCGACGTCGTGCCGAACCACGTCTCGGCCGAGCATCCGTGGTTCCGGGCCGCCCTCGCCGCCGGCCCCGGCAGCCCCGAGCGCGAGCGCTTCTGGTTCGTGGACTCCGAGGAGCTGCCCACGCACTGGGTCTCGCCCTTCGCGGGCGACACCTGGACACGCACGACGAACCCCGACGGCACGCCGGGCCAGTGGTACCTGCACCTGTTCACCCCCGAGCAGCCCGACCTCAACTGGAACCATCCGGATGTGCGCCGTGAGCACGAGCAGATCCTGCGGTTCTGGTTCGATCGAGGCGTCGCCGGTGTACGCATCGACTCCGCCGCCTTGCTCATCAAAGACCCGGCCCTGCCCGAGGTGCCAGAGAACCCCGGTCCCGGCGAGCACCCGACGCAGGATCGTGACGAATTGCACGAGGTCTACCGCGACTGGCGTGCGGTCGCCGACAGCTACCCCGGCACCCGAGTGCTCGTGGGCGAGATCTGGCTGCCCGAGCTCGACCGTTTCGTGAAGTACCTGCGCCCCGACGAGATGCATACGGCGTTCAACTTCGACTTCCTCGCGCGCCCGTGGGATGCGGGCGAGCTGCGCGCGTCGGTCGACCTCACCCTCGGCGCCCACGCGCCGGTCGGAGCGCCGAGCACGTGGGTGCTTTCGAATCACGACGTCACGCGGCCCGTCACGCGCTACGGGCGCGCCGACAGCTCGTTCGCGTTCCTCGCGAAGCGCTTCGGCACGCCCACCGACCTCGCACTCGGCACCCGTCGCGCCCGCGCTGCGGCCCTGCTCACGGCAGCGCTGCCCGGCTCGCTCTACATCTACCAGGGCGACGAGCTGGGCCTCCCCGAGGTCGAGGACATCCCGCGCGAGCTCATCCACGACCCCATGCACCACCGCTCGGGCGGCATAGACCCCGGTCGAGACGGATGCCGGGTGCCGCTGCCGTGGTCGGGTACGCGGGCGCCGTTCGGCTTCAGCTCCCCGCACGCGACGGGCACCCCCTGGCTGCCTCAGCCGGCCGAGTGGGAGCGCTACACGGTCGAGGCGGAGGAGGCCGACCCGGGCTCGATGCTCAGCCTCTACAAGGCCGCGCTCCGCATCCGCAAGGAGGAGCCCGGACTCGGCGACGGCGACTTCGCCTGGATCGAACTGGGCGCCGAGGCGCTCGCGTTCCGCCGGGGCGAGGACTTCGTGAGCGTCACGAGCTTCGACTCCCCGGTGGAGCTGCCACCGCACCGCGAGGTGCTCCTCGCCAGCTCCGAGGTCGCCGACGGCGTCCTCCCCTCGAACTCCACGGCGTGGCTACGACCACAGCACTAGCCCGGAGAACCACACCCGCACCACACACCCCTACATGAAAGGCAAGACAATGAAGTCACCCACCAAGGTGATCGCGATCGCTGCGGCGTTCGCCACGGTCGCGTCGCTCGCGGCCTGCAGCGGCGGCGGTGCAGCCGACGGCAAGATCGAGCTGCGCGTCGCCACATTCCCTCCCGGTGCCGATCAGGCGGCGTACGATGCGTTCGCGACGCAGGAGCAGCAGTTCGAGAAGAAGTACCCGAACATCGACGTCATCGGTGTCGAGTACGAGTGGGAGGGCCCCACCTTCACCGCGCAGCTCGCGGCCGGCAGCCTGCCGGATGTCTTCACGGTGCCGTTCACCGACGCCAAGACGCTGCTCGAGAACGGCCAGCTCGCCGACGTGACCGACGAGATCAAGGAACTCGGCTACGAAGACAAGTTCAACCCGATCATCCTCGACGCCGTCAAGGATGCCGACGGTCACCTCTTCGGCTTCCCGCGCCAGGCCTACGCGCTCGGTCTGCAGTACAACCGCGAGCTCTTCGAGCAGGCCGGGCTCGACCCCGACCAGCCGCCGACCACGTGGGACGAGGTGCGCGAGTACGCCAAGCAGATCTCGGAGAAGACCGGCAAGGCGGGCTACGCCACGATGACCCAGAACAACACGGGCGGATGGCAGCTCACCGCGCAGGCCGCGTCGCGTGGCGGTGCCATGCAGTCCGACGACGGCGCGACCTCGACCATCGCGAACGACGGCACGAAGGCGACGCTCGAGTTCTTCCACGAGCTGCGCTGGGAGGACAACTCCATGGGTGACAACTTCCTGCTCGACTGGGGCTCGATCAACCAGGAGTTCGCGGCCGGCAACATCGGCATGTACACCTCCGGCTCCGACCTCTATACGGCGCTCGTGCGTGACTTCTCGCTCGATCCGGCCGTGTACGGGCTGACCACCATCCCGATGGAGGACGGCGGCAAGGTGCTCGGCGGTGGCGACATCGCGGTGCTGCCGCCCTCGCTCGACGACGCGACCAAGGACGCCGCCGTCAAGTGGGTCGACTGGTACTACATGCAGAAGCTGCTGAACGAGGATGCCGCGGTCGCCGACGCGAAGGCCCTCGCCGACGCGGGACAGGCGGTCGGCACGCCCGTGCTGCCCGTGCTCGATCAGGCCACCTACGAGGAGTCGCTCACGTGGATCGAGCCCTACGTGAACGTTCCGCGTGACCAGATGGCCGGCTTCATCGAGCACATCTTCGAGCAGACCCCCGTGGGCGAGCCGAAGAGTCACACGCAGGAGATCTACGCCCTGCTCGACCCGATCGTGCAGGCGGTGCTGACCGACGAGAACGCCGACATCGACGCTCTCCTCGCGCAGGCCGACAAGGACGCTCAGGCCCTGCTCGGCTGACGCCCCGCCCGGTGGTCGAGCCCCGCTCGCCCACCGGGCTTCCGACCCGAAGGAATGACATGACCGCCCTCGACCAACGGCGCTCGGTGCAGCATCCCGTGCGTACTCGCCCGGCGGTCGCGCCGACCCCACGTCGCCGCGACCGCTCCCTCCGCGGATGGGTGCGCCGCGGCGGCCTCGTCACCCTGCTGTTCGCGTTGCCGATGATCTTCGTGTTCGCGTTCTACAGCTGGTGGCCGATCCTGCAGTCGCTGTGGATGAGCTTCCAGAAGACGAACCTCATCAGCTACCAGTTCGTCGGACTGGAGAACTTCGCCCACGTGCTCGCCGACCCGGTGCTCGGCCGGGCCGTGCTGAACACCGTCTACTTCGCCGTGCTCGCGCTCGTCTTCGGTTTCCCGCTGCCGATCTTCATGGCGGTGCTCATGAGCGAGGTGAAGCGCATGAAGGGCGTCTACTCGGCGCTCGCCTACCTGCCTGTCGTGGTGCCGCCGGTCGTCGCCGTGCTGCTGTGGAAGTTCTTCTACTCCGCCTCTCCTTCGGGGGTCTTCAACACGATGCTCGGCTGGGTCGGCATCCCGCCGCAGCCGTGGATTCAGGATGCGGTGCAGGCCATGCCGTCGCTCGTCCTGGAGGCGACGTGGGCGGCCGCGGGCGGCTCGATCATCATCTACCTGGCGGCGCTGCTCTCGGTTCCCCCGGAGCTCTATGACGCAGCCGAGGTCGACGGTGCGAGCGTGTGGCACAAGGTGTGGCATGTGACGCTGCCGCAGCTGCGCGGGGTCATCTTCGTCATGCTCATCCTGCAGATCATCGCGACGGCCCAGATCTTCCTCGAGCCGTTCCTGTTCACCGGCGGCGGGCCGAACAACTCGACCGTCACGGTGCTGCTGCTCATCTACCGCTATGCGTTCGAGAACAGCCTCGGCGGCAAGTACGGCGAGGCGACCGCCCTCTCGGTGATGCTCGCGCTCTTCCTCGCCGCAGCATCCTTCCTGTACTTCAAAGCCACGCAGAAGTGGAGCACCGACTGATGAGCACGACGAGCCTGAGGGCTGCCTTCCGGCGCCGCCGCGGCGACGAGAACCGCGAACCCGATGTCGACCGGGGGGTGCTCTCGAGCTACGACCGTCGACGTCCCTCCGTGCGCGCTGGGCAGATCGCCTCGCACGTCTTCCTCATGGCGGGGCTCGTGATCGTCGGGCTCGGGCCGCTCCTGTGGCTCGCGAAGTCGGCGATCTCGACGACGCAGGACACCATCCAGCAGCCCTTCGCCCTCTGGCCGAGCGGCATCGACTGGAGCAACCTCGAGCAGGCGTGGGTCGAGGTCGAGGTCGGCAAGTACTTCTTCAACACGATCGCGCTCGCGGCCGGTCAGTGGGTGATCGGGCTCATCGTCGCGACGACGGGCGCCTACGTGCTCTCGGTGCTGCGACCCGCATATGCGCGGGTGCTCGAGATGGCGGTGCTCGCGACGCTGTTCGTGCCGTCGGTCGTGCTGCTCGTGCCGCTGTTCATCACCGTCGCGCGGCCGGCGTTCGGACCCAGCCTGCTCAACTCCTTCCTGGGCGTGTGGCTCCCGACCGCGGCGAACGCGTTCAACATCATCGTCGTGAAACGCTTCTTCGACAGCCTGCCGCAGGAGGTCTTCGAGGCGGCTCGAACGGATGGGGCCGGCCCGTTCCGCCTGTTCGTCTCGATCGCGCTGCCCATGTCGAAGCCGATCATCGGCGTCGTATCGGTGTTCATCATCATCGCCTCGCTCAAGGACTACCTCTGGCCCAAGCTCGTGCTGCCCGATCCTGCCGTGCAGCCGCTCGGGGTGCGGCTGCCCAACATCCAGTCGCAGACCGAGCTCGACGTGACGCTCGCGGCGCTCGCGATCTCGACGATCATCCCGGTCGTGCTGTTCCTGCTCTTCCAGCGCGTCTTCCTGCGCGGGGCGGGGCTCGGGGGAGCGGTGAAGGGGTAGCCGCACTAGCCTCGACGCATGCGTGCACGGCTGGCGATCGTGGCGGCCACGGGGGCCGCGCTCGCGCTGCTCGCCGGGTGCACGGCAGGCGCGCCTCCCGTGTCGGCCGCGCCTCCGCATCCGTGGGCGCCCGCCGCGGAACCTGCCGCGGTCGATGCGGATGCCGCCTACGTCGCGGCGCGCCTCGCCGACATGTCGACGCTCGAGCGCGCCACGAGCGTCATCATGATCCGCGTTCCGAGCCCCGATCCGCAGACCGCACGCGCGGCCGTCGCGGCATCCGGGGTGGGCGGGGTGATCCTCATGGGCGGCGACACGCAGTACTCGGTCGGGGCCTCGGCCGCGCTCACCTCGGCGCTCACGGTCGATGCGGGGCTGCCGCCGCTCACCTCCGTCGACCAGGAGGGCGGCATCGTCGCGCGGCTGCCCGACCCGGGGCCGAGCGCACGTGAGCTCGCCGCCTCGCCCGTCGACGCCGCCCGGGCGGCGTTCGCGGCCCGCGCCGAGCTCGTGGCCGCGGCCGGCATCGACATCAACTTCGGCATCGTGGCGGATGTCACGCCCGACCCCGCCTCGTTCCTCGCGCCGCGCATCCTCGGAACGGATGCCGCATCCGCCGCCCCGCGGGTGGCCGCGGCCGTCGCGGGCGAGCGCGGCATCGTGCTCTCGACGCTCAAGCACTTCCCGGGCCACGGGGGTGCCCCTGGCGACTCGCACGCCCTCATCCCGGCGACGGCCATGAGCCTCGCCGACTGGCGCGCGACCCAGGCGCCGCCGTTCGAGGCGGGAATCGATGCGGGCGCCGAGCTCGTGATGATGGGCCACCTGCGCTACACGGCGGTCGATGGAGCCCCGGCGTCGCTGTCGGCCAGCTGGTACGGCATCCTGCGCGACGAGCTCGGCTTCGACGGGGTGGCCGTGACCGACGACCTCAGCATGCTGCAGGCCAGCGGCGAAGCGGATCTCGCCGACCCCACCGCGAACGGCGTCGCGGCGCTCGCGGCGGGGGCCGACCTGCTGCTCTATGTGGGCCCCGTCGACACCGGTGCGCTCGCCACGCGCATCGCAGACGCCGTGGCATCGGGCGAGCTGCCCGCCCAGCGCCTGGCAGACGCGGCTCGGCGCGTGCTCGAGCTGCGCCGCTCGGTCGCCGACTCCCACACGCCCTACGTGCGATGCACGGGTGCCTGCGCGGACGCGCTCAGTTGACCTCGAGCTCGCTCTCGAGGAAGCGCCCATAGCGCTGCAGCGCTTTCGCGAAACCCCGCTCGGCAGCACCCGAGAGCGGGGAGAACGGCGCG
Source organism: Protaetiibacter sp. (assembly GCA_051954835.1). Taxonomy (GTDB): domain Bacteria; phylum Actinomycetota; class Actinomycetes; order Actinomycetales; family Microbacteriaceae; genus Homoserinibacter. The sequence goes on along the minus strand of JBQCHI010000020.1, from coordinate 52,383 downwards.
CGCGTCACACGCACCGCGCGGCGTCCGCGCTCGCGCTTCCACGTGCCGACCACCTCGCCCCGCACGACCATCGTCGGCAGGAACATGCCGTTGCCGCCCGGCACGATCGTGTCGGCGTGCTCGGGCGCGAGTGCTGCCGTGCGATCGGTGTAGCCCAGCAGGTATTCGTCGAAGCCCGGCAGTGCATGCACGCCGTCGCCGTCGGGTTCGAGCCCCGGCCGCATGAGGTACTCGACGCCATCGACCTCGAGGGCCTCGAGCCGATCCCTCACGCGCGCCGTCGCCTCGCGCACGAGCGTCAGCGGAAGGCCCGACCACCACGCGAGATCCCGCACCGTGGCCGGCCCATGCCCGGCGAAGTAGCGCCAGGCGAGCTCCTCGGCCGCCGCGTCCGGCTCCAGCCGCCTCGGTTCGCGCGCGTGCTCCTCGAGCAGCGCGTACTCGGTGCGCCCGCACAGCACGATGAGGCCCGTGTGGGCGAGATTGCCGAGCAGGTGAGCGCCGCGCTGCCCCTCGACGGAGACGCCGCCGGCGACGAAGGCCGCGAGCAGTTCCGCTCGCTCGGCGCGTCCGCCGCCGCCGAGTCGCTCGCGCGCGATCGCGGCGGCCCGCGCGAAGTCCGCACTGTCGAGGCCGAGCTCGCGGTGGCGGCCGGCCGCCGAGCGCACGGTGCGCTCACCGGTGAGCGACAGCATCCATCCGAGATCCTCTGCGGCCACGAGGTGCAGCGTGCCGCGCTGGGGCCACGACCGCACGATGGCACCGGATGCGTGGGCCGCCTCCACGTCGGCCTCGGTCGCCGCGGGCGTGCGCAGTCCCACCGACCACAGGGCGCCGAGGTAGTCCTGGCCCTGCAGGGCGAGCATGCCGCGCACGACCTGCACCGGGTCGTCGAGACTCGGATGCGCGATGCCCTGCGCGGCGAGCCGAAGCGCCGTGAGCAGGCGGCGGTCGCGAGCCGCGGGGCGAGTGGTCATGCGCCCCAGTCTGCCTGCGGCCGCCGACGCTAGGCGCGCGGCGTGTTCAGCAGCCCGAGGGCCGTGAGCGCGTCGGCGAGCTCTGCCCCGTCGACGCCGTAGACCCATGGCGCCGCGCCCGGGTGCACCTCGTGCTGCGAGCGCCCGCCCGCGAGCACCGCCTCCCCGGGGGTGAGCTTGCGGATCGCGACCGCGGCCACGCAGTCGGGATGCGCCTCGACGAACTCGCGGTACCGCTCCTCGTCGTGCTGTCCGTCGTCGCCGACGAGCAGCCAGCGCACGCGCGGGAACTCGGCGGCCAGGCGCGCGAGGCTCTCCTTCTTGTGCTCCTGTCCCGAACGGAAGAAGCGCTCGGGCGTCGGCCCCCAGTCGGTCAGCAGGAAGGTGCCGCGGGGGAACAGGTGACGGGAGAGGAACCGGTTGAACGTCGGCACGATGTTCCATGCGCCCGTCGAGAGGTAGATCACGGGGCTGCCGGGGTGCGCACCCGCGAGGCGGTCGTAGAGCACGGCCATCCCCGGCACCGCGCGCCGCGCGTGCTCGTTCAGCACGAAGGTGTTCCATGCCGCGAGGAAGGGATGCGGCAGTGCGGTCACCATGACGGTGTCGTCGATGTCGGACACGAGGCCGAACTCCACGTCATCGGCGACCACGAAGACGGGCTGCTCGGTCGCATCCGCTCCTTCGAGCGTGAGCAGCGCGCTGCCCCAGCCGGGCGCGAGCCGCGCCTCGACGCGCGCGTCGATCACGCCACCCCGGTCGGCGTGGATCACGTGCTCGACCTCGCCCACGCGCACGTGGATCTCGGCATCGCGCACGGGGATGCTCAGGAAGCTGCGCCAGCCGCGGATGTTGGTGTAGCGATCCGGGGCCCGTCGCCCCGGCTTCACGAGCACCGCGCGGCCGAGCACGCGCAGCCATCCGTCGCCCCCGTAACCGGGGAAGGGCACGATCGTCGGGATGAGGCCACGGCGTCGTCCGCGACGCTCGCGGAAGCGGTGGATCGCGTCTTCGAGACGTGCCGCGAAGTGGACTCGTGAGACCGTTTCCGCCTCGGTCGACGAGGCCTCGGCGGGGGGCTCCATCGCACCAGTGTGTCACGTCGAAGTTGTCGCCGATCTCGCCGCTTGACGCGTTACAATCGCCGCAACAACGAGGAGTAACCCGTGCCCGACACCCTGACCGCAGCCCGTGACATCCACGCGAGCCTCATCCGCAACGAGCCGATGCAGGCTCGCAGCACCGCGCGTCTCGCGGCCCTCCTCGACGCCGCCGCCGCCGTCGTCGCCGAGATCGGCTACGAGCGGCTGACGACGGCCATGGTCGCCGAAGGCGCCGGGGCGTCGATCGGCACCGTCTACCGCTACTTCCCCGACCGCATCGCGGTGCTGCAGAGCCTGGCGGCCCGCAACGAGGAGCGCGTGACCGAGCGACTCGTCGCCGCCGTCTCCGAGCCCGCCCACGAGAACTGGGCCCAGGCGCTCGAGGCCGCATTCGAGGTGTACGTCGACTTCTTCCGCACCGAGACGGGCTTCGCCTCGCTGCGGCTCGGCGACGTGCTCGACCTGCGACCCGCCGAGGGTACGCCGCGCAACAGCGTGCTCGCGGGCGCGGCCGTCGACGCCGTCGTGTCGCGCTTCGACTTCCCCGACGAGGCGCGGGTGCGCTTCGCCTTCGAGGTGGCGTTCGAGGCAGCGGATGCCCTCGTGGCTCGCGCGTTCGCGCGCGATGCGTCGGGCGACGCGGAGCGTCTCGAGGCGGCCCGCGCGGCTGTGCGGGCCATCCTGGCCGAGTACGTGAGCTTCCCGGAGAACTGACCGAGGTTTTTTCGCCCATCTCCCAGCGTCGGAGGCTCTCCATACGCTTGAGTGGAGATGGGTCGGTCACCCCCTGAACCGATCCGGCGAGGGGCGAGCATGATCGAGTTCCGTGCGGTGACCAAGCGGTTCCCCGACGGCACCGTGGCGGTCGACGACTTCAGCCTCGTCATCCCCGCCCGCAAGACCACCGTGCTCGTGGGCTCCTCCGGCAGCGGCAAGACCACTCTGCTGCGCATGATCAACCGCATGGTCGAGCCGACGTCGGGCGACATCGAGATCGACGGCGAGAGCATCCGCGGCCGCGATCCCGTGCAGCTGCGTCGCAGCATCGGCTATGTCATGCAGAACGGCGGCCTCCTCCCGCATGTCACCGTCATCGACAACGTCGCCACGGTGCCCGTGCTGCAGGGCACGCCGCGTGCCCGCGCGCGCGAGCGCGCCCTCGAGCTGCTCGACACCGTCGGCCTCGACCGCGCGCTCGCCCGGCGCTACCCGAGCCAGCTCTCGGGCGGGCAGCAGCAGCGCGTGGGCGTCGCACGCGCCCTCGCGGCCGACCCCAACATCCTGCTCATGGACGAGCCGTTCGGCGCCGTCGACCCGATCGTGCGCGCGGAGCTGCAGCAGGAGACCATCCGGCTGCAGCGCGACCTCGAGAAGACGGTCGTGTTCGTCACCCACGACATCGACGAGGCCTTCCTGCTCGGCGACCAGGTGGTGATCCTCGAGGAGGGCGCCCGCATCGCGCAGGTCGGCTCGCCATCCGAGATCACCGAGGCACCCGCGAGTGACTTCGTCGCCTCCTTCATCGGCGTCGAACGCGGCGCGCGGGCCCTGCGTGTCAAGCAGACCGAGCGCGGCGCCGTGCTCGTGGATGCCGCGGGCCGCACCCAGGGCGTGCTCGTCGAGGGCGGCGCATGAGCTGGGTGCTCGACAATCTCGAGCTCATCGGCGGGCTCACGCTCGACCATCTGCGTCAGAGCCTGGTGCCGATCGCCCTCGGCTTCCTCATCGCGATCCCCCTCGGCTGGGTCGCCTTCCGGTTCCGGCTCACGCGCGGTCTCGTGCTGACCGTCACCGGGCTGCTCTACACGATTCCGTCCCTCGCGCTCTTCGCGATCCTGCCGACCGTGTTCGGGGTGCGCTACATCTCCGAGGCGAACCTCGTGATCGCGCTCACGATCTACGCCGTCGCGATCATGGCTCGTTCGGTCGCGGATGCGCTGGCCTCGGTGGATCCCTCGGTGCGGCAGGCCGCGGTGGCGGTGGGGTACGGGCCGTGGCGCCGGTTCTGGGGCGTCGAGTTCCCGCTCGCCGGCCCCGTCGTGCTCGCGGGGCTCCGGGTGACCGCCGTCTCGACGATCGCACTCGCGACGGTCGGCATCCTGATCGGCGTCGACAACCTCGGGTACCTCTTCACCAACGGTCTGCAGCGCCGGATCCTCGTCGAGGTGTTCACGGGGGTCGTCGCGGTGATGGCGGTCGCGCTCGTGATCGATGCGCTTCTCGTGCTCGCGGGGCGCCTGCTCATGCCGTGGGCGCCGCGCCGCACCTCGCGGCCGCCGATCGAACGCATGGCGCTCCGCGCGGGGGGCAGGGCATGAACCTGTTCCTCGACGCCTTCGCGTGGATCTTCTCGCCCGAGCGGCTCAGCGGCTCGCTTCCCCTGCCCACCGCGATCGGCCAGCACCTGGCCTACACCTTCGTCTCGGTGCTCATCGCCGCCGCGTTCGCCGTGCCGCTCGGCTGGTGGATCGGGCACACCGGCCGCGGACGCGAGGTCGCGGTCGCGATCTCGGGGGCGGCGCGCGCCGTGCCCTCCTTCGGGCTGCTCGTGCTGCTCGTGCTGATCTTCGGGGTGCTGCACAAGCCGGAGGCCGCCGTCACCTCTTTCGTGCTGCTCGCGATCCCCTCGATCCTCGCGGGCGCCTACTCGGGGTTCGAGGCGATCGATCGGCGCGTGATCGACGCGGGGCGATCGATGGGCATGACCGAATGGCAGATCCTGTGGCGCATCGAGGTGCCGCTCGGGCTGCCGCTGCTGATCGGCGGCTTGCGCTCGGCCACGCTGCAGGTCGTCGCGACCGTGACGATCGCCGCGTACGTCAACCTCGGCGGCGTCGGCTACTACATCATCCAGGGCCTTCCGCTGCGGGACTTCACGCAGATCCTCGGCGGCGCGATCGTCGTGCTCGCCCTCGCCCTCGTGCTCGACGGGGTCTTCGCCCTGCTGCAGCACCTCGTCGTGCCGCGCGGCGTCGCCGCGGGCCGCGCATCAGAACTCCGTGAGACGCCGTCCCGGCGCCGCGCGGCGGTGGCAGCCGTCACCAAGTGAAGAGAAGAGAGAACAGCATGTTCACAGCACGGAACAAAGGCCGACTCGCACTCGGTGCGGTCGTGGTTGGGGCGGCATTGGCCCTTTCAGGGTGTGCTTCCGGCGACCCGCTCGACTCGGGCAGCTCGAATCCGGGGGATGGCGCGAGCGACACGATCGTGATCGGCTCGCAGGCGTACTACTCGAACGAGATCATCGCCGAGATCTACGCGCAGGCCCTTGAGAACGCCGGCTTCACGGTGAAGCGCAACTTCAACATCGGCCAGCGCGACGCCTACATCCCCGCCATCGAGGACGGCTCGATCGACCTGTTCCCCGAATACACGGGCAACCTGCTCCAGTTCTACGCGCCCGATACGACGGCAACGACCCCCGACGACGTGTACGCCGAGCTCAAGGACGCATTGCCCGACGGCCTCACGGTGCTCGACCAGTCGCCGGCGACCGACCAGGACTCCTACAACGTCACGAAGGCGTTCGCCGAGAAGTATCAGCTCTCGAGCATCGCCGACCTCGCCTCGGTCGACGTGCCGGTCGTGCTGGGAGGCGCGCCCGAGCTCGAGCAGCGCCCCTACGGTCCGAGCGGCCTGAAGGAGAAGTACGGCGTCACCGTGCAGTTCCAGGCCACGGGCGACACGACCGTCGAGGACCTGGTGGCGGGAACCATCAACCTCGCCGACGTGTACAGCGCCGACCCCCGCATCCAGACCGATGACCTCGTCACGCTCGATGACCCCGAGGGGCTGTTCCTCGCCTCGAACGTCGTGCCGCTCGTGAACAAGGACATCGCGGGAGAGATCGCGGATGTCATCAACGCGGTGAGCGCCAAGCTCACTCCCGAGGGCCTCGTCGACCTCAATGTGCAGTCGACGGTCGACCAGAAGTCGCCGTCTGACCTCGCGAAGGCGTGGCTCAGCGAGCAGGGCCTCGTCTAGCCGACACGCTCGAGACCCCCGGCGCCTCATCCCCGAGGCGCCGGGGGTCTCTCATTCCTCGATGTCCTCGCGCGTGTTGGCGTCCCCGTCACCCGTGCGCATCCAGTGACGCGCCTGCGAGCGCTCGAGAAGCTTCTTCACGATCACGACCGCCACGACGAACACCGCGATGATCGCGACGAACACGTACCCGGCCCCATGCAGGCGATCCGCCAGTTCGCGATAGGAGCCCGCGGCGAGCGCGCCGACCGACACGTAGGCGGTCGCCCACAGCACGCACGCCGGCAGCGTCCAGGCGATGAAGCGGCGGTAGCGCATCGTGCTCATGCCGACCGTGAGCGGCACGAGCGAGTGCAGCACGGGCAGGAACCGCGACACGAACACGGCGATGCCGCCGCGCCGGTCGACGTAGTTCTCGGCGCGCCGCCAGTTGTGCTCGCCGAGGCGCCGGCCGAGCCGCGAGTGCCGGATGCGCGGGCCGAAGAAGCGCCCGAGGGCGAAGCCGAGCGACTCGCCGCCGAGCGCGCCGACGATCACGACCGCCACGAGCGCCACGAACTCGACAGGGCTGCCCACCGCGGTGGCCGCGACGATCACGATCGTGTCCCCGGGCACGATGAGGCCGATGAGCACCGAGGTCTCGAGGAAGATGCCCACGCCGGCGAGCACGGTGCGCAGCACCGGGTCGACCGACTGCACAGCGTCGAGCAGCGCCGTCAGGATGTCGTTCAACCAGTTCACGAGGTCTGACCCTTCGGGCGGTCGTCGGACTCGCCGGCACCATTCGGAGACGCCGGATCCGGCAGCGGCCGGCGCAGCGCGTCCATCCGCAGCCGCCAGCGGGAGAGCCGCCCCGGCTCCTCGGCGACCTCGAGCGGGCCCGCGTGCCACGCCGTCACGATGCGGATGCCGTGCAGCGCGTTCACCGCCCACACCTCGCATCCGTCCAGCTCCTCGGGCCGCGCTCGACGTTCCTCGACCGGGATGCCGAGGGCCGTCGCGAGCGCCACGACCGTGCGTTCGGTCGTCGACGGGATCCGTGGCAGCGCCCGGTCGACGATGCACAGCGTGCCGCTCTCCCACCACACGATGCTCGTCGTGGACCCCTCGACGATGTGACCCTCCGGGCTCACGAGCACGGCCTCGTCGGCTCCACGGCGCTGCGCCTCCGTGCGCAGACGCACCATCGAGCCGAGGTCGGGCCCCTTGACGGCGGGTGCGGTGCGAGGGTCGCGGCCCGCGTGCGTCGTGAGGATGACCGAACGCTGCAGCGTCGGGGCCTCGCGCAGGCGGAACAGGAGCTGCGGCATCCCGAGCTGCTCTCGCAGCTCCACGCGGGGGAACCACGTGCCCGACCGCGGGATGCTCGCGATGGCGGCATCCCAGAAGGCGTCGAGGCCGGAATCGACATCGCCGAGCTCGCGTGCGCGTGCGCGGGGGATCGAGGTGACGAAGCGTTCGCGGTGCAGCTCGAGACCCCGCACGGCGCCCTGCTCGACGAGCCAGGAGTCGGCCACCTCGACGATCGCCGGGGCGAGGTCGCAGTCGTCGCGTGACTCGAGTTCGCCGCGACGCCACAGCGATGTCGTGGCCGCCTGGGCGGTCGGTGGCGCGCTCATAGGATCAGGCTATGCGTCTCCGGCTTCTGCGGCATCCGCTCGGCGACGGATTCGACGCGCGGGCGATCTTCGCGGCCCTGCACCCGGAGGGCGACGCGTTCTGGCTGGATTCCGGCCCGGACGGCCGGGCCTTCCTCGGAACGGGGCAGCGCGTCATCCCGTCCGCGGGCGAGGTGCTTCCGACGCTGCGGCGCGAGCTCGCGGCGCTCCGCGTCGACGGGTCGCTCGACCATGTGCCCCTCGGGTTCGTCGGTTGGCTCGGCTACGAGCTGCGCGGTGAGACGACGGGGGCCGTCGTGCGCGAGCGGGGGCGGCATCCGGATGCGGCCTTCCTGCGCGTGGATCGGCTCGTCGCGGTCGAGGGGGACGGCTCGGCGACCCTGCTCGCGCTCGGCAGCGCGTGGGTTGGTGCGCTCGCCGAGTGGCGGGATCGCACGGTCTCCACGCTCGCGACGGTGGTTTCGAGACGCAGCGCTTCGCGCCGCTCCTCAACCACCTCGACGGGCCGGCTGGTCGAGGAGACCGGCGCCATCGCCGAGGCCCCCAGCTGGCACGACGCCCCCGAGCGCTACCTCGCGAACATCGACGCGTGCCGTGCGGCGATCCGCGAGGGTGAGGCATATCAGCTGTGCCTCACGACCGAGGCGCGCGTCGAGGGCACCTTCGATCCCCTCTCGGTGTTCGACGTCGTGCGGGCCTCGAGCGCCACCCACCACGGCGGATTGCTGCGCATCGGCGACACGGCGCTCGTGTCGGCCTCACCCGAACGCTTCCTGCGCGTCACCCCGGACGGCGTCGTGCGCACGAGCCCCATCAAGGGAACCCGGCGCCGCGATCCGCGCCCCGAGGAGGATGCCCGGCTGCGCGAGGAGCTCGTCGCGAGCGAGAAGGAGCGCGCCGAGAACCTCATGATCGTCGACCTCATGCGCAACGACCTCTCGCGCGTGTGCCAACTCGGCACCGTCGCGGTGACGGGCCTGCTCGAGGTGGAGTCGTACCCGCACGTGCATCAGCTCGTCTCCACGATCGAGGGGCGCCTGCGGCCGGATGCGGGGGTCGTCGACGCGATCGCGGCCTGCTTCCCGGCGGGTTCGATGACGGGCACCCCGAAGCTCCGAGCGATCGAGGTGCTCGACGGCCTCGAGCAGCGACCGCGCGGCCCGTACGCGGGCGCCTTCGGCTACCTCGCGGCCGACGGCGCCGCCGACCTCGCCATGACGATCCGCACCATCGTGATCGACCCCGACGGCGCATCCGTGGGGACCGGCGGCGGCATCACCTCGGGTTCCGACCCTGAGGCCGAACTCGAGGAGGCCCGCCTCAAGGCCGCGGCGCTGCTCGCGGCGCTCGTGGTCGCGCGTACCCCGTAGGCTCGAACGCCATGGCCGCCGGCGCACTCATGCACACCTTCCAGGTGCAGCTCGCGGATGTCGACCGCGGCATCTACGACGAGCTCGCGCTGCGCGTGGCGCGGCATCCATCCGAGACGGCGGCGTACATGCTCACCCGGGTGCTCGCGTACTGCCTCGAGTTCGAGGAGGGCATCGCGTTCAGCGACGGCATCTCGGCCACCGACGAACCCGCCGTGCTCGTGCGCGACGCGACGGGCCGCATCACCGCATGGATCGAGGTGGGTGCCCCGGACGCCGAACGGCTGCACCACGGCAGCAAGCTCGCCGACCGTACGACGATCTACACGCACCGCGACCCCGCGAAGCTGCTGCCGCAGTGGGCGGGAAAGAAGATCCATCGCGCGGAGGCGATCATCCTGCACAGCTTCGACGCGGGCTTCGTCGACGATGCCACCGCCGCGCTCGAGCGCCGCACCACGATGAGCATCTCGGTGACCGAACGACAGCTCTACCTCGAGCTGAACGGCGTCACGCTGAGCTCGGCCGTGCACGACGACCCGCTCGGGTAGCTTCCCGGGGTCCGGCTGCTCGACGAGCGCCGCGCAGCGCGACGCGTCTCGAAATCATCGACACCGAATCGAGCCCTTCGAACGTTGACTACTCTGTAAAGGTTGCAGTCCGCGAGAGGTAGAGGTCAGTGAACCAGCACGAGCAGTCCGAGCACGGATACGACTTCCGCCGCATCCAGGAGCGCTGGCTGCCGCTCTGGGATCAGCTGAAGCCGTTCTCGACCTCCGACCCCGACGACAAGCGCCCTCGCAAGTACGTGCTCGACATGTTCCCGTACCCCTCCGGCGATCTGCACATGGGTCACGCCGAGGCGTATGCCCTCGGCGACATCATCGCCCGCTACTGGCGGCTGCAGGGCTTCAACGTGCTGCACCCGATCGGCTGGGACTCCTTCGGCCTGCCGGCCGAGGGCGCCGCGATCAAGCGCGGCATCGACCCACGTGAGTGGACCTACGACAACATCGCCCAGCAGCGCGCCTCGATGCGCCGCTACGCGACGAGCTTCGACTGGGACCGCGTCATCCACACCTCCGACCCCGAGTACTACAAGTGGAACCAGTGGCTGTTCCTCAAGCTGTACGAGAAGGGCCTCGCCTACCGGAAGGCCAGCTGGGTCAACTGGTGCCCCTTTGACCAGACCGTGCTCGCCAACGAGCAGGTCGTCGACGGGCGCTGTGAGCGCTGCGACAACATCGTCACCAAGAAGAAGCTCACCCAGTGGTATTTCAAGATCACCGACTACGCCGACCGGCTGCTGGATGACCTGAACCAGCTCGAGGGGCACTGGCCGAGCAAGGTCATCGCGATGCAGCGCAACTGGATCGGGCGCTCGGTGGGTGCGGACGTCGACTTCACGATCGAGGGCCACGACGCTCCCGTCACGGTGTTCACGACGCGTCCCGACACGCTGTTCGGGGCCACGTTCATGGTCGTTGCCCCCGATTCCGAGCTCGCGGCGCAGCTGGCCGCCGGCTCCACGCCCGAGGTGCAGGAGGCTTTCGCCGCGTATCTCGCCCAGGTGCAGAAGTCGAGCGAGATCGAGCGCCAGGACACCGCGCGCGAGAAGACCGGCATCCCGCTCGAGCGCTACGCGATCAACCCCGTCAACGGGGAGCGCATCCCCGTGTGGACGGCCGACTACGTGCTGGCCGACTACGGTCACGGCGCCGTCATGGCGGTGCCCGCCCACGATCAGCGCGACCTCGACTTCGCCCGGAAGTTCGGTCTGCCGGTGCGGGTCGTGGTCGATGTGACGGCGCCGATCACGGGTGCGATCCCCGTGGTCACCCCGGAGATGCTCGAGAACTCGGATGCGGTGCGCGACATCGCCTCGATCGATCCCGCCGTCACGGGCGAGGCGCTCGCGGGCGACGGGCGCATGGTCAACTCGGGGCCGCTCGATGGGCTCAGCAAGCAGCACGCGATCCGCCGCGTCATCGAGCTGCTCGAGGAGGCCGGCACGGGGCGCGCCGCGAAGACCTACCGCCTGCGCGACTGGCTCATCTCCCGCCAGCGCTACTGGGGGACCCCGATCCCGATCCTGCACACCGACGACGGCCGCGAGATCCCCGTGGAGGAGTCGGCGCTGCCGGTGGCCCTGCCGCCGTCGGCCGGACTCGACCTGCAGCCGAAGGGCACCTCGCCCCTGGGGGCGGCCGAGGAGTGGGTGAACGTGACGCTGCCCGACGGCACGCTCGCGCGCCGCGACCCGGACACGATGGACACCTTCGTCGACAGCTCGTGGTACTTCCTGCGCTTCCTGTCGCCGAACGACGACACGAAGGCCTTCGACACCGCCGAGGCGGAGAAGTGGGCGCCCGTCGACCAGTACGTGGGCGGCGTGACGCACGCGATCCTGCACCTGCTGTACGCGCGCTTCATCACCAAGGTGCTCTTCGACCTGGGGTACGTGAGCTTCACCGAGCCGTTCTCGGCGCTGCTCAACCAGGGCATGGTGCTCATGGACGGCTCGGCCATGTCGAAGAGCCGGGGCAACCTCGTGCGCCTCTCCGACCAGCTCGACGAGTTCGGCGTCGACGCCGTGCGCCTCACGATGGCGTTCGCGGGCCCGCCGGAGGACGACATCGACTGGGCGGATGTGTCTCCCGCAGGCTCCGCGAAGTTCCTCGCGCGCGCGTGGCGCGTGGCGGGCGATGTGGCGTCCGAGCCCGGCGTGGCGTTCGGCTCGGGCGACACCGCCCTGCGCCGCGCGACGCACCACCTGCTCGCAGACGCGCCGGGGCTGGTCGAGTCGTTCAAGTTCAACGTGCTCGTGGCGCGGCTCATGGAGCACGTCAACGTCGTGCGCAAGGCGATCGATTCGGGTGTCGGGGGAGCGGATCCCGCGGTGCGCGAGGCAGCCGAGGTGCTCGCGATCCTCCTCTCGCTGTTCTCGCCGTATACGGCAGAAGACATGTGGGCGACGCTCGGACACGAGCCCACCGTCGCGCTGCAGTTGCTGCCGAAGCCGGACCCGCGCCTGCTCGTGGAGGACTCGGTGACGGCGATCGTGCAGGTCGACGGCAAGGTGCGTGACCGGCTTGAGGTGTCGCCGCAGATCACGGCCGACGAGCTCGAAGCGCTCGCGCGCGCCTCGGATGCGGTGACGCGTGCGGTCGGCGAGCGCGAGGTGGTGAACGTGATCGTGCGTGCCCCTCGTGTCGTCAACATCGCGACCCGCGGCTGACACTCCACGGATCGGGGCCCGCGCCTCATCCGGGTCGGGCGCGCCCGCCTAGCCTTCCCAGGTGAGCGCCCGCCCCGACCCCGGCACCTCCCGCGCCCGGGTGCGTCGGGGGGTCGGGGCGGCGCTCATCGTGCTGCTCGCGGGGGCGGCGATCGCGGTGTTCATCACCGTCATCACCCCGCGCGGCGCCGAGCGGGAGCTCGTGACGCCGTCGCCGCCGGGCGATGCCGGTCCGGTCGTCGTCGGCGGCGGTTCGCCCATCTTCGTGCACGTGCTCGGCGAGGTCGCCCGTCCCGGGCTCTATGAGTTGCGGGAGGGCGACCGGGTGGTCGACGCGGTGGCCGCCGCGGGCGGCATGACGGATGCGGCGGATCCCGCCGGCGTGAACCTCGCGCGGGTGCTGAGCGACGGCGAGCAGCTCGCCATTCCGGCCGTCGGCGAGATGACGGCATCCGCGCCGGGCATCGTCGCGGATGGGCGGATCGACCTCAACACGGCCGACGCCGCCGCCCTCGACACCCTGCCCCGCATCGGCCCGGCGATGGCGCAGCGCATCATCGAGTGGCGCGACGCCAACGGCCCCATCACCGCGGTCGACGAGCTGCTCGCCGTGAGCGGCATCGGCACCAAGACGATCGAGGCCCTGCGCCCTCTGGTGGTGCAGGGTGGCTGAGGAGCGGCGCGCGGCGACGCGTCTCGAAACCACCACCGCCACCCTCCTCCTCGCCCCTCGTCGATCCGAGCTCCGGCTTCTCCCTGCGGCCCTCGCCGCCTGGGCTGCCGGGGGAGTGCTCATCGGCCTCGCGCCCGGCGCGCCGCTCGGAGCGGTGGCGGCGATCCTCTGGGCGGCGGCCGCGCTCGCGGTGCTCGCAGCTTCGCGCGCACGCCCGCTCGCCGCCGTCTCGATCGCCCTCACGGCAGCCGCGCTCGTCGCGACGGCGGTCGCAGCCCACGCGCCAGCCCGGATGCCGACCGCCTTCGCCGAGGCGGCGGGCGGGGCGGCCGTCGAGTTGGATGTCACCGCGACGGCCGCCCCGCGCGAGGGCCGCCTGCCGGGGCGCGCGGTGCTGACGGACGCGCCGCGGGCGGGGGTGGCATCCGTACTGGTGTTCCTGACGGCGGGATCCTCATCGCCGCCGCAACTCGGTGAGACCTGGCGCGTGCGGGCTCGGCTGCTCACGGGGGAGCCCGGCGACGAGATCGCGTTCCTTGCCTTCGCCGAGGAGGACGCCATGCGCGTCGGTCGCGCACCGCCTGCCCTCGTCGCGGCGTCGGCGCTTCGCTCGGGCCTGGTCGCGGTGAGCGAAGGTCTGCCGGGCGACGGCGCGCTGCTGTTGCCGGGTCTCGCGGTCGGCGACACGAGCCGCGTCAGCGAGCCGCTCGATGCGGCGATGAAGGCGGCATCCCTCACTCATCTGACCGCCGTGTCGGGGGCGAACTGCGTGCTCGTGACGGGCGCGGCGTTCGCCCTGTGCGCCCTCGTCGGCCTCTCGCGCGGGTGGCGCGTCGCGATCTCGCTCGCGGCGCTCGCGGGATTCGTCGTGCTCGTGACACCCGAGCCGAGCGTGCTGCGTGCGGCGGTGATGGGGGGGCATCGTGCTGCTCGCGCTGGCGATCGGGCGTGGTGCGCGCGGCATGCCGGCGCTGTGCCTTGCCGTCGTCGTACTGCTCGTGGTCGACCCGTGGCTCGCGCGCTCCTACGGCTTCGCGCTCTCGGCGCTCGCGACCGCGGGTCTGCTCCTGCTCGCGGCTCCCCTCGCCGGCGTGCTCGGCCGGTGGATGCCGAGGCCGCTCGCGCTCGCCCTCGCGGTGCCGACAGCCGCACAGCTCGCGTGTCAGCCGGTGCTGCTGCTGCTCAGCCCGACGCTGCCGCTCTGGGGGGTGCCCGCGAACCTGCTCGCGGGCCCGGCGGCCCCGCTTGCGACCGTCGTCGGGCTCGTGGCATGTCTCGTGGCGCCCGTGTCGCCGCCCATCGCCCAGGGATTCGCCGCGGTCGCCTGGCTTCCCGCCTCGTGGGTTGCGGCCGTCGCTCGGGTGGCATCCGAACTTCCGGGTGCGCGGATGCCGTGGCCGGGCGACGTCGGGGGAGTGCTCGTGCTCACCGCTCTCAGCGTGGCGGGTCTGGTCGCCGTTCTCGGGCCGCCCGGCTCACGCATCCGCCGGCTGGCGGCCGCCCTCGTCTGCGTCGGGATGCTGGGCTACCTCGGTGCGGTCGCGGGCATCCGGATCGCCGCGGTCGCCTCGCGCCCCACCGACTGGCAGTACGCCATGTGCGACGTGGGTCAGGGCGATGCCACGCTCATCCGCTCCGATGGGGTCGTCGCCCTCGTCGACACCGGTCCCGACCCGGAGCCGCTCGCGGCGTGCCTCGACGACCTCGGCATCGCGCGCATCGATCTGCTCGTGCTCACCCACTACGACATGGACCACGTCGGTGGTACCGATGCCGTGCTCGGCCGGGTCGAGGTCGCCCTCGTCGGGCCTGTGGGCGATGACGGCGACGAGCTGCTGCGCGAGCGTCTGCGCGCGAGCGGCGCCCGTCTCGTGCCCGCCGAAGCGGGCATGTCGGGCCGCATCGGCGCCCTCGACTGGCGCGCACTGTGGCCCCCGCCGCGCGGCGTCGAACCCGGCAATCCGGCCAGCATCGCCCTGCTCGTGACCCCGGGTGCGGGCTGCGGCGCCTGCCTCAGTGCGCTTCTGCTCGGCGACCTCGACGAGGAGTCGCAGCAGCGGATGCTGAGCAAGGCGCACCCGCCTCCGGTCGACGTGCTCAAGGTCGCGCACCACGGATCCCGCGACTTCAGCGAGCGGCTCTATCGCCGCACGGCGGCATCCGTGGGCCTCATCGGGGTGGGAGCCGACAACGACTACGGTCATCCGACCGATCGCGCGCTCGAGGCGCTCGCCGCGTCGGGAACGGCGGCGTTCCGCACCGATCTCGACGGCCTCATCCTCGTGGCGCCGCCCGCGTCGCCGAGCGAGCCGCCGCGCGTGTGGACGGAGCGGCGTGCGTAGAGTCGCCGCATGACGGAGCAGCTGCTGTGGGTCAATCTGATGGCGATCATCCCGCTGTCGATCGTCGGATCGCTTCTGCACTTCGCCTACGACTGGTCGCGCCACAACCGTGTGGTCGCGATCGTCGCCGCGGTCAACGAGAGCTACTGGGAACACATCAAGATCGCGCTCTGGCCGGTCTTCGTGTGGTTCCTCGTGCAGTTCGCGCTCGGCGGGTGGAGCATCCCCGGCTTCGTGCCCGCGGCGACGATCGCGCTCTACTCGGTCCCGGTCTCGATGATCGCGATCGTGTTCGGCTACAAGCGCCTTGTCGGTCGCAACATCCTGTGGGTCGACATCGCTGCGTTCTTCGTCACCGTCGCGGTCTCTGTCGTGGTCTTCGCGCTCGTGGCCGCCGAGCTCGCTGCGAGCGGATGGACCATCGCCGTGAGCGTCGTCTTCCTTCTCGTGCTCGCCTTGGCCTTCGCGCGCTATACGCACCAGCCACCGTCGGAGCCGGACTTCTTCGTCGATCCGACGAACGCGCGCTACGGACTGGACGCGCACCCGGACTGAGCGGGCGCCCGAGCGTCGCCGCCCCTGGTTAGGCTTGCCCCATGGCGGCACGCACTCCCACGAAGAGCACGAAGGTCGCCATCCCCCAGCTGGCCTGGCATAGCGTGGACCCCGCGCCCGTCGTGCTCGTGACGGGGCCCGAGCAGTTGCTCGCGGAGCGTGCGATCCGCGCGATCCGCGAGAAGATGCGCGACACCGACCCCAGCCTCGAGGTCTCCGACATCGACGCGGGCGCCTACGCTCCGGGCGAGCTGCTGACGCTCGCGAGCCCGTCGTTGTTCGCCGAACCGCGCCTCATCCGGGTGAGCCAGGTCGAGAAGGCGACCGATGCGTTCCTCGAAGAGACACTCGCCTACCTCGCCGCACCCGCAGACGACACGGTGCTCGTACTGCGACACGGGGGAGGGGTGCGCGGCAAGAAGCTGCTGGATGCGATCCGCGCCGGCAGCGGAGGCGGCGTCGAGGTGGTCTGCGCCGAGCTCAAGCGCGAGGGAGACAAGATCGACTTCGCGGCGGCCGAGTTCCGCGCCGCGAAGCGCAAGGCCACGCCGGGCGCCGTGCGCGCGCTCGTCTCCGCCTTCACCGACGACCTCGCCGAGCTCGCCGCGGCCTGTCGCCAGCTCGTCTCCGACACCGACGGCGACATCACCGAGCAGACCGTCGACCGCTACTACGCGGGCCGCGCCGAGGTCACGGCGTTCGCCGTGGCGGATGCGGCGATCGCCGGGCGACCGGGGGAGGCGCTGGGCCTGCTGCGGCACGCGCTCGCATCCGGGTCCGACCCCGTGCCGATGGTGGCCGCCTTCGCGATGAAGGTGCGCACCATGGCCAAGCTCTCGGGAGCTCGGGGCTCGTCGAACGATCTCGCCCGGCAGTTCGGGCTGCAGGGCTGGCAGGTCGACCGCGCCCGCCGCGATCTGCAGGGCTGGACGGATGAGGGCCTCGCTCGTGCCATCGAGGCGCTCGCCGCCGCCGACGCGCAGGTCAAGGGCGGGGGCCGCGACCCCGTCTACGCTCTCGAGCGCATGGTCGCCGTCATCGCCTCCCGCGGCGCCTGAGGGCGACCTCCCGCGCCGCGGCGTCCTCCCGCACCCGCGCCGCGGCATCCTCCCGCACCCGCGCCGCGGCATCCCGAATCAAGGACTTCTTGCGCAGAAGTGGCAACATCCGCCTCAGCAGCCCTCATCAGTCACACGTCATCCGTGATTCGGATGCGGAGCTCCTTGATGTGGGAGAGAGGCGGTGGGCTTCCGCGCATGGAAACGGGCCCCGCACCCGAAGGTGCGAGGCCCGTGACGCGAGGACTCAGCTCAGAGCGCGGACACCTGCGAGGCGATCGACGACTTGCGGTTCGCCGCCTGGTTCTTGTGGATGACGCCCTTGCTCACGGCCTTGTCGAGCTTCTTGGTGGCGGTGGCCAGCGCAGCCTCAGCCTTGGCCTTGTCGCCCGCGGCGATGGCCTCGCGAGTGCGACGCACAGCCGTCTTGAGCTCGCTCTTGACAGCCTTGTTGCGCTCCTCAGCCTTCTTGTTGGTGCCGATGCGCTTGATCTGCGACTTGATGTTCGCCATGGATCTCTTTCGTTCTGGAACGGATGGTGAGTGCCGTCTGCGGTAGAGGGGCGCATCCCGGCGAATCGCGTGTTGTGGGGCACGCGGAAACCAAGGGTCTACGTTACCAGTTCGAACAGGCCTCCGCCAACGCGGGAGCGAGCCTCCCCGGGGACCGTCGGGTGACCGCCACCGCATCCGGGGGTTGCCCGGATACCGACCGCCCGGCGTCGGCGCGAGGGTGGATGCATGACCGATACGACCTCCACCCCCACCGCGGAGCAGCCCTCCGCCACCACCACAGTGCCCGAGAACCCGTACGCCGCGCCGCGCCCCGAGTCGGGTGCTCCCGCATCCGCCACCAACGGTTTCAGCATCGCGAGCCTCGTGCTCGGCATCGCCTCCATCCCGACCGGCTGGGCGATCGCGGGCATCCTCGCGATCGTCTTCGGCTTCCTGGCGCGTTCACGCGAGCCGCAGGCACGCACGATGTCGACTTGGGGCATCGTGCTCGGCTTCGTCGGCACGTTCGGCTGGCTGATCTTCGCGATCCTCGGCTTCGCAATCGCGGCGCCCTTCGCCCTCTGGGGTCTTGGATTCGGCTGGGGCCCCGACTTCTTCGACGTCTTCTGAGCCGCGCGGGCGGAATAGCTGCGATGCGGCGGGGGCAACTGCTCCCGCCGCATCCGCGTTTCGCCGCCCGGTGATGCGGTTGCTCCCGCCGATCCCGCCGTTGCTCCCGCCGTCGCACCGACCGTCGGGCCCCTGCGGCAACGCGTCACCCCCGCTCATGGGAGAATCGTCCGGATATGTCACCCCGCGCCCTGAAGCCCCTGCCGCCTGCTGCGACCGATCCGTCGCGCATCCGGAATTTCTGCATCATCGCGCACATCGACCACGGCAAGTCCACCCTCGCCGACCGGATGTTGCAGATCACCGGAGTCGTCTCCGATCGTGACATGCGCGCGCAATACCTCGACCGTATGGACATCGAGCGCGAGCGGGGCATCACCATCCAGAGCCAGGCCGGGCGGATGCCGTGGCAGGTGCGGTCCGACGCCTTCGCGTTGAACATGATCGACACTCCCGGCCACGTCGACTTCACCTACGAGGTGAGCCGCAGCCTCGCCGCGTGCGAGGGTGCGATCCTGCTCGTGGATGCCGCGCAGGGCATCGAGGCTCAGACGCTCGCGAATCTCTACCTCGCGCTCGAGAACGACCTCGAGATCATCCCGGTGCTCAACAAGATCGACCTGCCGGCGGCCGACCCGGAGAAGTACGCCAAGGAGCTCGCGCAGCTCATCGGCGGCGACCCGGATGACGTGCTGCGGGTGTCGGGCAAGACCGGCATGGGCGTGGAGGATCTGCTCGACCGCGTCGTCGAGCGCATCCCTGCCCCCGTCGGCGTCGCCGACGCGCCCGCACGCGCCATGATCTTCGACTCCGTCTACGACTCCTACCGCGGCGTCGTCACCTATGTGCGCATGGTCGACGGGCAGCTGAACCCGCGCGAGCGCATCCAGATGATGTCGACGAAGGCCACCCACGAGATCCTCGAGATCGGCGTGAGCTCCCCCGAGCCCGTGCCGTCGAAGGGCCTCGGCGTGGGCGAGGTCGGCTACCTGATCACGGGTGTGAAGGACGTGCGGCAGTCGAAGGTGGGCGACACCATCACGACCGCCTCCAAGCCTGCGACGGATGCGCTTCCCGGCTACACGGAGCCGCTCCCGATGGTCTTCTCGGGCATCTACCCGATCGACGGCAGCGACTACCCAGAGCTGCGCGAGGCGCTCGACAAGCTCAAGCTCTCGGATGCCGCTCTGCAGTACGAGCCTGAGACCTCGGTCGCGCTCGGCTTCGGCTTCCGCTGCGGCTTCCTCGGGCTGCTGCACCTCGAGATCATCACCGAGCGGTTGCGGCGCGAGTTCGACCTCGACCTCATCACGACGGCGCCGAGCGTGCCCTACGACGTCACGACCGACGACGGCAAGACCGTGCGGGTCACGAACCCGTCGGAGTACCCGACTGGCGCGAAGATCGCCGAGGTGCTCGAGCCGATCGTCTCGGCATCCATCCTCGCGCCGAAGGACTACGTGGGCGCGATCATGGAGCTCTGCCAGTCACGGCGCGGGGTCATGAAGTCGATGGACTACCTCGGTGAGGACCGCGTCGAGCTCAAGTACACGCTTCCGCTCGGCGAGATCGTGTTCGACTTCTTCGACCAGTTGAAGTCGAAGACGCAAGGCTACGCATCCCTCGACTACGAGCCGGCAGGCGAGGCGCCCGGCGACCTCGTGAAGGTCGACATCCTGCTGCAGGGCGAGACGGTGGATGCCTTCAGCGCGATCGTGCACAAGGACAAGGCCTACGCCTACGGCACGATGATGGCGACGCGCCTGCGCGAGCTGATCCCGCGGCAGCAGTTCGAGGTGCCCATCCAGGCGGCGATCGGCGCCCGCATCATCGCGCGCGAGAACATCCGCGCGATGCGCAAGGACGTGCTGGCCAAGTGCTACGGCGGCGACATCACCCGCAAGCGCAAGCTGCTCGAGAAGCAGAAGGAGGGCAAGAAGCGCATGAAGATGGTCGGTCGTGTCGAGGTGCCCCAGGAGGCGTTCATCGCCGCGCTCTCGGGCGATGTGGAGAAGTCGAAAGACAAGAAGTAGGGCCGGCGTCGGTGAGCCCCATGGTCATCCATATCCCCGGCTCGACTGCATCGAGCACTCGCGGCTCGTGGAGTCGGTGTGGGCGCTCGTGGCGCCGGGGGATGCCGTGGTGCAGCACCTGGATGGAAAGCTGGACACGTGACGCAGCCTGACAAGGACTCCGACGACCTCTACGAACCCGAGGTCGAGCCGCTCATGCGCCGGTTCCGCCGTGCGATCGTGCGGGAGGACGACGAGAACGTACGTCGCGCGATGTCGGCTCTGCGTGACTCTCGTCCGCTGGGGTATGGCCTCATCGCCCCGGAGAAAGGCCCGTTCGACGAACCGCCCGCCGAGCCGGTCGAACTCGACCCGGACTCCCTGCCGTGGGAGTTGCGCGAAGACGACGATCAGCGCGAGCAGCCGACGCCCACCGAGTAGCGAGCCACACGTCGTTTCCTGGCAATCACCTGAGAATGCTGACTCGTGTCACTCGAGACGCGGAAAGCTAGTACTCGTCACCAATTAGTAAGGAGTACTAACTAATCGGAGCGGCGGCGGGACCCGAAGTCGTCCCTCTCTCGGTGTGCACGGTGACACGAGAGGAGAAGCGCGATGAAGCGCAATGCAGCAACTCAGAGGAAGCGGGGGCGTCGCTCCCTGTTCGCCGTGCTCGCGGTCGCCGCTGTGGCGTTGGCGGGCGTCGTGGTGCCGGCCGGCGCGGCCAGCGCCGCCGACTGCTATCCGGCCTGGTCGCCCAGCGCGGTGTACTGGGGCAACGACCATGCGTCGTACGACGGGCACAACTACCGCGCCAAGTGGTGGACGCAGAACGAGAACCCATCGACCCACAGCGGGCAGTGGGATGTCTGGGCCGGTGAGGGCGCATGCGGCGGCGGGGAGGACCCCACCGATCCCACCGACCCGACCGATCCCACCGACCCGCCTGTCAACACCGGCCAGGCGGCCGCACCCTACGTGTATCCGGGCTGGGGCAACCCGCCCGCGCCGTCGACCGTCATGAACGCCACCGGCATCCGCACCTTCACCCTCGCGTTCGTTCTCGCCAACGGCTGCAACCCAGCCTGGGACGGCGAGAGCGGCATCACCGGCGGCGTGCACGCGCAGTACATCCAGCAGATCTACGCGGCGGGCGGCAGCATCATCCCGTCGTTCGGCGGCTGGTCGGGCAACAAGCTCGGGCCGAACTGCCCGGATGCCGCATCCCTCGCGGGCGCGTACCAGAAGGTCATCGACGCGTTCGATCTGACCGCGATCGACATCGACATCGAGAACTCGGACGAGTTCGAGAACGAGGTCGTGCAGGACCGCATCCTGGGGGCGCTCAAGATCGTCGAGCAGAACAACCCCGGAATCACCACGATCGTCACCTTCGGAACCTCGCCGACCGGGCCGAACTACTACGGTAAGCGGCTCGTGCAGCGTGCCAAGGATCTCGGCGTTCCGATCGACGTCTTCACGCAGATGCCGTTCGACTTCGGAGGCGGCGACATGTACGCCGCGACCGTCGGCGCGACGCAGGGGCTGAACGCCCACCTGCGGGCCGTCTACGGCTGGAGTGAGGCCACCGCCTACCAGCACATCGGCATCTCGGGCATGAACGGGCTCTCCGACCAGCAGGAGCTCACCACGCCTGACACCTGGAAGCGGATCCGCGACTGGGCGCAGTCGAAGGACCTCGCGCGGTTCACGTTCTGGTCGGTCAACCGAGACCGTGGATGCGCGGGTGGTGGTGTGCAGTCGGCGTGCAGCGGCATCGCGCAGGCCGACTGGGAGTTCACCCGGATCACCGCCGGATTCTGAATGGGGTCCGTCCCTCGGCATCGCGAGCGGTGCCGGGGGACGGATTCAGCGTCATCTGGGAGAATCGCCGGATGACCACTGCGTCCGCGCCCCCCGGCGACGCACCTCGACGGTCGAGTGCACCCGCGCCGACCGCCGCGAGCGACCCCGCCGAACTCTGGCGCGTGCCGGTCACCTACGGCGCCGTCGGCGCCACCCAGGCGGCCGACCTGCTGCGCTATCCGCCGCGAGGCTACCGCCCACTGGAGCGTCGCATCCGCGTGGGTCACGGCCCGGAGCGCTGGGAGTACGCCTGGATGCGTGTCATGAGCTGGGGCATCCAGCGTGGTGCCGGGTTCCGGGTGACCCCGATCGAGGCGCCCCCGGCCGCCACCGAGGCCAGCTACCTGCCCGTCGCCTTCGACGCCGACGGGAACCCGGTGAAGCCGGCGACGGTCGGCGCCGAATCGGAAGTGCTGTACACGCCGGAGGGTGACGCACTCGTGCGCGCGGGCGACACCGGGATGCTGAAGCCGCCGTTCTGGCCTCGGCCGTTCCCCGTGCGCGTCGTCTATGTCGTCGACGAGCCCGACCGGCGCGGTGCCGCGTTCGGGACCTTGCCCGGGCATCCGCTCGCCGGCGAGGAGCTGTTCGTCGTCGAGCGCCGTGACGACGACTCGGTCTGGCTCACGGTGCGCATCCTCTCGCGGCCTGCGGGAGGCTTCTGGAGCGCGGTGGGGCCGCTTCTGCGGATCGTGCAGGCCTTCCTCGTGCGACGCTACCTGCACGAGTTGACGGGCCCGCTGCCGTCACCGGTGCAGCGCTGAATCTGCAGCCGCGTGTGATGATTTCGGCGTTGAGTGCGCCGCGCGCGCGTCACACAGCGCCGAAACCGTCACATCCGATGAGAACGTGCCGCTCACACGGCGTCAAGATCACGAATGCCGACGACTCCGTCGTGCTGCGCATCCGGGCGTTCTCCCGGCCCGCGACCTGGCTGTTCCGCGTCGCCTACCCCGCGGTGCTGCTCATGCAGGAGCTCTACACCCGTCGCTACCTGCGCGCGCTCCGGGCCGTCTGAGCGCGCGAGCGGCGGCACCGGCTGCGGGGGAGAATGGACGGATGCCGAGCACGCTTCCCGTGGGCGACCCCGCCCCCGCCGATGGGGCGCTTCCGGCATCCGCGGCCCTCGGCTCCGCCGAGCGCGACCTCGGTGTGTACCTGCACGTGCCGTTCTGCCGGGTGCGCTGCGGGTACTGCGACTTCAACACCTACACCGCATCCGAGATCCGCGGGGTCAAGCAGAGCGACTACGCCGGGCAGGCCTCCGCCGAGGTCGCCTTCGCCCGTGGCGTGCTCGCGGATGCGGGGCTCGCCTCGCGCGAGGTCTCGACCGTGTTCTTCGGGGGCGGCACCCCGACGCTGCTGCCGGCGGCCGACCTCATCCGCATGCTCGATGCTGTGCGCGACGCGTGGGGCCTCGCCCCGGGCGCCGAGGTCACGACCGAGGCGAACCCCGACTCCGTCTCGCCCGAGAGCCTCGCCGAGCTCGCGGCGGCAGGCTTCACGCGCGTGAGCTTCGGCATGCAGTCGGCGGTCCCGCACGTGCTCGCCACGCTCGAGCGCACGCACGACCCGGCGCGCATTCCGCTCGTCGTGCAGTGGGCGCGCGACGCAGGTCTCCAGGTGAGCCTCGACCTCATCTACGGAACGCCGGGCGAGAGTCTCGACGACTGGCGCCGCTCCCTCGAGCTCGCACTCGCGCAGCATCCCGATCATGTCTCGGCGTACGCGCTCATCGTGGAGCAGGGCACGAAGCTCGCCCGCCAGATCTCGCGCGGCGAGGTGGCGCAGCCCGACGAGGAGCTGCAGGCCGACCAGTACGAGCTCGCCGACGAGCTGCTCGCTGCGTCGGGGTACGGCTGGTACGAGGTGAGCAATTGGGCCACGGATGACGCCCACCGCTCGCGGCACAACCTCGCCTACTGGACGGGTCAGGACTGGTGGGGTATCGGCCCGGGCGCGCACAGTCATGTGGGGGGCGTGCGCTGGTGGAACGCGAAGCATCCGGCCGCCTATGCCGAGCGTGTCGCGGCGGGGGTCTCGCCCGCAGTGGGGCGTGAGACCCTCGACGCGCGCACCCGTCAGGTGGAAGACGTGCTGCTGCGCAGCCGCATCGTCGACGGACTGCCGATCGACGTGCTCGATGACGACGGTCGCGATGCCGTCGCGGGCCTCATCGCCGACGGCCTCATCGAGGGACGGAACGCGATAGCCGGCCGCATCGTGCTCACACGACGCGGCCGGCTGTTGGCGGATGCGGTGGTCAGGCGCCTGTGCTGATCTGGCGCCGCGATAATCCGCGGCGCACGCTCCGCCGGCCCCGCGCGAGGGCCCGGCTTCGCGGGGAGCAGCTGAGACGCTGACTCAGCTGACGAACTTGATGGCCACCGGGTAGGTGTAGAACTCGCCCTTGTTGGCGGCGATCGCGGCCATGATGCCGAACACGATAGAAGCGACCCACGCGGCGAGCATGATCAGGTAGCCCACGAGCAGCAGCGCCGTGATGACGCCGACGACGTAGGCGATCAGCAGCGTGAGCTGGAAGTTGAGCGCCGTCGCGGTGTGCGCGCGCACGAAGGCGCCGCGGTCCTTGAGCACCAGGTAGGTGATGAGCGGCGCGAGCCAGCTGAACAGGATGCCGCCCACGTGGGTGAGGGTCGCCCACAGACGCTGGTCGGCGGGGCTCATCTCGGCGGCGGGTGCGTAGCCGGGGTTCTGCGGCGGGGGCGGAGGAGTGGCAGTCATGTGCGCCATTAAAGCAAGTGCGCCGGACCCGATGGGCCCGGCGCACCGTGCTCGCGCTTACTTGATGAAGCGGATGTTGAACGGGTAGCGGTAGCTGCCGCCCGCGTTGACCTTGGTGAAGGCGATGATCGAGAAGATCAGCCCCACGATCCAGGCCGCGAGGTCGATGAGGATTCCGATGATGAAGATGTACAGAATCCAGCCGACGACGTGCGCGATGAGCAGCGTGATCTGGAAGTTGAGAGCTTCCTTGCCTTCGACGTTGGTCTTCGCACCGCGGTCCTTGAAGATCAGCCAGATGATCAGCGAGGGGAGCGGGCCGATGATGCCGCCGAGGTGGGCGAACGAGGCCCACTGCTTGTCTTCAGCCTCGGTGAGCGGGGCGGCGGGTTGCGGCTGGGCCGGCTGCGCGGGGTCGGTCATGGTGGCGGTGCCTTTCTCTCGTGAGCAGACTCGGGGGGAGCAAGCTCAAGGTAGCGCCCGCCGCGCGAGGCGGCAACCGCCGCGCCGGGGTGTCGGGCGGTAGTATTGGCAGTCACGTACCCGGAGTGCCAGTGAGCCGACGTCGCGAACGCGCGCCGGCATCCGGGTTCCCGCGGAAGGTGATGCTCATGGTCTCGGAGAGAAGCCTCGCCGTGCTGCGCGTCATCGTGCAGGACTACGTGTCGTCGAGCGAGCCGGTCGGCTCGAAGTCGATCGTCGAGCGCCACTCCTTCGGGGTGTCGAGTGCGACCATCCGCAACGACATGGCCCAGCTCGAGGAGGACGGCCTCATCACGGCGCCGCACACCTCATCCGGCCGCATCCCGACCGACAAGGGATACCGCGTCTTCGTCGACCAGTTGAGCGAGTTGCGGCCGCTCAGCTCTGCCCAGCGCAACGCCATCGAGACCTTCCTCGGTGAGAGCACCGACCTCGACGAGGTGCTCGGGCGTACCGTGCGGCTGCTGTCGCAGCTGACGAACCAGGTGGCGCTCGCCCCGTACCCGTCGTTCGGGTCGGCGCGCGTGCGGCACGTCGAACTCGTCGCCCTGGCACCGCACCGCATCATGGCTGTGCTCATCACCGACACCGGGCGTGTCGACCAGCGCGTCGTCGAGGTCGCCGCCGGTGTCGACCCGGAGCAGCTCGCCCGCCTTCGGGAGCGCATCAACGCGGAGCTCGCCGGCGTGGCGCTCGCGGATGCCGCGGTCGCGTTCACCGGCATCCTCGAACGCATCGAGCCCGGCGACCGCGCCGTCGCTGCCCCGCTCGTCGAGAACCTCGCCGAGCAGGTCGCGGCGAACCGCCACGATCGCCTCGTGATGGCGGGCGCTGCGAACCTCGCGCGAACCGAACGCGACT
The DNA here is from genome assembly GCA_051954835.1 of Protaetiibacter sp. GTDB lineage: Bacteria > Actinomycetota > Actinomycetes > Actinomycetales > Microbacteriaceae > Homoserinibacter. The sequence continues at coordinate 26,372 of JBQCHI010000020.1, read as the reverse complement.
TCACGGGCTCGATCTTCCCCGTGCTCGAGGCGATCGAGGAGCAGGTGACGATCCTCCGGCTGTTCGGCGAGATGGATCTCGACGCCGACGAGGTGAGCGCGCGCATCGGCCGCGAGAACGCCGACTACGGTCTTTCCGAGACGAGCGTGCTGGCATCCGGGTACACGGCCCAGGGCGGCTCCGTCGCCCGGCTCGGGGTGCTGGGGCCGACACGCATGGACTACTCGGGCAACATGGTCGCCGTGCGCGCCGTCGCCCGCTACCTCTCGCGCCTGCTGGGCGACGAAAACGGATAGAGGAACGTTGACAGATCACTACGAGGTCCTCGGTGTGGAGCGCACCGCATCCGCCGAGGAGATCAAGAAGGCCTATCGCCGCCTCGCCCGCGAACTGCACCCGGATGTGAACCCGTCGGAGGAGGCGGCCGAGCGTTTCAAGCTCGTGACCCACGCCTACGACGTGCTGAGCGACGCGGAACAGCGTGAGCGGTACGACATGGGCGGGGCCGGCGGCTTCGGGGCGAGCGGCTTCGGTTTCGGCGACATCTTCGACAGCTTCTTCGGCGCGGCCCAGGGCCGCACGGCCGGTCCACGGTCGCGCACCGAGCGCGGGCAGGATGCCCTGCTGCGCATCGAGATCGACCTCGACGAGGTCGTCTTCGGCACCAAGCACGAGCTCGAGATCGATACCGCCGTGCTGTGCTCCTCGTGCGAGGGTTCGTGCTGCGCGCCGGGCACCTCGATCGCACGATGCGACATCTGCGGCGGTACCGGACAGATCCAGCGCTCGGTGCGCTCGCTGCTCGGCAACGTCATGACCTCCAGCCCGTGCGGCACCTGCCGGGGGTACGGCACCGTCATCCCGAACCCGTGCCCCACGTGCGCAGGCCAGGGCCGCGTGCGCGCCAAGCGCAAGGTCGCGGTCGACGTGCCCGCCGGTGTCGACACGGGCATGCGCCTGCATCTGCCGGGCGAGGGGGAGGCCGGCCCCGCGGGCGGCCCCAATGGCGACCTCTACCTCGAGGTCAAGGTGCGCCACCATGAGATCTTCAGCCGCTCCGGCGACGACCTGCTCGCGACGCTCGAGGTGCAGATGACGGATGCCATCCTCGGTGCAGCGGTCACCCTCGACTCGCTCGACGGCCCCGTGTCGATCGAGATCAAGCCGGGCACCCAGTCGGCGGATGTCGTGACGGTGAAGGAGCGCGGCATCACGCGCCTCCGTGGCGGGGGTCGGGGCGACCTGCGGGTCGGCGTGCACGTGCAGACGCCCGTGCGGCTCAACTCGAGCGAAACCGAGCTCATCAAGCAGTTCGCCTCGAAGCGACCGCCGGCGAAGCCGCAGTTCTCGAAGTTCCAGCAGGGCCTGTTCGCCAAGCTGCGCGACCGCTTCCTCGGCTGAACCGGCCGGCGCGCGCCCGCCGGTGTCGTCGACCCCCGGACGGCACCCGCCTCCCAGATCAAGGACTCGATCTCCCACATCAAGGAACTTCTGTCGTCGACCCGCCACATCCGACTCGGTAGCCGACTTCAGCCCCAGCGAGTCCTTGACTTGGGAGATCGAGTCCGTGATGTGGGAGCTCGAGTCCGTGAGATGGGAGGCTTGAGCGCATGGCGAGCCTCTACCTGAGCGACGAACTCGGCGTCCCCGTACCGGGGGACCGCGTCGAGGTCAGCGGCGACGAGGCGCGGCACGCGCTGCAGGTGGCGCGCATCCGGGTGGGCGAGCGGATCGCGGTGGGCGATGGCCGCGGAACGATCGCGCGCGGGGTGGTCGCCGAAGCCGCGCCGGGTGTGCTCGCGGTCGACGTCGACGAGGTCGTGCACGAGCCGGAGCCGCGCCCCGCGGTGTGGCTCGCCCAGGCGCTCGCGAAGGGCGATCGCGACGAGCTCGCGATCCAGGCCGCGACCGAGTTGGGCGTCGCCGGCGTGATCCCGTGGGCGGCAGAGCGGTCGGTGACCCGCTGGGAGGGCGCGAAGGTGGTGCGCAACGAGCAACGCTGGGGCGCGATCGTGCGCGAAGCGAGCAAGCAGGCCATCCGCTCCCGTGTGCCCGAGCTCGCCCCGCTCGCGTCGACGGCGCAGATCGCAGCCCTTCCCGGTCTCGTGGTCGTGCTCGAGCCGACGGCCACGGCTCCGCTCACCGCCATCGCTCTCGACGGCGTCGAACGCGTCACGATCGTGGTCGGACCCGAGGGCGGCGTCGCCCCTCGCGAGCTCGAGCGCTTCACCGAGTCCGGCGCCGTGCTCGCCCGCCTCGGCCCCGAGGTATTGCGCACCTCGACGGCCGGGCCGGCCGCCCTCGCCGTGCTCAACGCGCGGATCGGGCGCTGGTGAGATCTCTCGCCGGGCGCCCGGTCGGGCGCGTCGATGTTCCGGATGCCGTGCGGGCCCGCATCCGAACGCCGGAGCCCATCTGGCGCAACGAGGAGGGCGGGGTGACCTTCCGCGACCTCCATCGAGGTGTCTTCGCCAAATGGAACCCGGTGGGAACGGCGATCTCACTCGCCGCCGAGCGTGACCGGCTTCTGTGGGCGGCCCCGCACCATCCTGTTCCCGAGGTGCTCGAGTACGCCGTCGACGAGGCCGGTGAACTCGTCGTCACGCGCGCGCTGCCGGGGGATTCCGCGGTCGCGGAGCGCTGGCTCACCGAGCCGCGCACCGCGGTGCGCGCGATCGGCGAGGGTCTGCGCGCGCTGCACGAGCACCTGCCGCGCGAGGAGTGCGCGTTCAGCTGGCAGGCCCACGAGCGCCTCACCCGCCGCACGGCCGAGGCTCGGGCCGAGCTCGGTGACCCCCCCCGCCGATCGAGCAGCTCGTGGTGTGTCACGGCGACGCATGCGCCCCGAACACGCTGCTCGGCGCAGACGGACGCTGGCTCGCGCACGTCGATCTCGGAACCCTCGGCCTCGCCGACCGCTGGGCCGATCTCGCGGTCGCGAGCATGAGCCTGGGCTGGAACTACGGCGACGGCTTCGAGGCCGAGTTCTTCGCGGCCTACGGGGTGCGCCCGGATGCGGACCGCATCCGCTTCTACCGCGCGCTCTGGGATGCACCGGTCGCGTGAGTGCGGACCCCGGCGCTCTCCCCGCGCCGTTCCGTAGGATGGAGGCTATGCCGGACGCCCCTTCGATCTTCGAGCGCATCATCGCGCGCGAGATCCCCGCCGACATCGTCTACGAGGACGAGCGCGTCATCGCGTTCCGCGACATCGCGCCGAAGGCCCCCGTGCACCTGCTCGTGGTGCCGAAGACGGCCGAGTATCCGGATGTCGCCTCGCTCGCCGCGGCCGACCCCGGCCTCCTGGCCTACGTCGTCGAGATCGCGAAGCGGCTCGCGCAGGAGCACGCCGACGGCGACTACCGTCTCATCTTCAACTCCGGCGAGAACGCCGGACAGACCGTCTTCCACGTGCACGCCCATGTGCTCGCCGGAGGACTCACGGAAGGCTCTCTTGGCTGACGGACTCGAACCGGGCGGCGCGTCGCCCCGTGCGGAGCACGGCCACGCCGAACTCGAGGTCGACGGCGTCGCCATGGTGCGGCTGCTCGGCCCGCAGGATCGGCTGCTCACGACGCTCGAGCATCAGTACCCCGAGGTCGAGGTGCTCGTGCGCGGCAACCGCGTGAACCTCGACGGGCCGAATGATCAGGTGCAGGCTGCGAGCCGTCTCGTGGCCGAACTCGTCGAGCTCGTGCGCAAGGGCGTGGATCTGGGGCCTGCCGAGGTCACGACCTCCCGCCGCATCCTCGACAAGGGCGGGGCACCCACCGAGGTGCTCAGCCAGGCGATCCTCACGGCGCGCGGCAAGGCGATCCGTCCGAAGACCCTCGGGCAGAAGGCCTACGTCGACGCGATCGACGAGAACACGATCACCTTCGGCATCGGCCCGGCCGGAACCGGCAAGACCTACCTCGCGATGGCGAAGGCCGTGCAGGCCCTGCAGCGCAAGGAGGTCGAGCGCATCATCCTGAGCCGCCCGGCCATCGAAGCGGGAGAGCGGCTCGGGTTCCTGCCGGGCACGCTGACCGACAAGATCGACCCGTACCTGCGCCCGCTCTACGACGCGCTCAACGAGATGATGGACCCCGAGCTCGTGCCGAAGCTGCTGGCCTCGGGCACGGTCGAGGTGGCGCCGCTCGCCTACATGCGCGGCCGCACGCTCAACAACTCCTTCGTGGTGCTCGACGAGGCGCAGAACACGACGCCCGAGCAGATGAAGATGTTCCTCACCCGGCTCGGCTTCGGCACCAAGATGGTCGTCACGGGCGACGTCACCCAGATCGACCTGCCGACCTCCGCATCGGGTCTGCGTCTCGTGACGCGCGTGCTCGAGGGCATCGACGACATCCACTTCTCACGACTCACGAGCGATGACGTCGTGCGCCACTCGCTCGTGGGTCGCATCGTCGACGCCTACACCGAGTACGACGCCCGCAAGCAGGCACGCGACCACGAGCGCCGCGAGGCTGCGGAGTTCGCGAATCGTGCGGAGCGCCGCAAGAGCGCAAGGAAGAGCTGAGCGATGTCGATCGAGATCAACAACGAATCCGGTGTCGTCGTCGACGAGGCTGCTCTCGTGCGGCTGTCGGCGTTCGCGCTCGACTTCCTGCACGTGCACCCGGATGCCGACCTCGCGATCGTGCTCGTCGACGAGGCCGCCATGGAGCAGCTCCATGTGCAGTGGATGGACGAGCCGGGTCCCACCGACGTGCTGAGCTTCCCGATGGATGAGCTGCGTCCGGGCAGCGAAGACGAGGTCACCCCCGCGGGTCTGCTCGGTGACATCGTGCTGTGCCCGCAGGTCGCGATCGAGCAGGCCAAGAGCGCCGGCCACTCGACCCAGGACGAGCTCCAGCTGCTCACGGCCCACGGCCTCCTGCACCTGCTCGGATTCGACCACGCCGAGCCCGACGAGGAGCGCGAGATGTTCGGACTGCAGCGCGACATCCTCATCGGATTCGCGCACTCCGAACGACGACGCTGACGGGCTCCGGCATGCTCGCGTTTTTCATCGCCGTCGCCGTTCTCGCGGTCGCTTTCGGCGGCCTGCTCGCGGCAGTGGACGCGGCGCTCTCGGTGCTCTCACGCAGCGACCTCGCCGAGCTCGCCTCGCACCACCGTGCCAAGAAGTCGCTGCTCGCGATCTCGGGCGACATCGGCGCGCATCTGAACGCCGTCAACTTCGTGCGCGTGTTCTCGGAGGCGCTCGCGGCGGTGCTCGTGACGCTCACCTTCGCCACCGTGTTCGACGACTGGTGGTGGGTGCTGCTCGCCTCGGTCGTGGTCGTCACCGGCATCTCCTTCGTGCTGGTCGGATCGAGCCCGCGCAGTGTCGGACGGGCGCACGCCAAGGGCGTCGTGACCTTCTCGGCGCTCATCGTGCGCGCCATCCGGGTCGCGCTCGGTCCGCTCGCCTCGGGGCTCGTCGCGCTCGGCAATCGCGTGACCCCCGGCCGTCCGAAGACCGCCGTGAGCTTCTCGAGCGAGGAGCAGCTGCTCTCGATGGTCGACGAGGCCACCGAGCTCGAGGTGCTCGAAGAAGACGACCGGGAGCTCATCCACTCGATCTTCGAGTGGGGAGACACGGTCGTACGCGAGGTCATGATCCCGCGCACCGACATGGTCACGATCGAGGCGGAAGCGTCGATCGGCGAGGCGCTCGGGCAGTTCTTCCGCACCGGTGTCTCGCGCATCCCCGTGATCGGCCGCGACGCCGACGAGGTGCTGGGAGTGCTGTACCTGCGCGACATCGCGCGGATCAGCCACGAGCAACCGCAGGGCGCAGCCTCGATCGCCGTGCGCGACATCGCGCGACCCGCGGCGTTCGTGCCGGAGTCGAAGAAGGCGGATGACACCCTGCGCCAGATGCAGCGCGACTCGATGCACCTCGCGATGGTCGTCGACGAGTACGGCGGCATCGCTGGCCTCGTGACGCTCGAGGACCTCATCGAGGAGCTCGTGGGCGACATCTCCGACGAGTACGACCGCGACACCCCGGATGTCGTGCCGCTCGGCGAGGGCGTCTACCGGGTGAGCGCGCGGCTGCCCACCGACGAGCTCGGCGACCTGTTCGGCATCGAGCTCGACGACGACGACGTCGACTCGGTCGGCGGCCTGCTCGCGAAGACCCTCGGCCGGCTGCCGGTGCCCGGTTCCTCGGCGACCGTGTCCGGTCTGGTGCTGACGGCGGAGCGCACCGAGGGCCGTCGCAAACGGCTCTCGACGGTCGTCGTCGAACGGGACGCGGCCCTCATCGACGCAGAGCAGGCTTTCGACAACGAGGAGCAGCGGTGACGACAGCACCTGGATTCCGGGCCGGGTTCGTGACGTTCGTGGGGCGCCCGAATGTGGGCAAGTCGACGCTCACGAATGCGCTCGTCGGGGAGAAGGTCGCGATCACCTCCCCGAAGCCGCAGACGACGCGCTCGGCGATCCGCGGGATCGTGCACACCGACACCGGGCAGCTCGTCATCGTCGACACGCCCGGCATCCACCGCCCCCGCACGCTGCTCGGCGAGCGGCTCAACGCCGTCGTCACCTCGATCCTGGGCGATGTCGACGTCATCGGGTTCTGCGTGCCCGCTGACGAGCGGATCGGGCCGGGCGACCGCTTCATCAACGAGCAGCTCGACCAGTTCCCGCGTGCCAAGAAGGTCGCGATCGTCACGAAGATCGATGCCGTGTCGCGCCCCGCCGTCGCGCAGCAGCTGCTCGCGGTGAGCGAGCTGCGCGAGTGGGAGGCGATCATCCCCGTCTCGGCGGCCGACCGCATCCAGCTCGACACCCTCACGACGCAGCTCATCGGCCTGCTCCCGGAATCGCCGGCGCTCTACCCCGACGACGCGACGACCGACGAGACCCTCGAGCACCGCATCGCCGAGCTCATCCGCGAGGCCGCGCTCGAGGGCGTCTCCGACGAGCTGCCGCACTCGCTCGCGGTCACGATCGACGACATCGCCCGGCGCGACGACAAGGAGCTCGTCGAGGTCTACGCGAACCTCTGGGTCGAGCGCGACAGCCAGAAGGGCATCATCATCGGCAAGGGCGGGTCGCGCCTGCAGGAGGTGGGGGCCCGCGCCCGTGCCGGCATCGAGCCGCTGGTGGGTGCGCAGGTGTTCCTCTCGCTGCGCGTCAAGGTCGCGCCCAACTGGCAGCGCGATCCGAAGCACCTCTCCCGCCTCGGCTTCTGATCCGCGCGCTGCGCGGGTACATCGCGCGGATGATTTCGACGTGCGGATGCGTCGCGCACCTCACGCGGCGCGTACCGTGAAGGGCATGTTCCGCAGGCTCACAGCGACCCAGCTCGCGGTCGACGTGCTGCTCGCGGCCGTGTACTTCCTGGTGTTCTTCGTGGCGTACTTCCGCCAGGGGCTGTGGGAGCCGCTCCTCGTCGTCGGGTTCGCCGCGGCCCTCGCGTTGCGCCGCAAGGCGCCCGGGCTCGCGCTCGGTGTCGCCTGGGCGGCGGCGATCGTGCAGATGGTCGTGCGGGTGGACCCGGGCGTGCTGGATGTCGCGGTCTTCCCGATCGTCTACGCCGCGGCTGCCTACGGCACCTCGCTTGCGCGCTGGCTGTCCCTGGCTTCCTCGCTCGTGGCGCCGGTCACCATCACCGGCTACATCCTCGTCACCCAGGGCATCAGCGAGCTCGCGATGTGCGTGCAGTTCCAGTACGCGTACTGCGCCAGCTATGTGCCGGATCTCGCCCAGCGGGGTGCCGGATGGTTCGTCGCCTTCGCTTTCGCGTTCCTGCTGGCCTGGGCGACCGGCCAGCTCGTGCGCACCCGCATCCGCGCGCGCGAGACACGTGTCGCGATGATCGCCGCCGAGCAGGAGGTCGCGGCGGAGCAGGAGCGGACGCGCATCGCACGGGACATGCACGACGTCGTGGCGCACTCCCTCGCCGTCGTCGTCGCCCAGGCCGACGGCGCCCGTTACGCGGCCCGCAGCGATCCGGCCGCGGCCGAGGAGGCACTGCGCACGATCGCGACGACGGCGCGTGAGGCGCTCGGCGATGTTCGCGTGCTGCTGGCGCAGCTGCGCTATCGGCAGGAGGACGGCCCCCAGCCGACCCTGCACGACCTCGACCACCTGCTCGACCAGCTGCGTGCGTCCGGACTGATGCTCGTGCGCGACGACGAGGGCGAGGCCCTTCCGCTCGGCACCGCGCAGCAGATCGCGGTGTACCGGATCGTGCAGGAGTCGCTCACGAACGCCCTCCGACATGCCGACACCCACCGTGAGGTGCTCGTGCAGTTCCGCTGGAGTTCGCACGGCCTCGAACTCGCCGTGATCAGCTCGCTCCCGGAGGTCAAGGCGCGCACCGGCATGATCCCCGTCGCACCCGTGGCGACGGGCCACGGCATCGCCGGCATGACCGAGCGCGCCTCGCTCGCGGGCGGCTGGCTGCGGGCCGAACCCGAGCAGGGCCGTTTCGTCGTGAGGGCATGGCTGCCCTATCAGCCGACCGGATCCCACGCTCCGATCGTCACGACCACCCAGGAGGAACCCGCCCGATGACCGAGCCGATCCGCGTCGCCCTCGTCGACGACCAGGCGCTGTTCCGCACCGGCATCCGGATGCTCGTGGGCTCGCAACCGGACCTCGCCTTCGTGGGGGAGGCCGGAGACGGTCTCGACGGGGTCGCCCTGGCAGCCCGCACCGCGCCTGATGTCGTGCTGATGGACATCCGGATGCCCGTGATGGACGGCATCGAATCGACCGAGCGCATCCTCGCCGCATCCGACGCTGCCGGACGTTCCACGCGCGTGATCGTGCTCACGACCTTCGACCTGGATGAGGCGGCGGCGCGGGCCATCCGCGCCGGTGCCAGCGGGTTCCTGCTGAAGGATTCCGAGCCCGAGTTCCTGCTCGCCGCGATCCGCACCGTGCACGCCGGCACCGCGGTGATCGCGCCATCTGCCACGCGCGAGCTGTTCGAGCACTTCGACTCCCGAGGTGGCCCCGCCGCCGAGCCGCCGGAGTTCGCCGCCCTCACCTCGCGCGAGCGTGAGGTGTTCCTGCTCGCGGGGCGCGGGATGTCGAACTCCGAGATCGCGCGCAGCGAGTACGTCTCGGAGGCGACCGTGAAGACCCACATCTCGCGCATCCTCGCCAAGCTCGGCTTGCGCGATCGCGTGCAGCTCGTGGTCTACGCCTTCGAGAACGGTCTGCTGTAGGCGACGGCGCGCCGACATCATCCTTTCGGCGTACGCGGATGCGTCGCTCGCCCGACGCGCAGGGCGCGCCTGCTCCGTAGCGTCGAAGCATGGACATCACCACGACCATCCCGACCGTCGCATCGGAGCCCGCGACCGCGAGCCTCGTCGCCCGCGTCGAGAACCTGACCAAGAGCTACGGAGCCCACGGCGCGCGCGTCGACGCGCTGCGCGAGGTGACCCTCGGCATCCGGCGCGGGGAGTTCACCGCCATCATGGGGCCCTCGGGTTCCGGCAAGTCGACCCTCATGCACATCATGGCGGGGCTCGACTCGCCCACCTCGGGCCGGGTGTGGCTCGGCGACACCGAGATCGGCGGGCTCGGGGACGAGCAGCTCACGCTGCTGCGCCGCCGCCGCGTCGGGTTCGTGTTCCAGGCCTTCAACCTCGTGCCGACACTGGATGTCGAGGGCAACTTGCTGCTTCCGTTCGAGCTCGACGGTCGCACGCCGAGCGTTCACGAGCGGGAGTGGATCGACGAGCTCGAGAGCGTGCTGGGCCTCGACGCGCGACTCGCGCACCGACCGCACGAGCTCTCCGGTGGCCAGCAGCAGCGCGTGGCGATCGCGCGTGCCCTGGTCACCCGCCCCGAGCTCGTGTTCGCCGACGAGCCCACCGGCAACCTCGACTCGCGCACCGGGCGCGAGGTGCTGCAGGTGCTGCAGGCTGCTGCGCGCAGCTACGGCCAGTCGATCGCCATGGTCACGCATGACCCGATCGCCGCGAGCTTCGCCGACCGCGTGATCTTCCTGGCCGACGGGCGTGTCGTCGCCGACCGCGCGACGATGGAGGCATCCGAGATCGCCTCATTCATGCTCTCGATCGAGCAGGTGGCGTGATGGCCGCCGGCTTCACGTCGACGGGTCTGCGCGAGCACGGCTCCTCGATCCTGGTGGCCCTGCTGTCGTCGGCTTTCGGCGTCGCGCTGCTGCAGGTCACAGGGGCGCTCGCGGATGTGATCCGCGCCGATCCGGTGACCGGTGCGAGCGGGACGGTCGCGCTCATGCTCATCGTTGTCGCGTGGGTCTTCATCGCGATCGCGATCTACGTGGGCTCGATCGTGACGGTCAACACCTTCGCGACGATCGTCGCGGGGCGTGCGCGCATGATCGCTCTGCTGCGTCTGATCGGTTCGAGCGCACGTCAGCAGCGCCGTGCGGTGGCGCGCGAGGGGCTCGTGGTGGGCGTCATCGGTTCGATCGCCGGGGCCGCCCTCGGCACGGGCCTCGCCGTCGGACTCGAGCGGGTCGCGGTCTGGGTGGGCTGGCTGCCCGAGGTGCCGCATGACTGGGCGGACCCGGGTCTCGCGGCTCCTCTCGTCGCGGTCGTGCTCACCACGTGGCTCGCGGCGTGGGTGGGCTCACGGCGCGTGCTCACGGTGACGCCGCTGCAGGCGATCGGGGGTGCCCAGCCCCTCTCGCACGAGGAGCTGCGCGCGCGCCCCGGCCGCAACGCGCTCGCGATCACGCTCATGGGGATCGGCACCGCCATCCTCGTGCTCTCGATGCTGCTCGGGCTCGTCACCCCGTTCGCCGTGCTCATCGGGGTCGTGGGGGGCATCCTGTCGTTCACGGGTGTGGTGCTGGGTGCGCACCTCATCATGCCGCCGGCTTTGCGTCTTGTCGGGCGGATGCTCGGCCGCAGCCCGTCGGCACGGCTCGCCGCTGCGAACGCCGTGCGGTACCCCGAGCGCGCCTCGCGCACGACGATCGGCGTCGTCATCGGAGTGACCCTGGTGACGATGTTCGGCGTGACGATGGCGAGCTTCCGCCTGCTGATCCAGGAGGCGCGCGCGAACGAGCCCGAGGTCTACGCGGGAACCGAGGCGCTGCTCGACAGTGTCACGGCGGTGTTCTCGGTGCTCATCGGCGTCTCGGCCCTGATCGCTGCCGTCGGCCTGGTGAACGCGCTCTCGCTGAGCGTGCTGCAGCGCACCCGGGAACTCGGGCTGCTGCGGGCGCTCGGCTTCTCGCGTGGCCAGCTGCGGCGCATGATCCTCGCCGAGAGCGTGCAGCTGACGGCGACGGCCGTGCTCGTGGGGCTCGTGCTGGGCACCTTCTACGGTTGGGCGGGTGCTCAATCGCTGCTCGGCTCGGCGAGGGGCATGCCCGGGATCGTGCTGCCGGGGGTGCCGTGGACGATCCTCGTGATCGTCGTCGGCGCGGCCGCACTTCTCACCGTCGTCGCGACGGTGACGCCGTCGCGCCGGGCTACGCGCGTCTCGCCCATCACGGCGCTCGCGGTGGAGTAGGGACGAGACCTGACAGGCCGAGCTCGCCGCGTGCTGTCGCCGGAAGCCGGCCGGCGTCAGCGCGTGGCCTCGGCGATCAGGTCCCCGCGATCGACCTCGCCGAAGTAGGTCGACATGAAGCACCCGAACGGGTACGTCACCCCGGGGTCGGGCGGTGCGTCACGCACCGCGGACCACTGCGGCGCGTTGAGGGTTCCGCCCCACACCCAGTGCTGATCCTGGTTCCACGGCCCGAATGCGGCGGCGACCGCTCGTTCGCAGAACGCGCCGGTGATCGCCTGCGTCGCCTCGTCCTGCGGGTCGATGAGGCGTGCGGTGACGTCGCTGCCGAACGCAGCCAGGGCATCGAGCATGAGCATCGTCTGGTCGGTGTGGGCGAGGTCGCAGGGCACGACCTCGAGATAGCCCTCGTCGTCGGCGAGGTAGCAATCCCGGGCACTCGACGGGAACCGCGGTCCGGCCAGATCCGCGATCGTGACGCCGGCGTCGTAGGAGACGGGCTCGTACCAGCTCGCGATGCATCGCGTGCGGTGATCGCCCGCTGAGAAGACACCTGCGCTCCCCATCGCGGGGATGACATCGTAGGTGCTGCCAGGAAGCAGCTGGAGCGTATCGGCGTCGTGGCCGTCGACGCGCACGCCGTCCCATCCGATGAGGTCCCGCAGCGCATCACCGCAGGCGCGTGCGGCCCAGCGGTCGTAGTCCGCGCCGATGCCCTTGATCGGGTAGTAGCCCGAGAGCTCGTCCCAGACGGTCTTCGCCGGCCACTCGGCGAGCAGCTCATCCATCCCCGGCCAGGTGACGAAGGCGATCACGTCGGCGTGATGGGCCCCGGTGCACGCGACGCCGTCGTCGTCGCCCACGATCCCGTTCGTGGTGTTCAGGCAGCTGCCCTCGACGATCTCGCCGTCGACGACCTCGACCGGATCCGGAACGCGAATCGGGCCCTTCGGGATGGGCAGCGGTAGCGCACATCCGCTCAACAGGGTGAGCAGCGCGACGCTCACGAGAGCGGCGATGAGACGACGATGCACGTGACCTCCGGTGGTGGTGGCGTCAGGTTAGCGCTCGGATGCCGCCGGGCGCGTGTCCCACGTTCTGGCGTCGCGTCGACCCCGGCAGGGCCGCGGTGCTACCCTGATTCGGTGCGCTTCGGCCTGCTTCTTCTTAGCTGCCGCGACGGGGCCTAACTCTCAGGCCTTCCCCGTCGCGGAGTCTGTCGTCGGCTGACCATTCCCAGACGGAAGAACCAGACACATGAAGAACACCCAGCAGCCCTCGTCGATGCCGATCCATCGGTACCGCCCCTATCACGAGCAGCTTCGCGTCGAACTGCCCGACCGCACCTGGCCCGACACCCGCATCGAGAAAGCCCCCATGTGGTGTGCAGTCGATCTGCGCGACGGCAACCAGGCCCTCATCGACCCGATGAGCCCCGAGCGCAAGCGCATCATGTTCGAGCTGCTCGTGCGGATGGGCTACAAGCAGATCGAGGTGGGCTTCCCCTCGGCGAGCCAGACCGATTTCGACTTCGTGCGGCAGCTCATCGATGACGGCCTCATCCCCGACGACGTCACCATCCAGGTGCTGACCCAGGCGCGCGACCACCTCATCGAGCGCACCTACGAGTCGATTCGAGGCGCCAAGAACGTCATCGTGCACCTCTACAACTCGACGAGCGTGCTGCAGCGCGAGGTCGTGTTCCGCACCGACAAGCAGGGCGTCATCGACATCGCCCTCGCCGGCGCGCGGAAGTGCCGCGAGATGGAGTCGACCGTTCCCGGCACGAACGTCTACTACGAGTACTCGCCGGAGAGCTACACAGGCACCGAGCTCGATTTCGCCCTCGAGGTGTGCAACCAGGTGCTCGAGGTGTTCGAGCCCACCCCCGAGCGCAAGGTCATCATCAACCTGCCCTCGACGGTCGAGATGGCGACCCCGAACGTCTACGCCGACTCGATCGAATGGATGAGCCGGCGCCTCAACCACCGTGAGAACGTCATCCTGAGCCTGCACCCGCACAACGATCGCGGCACCGCGATCGCGGCGGCGGAACTCGGCTACCAGGCTGGCGCCGACCGCATCGAGGGATGCCTCTTCGGCAACGGCGAGCGCACCGGCAACGTCGACCTCGTCGCCCTCGGCATCAACCTGTTCACGCAGGGCATCGACCCCGAGATCGACTTCTCCGACCTCGACAGCATCCGGGTGACCGCCGAGTACTGCAACCAGCTCAAGGTGCCGGAGCGCAGCCCCTGGGCTGGCGATCTCGTCTACACGGCCTTCTCGGGTTCGCACCAGGACGCCATCAAGAAGGGCTTCGAGGCGATGGATGCCGAGGCCGCGCGCCGCGGCGTGCCGGTCGCCGAGCTCGAGTGGGCGGTGCCCTATCTGCCCGTCGACCCGAAGGACCTGGGTCGCGGCTACGAGGCCGTCGTGCGCGTGAACTCGCAGTCGGGCAAGGGAGGCGTCGCCTACCTGCTGAAGACCGACCACGCGCTCGACCTGCCCCGCAAGCTGCAGATCGAGTTCAGCCAGGTGGTGCAGGCGAAGACCGACACCGAGGGTGGCGAGGTCACGAGCGAGCAGATCTGGGAGATCTTCCAGGACGAGTACCTGCCCGCGGCCGTGCACGACGACAAGTGGGGTCGGTACGAGCTCCTCTCGACCCGCACCGCGAGCGAGCTGACCGGCACCGTGAACCTCGACATCCGCTGGCGGATCGGAGACGACGTCGTCGACGCGCACGGCGAGGGCAACGGCCCGATCGCCGCGTTCCTCGGCATCCTCGAGGCCGAAGGTCACGGCATCAAGCTGTACGACTACGTCGAGCACACTCTCAGCGCTTCGGGCGACGCGCAGGCGGCCGCCTACGTCGAGTTGCAGGTGGGCGACAAGCGCCTGTGGGGCGTGGGCATCGACGCCGACATCTCGACCGCCTCGCTCAAGGCCGTGGTCTCGGCCGTCAACCGCGCCGTACGCACCGAGACCGGCGAACGCGAGCTCGCCGCCGTCTGAGCGGCTGTCCAGACTCCTTCGGGAGGACGGCATGCCGTGCCCGCGCCCCACAAGGGCGCGTCGGCGGTACGCCGTCCTCCCGAAGGCACCGAGTCACACGCGCGTCGGGGCGAGAGCGCGCACGAGTTGCGCGAGTCCGTCGACGCCCGGCGAGGAGTGGATGTCGGCGCCGATGCGTGCGCTCTCCCGGGCGTATCGCCCGTCGCCGAGCACCGCGCGCACTGCGTCGCGCACCGCGGATGGGGTGGGCGTGCCGGTGCGGAGGTTGATGCCCGCGCCGGACCATGCCACGCGCGCAGCGGTCTCGGGCTTGTCCTCCGTGTCGCCCGCGACCACGACGGGCACCCCGCTCTCGAAGGCGTAGTGCAGCCCGCCGTAGCCGCCGTTGGTGACGAAGACGTCGGTGCGCGGGAGCAGCTCGGGGTACGGGAGCATCTCGGCCGCGCGCGCGTTGGCGGGCAGCGGGCCGAGCTCGGCCACCGGCCGCCCACCCGTGCTCACCAGCACGAGCACGTCGTCGTCGGCGAGGGCCGCAAGCGTCGGGCGCACCAGCTCGTCGAAGTCCAGGTTCGCGACGGTGCCCTGGGTCACGTGCACGACGGGGCGGGAGCCGTCAAGCTCGTGCCACCACTCCGGCAGCGGGATCGTCGTGGGCGCGAGGCGCGACACCGGCCCGAAGAAGCGCAGGTTCGCGGGTGCGTCGCTGCGCGGGTATTCGAACGACGGCACGGTGAACTGCGCGATCGCGTGGGCCTCCTGCGGCCAGTCGAGGAAGAAGCCGTGCATGTCATCGCCCGTGAGCTCGCGCATCGTACGGTCGGCGCTTCGCTGGTTCTGGCGGAACAGCACGTGACGCATGGTCCACGCGAGCGCGCGGTTGCGGATCCGGCCGAGCGCGCTCGCATCCGGCGGCAGTCCGAGGCCGAACGGGGCGGTGTCCCGGCTGGTCACGCCGAGGGGCAGGATGCCGCAGATGATGACGGGCGGATGCCCCGGCGTGCGCAGCAGGGCAGCGCTGCCGGAGAATCCGCTCTCGGTGAGCACGGCATCCGCGGGCTCCTCCTGGAGTGCGGCGAGCAGTGCGCGGTACTGACCGCCGGTGGGGCGGATGAAGACGCGGTCGAGGTTCTCGCGCAGGGCGGCCGCGCCGCGCAGGCGCTTCTGACCGGACTCGCGCACGACGGAGGCGCCGACATGGTCGGACTCGGCGGGCAGCGGCAGGAACTCGGCGCCGGTGGCGCGCACCCGATCGGCGTAGTCGGCGCCTGTGAGGAAGCGCACGCGGATACCGAGCTCGGTGAAGCGTCGGGCGACGCCCAGCATGGGCGTGACATGGCCATCGAAGGGGATGGCTCCCAGGATGACGGAGGTCATGGATGGTCTCTCTTCTCGAGGGTGGGGGATCGTGTACCATTTCGGCACGGTCGATGAGTATTCACTACCATGTGACCCAAGTCAATACCCGAGGAGGACCATGCCCGCCCGCACCGCATCCCGCCGCGGCTACAGTTCCGAGCTCCGCGCCCAGCAGGCCGAGCAGACTCGCGCACGCATCGTGGATGCCGCTGTCGCGCGGTTCCGTGCCGACGGGTACGAGAAGACGACGCTCGCCGACATCGCGCGCGAGGCGAAGGTCTCGGTCGAGACGGTGCGCGCGCACGGGCCCAAGTCGGCACTCGTCGTCGCCGCCGCGCGGTGCGTGTCGTACGACCCGGATGCCGGCCCGCTGCTCGAGACGGAGCTCGGCCGCGCGTACCTCGCGCAGCCCGACCCCGAGTCCTACATCGACTTCACCGTCGGGGTGTCGCTCGAGATCAACCGCGCGACAGCCGGGGTGTACGCGGCACTCGCGAGTGCCGCCGCGGGCGATCCCGAACTCGATGCCGAGTGGACGGCGCGCCTCGCCGCATCGCGCGCCGAACTCGACGAGCTGCTCGGCATCTGGATCGATCGCGGCTGGGCACGCACCGACCTGTCTCGCGAGGAACTGCTCGCATCCGTCTGGGTGCTCGTGATGCCCGAGACCTACGAACGGCTCGTGCACCGTGCCGGGTTCAGCGACGACGACTACCGCCGCTGGCTGCGCCGCTCGCTCGCGGAGGCGCTGCTGCCCCGCTGAGGTTGCACGTTCGGCCCCGTCACCCACCCGGACCGGGCCGCGACCGCCCCTCGCTACTCAGCACCCTTGCGCGGGCGCCGCACGATGCGGATCGCCCCGGTGGGCAGATGTCGCTGCTCGGGAAGCCTCCAGTCGAAGACCACCGCGAGTACGCGCACCCCGAAGGTCACGACGACGCACACGATGCCGGCCACGAGTGCATTGACACCGAAGCCGTCGAGCACCGCGAGCGTCGTCGCACCGACGATCGCGGCGACGGCATACAGCGAGCCGACCTGCATGATCGAGATGGGCAGATTCAGCATCAGATCGCGCAGGATGCCGCCGCCGACAGCCGCGACGGCGCCCACGAAGATCGCCGGAACGACCGGCAGTCCGAACGCGAGTGCCTTGGTCGTGCCGAGCGCGCCGAACAGGCCGAGCATGACCGCATCCAGCACGTTGATCGTCACACTCAACCGGTGCACGAGACGCTGGAGCAGCATCCCGAGCAGCGCCGAGACCGTGGCGACCGGCAGATACCAGTTGCTCTGCAGCGCGAGGGGCACCTGATTCAGCAGGAGGTCGCGCAGGATGCCGCCGCCGAAGCCGGTCGCGATGCCCACCACCGCGACCCCCAGCAGGTCGAGCCGCCGGTCACGGAACTGGGAGGCGAACGCCGCCCCCTGCAGGCTCCCGATCGCGACGGCGACGAGGTCCATCCACAACGGGATCACGAAGGCGTCGGTCACGCCCCATTCGTAGCACGCCGAGCACCGTGACGAGCATCCCGAGCAGCGCCGCGGAGCCGTTCGCGACGATCAGGAACGTCGCCCCCGCGGTGGTCGCATGCTCGAGATGGGCAGCGTGGAACACGAAATGGGGAACGGCGAACACCGAGTACGCCACGCCCGCCGTGATCACGAGCGCGGCGCGCGGCGCGAGGAACGCCGCGATCAGCACCACCGCGATACCGAGCGTCGCGCCGCCGAAGTCGCGCGCGTAGTGCTCGCTGAACGGCGGATCGAGGTCGACGGTCGGAAAGTGCGTGTAGAAGCTCTCGGGCCAGAACTGGTTCCAGCTGCCGATCACGAGCTCGACGATCGCGAGAACGGCGAGAGCGACGCGCGTGACCGCGGTCACTGTGCGAGCTCCTCGGCGAGGTACTCGTGGAACGTCACGCGTCCGGAGCCCGGCAGGCCGCTCGCGAGCGCGCCCTCGCGGGCCGCACGGGCGAATCCGCCCGGCAGGCGCAGCGACCAGATGGGTCGCCGGATGCCGTGGGCCTGCTGCCACTGCTCCGCGTGCTGCCGCAGGGTCAGCAGCTCGGGCCCGCCGAAGTCGGCCACCCTCCCCGCCGGGCCTTCCTCCGCGAGCTGGGCGAGACGGTCGGCGACCTCCGGGATGTGCACCGTCTGCACCCGCGCGGGCACGATGAAGGTGACCGGCAGCCGCCGCTGGGCGTCCAGGAACTCCGCCACGAATCCGTGGAACTGCGTTACGCGAATGATGGTGTGTGGCGCGTCCGACGCCTCGATGGCCCGCTCGCTCGCGACCTTGTCGCGGTAGTACGCGTACGGCACCTTGTCGACGCCGACGATCGAGATGAACACGAGGTGTGCGCGGCCCCCGCGCATCGCCGAGAGCAGTGTGCGGGTCTGCCCGATGTCCTTGCGGCGCGTGGTCGCGAGGTGAACGACGGCGTCGACGCCGGCGAGCGCATCGGCGAGGCCCGCACCGGTGTCGAGGTCGCCGACCGCGTGACCGTCGCCCGGCGCGCGGCTGAAGACGCGCACCTCGTGCCCTCGAGCGCGCAGCGCGTCGACGGTGGTGCGTCCGAGGCGGCCGGTGCCGCCGGTGACGAGGATGATCATGGGTGTCCTTTCTCGGATCTCACCCCCTCTGACCGGACACGACCCCGATTCGTGACAGCTTCGCCGGATTCATGACGTTGTAGAAACCCCGGATGCCGCCGACGCCGATGTCGAGCGTCCACACGGCGATCGGCTGCTCACCCCGCAGGCTCACGAACGCGAGCTCGCCGTTGTAGTGCGCCGGCACGTTGTCGAGGTCGGATGCGAACTTCTCGAGCACGCCGAGCAGGAACCGCGCGACGTTGCCGCGTCCCACGACGGGCTTGCGTGCCGCGACCACGACGCCACCGCCGTCCGAGAGGGCCACGACGTCCTCGGTGAGCACCGCCTCGAGCCGCTCGAGATCTCCCTCCTGCGCCGCCGCGATGAAGGCGGCGAGCAGTCGTTGCCGCTCCGCGTCGGTCACGGATGCCGTGCGGGCGCGCTCGAGATGGCCGCGCGCTCGCGCACCGAGCTGTCGCGCGTTCGCCTCGCTCGTCTCGAGCATCTCGGCGATGCGGCGGTACGGGTAGGCGAACGCCTCGTGCAGCACGTAGGCGGCACGCTCGGCGGGGGAGAGCCGCTCGAGCAGCAGCAGCATCGCGAACGACAGCGCCTCGCTGCGCTCTGCACCGAGTGCCGGATCGGCCGAGGTGTCGACGGGCTCCGGCAGCCAGGGTCCGACGTAGCGCTCGCGGCGGGCGCGCGCCGAGTCGAGCTCCGTGAGGGCGAGGCGCGTGACGGTCGTGGTGAGGAACGCGGCCGGCTCGCTCACGGCAGCATGGTCGGCACCCTGCCAGCGCAGCCACGCCTCCTGCACGAGGTCCTCGGCCTCGGCGACCGTGCCCATCATCCGGTAGGCGATTCCGAACAGGCGCGGCCGCGCGCTCTCGAAGGCCGCGAGGGCCGCATCCGATGCCACGCCTCCATCCTGACAGCCGGGCGCGTCGTCGCTGACATCCGGCCGGATGTCAGCCCTCCGAGGCACAATGGGTGCAGCGCAGCGGCGCGACCGCGCTCGCGCCGCGGAGTGCGCGCCGCGAATGCGTCGGCGAGCAGAGAGGACGCAGTGCCCACCTACCGTGACGAAGCCGTCGTGCTGCGCACCCACAAGCTGGGTGAGGCCGACCGCATCGTCACGATGCTGAGTCGGCAGCACGGCAAGCTGCGCGCCGTCGCGAAGGGTGTGCGGCGCACCGGCTCGCGCTTCGGTGCCCGCCTCGAGCCGTTCATGGTGGTCGACGTGCAGTGCTACATCGGTCGCAGCCTCGACATCGTGCAACAGGCCGAGATGCTCGGCTCCTACGGTGGCGACATCGCGGGCGACTACGCGCGCTTCACGGCCGCGAACGCCATGGTCGAGACGGCCGACCGCCTCACCGAGCACGAGGCGGGGCTGCAGCACTACCTGCTGCTCGTGGGCGCGCTGCGCTCGCTGAGCCGCGGCGAGCACGCGCCGGGCCTCACGCTCGATTCCTACCTGCTGCGCGCGCTGTCGATCGCGGGCTGGGCGCCGAGCTTCGTCGACTGCGCCGTCACGGGCGAGCCGGGCCCGCACTCGGCGTTCGTCGTGCAGCTCGGGGGAGTGGTGTCGGATGCCGCAGCACCTCCCGGGTCACCGCGCCTGGATCCGCCCACCCTCGCACTGCTCGCGGCGCTTCTCGCCGGCGACTGGGCCACCGCGGATGCTGCAGACGAGCGCACGCGCGCCCAGGCATCCGGGGTGACCGCCGCCTACACGCAGTTCCACCTCGAGCGCGGCCTGCGCTCTCTCGAGCACGTCGACCGCACCATCGCGTAACCGCCGCCTCCGCCGGGCGCATAGCTGCTCCGCCGGGCGCACCGCTGCTCTGCCGGAGGCACCGCTGCCCCGCTGGGCGCACCGCTGCTGCACTGGGCGCATCGTTGCTGCGCCTCACGACCGGCGGCTCGGCGCGGCGACGTCCGCCTGCGGATGCGGGCGGCAGAACTGCGAGGCGGCGGGAGCAACGTCTCCCGCCGCGTGCGCTCTTCCCCGCCCGCACACGCAGTTGCCCCCGCCGATGGAGCGGTTGCCCCCGCCGTCAGCCGGGTGGACCCCCGAGACAGCCAGCAGAATCGTGCGAATTGGTCGATTCGACACTCGGGCATCGACCGATTCGCACGATTCCCGGGCAATCGGGTCTTCTCGGCGGCTCCCGCGCCACACCCACCCCGCCGACACGCAGACGCCGTAGGGTCGTCGTGTGGCACCCGTCGAGAAGACCCACCGCGACGCGGTCGACTTCGTCCCCCTCGACTGGACGGGGAAGTACCCGCCCGCGATCCCCGCATCCGCGGTGCCGCAACACGTGGCGATCGTCATGGACGGCAACGGCCGCTGGGCCAACCGGCAGGGTCTCACGCGCATCGAGGGGCACAAGGCGGGCGAGGCGGCCCTGCTGGATGTCGTGGCGGGCGCGATCCAGATCGGCGTGACGCACCTCTCCGTCTACGCGTTCTCCACCGAGAACTGGAAGCGCAGCCCCGACGAGGTGCGCTTCCTCATGGGGTTCAACCGCGACGTCCTGCACCGTCGTCGCGACCAGCTCAACGAGTGGGGCGTGCGGGTGCGCTGGGCGGGTCGCACCCCGCGGCTCTGGCGGTCGGTCATCGACGAGTTGCGCTTCGCCGAACAGCTCACCGCGCACAACCGCACCCTCACGCTCACCATGTGCGTCAACTACGGGGGTCGCACCGAACTGCAGGATGCCCTCCGCGGCATCGCGCGCG
The DNA here is from genome assembly GCA_051954835.1 of Protaetiibacter sp. Lineage (GTDB taxonomy): Bacteria > Actinomycetota > Actinomycetes > Actinomycetales > Microbacteriaceae > Homoserinibacter. The sequence goes on along the minus strand of JBQCHI010000020.1, from coordinate 5,184 downwards.
AGGTCGCGGCCGGACGCCTCAGCCCCGATCGCATCAGCGAGAAGACCATCGAGCGGCACCTCTACGTGCCCGACATGCCCGACGTCGATCTCTTCGTGCGCAGCTCCGGCGAGCAGCGCATGAGCAACTTCCTGCTGTGGCAGAGCGCATATGCGGAGATGGTCTTCCTCGACACCCTGTGGCCCGACTTCAGCCGCGAGCAGCTGTGGCGGGCCATCGAGGTCTATGGACAGCGCACGCGCCGATTCGGCGGCGCTGTCGACACGCCCACCGCGTGACGATGGCCAGCCCGCGCACCTGACCGACCCCCGAGCGGAATGCCGGCTGCGTTAGGGTCGCAGAGTGGATCTCGTTCCGCTGCTCGTCGTCGCGCTCATCCTCCAGGCCGCCATCCTCGCCCTCCAGGTGGGCGATGCGATCACCGGTTTCATCGACGCGCGCCGGGTGCGCGACACCGACGATCCCGAGACGATCACGCGGTCGAGCGTGCGCGAACTGACCTGGACGATGGCCGTCACCGCGATCTCGGCCGTGCTCGTGGCCTTCGGGGTGGATGCGGCGGCCCGCGCCCTCTTCGACCTCGCGCGGCCGGGCGCCGCGTTCGCGCTGCTGTTCATGATCGCGCTCGTCACCTTCGCGATCGGTACGGTCTCGGTGCTCGCGGTCGTGCGCCAGAACCGGCCGACCTACGCCCGCATCCGCCGCGACCTGCGCGACCGCGCGATCCTGCAGCTCGAAGCAGAGGAGCTCGCCGAGTTCGATGCGCGTCTCGCCGAAGCCGACCGGTCGCTCGCGCGGCGTTCGGCCGCCGCTCCCACCCTGCGGCTCGTGGCGCTGCTCGCGGTGCTCGGCATCGGGGTGGCCGCCGCGATCGCGGCGTTCGCGGATGGCGAGGTCGCCTTCGCGGTGTCGGCGATCGTGGGTGCGGGCCTGGCGATCGCGGCCTTCATCGTCGCCGTGCGGGCCTCGGTCGTGCGCCAGGAGGCGATCGATGCCGTGCGAGCCGCCCAACGGGCCGAGGTGGTCGCCCTGCTCGAGCGTGCCCGCATTCCGCAGCGTAAGAACGTGCCGGGGCTTCGCGATCGCGTCACCCGCGCTCTCGCGATTCTGCGCGAGCAGCAGAAGTAGCCGCCCGCCGCGGCCGGGTCGCAGCGCTCGGTAGGGTGGCGGCATGTCGTTCCAACCCACCACGAACCCCTATGCCCCCCAGCCGGCAGCGGCCCCTGCCGAGGTGCAGGCGCAGACGCAGCTTCCCCCGCAGCCGGCGTTCCTTCAGCCGGCCAAGCCGCGCAACGCGCTGTTCGGCTGGGCGATCGCCGGCTTCGTGGTGATCGGCATCTTCGGCATCGCCCTCCTCGGCTATCTCTTCCTCGCACTCGGGCCCGTGCTGCTGGTCGCGGGCGGTGTGCTCGCACTGCTGCCGCTCGTCGCGGTGGCATTCGGCGTGCTCTGGATCGACCGCTGGGAGCCCGAACCCCGTGGGCTGCTCGTCTTCGGATTCCTGTGGGGCGCGATCATGTCGGTCGCCATCGCCCTCATCGTCGACATCGCCGCGCAATTCACCGACTACATGCTCGGCATCAGCCCGGATCTCGGGGATGTGCTCGGCACGGTCGTCCAGGCGCCCGTCGTGGAGGAGGCGGCCAAGGGCCTCGGCGTGCTGCTCATCTTCCTCATCGCGCGCAGGTACTTCGACGGTCCCGTCGACGGGATCGTCTACGCCGCGACGATCGCGGGCGGGTTCGCGTTCACCGAGAACATCCTCTACTTCGCGCAGTCGATGGCGGCGGGTGGCATCGTCTCCGCGGACATCGCGCTCACCTTCTTCGTGCGGGGCGTGATGTCGCCCTTCGCGCACGCGATGTTCACCGCCGTCACCGGCCTGTTCATCGGCTGGTGGGGTCGCAAGGGCGTCGCGGGAGGCATCGGCGGCTTCTTCGTCGGCCTCATCGGAGCGATGGCGCTGCACGCCCTCTGGAACGGCACCTCGTATCTCGGGCTCATCGGCTGGTTCCTCCTGTACGTCGTCGTGCAGGTTCCGCTCTTCGCGGGCGCGATCGTGCTCGTGGTCAAGCTGCGCAAGCGCGAGGCGCAGCTCACGCAGGAGCGTCTCGCGGAGTATGCGGCCGCGGGCTGGATCAGCCCCGCCGAGGTCGCGACTCTCGGCACGGGTGCCGGTCGCAAGCAGGCGATGGCCTGGGCCAAGAGCACCGGCCACGCGATTCTCATGCGGAGCTACATCCGCGACGCGACGCGTCTCGCGTTCACGCGGCAGCGCATCATCTCGAACCGCGAACGCGTCGCGGCTCAGAGCGACGAACGGGAACTGCTGGCCAAGCTCACAGCGTCGAGGCAGGCGCTCATGGCGGCCACGCACCCAGCCGGCTCCTGACGCAGAGCGACGGACGAGCCGCTGCGTCGAGCGCGCCGCGCGGTTAACAGACTCATCGCCCAGTGGCGGGTCAATGACTCCGGCTCTTCTGGGCGATGAGTTGATCTGCCTCAAGGGTGCACCTCGCGAGCTCGCGGCGTCAAGCCTCGGCGATGTCGGTCGTGCGCGCTAGACAGGTCGCATGACGGATCGCACCAGCATCGAACAGTGGATCACGCGTTACCGCACCGCATGGGAGTCGAACGAGCCCGACGACATCCGTGCGCTCTTCACGCCTGACGCGGAGTACTACACCGGCCCCTCGGAACAGCCGTGGCGCGGGCACGACGAGATCGTGACGAAGTGGCTCGAGTACGCCGATCAGCCGGGCGAGACGACATACGAGAGCCGGGTCGTGGCGATCGACGGCGATCTCGGCGTCGTGCGACTCACGGTCGACTACCGCGAGGGGCGGCTCTACGACAACATCTGGTTCATCGAACTCGATGCGGACGGTCGCGCGCGCCATTTCACCGAGTGGTACATGAAGCGGCCCGACTCGGTCTGAGCGTCGCGTCTGCCGGGGCGACAGGGGCGGCTCAGCCCGAGATGCAGCGGCCGGGTTCGACCGGTTTCGTCAGGGTCGACGCGCCGTCGAGCAGGGGTTCGAGCTGAGCGATGGTCGTGGCATAGCCGAGGTTGGCGTGTTCGGCGTTCCGCGCGAACACGAGGCCCGCGACCCGGCCGTCGAGGGTGATGAGCGGTCCGCCCGAGTTGCCGGGCTGTACGTCGGCCGCGAGCGTGGCCACCTCGCGGGTGTGCGAGCTGGAGCCGTAGATGTCGGCGACGCGCTCGGAGGAGATGGCGAGCACTTCGGCGGGGGTCGAGGTGAAGGGGCCGCCGTGCGGGTAGCCGTCGACGACGCCCTCCTCGCCGATGCCCATGTCGGCGAGCGACAGCGGATCGGCCTCGAGTCCCGGTACCGCGAGGATCGCGACGTCGGTGTCCGGGTCGAACCAGACGACGCGAGCGTCGAGGGCCTGTCCGCCGGGCAGTTCCACGACAGGGCTGTCGACGCCCGCGACGACGTGCGCGTTCGTGACGATCCGCTCGGGCGCGACGACGAATCCGCTTCCCGACTGGTTCTGACCGCAGGCGTATGCGGTGCCGCTGATGCGCGCGACCGACCGCGCCGCATCCGCGAGGGGGTTGGTGGAGGTGTCGACCTGGGGCGGGTTCTGACCCTGATCGACGCCGCCGAGGTCCTGGTCGATCGTCGGGATCTCGTAGGCGAGGATCGACGCGCGGACACGTGCGAGCCCGTCCGCGACCGGAGCCGGGGTGAGGCGGTCGATGGTACTGATCACGATCGAGCGCTTGACGGCCTGCGAGAGCACGGGAACGCCCAGCTGTGCGACGCTTCCGGCGACGAGCGTCACGACGAGGGCGGCGGCGAGGAGGTTGGCGATGGCTCCGAGCAGCCGCTCGGCGGTCGAGAGGTCTCGCGGAGCGCGGGGGCTCTCGGGATGGCGCCCGCGCAGCGCTGAGCCGATCGCGACGCCGAGCAGATGCCCCCCGATGAGCAGCAGCACGGAGAGGGCGATCGAGATGCCGATGCGCCAATCGGGTGAGGGGATGGCGGCGGCGAGCAGCGGCACGGCGAAGAACGCCGCGATGCCGCCGGCTGCGACGCCGAGGATCGCGCTCACGCTGCGGAGGATGCCGTTGCGCCATCCCTCGCCGAGGTAGACGAGCAGCACGAGAACGAGCAGGACGTCGAGCAGGCGGGCGGCGATCACGCGCTCCAGTCTGACAAAGACCGCTGATGCGTCGCCGAGATGCGCGCTCGCCGCACCCCGCTGAGCATTCGCCGGGACGACTTGCCGCGCTCAAGGGATGCCCCCAGAATGGGGGGCATGACGGCTGCTGCCCCCACGGCGCGTCTGCCCTTCGGCGCGACGGTCGAGCGCGCGCGCGGCGAGCTCGCCTGCCCCTCGTGCCGCACGCCGTCGAATGCCGGCGAGCCGTTCTGTGCGCACTGCGGAGCGCGCGTCGTGATCCGTCCTCGCGCGGGTCGCCGCCCCGCGGATGTGGCGGCGACGCGCAGCCTGCAGTTCGCGTTCGTCGCGGTCGCGGCGAATCTCGTGATCGGCGGTCTCACCTTCGCGGCGGTGTTCCTCCTGTCTGGAGCGCCGCGTCTCATCGACGCCGCGCTCCTCCTGGAGGCGATCAAGCTCATCACGGTCGGGGCGCTCGCGATCACGTCGATCCGGTTCGGGGTGCGCGGCATCCGCGACACCGCCGACGGGATGCTTCGACGGCGCGGGTGGGCGATCGCGGGCATCGCGGTGTCGGCATGTTTCGCACTGCTCGTGACCCTGTCGTTCGCCCTCATTCTCGTGCTTGCGATGCGGTGAGCCCGCAGCTGCTCTGCTAGGATCGGGAGGTTGCCGTCAAACGGCCGCGGATCGAGAGAGCCCCCGCAACGGGCGGGGAGCACCGCGCAACGAGAGAAAGGGGATCCCTCTATGGCACTGGATGCAGACGTCAAGAAGGCGATCATCGACGAGTACGCCACCCACCCCGGAGACACCGGATCCCCCGAGGTGCAGGTCGCGATCCTCACCAAGCGGATCAAGGACCTCACCGAGCACCTCAAGGAGCACAAGCACGACCACCACTCGCGTCGTGGCCTCCTGCTGCTCGTGGGCCAGCGTCGCCGGCTGCTCGGCTACCTCCAGGATGTCGACATCGAGCGCTACCGCTCGCTGATCGAGCGTCTGGGGCTGCGCCGCTAGGTTCCGACCCGGCGC
>JBQCHI010000019.1:0-90674 GCA_051954835.1 Protaetiibacter sp. | reverse complement strand
GCGAGCATGCCCGGCAGGTGCGCGGCTCCTCCGGCTCCGGCGATGATGACGCGCAGTCCGCGCGCGGCCGCCTCGGAGCCGTAGCTCAGCATCTTGCGCGGCGTGCGATGCGCCGACACGACCTCGACCTCGTGCGGGATGCCGAACTCCGCGAGCGCGGCCGCCGCATCCTGCATGACGGTCCAGTCCGAATCGGAGCCCATGACGACGCCGACCACCGGGGTTCCCGCTACCTCTGGCACCCGGCCATGCTACGGGTCAGCCCTGGAAGAACGCCGCTGCGGCACGCGCACGCGCCACCGCGTCGTCGAGCTCGTCGCCCGTCGCGGTCACGTGGCCGACTTTGCGGCCGGGGCGGGACTCCTTGCCGTAGGAGTGCAGCTTCACCTCGGGTCGGTCGGCCATCGCCCGTGCGTACCGATCCGGCATCCGCTCGCCCGAGGGTCCGCCCAGGATGTTCACCATGACCGACACCGGCGTGAGCGGCGACGGGTCGCCGAGCGGAAGATCGAGCACCGCCCGCAGGTGCTGCTCGAACTGGCTCGTGACGGCGCCGTCGATGGTCCAATGGCCGGTGTTGTGCGGGCGCATCGCGAGCTCGTTCACGAGCAGGCGCCCATCTTCGGCCTCGAACAGCTCGACCGCGAGCACTCCGGTCACGTCGAGCTCGGTCGCGATGCGCTCCGCGAGCGCCCGCGCCTCCTCGGGCAGGGCCCCGGCCCGGGGAGCGGGGGCGAACACCTCGGCGCACACGCCGTCCTGCTGCACCGTCTCGACGAGCGGCCACGCGGCGACGTCGCCCGAGGGCCGTCGCGCCACCAGTTGCGCGAGCTCGCGCCGGAACGGCACGAACGCCTCGACGAGCAGTCCGTGCTCGGCGTCCGAGAACCAGTCGTCGGCCCCGGATGCCTCGCGCACCACGCGCACACCCTTTCCGTCGTAGCCGCCGCGCGGAGTCTTCACGACCGCGGCCCCGCCGTGGTCGGCCAGGAACGCCGCGAGCTCCGCGGCATCCGACACCCGCGCCCAATCGGGAACGGGGGCGCCGATCGCCGAGAGCCGCTCGCGCATCACCGTCTTGTCCTGCGCGACGGCGAGTGCGTGCGGCCCCGGGTGCACGGCGACGCCGGATGCGACGAGCGCCTCGAGCACCGGCTGCGGCACGTGCTCATGGTCGAAGGTGACGACGTCGACCTCGGCGGCGAAGTCGAGAACCGTCGACGCGTCGCGATAGTCGCCCACCGCGGTCGCGGCGAGCGCCGCCGAACTGCCCTCGGTCTCGGCGAGCACGCGCAGCTCGACGCCGAGCGCGACCGCCGGGGGGATCATCATCCGGGCCAGCTGCCCGCCGCCGATGACGCCGACTCTCACAGATGCCTCTCCAGCTTCGCGTCGAATGAGGCGGTTAGACTGCCGCCTCTACGACCCTACGGCCCACGACGGGGAAGGCACGACGCGTGCGCATGCTCATCGCTCAGTTCGCGCGATTCGGCGTCGTCGGGCTCGTCGGGCTGGTGATCGACTCCGGGGTCTTCAACCTGCTGCGCGCGACCGTGCTCGCCCCCGAGAACCTGTACGAGGGCCCCGTGCTGGCCAAGGTCGTCTCGACGGGCCTCGCGATCCTCGCCAACTGGGTCGGCAACCGGTTCTGGACCTTCCGCGAGCACCGCGGCCGGCAGCTCTGGCGTGAGTTCGCCGAGTTCCTCCTGGTGAGCCTCGCCGGCTCGTCGATCGGCCTGCTGTGCCTCTGGGTGTCGCACTACGTGCTCGGTTTCACGAGCATCCTCGCCGACAACATCTCCGGCAATGTGATCGGCCTCGCCCTCGGCACGGCCTTCCGCTTCACCTTCTACAAGCTGTGGGTGTTCGCCCCGCACCGCACCGATTCCGCCCCCGCGGTGTTCGCGGACGGCGCCGTCTCGGCTTCGACGGAAGCGGACGCGGTCAGCGCCACCCGAACGCCGTCGTCTCGTCGGGCGGTCGCGACTGCTCCTGCTGACGCCGGCTCGCGATCGGGTTGAGCGAGAGCTCCATGAGGTCGTGCAGCGTCGCCTGCACGAGCGCGGCACCGGGTACATCGCGCAGCACGACGGGGTGCTCGAGCCCCGTGTTGATGAGCACATCGCCCGAGCCGAACATGGCCTGCAGCCCCGCCGTGCGCACCGTCACGTCGTAGCCGCGACTGTGCAAGAGCTCCTGCCGGGTGCGCACGAAGACCCCGCTGCGCAGCACGATGCGTCGCGTCGTGATGGTGTAGTTGCGTCCGAGCCAGGCGATGAGCGGCACGAGGAACAGCAGCACCGCCACGAGCACGGCCGCAGCGAGCACGAGCCAGTTCAGCCACGCCTCGGCGAACGTGCCGCCGAAGTAACCGAGCGCCGCCGCATCCGCGACGAGCACGAGGCAGGGCCCGACGAGCGCCCGCCCGTGCGAGCGCAAGCGCGCCACCACCGCCTCCGGCTGCACCGCGTGCGCGGCGCCGGGGGCGCCGGATGCCGTCGCCTGGGTCATGCTCCAGTTCTAGCGGACGTGCGTCACGTCTCCCGCCGCGACAGACCGCGCGACGCCGTCTCGGTCTGCCACCACGAGCCGCCCGTCGCCGTCCAGGTCGACGGCGGTCGCCTCCAGCTGCTCGCCGCCGGGCAGCTCGATGTGCACCGTGCGCGCGAGGGTCAGGCATGCCGTGCGCGCCTCCGCGCGGATCCCGGAGGCATCCGCATCCGCGCCCGCCCCGAAGTAGCGGGACACACGGTCCCGCAGGCCCTCCAGGTAGGCCGCGAGCACGGCATCCTCGAGCGCGTCGTCGACCACCGCGCCCTCGACCGCGAGCGACGTCGCCGTGGGCACGGGCAGCTCCTCCGCGGTCATGCGGGTGTTGAACCCCGACCCGATCACGACGCCCGTGCCGCCGGGCAGCAGCTCCGCCAGGATGCCGCAGATCTTGCGCCCGTCGACGAGCACGTCGTTGGGCCACTTGAACCCGACCGTGCGCCCCGGCAGCGCGAGCCGGATCGCCGCCGACATCGACACCCCCGCGATCACCGGCAACCACCCGAGTCGCTCGGGTGCGGGCGCCGTTCCATCCGGCAGGCGGGGTCGCAGCAGCACGGAGGCCGCGACCGCAGCACCGGGCGGCGCGGTCCACGCGCGACCCAGCCGGCCGCGCCCCGCGCTCTGATAGCGGGTCAGCATGACGGTCAGGTCGGGCATGCCCTCGCGATCGGCGCGCGCCGACAGCTCGGTGTTCGTCGAACTCGACGACGCGACCTCGTAGAGGGCGGCCGCGATGCTGCGGCTCCTGTCGAAGCTCATGCTCCGAAGCCTAAACGCCATATGCGCGCCAGGTGATACGTCGCCACGCGGCGTCCTCGTCCCGCGCGGGAACCTAGGATTGCCCCATGGCGTCCGTGCGAACGCCCCGGCCCGGGCGCGTGCTCGTCGTGACCCCCACCTACGACGAGGTCGAGAACCTCGAGGCGACCGTCGCCGCCCTGCGGGCATGCGGCGCGCTGTGCGACATCCTCGTCGTCGACGACGCGAGTCCCGACGGCACGGGCGAACTCGCCGACCGTCTCGCGGCATCCGACCCCGGGCTGCACGTGCTGCACCGCACCTCGAAAGACGGGCTCGGACGCGCCTACCTCGCCGGCTTCGCCTGGGCACTCGAGCACGGCTACGACGTCGTCGTCGAGTTCGATGCCGATGGCTCGCACCCCGCGAGCGCCCTGCCCGCGATGCTCGAGGCCCTCGAGACGGATGCCGCAACCGGTCTCGTGATCGGCTCACGGTGGGTGCCCGGGGGCCGACTCGTCGACTGGCCCGCGTACCGGCGCCGACTCAGCAAGGCCGCCAACGCCTACGCGCGCATCGTGCTGCGCCTGCCCGTGCGGGATGTCACGGCCGGCTACCGCGCCTACCGCGCCGAGGTGCTCGAACAGGTCGCGCATCAGGTCGTCGACTCGCGCGGCTACTGCTTCCAGATCGACCTCACCATCCGCACCCACGACGCCGGATGGCGCATCCGGGAGGTGCCGATCACCTTCACCGAACGCCGTGCGGGCGCGTCGAAGATGAGTGGCAGCGTCGTCGTCGAGGCGATGTGGCGCGTCACGGTATGGGCGATCGCGCGGGTGTTCCGCCGCCCCGCGGCGCAGGGGCGGCCCCAAGCATCCGCGCCGGGTTTTGTCGGATCGCACAACCCCGAACCCCGGGAGGGTGACGGATAGGCTGAACGCCGTGACCGACGAGACCGCAGCCCGAGACCTCACGACCGCCGGCAAGCTCGCCGACCTGAAGGTGCGCTACCACGAGGCCGTGACCGCGAGCGGCGAGGCCGCGATCGCCAAGCAGCACGCCAAGGGCAAGAAGACCGCCCGTGAGCGGATCGAGCAGCTGCTCGACCAGGGCTCCTTCGTCGAGCTCGACGAGTTCGTGCGGCACCGCACCCACGCCTTCGGCATGGAGTCGAAGCGCCCCTACGGCGACGCGGTCGTCACGGGCACCGGCACCATCCACGGCCGCCAGGTGGCCGTCTATGCGCAGGACTTCACGATCTTCGGCGGCTCGCTCGGCGAGGTCGCGGGCGAGAAGATCATCAAGGTCATGGAGCTCGCGCTCAAGACCGGCGTGCCGATCATCGGCATGCTCGACTCGGGTGGTGCGCGCATCCAGGAAGGTGTCGTGGCGCTCGGCAAGTACGGCGAGATCTTCCGCCTGAACACCGCGAGCTCGGGTGTCATCCCGCAGATCTCGATCATCCTCGGCCCGGCGGCCGGCGGCGCCGTCTACGGTCCCGCGCTCACCGACTTCGTCATCATGGTCGACAAGACCAGCCAGATGTTCGTGACGGGCCCGGATGTCATCCGCACCGTCACGGGCGAGGACGTCGGCATGGAGGAGCTCGGCGGCGCCCTCACCCACAGCTCCCGCACGGGCGTCTCGCACTACCTCGCCTCCGACGAGGACGACGCGCTCGACTATGCGCGCACCCTCGTGAGCTTCCTGCCCGACAACAACCAGGCGGAACTGCCGGTGTACGAGTCGGAGACCGAGCTCGAGGTCAACGACTCCGACCGCCGACTCAACACGATCATCCCCGACTCCCCCAACCAGCCCTATGACGTGCTCGAGGTCATCGAGCGCATCGTCGACGGCGGTGACTTCCTCGAGGTGCAGGCGCTCTTCGCCCCCAACATCGTGATCGGCTTCGCCCGCATCGAGGGCCGCTCGGTCGGCATCATCGCCAACCAGCCGAACGCGATGGCGGGCACCCTCAACATCGACGCAGGCGAGAAGGCCGCACGTTTCGTGCGCTTCTGCGACGCCTTCTCCATCCCGATCATCACGATCGTCGACGTGCCGGGCTACCTGCCCGGCACCGACCAGGAGTGGACGGGCGTCATCCGCCGCGGCGCGAAGCTGCTCTACGCCTACGCCGAGGCGACCGTGCCGCTCGTGACCGTCATCACGCGCAAGGCCTACGGTGGCGCCTACATCGTCATGGGCTCGAAGCAGCTCGGCGCCGACCTCAACTACGCGTGGCCGACCGCCGAGATCGCGGTGATGGGCGGCCAGGGCGCGGTCAACATCCTGTACCGCAACGAGCTCAAGGAGGCGGAGGCCGCGGGCCGCGATGTCGCCGAGGTACGCACCCAGCTCGCGAACGAGTACACCTACAACGTCGCCTCGCCGTTCCTCGCGGCCGAGCGCGGCGAGCTCGACGGCATCATCGAGCCCGCCGCTACGCGTCTCGTGATCATCAAGGCGCTGCGGGCGCTGCGCACCAAGCGGGCAGCTCTCCCGGCGAAGAAGCACGGGAACATCCCGCTGTGAGCGATCAGCGCGAGGCACCTGCGACGGCAGCGGATGCGATCCGCGTCGTGGCCGGCGATCCCACGGCCGAAGAGCTCGCCGCCGCCACCGCCGTGTTGCAGGCGGCACTCGACGAACTCTCCGGGTTGCAGCGGCGCGCCCAGCGGTCTCCCACCACGTGGGAGCGCGAGCGTCGCGGCCTGCGGCAGCCCCTCGAGCGCGGCGCCTGGAACCGCTGGGCGCGATAGGGACCGCCACCGACTCCGTTGCGCGCGACGTCGATTCGCGGCGATTCCGTCGCGCCTCGCACTTCGACGGACGATTCCGACTCTGCTCGCCGCTTTGTACCCCGGATTTCGCATGGCGCCCTGAGAACCGTGGGGATGTCACCCGAAAATGTACCCCGATAGTCCCCCGAAATGACGACTTACGTGACGGTAACTCTCCCCCATACTTGAGTACTAGCAGGTGTATCTCATCGAGTTACACAGCATCACCGGTCGTCTAGGGTAAGCAGACCGATGATGTGGGGGCGAGTCAGGGCGATATTCGGGTTGTCGCCCTGACTCGATTCTTACGAGGGGCCGGACGCTCTGTCCGGCCCCTCGTTCCATGTCCGGGGCCGCTCGCCTCGGCGGGTTACTCGACAGCGGACGACGCCCGCGGGATCTCCAGCCACAACTCGACCTCGTCGTCCGGCTCGCCGCCCAGCAGCGTCACCTCTTCGTCGTCGACCGTGCGCAAGCCCACGACGGTCACCGCGACCTCCGACCCCTCCGGCACGGTGCGCGCGATCACCCGGTCGGCGGTCGTCTCACGCAATGCGAGTGCGAGACGCCCGAGCACCCGATCGAGCTCGCCATCCGACAGATCGTCGATGCCGCCCTCGTCCAGCAGCGTCACGATCGCGCCGCGGCGTCGGGCGAGCATGACCTGCTCGCGCACACCGTCGTTGAGCAGCTTGCGCCCCCGGATCTCATCGCGGATGGCGGCCTCCAGATGCAGACACTCCGCGCGTTGGGCGTCGCTGAGGTCGCCCCCCGAGGAGCGGATGGTGCGCAGCATCGGCAGCGCCATGACGCTCGTCTGACCGAGCCGGAACTGCCGCTCGTTGAGGTGGGCCTCCTGGGCCGCCTGCCACTCGGTGGCCTCGCGCTCGGCATGGGCGAAGCGCTCCGAGTCGCGCGCGGCCTTCGCGAGCGTGTTGGTGATGATGTGCGCGACCCCCACCCACGAGGCCGAGCCGATCACGCCGATGGTGCCGAGCGCGCCCGGCCCCGACCAGAAGAGCGTCTGCACGACGAGGAAGATGATGCCCGCCCACGCGAAACCCGGGCGCAACCGCACCGCCGTGATGGTCATGAGCGTGCCGATCGCGGCGACGTACCAGGTGGCGTATCCGTTGCCCCCGGGACGCATCGGATCGAGCACGACCGTGATGAGCGGAGGCAGCGCGATCGCGACGCCGAGGGCGAAGGACGCGAGCCAGATCGGCATCCGGGTGTCGCGGGTGGGCCACAGCGCCGCGGCCGTGACGAGCGCGTAGAGCAGCATGCCGGCGCCCACGGCGCCCGGATCGCTCGCGTACGGAAAGGTGAGCGAGTACCCCGCGAGCACGAGATGGTAGCCGGAGAACACCGCCGCGAGGGCGATGATGAGCACCCGGGGCACGCCGATCGTCACGACGGCACCTCCTTCGCTCCGCTCGACGGCGCGGGCCAGTGCAATGCGACGACGGTGCCCTCGCCGAGCGCCGTGTCGATGACGGCGGCGCCGCCGACGCTCGCGACGCGCTCGAGGATCGACACGCGCACGCCGAGGCGCTCCGTGGGCACCGCATCCGGGTCGAAGCCGCAACCGTCGTCCCCCACCTCGACGACGATGTCGTCACCCCCGCCGCGCACCACGGCCCAGCGCCGAGCGGCCCCGGCATGCTGCAGGCTGTTGACCATCGCCTGCACCGCGGCCGAATAGACGGCCTCGGCGACCGCGACGGGGATGCGGCCCGGCCGCACGCCGTCGGAGTCGATCGTGACGGGCTCCGAGAGGGCGGCGGCGGCATCCGCGATGCGATTGGCGAGCGCCGCCACCGAGACCTCCGCATCGCCCTGCGGCGCATCCGAGAGCGCCTCGCGCAGGTGCCCGATCGCGTTGCCGGCCATGTGGGAGGCGAGCTCCTTCGCCTCCGCGCTCTCGGCCCGCGCGGCCGAGAGCAAGGTCGTGAGCACGCTGTCGTGCACGATCGCGTCGACCTGCACGCGCTCGGCCTCGGTCGCGTGCTGACGCACCGCGTGTCCGTACCGTTCGAGAGCCGTCGCCTGCGCGCGGTCGACGGAGGAGGCGGCGTTGCGCAGGATCGCCGTGATGATGGTGATGGCCCCGCCGAGGATGATCGCGTACACCGAGTCGAGCACCGTCTGGGTGACGGTCACCTCGCCGCCGGGCGGCGTGATCCGGATGACCCCGTAGATCACCGGCGCGATCACGACGTAGACCGTTGCGAGACGGATGCCGAGGCCCACGGTCGCCATCGCCGTCGCGATCGTGAGCGTGTAGTAGAGCCAATAGCTCGAGGTGGGCGCCTGAGCGGGGTCGATCACCGCGAACGGCCAGCTGATGAGGGCGATGAGGTAGACCGCCGCGAACGTGACGTGCCCGATCCGCAGCCCGCGGTCGATGACCGACACGACGACGGTGAATGCGAGGCTCGCCACGAGCGCACCCACCATCGTCACCGACCACACCGGGTTCATGTTGGGCAGCTGCTCGACCATCGCCGGCACCGACTGCAGCATGAACGCGACGCCGAAACCGGCCGCGGTACGCGCGATCGCCGTCGTGACCCGCACGAGACTCAGCGGGTTGCGCACCGGCCTCCCGCGTGGCACCGACGCGAGCAGGTTGCGTGCGACGTCAGCCATCGCTGTCGGGGTCGAGCCCCGGCAGGATTCCGTCTTCGACCGCGCGGCGCAGCAGATCGACCTTCGTCGGTGCGGGGCGACCGACCTCGACGTACTTGGCACGGATGCGGTCGAGGTACTCGCGGGCCGTCGAGTACCCGATGCCGAGCTGCTCGGCTGCGAGCTTGAGCGGCAACCCGGATGCGTACAGGTGCAGGATCTCCCGCTCGCGTCTGCCGAGCTCCGCCTTCGCGAAGTCGCGGTCGGCGTCGATCGCGGTCGCCCACTCGAGGTTGTTGAGCACTTCGCCGCGCGCCACGGTGGCGGCCGCCGTGACGACCGTGCGCATCGAGGCGGACTTGGGGATGACGCCGGCGGCGCCCGCGGCGAGCGCCTCACGCACGAGGTCCACCCGGTCGGCGATGGAGTGTACGAGCACCGGGGCGCCGATCGCCTGCACGCTCTTCACGTTCTGGGTGACGCTCGAGCCGTCGCCGAGCGACAGGTCGAGCACGACGACGTCGACCTCGCGCCCCGCGAGGCCGTGGATGAGCTCGGCGACGTTGGGGGCCGCGAGCATGAAATCGTGGCCCGCCTCGACGAACGCGGCCTTGAGGCCGACGCGCACCGACTCGTGGTCGTCGACGACTGCGATCCGGGCCGGCCGCGTCGCGGCCTCGGTCTCCGGACGATCGATCACCGTACTCATACCCACTCCCGCCAGGGTCCGCCGTGGCTCATGCTACTTGCTGTTCTCCCGCTTCCCCAGCATCCGGTGCCGCATCATGCACGCACGAAGGAGCCGACCGCCTCCACGTGGTGGGTGCTCGGGAACAGGTCGAAGGCGCGCAGGCCGCTGAGCTCGTAGCCGAGTTCGGCGAGCACGCCCGCGTCGCGTGCGAACGCGACCGGGTCGCACGCCACGTACACGAGCTGCGCGGGCCGCACGGCCGCGAGCGACTCCAGGACCGGGCGTCCGGCCCCCGAGCGCGGCGGATCCAGCACGACCGTCGCGCTCGCAAGGCGGGTGCGCTCGGGAGCCGATGCCTCGGTGAGGCTGCGCACCCAGCGCTCCACGCGCGCGGTGACCGCCTGCGCCCCGAGCCAGTCGGCGAGGTTCTCGGCGGCGTGCTCGGTGGCGCGCTCGTCGGACTCCACCGAGGTGATGCGCGTCGCGGAGCCGAAGCGGTCGCCCACGGCCGCGGCGAGCAGGCCGACGCCGCCGTAGAGGTCGAGATTGGCCGCGCGGGGGTCGAAGAGGGAGGCGTCGATCGCCTCCTGCACCGCGCGGGTGAGGGTGAGGGGAGCAGCCGCGTGGACCTGCCAGAAGCCGGAGTCGTCGAGGCGGAACTCGCGCTGGCCCACCCGCTCGCGGATCACCGTCGGCGCCTGCTTGCCGAGGATGAGCCGGGCACCGCCGACGCTCGGCGCGAGCGCCACGACGTCCCCGCCCGCGTGCTCCGGCATCCGCTCGACCAGGGGCGCGACCTCGGCGAGCTCCGCGGTGGCGAGCGGCAGCGAGGCCACCCGGATGACGCGGTGCGACCGCGCCGAGAACGGGCCGACCGTGCCGTCGTCGGCCACGTGAAGCCGTTCGCGTGTGCGCCAGCCGCCGCCGTCTGACGGGCCGTCGACCGCCTCCACCTCGACGTCGCGCTCGATTCGCGCCATGCGCTGCAGGGCGTCGCTCAGCACGTGCGCCTTCAGGGTGCGCTGGTGCGCGGGCTCGATGTGCCCGAAGTCGGCACCACCGGGACGGATGGCGGGATCGCGAGAGACGTCGGCCTCCGGCCAGAGATGCTGCCGTCGGTGCGGGCTCGGCTCGAGCACCTCCACCGTGTCGGCCCACCAGAAGCGCTGCTTGCGGTCGTCGAGGATGCGCGCGCGCACCCGCTCGCCGGGGATCGCATCCGCGACGAAGATCACCCGACCGTCCAGCCGCGCGACACCGTAGCCGCCGTGCGCGATGTTGGTAGCCTCGACCTCGACCTCGCGGCCCTGCATGTCACCCATCCGTCCGAGCATAGGCGCGGATGCTGCGGCCACGACCGGAAGGATCCCCGTGCGGCTCTACCTCGCATCCACCTCGCCCGCGCGGCTGGCGACGCTGCGGGCGGTGGGCATCGAACCCGTTCCGGTGCCGTCGCATGTCGACGAGGACGCCGTGGCCGCCGCCGCAGGTCCGCAGGACCCGGACGCCTACGTGACGCTGCTCGCCCGCGCGAAGGCCGAGGCGGTCGCCGAGCGTCTCGTCGACGACGGCGGGCTCGACGGCCTCGTGCTGGGCGGCGACTCGGCATTCGTGCTGGAGGGCACCATCTACGGCAAGCCGCACCTGCCCGAGACGGCGCGCGAGCGCTGGCACGCGCAACGCGGCCGCGCCGGCGTGCTGCACTCGGGGCACTGGCTGATCGATGCCCGCGACGGACTCCTCGGCCGAGCGGTAGGCGGCGCGACCTCGGCGAGCGTGCGGTTCGCATCCGACATCACGGATGCCGAGATCGACGCCTACATCGCCACCGGGGAACCGCTCGAGGTGGCCGGGGCGTTCACGATCGACGCGAAGGGTGCGGGCTTCATCGAGAGCATCGAGGGCGACCCGCACACCGTCGTCGGGCTGAGCGTGCCGTACCTGCGTTCCCTCGTGCGCGAGCTCGGCATCGAGTGGCCCGCGCTCTGGAACCGCTAGGCCGGTTGTGGCCGCACTGCAAGCCGGACGCGCGCGTTTGTGCGCACACGACAACGGCGGCGGGCGGCACGGCCCCTAGGCTGGGGTCACTATGCCGCGCATCTCGAAGGTTCTGATCGCGAATCGCGGGGAGATCGCAGTGCGCGTGATCCGTGCCGCACGCGACGCAGGTATCGCATCCGTCGCCGTCTACGCCGACCAGGACCGCGGTGCGCGGCACGTCGTGCTGGCCGACGAGGCCTACGCCCTCGACGGCACGACGAGCGCCACGACCTACCTCGTCATCGACAAGCTGCTCTCCGTCGCACGCCGCTCGGGCGCCGACGCCGTGCATCCCGGCTATGGCTTCCTCGCCGAGAACGCCGACTTCGCGCGCGCCGTGATCGACGCCGGCCTCATCTGGATCGGCCCGTCGCCGGATGCCATCGAGCGTCTCGGCGACAAGGTCTCGGCCCGTCACGTGGCCGAGAAGGTCGGCGCGCCGCTCGCCCCCGGCACCCTCAACCCCGTCGCGGGTGCCGAGGAGGTGCTCGCCTTCGTCGACGAGCACGGCCTGCCGGTGGCCATCAAGGCCGCCTTCGGCGGCGGCGGACGCGGGCTCAAGGTCGCCCGCACGCGCGAGGAGGTGCCCGAGCTCTTCGACTCGGCCACCCGTGAGGCGGTCGCGGCGTTCGGCCGCGGCGAGTGCTTCGTCGAGAAGTACCTCGACAAGCCGCGCCACGTCGAGACCCAGTGCCTCGCCGATGCCGACGGCAATGTCGTCGTCGTCTCCACACGCGACTGCTCGCTGCAGCGCCGGCACCAGAAGCTCGTCGAAGAGGCGCCCGCGCCCTTCCTGAGCGACGAGCAGCGCGAACTGCTCTACGCCTCGTCGAAGGCGATCCTGCGCGAGGTCGGCTACGTCGGCGCGGGCACGTGCGAGTTCCTCATCGGGGTCGACGGCACGGTGTCGTTCCTCGAAGTCAACACGCGTCTGCAGGTGGAGCACCCGGTCTCCGAGGAGGTCACCGGCATCGACCTCGTGCGCGAGCAGTTCCGCATCGCGGAGGGCGGCATCCTCGACTACCCCGATCCCGAGACGCACGGCCACTCCTTCGAGTTCCGCATCAACGGCGAGGACCCGGGCAGGAACTTCCTTCCGACCCCCGGCCCCATCCAGGCCATCCGCTACCCGGGCGGCCCGGGCGTGCGCATCGACTCGGGCGTCACCACGGGCGACGAGATCTCGGGGGCCTTCGACTCGCTCCTGGCCAAGCTCATCGTGACCGGGTCGACGCGCGAGGATGCGCTCGAGCGCGCCCGCCGCGCCCTCGACGAGTTCGAGGTAGCGGGGCTGCCCACCGTCATCCCGTTCCACCGCGCGGTCGTGCGCGATGCCGCCTTCACCGCGGAGGACGGCTTCGGCGTCTACACGCGGTGGATCGAGACAGAGTTCTCGGCCGAGCTCGAGCCGTGGGGCGGGGTGCTCGCGGATGCGAAGCCCGCCGAGAAGCGCCACTCGGTCGTCGTCGAGGTGGAGGGCAAGCGCGTCGCGGTCTCGCTGCCGAGCACCCTGCTGCCCTCGGCCACGGTGTCCGCTCCCCCGCCTCCGCGTCGTCGGGGCGGTGCGCAGGCCGTGGTCGGTGCGACCGGGGATGCCGTGAAGGCACCCATGCAGGCGACCGTCGTGAAGGTGGCCGTCGCCGAGGGTGACAAGGTCGTCAAGGGCGACCTCGTCGTGGTGCTCGAGGCCATGAAGATGGAGCAGCCGCTCACCGCCCACAAGGACGGCACGATCGGCTCCCTCGACGCGGTCGTCGGCGCCACGGTCTCCTCGGGCCACCTGCTGCTGAGCATCGCCGACTGACGCAGCCCTGCTCCCCCTCCCGATCCCGCGAGCGCAACCCCTTTCCGCGAGCGCGCCCGGTCTACGGGTAGCGGTCGCGGTTTTCGGTAGCGCTCGCGGGCGGCGGATGCGGCGGCCGGTAGGAGGATGCCGCGGTCGCGGTCAGTGGACGCCGTGCTCGCGCAGCAGGCGGCCCAGGCGCGCGGGCGACGCCGCGGTCGCGGCATCCCACCGGGCGATCGAGCGCACCCCGGGCTGTCGGCGCAGGCGCTGCTCGCGCCACTTCTCATCGAGCAGCACCTGCTCGAGCGTACGGCCGTTGCGGTACCGCTCGTCGAGGTACTTCACCTTGCCGTCGAACTCCCCGATCACACCGAAACGCGGCCACCAGAAGTCAACGTCCATCCGTCCGTCGCGGTCCCGGAACTCGTGCTGCAGTTCGGGAGCCGGCAGCCCGGCATCCGCGATCGACACGCGACTGAGCGACTCGACGGGCGACCCGCTGCGTCCGTCGGCGAACGCCACCACGTCACGGGCGCGTCGCGCGCCACGGTGCCCCGGTTCGGGCAGCTCCGCAGCCAGGTCATCGTGCCGCGTTCCCCGGGCGAGTGCCGCATCCGCCACCATGACCCCCTCGGCGAATCGGCTCGTGCGGGCGACATCGATGACCGTTCGCGCCAGCGTCGTCGCCTCGAGCCCGTCGAGCATGACGGTCTCCGGCGGGATGTCGAGGCAGTGCCGCACCAACCTGTCGTCCGAACGTCCGCCGTTCGTGCGCCACGCGATGACGTGCACGTTCTCGGGAGGATCGCCCAGCAGCGGCAGGTTCCACGCGATCGCGGCCGTGCGATGCGAGAGCACGAGTCGCCGCTCGCGCATGAGCGTCACGGCCCGCGCCAGGGTGATGTGGCGCTCGCGAGGCGATTGAGCATCCCAGTCGGCGGCGGTGACGTAGACGCCGCGCACGAGGCGGATCAGCTCCCCACGCTGAGCGAGCACGCCGAGGCGGTCGGCGTCACCATCCGGCGCCTCCCTCGCGAGCAGGAAGCTGTCGCGCCACGGGGCGGTGATGACGATGTCGTCCATGCCGTCACCCTGGCGCACCTCTCCTCACCGCCGCAGAGACTCTCCACAGGCTCGAGCGCTACCCGTTTCCGCGAGCGCTACCCGTCTACCGGTAGCGCTCGCGGAAATGGGTAGCGCTCGCGGGGGACGAGGGGCGGGGCGGGGCGGGGCGGGACGGGGCGGGGCGAGGTCAGTCGACGATGTGCATCGCGCGGGCGGCGTCGGTCACGGCGCCCGAGAGCGAGGGGTAGACCGAGAACGCGCGCGCGAGCTGGTCGACCGTGAGCCGATGCTCCACCGCGAGCGCGATCGGCAGGATGAGGTCGGACGCCTTCGGCGCCACCACGACGCCGCCGATCACCGTGCCCGATCCGGTGCGCGCGAACAGCTTCACGAAGCCGTCCTTGATGCCCTCCATCTTGGCGCGCGGGTTCGAGGCGAGCGGCAGCTTGTAGATCTCGCCCTGGGCGAGCCCCTCCTCGATCTGCTTCTGACTCCAGCCGACGGTCGCCACCTCGGGGTGCGTGAAGATGTTCGAGGTGACGTTGCGCGGCTCGGCCGGCGTCACCGCATCCCCCATGGCGTGGAACACCGCCGTGCGTCCCTGCATCGACGCCACGGATGCGAGCGGCAGGAAGTCGCTGCAGTCCCCCACCCCGTAGACCATCGGCATCGAGGTGCGCGCCACGCGGTTGACGCGGATGTGGCCCGACTCGGTCAGCTGCACCCCCGCCTCCTCGAGCCCAATGCCGGAGGTGTTCGGCACCGACCCGAGCGCGAGCAGACAGTGCGAGCCCTCGACCGTGCGCCCGTCGGTGAGGGTCACGAGCACGCCGTCGCCTGCACGTTCCACGGACGCCATCCGCGACTTCGAGAGCACGGTCATGCCGCCGCGCACGAAGACGTTCTCGATCACGCGGGCGGCATCCGCATCCTCGCCGGGCAGCACCTGCTCGCGGCTCGAGACGAGGGTGACCTGTGCGCCGAGTGCCCGGTAGGCCGAGGCGAACTCGGCACCCGTGACACCCGAGCCCACGACGATGAGGTGCTCGGGCACCTCGTCGAGCGAGTAGAGCTGCGTCCAGGTGAGGATGCGCTTGCCGTCGGGCTTGGCCGAGGAGAGGATGCGGGGGCGGGCCCCGACCGCGACCACGAGGGTGTCGGCGGTCACCTCGTCGAAGTCGACGCGCTTCTTGCCCTTGCCCGTCGACATGATGAGCCGGTTGGGACCGTCGAGCCGGCCCTCGCCCGTGACGATCCGCACGCCCGCGCGGGTGAGCTGCGACTTGAGATCCTCGGACTGCTGCCGCGCGAGCAGCATGAGGCGCTGGTTGACGGCGGCGAGGTTCACCGTGACCTCGGGACGCACGGCACGACCGTTGTCGCCGCGTGTGAAGAACTGCACGCCGAGATCCGCGGCCTGTCCGACATCCGTCGCGGCACCGGCCGTGGCGATGAGCGACTTCGACGGCACGACATCCGTGAGCACGGCGGAGCCGCCGACTCCGGCGCGCTCGACGAGCGTCACCTCGGCGCCGAGCTGCGCGCCTGTGAGGGCCGCCTCGTAGCCGCCCGGTCCCCCTCCGAGGACGGCGATGCGCTGGGTCCGCTCGAACTCGTAGGGCATGTATCGATTGTCGCGCATCCGGAGAGCGGATGCCGCCGGGGCCCCATCGCCCGGCGTGCCGAATACAGTGAGAGGATGCACACCCAGCATCCCCTCGACGGCGAGGACGTGGATCCGTTCGCCGTCGCACGCATCGCCGCGGAGCAGCTCGCGGAGGCCACCGGCGCCCCGAAGCACGACATCGCGCTCACCCTCGGCTCCGGCTGGGCGAAGGCCGCCGACCTGCTCGGCGAGACCGTCGCGACCGTTCCGGCCGCCGAGATCTACGGCTTCAGCGCCCCCGCCCTCACCGGCCACGTGGGAACCCTGCGCAGCATCCTGCTGCCGAACGGCAAGCGCGCGCTCGTGATCGGCGCACGCACCCACTTCTACGAAGGCCACGGGGTGCGGCGCGTGGTGCACTCGGTGCGCACGGCTGCGGCCGCGGGCGCGACGACGATGATCCTCACCAACGGCGCGGGCGGCATCAAGGAGCACTGGACGCCGGGCACCCCCGTGCTCATCAGCGACCACATCAACCTCACGGCCGCCTCCCCGCTCGAGGGCGCGACCTTCATCGATCTCACCGACCTGTACTCGCGGCGCCTGCGCGAGGTGGCGCGCGGCATCCAGCCCGGCCTCGACGAGGGCGTCTACGTGCAGTTCCGCGGACCGCACTACGAGACGCCTGCCGAGGTGCAGATGGCGAAGACGATCGGCGGGCACATCGTGGGCATGTCGACCGCGCTCGAGGCGATCGCCGCCCGACAGGCCGGCATGGAGATCCTGGGCTTCTCGCTCATCACCAACCTCGCGGCCGGCATCTCCCCCGAGCCGCTCAGCCACGCCGAGGTGCTCGAGGCCGGCAAGGAGGCGGAGCCGGTCATCTCCGAACTGCTCGCACGCGTCGTGGCGGCGATCTGATGGCCGAGGCAGTGGAGCCCGTCGAGGCGGCCCGGGCCTGGGCGGCGCAGGACCCGGATGAGCTCACGCGCGCCCAGCTGGAGGCGCTCATCGCACGCGCCGACGCGGGCGACCCGGATGCGCATGCCGAGCTCGCATCCCGCTTCGCGGGGCGGCTCACCTTCGGTACCGCGGGGCTGCGCGGCGAGCTCGGCGCCGGCCCGCTGCGCATGAACCGCGTGCTCGTGGCTCAGGCCGCCGCCGGGCTCGCGCGCTTCCTTCGGGGACGGGAGACGCATCCCTCCGTCGTCATCGGCTACGACGGACGCCGCAACTCCGAGATCTTCGCGCGCGACACGGCCGAGCTCATGGCGGGTGCCGGGGTGCGCGCCATCCTGCTGCCACGTCTGCTGCCCACCCCCGTGCTCGCCTTCGCCGTGCGGCACCTCGAGGTGAGTGCGGGCGTCATGGTCACGGCGAGCCACAACCCTGCCGCCGACAACGGCTACAAGGTCTACCTCGGCGGTCTCGACCACGGTTCGCAGATCGTGCCGCCTGCGGATGCCGAGATCCAGGATGCGATCGTCGAGGTCGCGCGGGGCTCGATCGCGGAGCTGCCTCGATCGACGTCCTACGAGTACGCATCCGACGAGGTCGTCGACGAGTATGTTCGGCGTACCGCGGCCCTCGCGAGCGACGCGCAACCGCTCCGCGTCGTCTACACGGCCATGCACGGGGTGGGTTGGGAGACGGCCCGCCGGGTCTTCGCAGCGGCGGGGTTCCCGGATGTCGTTTCGGTCGCCGCGCAGCAGGACCCCGACCCGGACTTCCCCACCGTCGACTTCCCGAACCCGGAGGAGCCCGGCGCGATGGATCTCGCATTCGCGGCCGCCGCCGAACACGGCGCCGAGCTGGTGATCGCGAACGACCCGGACGCCGACCGCGTCGCCGTTGGCGTTCCGGACGGCCACGGAGGCTGGCAACGGCTCTCGGGCAACGAGGTGGGCTGGCTGCTCGGCTGGCGCGCCGCCCAGCAGGCGGTGAACCGCGGACTCGACCGGGGAACACTCGCGTGCTCGCTCGTGAGCTCGCCCGCCCTCGGCGTCGTCGCCCGCACGGAGGGCCTCGACTTCGTCGAGACGCTCACCGGCTTCAAGTGGATCTCCCGGGCGGGCGATCTGCTGTACGGGTACGAGGAGGCGCTCGGCTACCTCGTCGACCCCGACAAGATCCGCGACAAGGACGGCATCTCGGCCGCCGTCGCCGTGCTCGACCTGTTCTCCGAGCTGACGGCATCGGGGCGCAGCTTCGCCGAGCACCGAGCGGCATTCGCCGAACGCTACGGCGCCTTCGCATCCGGGCAGATCTCGGTGCGCGTCGCGGACCTCGCGCGGATCCCCGAGCTCATGGCGCGCCTGCGGCAGAATCCGCCGCGCGAGATCGGCGGCATCCGGGTGGAGCAGATCGACGACTTCGCGGGCGGCTTCGGGGCGTTCCCGCCGAGCGATATCCTGCGGTTCCACCTCGCCGGGGGCTCGCGGGTGATCGTGCGGCCGTCGGGCACCGAGCCGAAGCTCAAGTGCTACCTCGACACGCGCTCCGAGGAGGGTGCGCCCGCAGGACGGCAGGCGACCGCGGATGCGGCGCTTGCGGCACTCGACGCCGGGATGCGCGAGCTGCTGGCGTAGTCGCCCGTCGCATCCCCGTCTTCTCCGCCCGCGTTATTTCGCAATTCTGGAGAACCCCGGCGTTCGCTGCGGGCAACCGCGCATCCGTCGAGATTCTCCTGAGTTGCGGAAGGCGCAGGGTTCGCAACTCAGGAACTCTGCCGCGCGTGACCGTGCTGTGCCCGCAACCGCCGCAAAGTTCCTGAGTTGCGGAAGTGCCCGGGGTCGGGTGGCTGCGGATGCCTGAGCGTCAGCCCAGCGCCAGCTCCAGCTTGCGCTGCAGCTCCGCGGTGTCGAAGTAGTTCTCCACCACGATGACGTCGGCGAAGGTCTGCCCGATCGTCTCGACGAACTCCGGGCCGGTCAGGATCACCTGCGCGTCGTCGAGCTCCGACTCGAGCATCGACGCGTCGATCGCGACGACACGCGCGTCGATCCCGAGGCGCTGCAGCACCCGTTCCGCGTTCACCTTGAGGATCCCGCTCGTGCCGATACCGGCCCCGCAGAGGGTCAGGATCTTCACGCGGCCGCCCCGAGGATGCCGCGTACCTCGTCGGCGGTGCGAGCGTCCGCAAGCGATGCGACGGCATCCGAGTCGTTGAAGATGTTGGCGATCGCCGCGACGAGCTGCAGGTGACGGGCGCTCGATGCGCCCGCGAGAGCCAGCACGACGCGCACGGGATCGTTGTACGGGTGCCCGAACGGGACCGGATCGGCGAGGGTCACGATGGCCAGTCCGTCGCGGTGCACAGCAGGGCCCGGACGGGCATGGGCGAGCGCGAGGCCGGGAGCGACCACGACGTACGGCCCGTGCTCCTCGATCATGCGCACCATGTCGATCGCGTAGCCGGCATCCGTGGCGCCGCTCGCGGTGAGGGCGCGACCGCAGAGCTCGACCGCCTCGCGCCAATCGCGGGCACGGGCGCCGAGCACGATGGCGTCGTCGGGAAGAGGTGGCAGGGAGGGGTGATCCATCAGACGTCGCCGAACCCGTCTTCGATGAGCTCGACGAGCTCGGCGCGCTCCTCGAGCGGCAGGAACGCCGCCTCGGCCGCATTGAGCTGGAAGGTCAGCAGGTCGTCGAGGCCGTAGCCGAAGGCGTCCGAGAGCAGCGCGAGCTCGCGGGTCAGACTCGTGGCGCTCATGAGGCGGTTGTCGGTGTTGACCGTCACGCGGAAGCCGAGCTGGTACAGGAGGTCGAAGGGATGCGCGGTGAGGTCGTCGCCCCAGGCCGCGATCGCACCGGTCTGCAGGTTCGAGCTCGGGCTCGTCTCGAGCGCGATGCCGCGATCCTTCACCCACTGAGCCAGGCGGCCGAGACTCACGTAGCTGGCCTCGTCGTCTTGCGATTCGATCGTGATGTCTTCGGCGATCCGCACGCCGTGGCCGAGACGCAATGCGTGCCCGTCGACGAGGGCACCGCGGATCGACTCGAGCCCGTCGGCCTCGCCCGCGTGCACGGTCACCGGGAAGCACTCGCGCGCGAGCAGGTCGAAGGCGTCGGCGAAGCGGCTCGGCGGGAAGCCCGCCTCGGGGCCCGCGATGTCGAATCCCACCGCCCCGTTGTCGCGGTGGCGCAGCGCGAGCCGGGCGATCTCGAGCCCGCGGTCGGTGTGCCGCATGGCGCTCACGAGCTGGCCGACGCGGATGCCGTGCCCGGCCTCCGCCGCGAGCTCCATACCCTGGGTGAGGCCCTCCTGCACGGCCTCGACGGCCTCGTCGAGGCTGAGACCACGGCTCAGGTGCTGCTCGGGCGCCCAGCGCACCTCGCCCCACACGACGCCGTCCTCGGCGAGATCCTCGACGAACTCGCGGGCGACGCGCGTGAGGCCCTCGCGGGTCTGCATGACGGCGGTCGTCACGTCGAAGGTCTTCAGGTACTCCACGAGCGAGCCGGAGTCGGACTTCTCGGCGAACCACGCGGCGAGCGCATCGGCATCCGTGGCGGGCAGTTCGAGGCCGATCGGCTCGCCGAGCTCGATGATCGTGCGCGGCCGCAGACCCCCGTCGAGGTGGTCGTGCAGGGAGACCTTGGGAAGCACACGCAGGTCGGCTCCGTCGACGATGTGGTGGTCTGCGGGGGCTGCGTCGCTCATGCCTCCAGAGTAGTCGGCGGGGCTCCTGCGAAACCGAGTCGAAGCTGAAGACTGCCTAGGCTGACAGCATGACTCGCCGCATCATCCTCGACTGCGATCCCGGCCACGATGACGCCATCGCGATGCTGCTTGCGCATGGCAATCCGGAGGTCGAACTCGCCGCGGTCACGACAGTGGCCGGTAACGCCGGCGTCGAGGCCGTCACGCGCAACGCGCTGGGCGTGGCCCGCATCGCCGGCATCACGGGTGTGCCCTTCGCCGCGGGTGCCGCTCGTCCTCTCGTGCGCAGTGTCGAGTACGCCCCCGACATCCACGGCGAGTCCGGGCTCGACGGGCCGGTGCTGCCCGAGCCGGCGTTCGAGCTCGACCCGCGCGGCGCGGTGCAGCTCATCATCGACACCGTCATGGCATCCGAACCGGGTGAGATCACGGTCGTGCCCACGGGAGCTCTCACCAACATCGCCCTCGCCGCACGCATCGAGCCGCGCATCGTGCCGCGCGTGCGCGAGGTCGTGCTCATGGGCGGCGGGGTGCACGTGGGCAATTGGAATGCTACGAGCGAGTTCAACATCGTCATCGACCCGGAGGCCGCGCACATCGTGTTCAACGAGGCATGGCCGTTGACGATGGTGGGGCTCGACGTGACGCACCAGGCCCTCGCGACGGCCGAGGTGCGGGAGCGGATCCTCGCAGTGGGTACGCGGCCCGCCGTGTTCGTCGACGAGCTGCTCGAGTTCTTCGGGGCGACCTACCTTGCCTCGCAGGGCTTCGCATCCCCGCCCGTGCACGACCCGGTCGCCGTCGCATACGTGATCGACCCCTCGGTGCTCGACGTCGTGAAGGCGCCCCTGGACGTCGAGCTCGCGGGCACCCTCACGCTCGGCATGACGGTGGCGGACCTGCGCCACCCCGCTCCCGCAGACTGCACCACCCAGGTGTCGCTGGGCCTCGACGAGCGCCGGTTCTGGGACCTCGTGGTCGACGCGCTGGAGCGGATCGGCGACCCGGAGGTCTGAGCAAGGCTTCCGCTCACGGCGTCTCGCCCAACTCAAGGACTGTCTCGCCCAGCTCAAGGACTCCCCGATCGGAATCCCCGACTCCTGCCTCAGGAGGCGACTCCAGCACCATCGGATCCTTGATTCGGGAGCGATGGTCCTTGAGATCGGACGGGCGCGTCGCCTCAGGCGAGGCGGGTGCGGATGAGCGGGCGCTCCGGCAGCTCGGTTCCAGCCGGCGAGATCGAGTAGGCACCCTCGAGCGATTCGAGCGCACGCTCGAAACGCGCCGGGTCGTCGGCGTACAGGGTGAAGAGCGGCTCGCCGGCGCGCACCGGATCGCCGGGCTTCTTGTGCAGGTCGATACCCGCGGCATGCACCACCGGGTCCTCCTTGCGCGCGCGACCGGCACCGAGGCGCCAGGCGGCCACACCGAAGGCGAGCGCCTCCTGGGTGGCGAGCACACCATCCGCCTCCGCGAGCACCGGATGCGACTCCCGCGGCTCCGGCAGTGCGGCATCCGGATCGCCGTCCTGGGCGCGAATCATGGCGCGCCAGGTGTCCATGGCGCGACCGTCGGCGAGCGCCGCTTCGACGTCCGCATCCGGCTGACCGGCGAGGGCGAGCATCTCGCGCGCGAGCGCCACGGTCAGTTCGACGACGTCGGCGGGGCCTCCGCCCGCGAGCACCTCGACCGATTCGCGCACCTCGTTGGCGTTGCCGATCGTGAGACCGAGCGGCACGTTCATGTCGGTGAGCAGCGCGCGCGTGGCGACGCCCGAGTCGTTGCCGAGGCGCACCATGGTCTCGGCGAGCTCGTGCGCGCGGTCGTAGTCCTTCATGAACGCGCCCGAGCCGAACTTCACGTCGAGCACGAGCGACGCGGTGCCTTCGGCGATCTTCTTCGACATGATCGACGATGCGATGAGCGGGATCGCCTCGACGGTGCCGGTGATGTCGCGCAGCGCGTAGAGCTTGCCGTCGGCCGGGGCGAGGTCGGCGCCTGCGGCGCAGACGACGGCGCCCACCGAACCGAGCTGGGCGAGGAACTCCTCGTTGCTGAGGCGCGCGCGCCATCCGGGGATCGACTCGAGCTTGTCGAGGGTTCCGCCGGTGTGGCCGAGGCCCCGCCCCGAGAGCTGCGGCACCGCAACACCGAAGGAGGCGACAAGCGGCGCGAGCGGGAGCGTGATCTTGTCGCCCACACCGCCGGTGGAGTGCTTGTCGGTCGTGGGCTTGCCGAGCCCGGAGAAGTCGAGGCGCTCGCCGCTGGCGACCATCGCCGCGGTGAGCTCGCGGATCTCGTCGGCCGTCATGCCGTTCAGGAACACCGCCATGGCGAAGGCCGACATCTGCTCATCGGCGACGTAGCCGCGGGTGTAGGCGTCGACGAGCCAGCGGATCTCGTCGGCGGTGAGCTCGCCGCGGTCACGCTTGCGGTGGATGAGGTCGACGGTGTCGAAGGGTTCGATGGCCATGATTGTCCTTTCGGGGACGGAGGTTTCGAGACGCGGCTTCGCCGCTCCTCAACCACCTGTGTTCACGTGTTCGAGCCGCGGCTTCGCCGCTCCTCAACCACCTGTGTCGCGGTTTCGAGACGGCGTGAACGCCTCCTCAATCACCTGCGGAGTAGGCCTCCAGCGTGCGGGGGCCGAAGGCGTCGGGGATCACCTCGTCGATCGTGCGGATACCCGACACGGTCTCGAGCAGCATCCCCTCGGCGGAATGCTCGAACAGTAGCTGTCGGCAGCGACCGCACGGCATGAGCGTCTGGCCCCTGCCGTCGACGCACGTGAAGGCCACGAGCTTGCCGCCTCCGGTCATGTGCAGGGTCGAGACGAGCGCGCACTCGGCACACAGCGTGAGCCCGTACGAGGCGTTCTCGACGTTGCAGCCCCAGATGATGCGCCCGTCGTCGACGAGCGCCGCGACCCCCACCGGGAACTTCGAGTACGGCACGTAGGCGTGCGGGATCGCGGCGTTCGCCGCATCCCGCAGCCGCTGCCAGGTCTCCTGCGTGATCTCGCTCATGACTTGATGTACGGCTTGCCGTCTGCCGCCGGCGCCCGTGAGACTCCGACGAGGCCGGCGACCGCGAAGATCGTGACGACGTAGGGCAGCATGAGCATGAAGTCGGATGGCACGGGCGAGCCGATGATGCCGAGCACGCTCTGCAGGTTCGTCGCGAAGCCGAACAGCAGGCCCGCGAGGGTCGCCCGGATGGGGTCCCACCGTCCGAAGATCACCGCGGCCAGCGCGATGAAGCCGGCGCCGTTGGTCATCTCCTTGCCGAACTGGCCCACGACATCCAGCGTGTAGTACGCGCCGCCGATGCCGACGATGGCGCCGGCGAGCGAGACGTTCCAGAAGCGCGTGCGGTTCACGTTGATGCCGACGGTGTCGGCCGCCTGCGGGTGCTCGCCGACCGCCCGCACACGCAGGCCCCAGCGGGTCTTGAACAGACCGAACCACACCAGGAACACCGCGATGTACATGATGTAGACGATGACGGTCTGCCGGAACAGCACCGGTCCCAGGATCGGGATCTCGGAGAGACCCGGGATGGGCGTGATCGGGAACTTCACGGGCGAGTTCAGTGCCGGGTCGGCGGTGAGCACCTTCGAGTAGAAGAAGCTCGTGAGGCCCGTGACGAGCACGTTGAGCACGACGCCGACGATGACCTGATCCACGATGTAGGTGATCGAGAACGCGGCGAGCACGAAGGAGACGAGCACCGCGCCGATCATCGCGGCGATGAGCGCGATGAACGGGTTGCCCGTGATCGAGCCGACGATCGCGGCCGAGAAGGCGCCGAAGAGCAGTTGCCCCTCGATCGCGATGTTGACGACGCCGCCCCGCTCGGAGATCACCCCGCCGAGGGCGCCGAAGATGAGCGGCACGCTGAGGGCGAGCGTTCCGACGAGCATGCCGGGCACGGGGATGTTCTTGTCGGCCGCGGCCCAGGTCAGGAACGCGAAGAGGAAGAGCGCCGCGAACACGATCGACACCCAGAGCGGCGCGCGCCCCGGACCGTAGGCCACGAACGCCGCGGCGGCGAGGCTGAGCAGCACGAGCAGCACGGCGAGGATGATCACCGTGAGCGTGGTGGGAACCACGAGGGGCGGGAGCTGGATGGCATCCGCCGTCGTGGACAGCGTGAACGTGGTCTCGCCGTCGTTCGGGTAGGCGAAGGCCATGAGCAGCGCGAGGATCGCGAAGATCGCGAGGGCGATCGGAGCCTTCCAGCTGCGCACGAGAGCCTTCTCGTGCACGATCTGCCCGGAGGCGGGAGTGGTCGTTGTCACTTGGTCACCGCCTTCGCGGCCGCGGTCACGGGAGTTCGGGGCTTACGTGTGACACCCGGCGTGGGCAGTCGGAAGATGGAGCGCACGAGCGGCGGCGCCGCGATGAGCAGCACGATCACCGACTGCACGACGAGCACGATGTCGATCGGCACGCCCTGCGCCGCCTGCATGGAGTAGCCACCGGCCTTGAGGGCTCCGAAGAGGATGCCGGAGAAGAAGACCCCCCACGGCCTGGAGCGCCCCAGCAGAGCGACCGTGATCGCGTCGAAGCCGATGCCGGCGTCGACGCCGGCCGCGAAGCCGGTGGTCGTCGTGCCGAGCACCTGCGAGGCCCCGGCGAGCCCGAGCAGGCCGCCCGAGAGCAGCATGGCGACGACGTAGACGTTCTTGACGTTGATGCCGGCCGTTCGCGCCGCCCGCGGGTTCTCCCCGACGGCCCGGAAGCGGAAGCCCATGCTCGAGCGGTTGAGCAGGTACCACACCCAGATCGTCGCGAGGATCGCCAGGATGAAGCCCAGGTGCAGGCGGAACGAGCCCGGTTGCGCCACACCGAGCACGGCGAGCAGGTCCGACAGCGTCGGGTAGGTGGCGCTCGGGTTCGCGGGGGGCGACTTCGGCGTGTTCGACCCCGGAGCCTGCAATGCCCCCTGCGTCTTGAGCAAGAAGGAGATCAGGTAGAACGCGACGTAGTTGAGCATGATCGTGACGATCACCTCGTGAGCCCCCGTGCGGGCCTTGAGCACACCTGCGAGTCCCGCCCAGATGGCGCCGCCGATGAAGCCGGCGGCCGTCGCGATCACGATGTGCAGCACGGCG
Source organism: Protaetiibacter sp. (assembly GCA_051954835.1). GTDB lineage: Bacteria > Actinomycetota > Actinomycetes > Actinomycetales > Microbacteriaceae > Homoserinibacter. The sequence continues at coordinate 64,996 of JBQCHI010000019.1, read as the reverse complement.
GGCAGCTCGAACGACCAGCTCACCCATCCGGCGGCGGCGGCCGCGATGAGGATCTGGCCGCGACCACCGATGTTGAACATCCCGACGCGGAAGGTCAGGGCGACACCGAGCCCGGCCGTGATGAGCGGGGTCGCGAAGGTGAGCGTCTCGGTGAGCGGCTTGATCGCCTTGACGAAGTCGCCGAGCCGAGGGTTGAAGACGGCGCCCTGGAACAGCGAGGCGTAGGCGCCGCCGACGGATGCCCAGATCGCGGCGAAGGTGTCGCCGGGCCGGGCGAAGAAGTAGCGCGCCTTCTCCTGCACATCGGGGTCGGTCGCGGCGATGAGCACCGCGCCCACGACGAGCGCGACGACGACGGCGAGCACCGAGATGAGCCAGCTGGAGCTGAGCACATCGTGCATGAAGCGGTTCGCCGCCGGCGGCGGCTCGCTCTCGCGCCCTGCGGATGCGTCGCGCTGGGGCGCGGGAACCTGGTCGGCCTCGACCTCCTCGGCCGGCACCTGCCCCTGCGCGGGGATCTGCTCGTCGCTCACGCGGCCGCTCCCGTCTCGCCGGCCATCATGAGGCCGAGCACCTCTCGCGGGGTGTCGCCCGGCACGATGCCGACGATCCCGCCCCGATACATGACCGCGATCCGGTCGGCGAGCGCGACGACCTCGTCGAGCTCGGTGGAGACCACGATCACGGGGATCCCGGCGTCGCGCGCTTGCACGATGCGGGTGTGCACGAACTCGATCGACCCGACGTCGAGTCCGCGCGTGGGCTGCGAGGCGACGAAGAGCCGGAGGTCGCGGCTGAGCTCGCGCGCGAGCACGACCTTCTGCTGGTTGCCTCCCGAGAGACGGCCGGCGCGCGTGTCGATGCCCTGCGCCCGGATGTCGAACTCGTGGAGCTTCTCCTCGGCGAAGGCGTCGAGCGTCTGGAGCTGCAGCGTTCCCGCCTTGACGAAGGGGGCGCCGCTGGACCTGTCGAGCATGAGGTTCTCGGCGATCGTGAACTCGGCGATGAGCCCGTCCTCGGTGCGGTCCTCCGGCACGAAGCCCACGCCCGCGTCGAGCACGCGGCGCACGCTCTTCCCGAGCAGCTCGACGCCGTCGAGGGTGATCGATCCGGTGGTGCGGGGCTGGAGCCCGAGGATGGCCTCGGTGAGCTCCGTCTGACCGTTGCCCTGCACGCCCGCGATCGCAAGGATCTCCCCCGCGCGTACCGTGAACGAGACGTCCTTGACGACGTAGTGGTTGAGGTGGTCGATGACCGACAGGTCGGTCATGACGAACGCGTCGGCTCCCGGTTCGGCGGGAGTCTTCTCGATCATGAGCTCCACCGCGCGCCCCACCATCATCGACGCGAGCTCGGCGTTGGTCGCGGTGGGCGATGCCTCACCGACCACCTTGCCGAGCCGGATCACGGTGATGCGGTCGGCGACCTCGCGCACCTCGCGCAGCTTGTGGGTGATGAACACGATCGCGGTCCCCGACTCCTTGAGCTGGCGCATGATCGCCATGAGCTCGTCGGTCTCCTGCGGGGTCAGCACTGCGGTCGGCTCGTCGAACACGAGCACCTGCGCGTCGCGCGAGAGCGCCTTGATGATCTCGACCCGTTGCTGCACCCCGACGGGCAGGTCCTCGATGACCGCATCCGGATCGATGTCGAAGCCGAAGCGGTCGGAGATCTCGCGCACCTTCGCGCGGGCGGCGGCGAGGTCGAGCACCCCTGCGGCCTTGGTCTGCTCGTGCCCGAGCATGACGTTCTCGGCGACGGTGAAGACGGGGACGAGCATGAAGTGCTGATGCACCATGCCGATGCCCGCCTTCATGGCGTCGCCGGGGCCGGAGAAGTGCTGGACCTCGTCGTCGAGCAGGATCTCGCCCTCGTCGGCCTGATACAGGCCGTAGAGCACGTTCATGAGCGTGGACTTGCCTGCGCCGTTCTCTCCGAGCAGGCAGTGGATCTCGCCGGGTTGCACGACGAGATCGATGTGGTCGTTCGCGACCAGGGCACCGAACCTCTTGGTGATGCCGCGCAGTTCGAGCTTCATTGTCTCAATCTAGGAATCGGTCTCTGACACGGCAACGGGGAGGCCGGCGGTGCCGGCCTCCCCGTGCCGTGTCGCGAAGAGTGATTACTTCGGGGTCGCGGGCGACGTCACCTTGATGTCACCCGAGATGATCTTCGCCTTGAGGTCGTCGAGCGTCTTGCCGAGGTCGGCAGGAACCTTCGACTCCCAGTCGTGGAACGGAGCGATCCCGACGCCGCCGTTCTCGAGCGTGCCGACGTACGGGGTCGTGTCGAACTCGCCCTTGGCAGCGGCCACCACCGTGTCGTGGACACCGGCGTCGACGCCCTTCATGACCGAGGTCAGGAGCAGGTCCTTGACGTTCTCGTCGGTGTTGTAGACATCCGCGTCCACACCGATGAGGGCGATGTCGCCACCCTTCTCACGGATGGCCTCGGCCGCGCTCTGGTAGATCGGGCCACCGACCGGCAGGAGCACGTCGGCACCCTGGTCGAGCAGGTTCTGGGCCGCGGTCTTGGCCTCGACGCCGGCGGCGAAGCCACCGGTGAAGGAGCCGGTCTGGCTCGCCTTGTCCCAACCGATCGCCTTGACCGACGCGCCGTTCTGCTCGTTGTAGTAGGCGACGCCGTCGACGAAGCCGTCCATGAAGATCGTCACGGGGTTGATCTGCATGCCGCCGAACGTTCCGACGACACCGGTCTTGCTCGTGGCAGCAGCCGCGTAGCCGGCGAGGAATGCGGCCTCGGCGGTGTTGAAGAGGATCGGCTTGCCGTTGGTGGTGTCGTTCTTGCCGTCGAAGTTGGCGTCGAGGCTGTCGTCGACGATCGCGAACTCCACGTCGGGGTTGTCGTTCGCGGCGGTGATGGTCGCGGCCGAGAGCAGGAAGCCGACGGTCACGATCATGTTGCAGCCCTGACCGAGCAGGCTCTCGATGTTCGGGCCGAAGTCGTCCTCGGAGGCCGACTCGACCGTGTTGGTCTTGATGCCGAGCTCCTTGCCGGCGGCCTCGAGGCCTTCCTTGCCGAGCTGGTTGAACGACTTGTCGTCGAATCCGCCCGAGTCGGACACCATGCAGGCGAGGAAGTCGGATGCGCTGGGCTCGTCCGACGGGTTGGCCTCGGGCGCGGATGCGCAGCCCGTGAGCACCAGGGCGCTCGCGCCCAGGATGGCGAGGCCGGAGAGCCCGGCCTTGCGGGTGGTGATAGTCACTGTGTCCTCCAAGAAGTCGCCGGGCAGGATGCCGACGGATTGCGATTCACGTTACCTTCTGTGACGCACGCCGAGACATGAGCAACGGCGCTCGCAACAGAACAGTTACACACCCAGGGAGCTTAGGAAACGTCTGGGAAATGTTTGTGCTCACATGAGCACGGGCAGTGCGCGCAGACGCGGCTCGGAGCGCAGATGCGCGCTTACAGCACCTCGTCGCGCCCCGAGAGCTTGAGCGCGTCGACCATGCTCTTGACGCGTTGCGCGTTCGCCGTGGTCGTCACGAGGAGCGCATCGGGCGTGTCGACGACGACGATGTCGTGCACGCCGATGAGAGAGATGATGCGGTCCGACTGGCTCACCACGATCCCGCTCGAGGCGTCCGAGAGCACGCGCGCGTTCTCGCCGAGGATCGAGAGATCCGTCGCGCCGCCGCCCTTGAGCTTGGCCACGGAGGCGAAGTCTCCTACGTCATCCCAGTCGAAGCGTCCGGGGATGACTGCGAGGCGCCCCTCGGCTGCGGCCGGCTCGGCCACGGAGTAGTCGATCGCGATCCGACGCAGCACGGGCCACAGGCGGTCGACGGCGGGGCCGCGGGTGCCGGCGTCGTCCCACGCGGCCGCGAGCTCCTCGAGCTGCGCACGCAACTGCGGGTCGAAGGCGCCGATCTGCTCGAGCAGGAGGTCGGCTCGGGCGATGAACATGCCGGCATTCCAGAGGTGCTTCCCGTCGGCGAGATAGCGCGCCGCGGTGACCGCATCCGGCTTCTCGACGAAGCTGGCCACGAGCAGCGCATCCGGTGCACCGGTGATGGATGCGGCATCCGCGCACTCGATGTAGCCGAAGCCGATGGCGGGTTCGGTGGGCTGGATCCCGATCGTCGTGATGTAGCCCGCATCGGCCGCGGCGACGGCCTGCTCGACGGTCGCGCGGAAGGCCGCCTCATCGCCGATCACGTGATCGGCGGCGAAGGAGCCGATGATGACATCGGGATCCCGACGATGCAGGATCGCCGCCGCGAGCCCGATGGCGACTGTCGAGTCACGCGGAGCAGCCTCGAGAACGATGTTGCGATCCTCGAGCTCGGGGATCTGCTCCTCGACCGCGGCGCGATGGGCACGGCCCGTGACGACCATGACGCGATCGGGGCCCGCGATGGGCGCGAGCCGCTCCCAGGTGCCGCGCAGGAGCGTACGCCCCGACCCCGTGAGATCGTGCAGGAACTTCGGTGCGTCGGCGCGCGAGAGCGGCCACAGGCGTGAGCCGACGCCGCCGGCCGGGATGACACCGTAGAAGCGTTCGAGGGATGTCGACATGCGTCAACCATAGAGAGAGCGCGGCTGATGAATATCTCGACGTCAAGACAAGTGAGGGTACCCTCAACTGCGCCGCTCACGGCCCGGGCATAGACTGGAGGCCGTTCCGACGACGAGCGACTCGCGAGGGAGACAGTGCCGTGACGAGCCAGGCCGCACCACCCGAGAGCCCCGCGGCACCCATCCCCGAACCGAAGCAGCGTCGACTGCCCGCAGGCACGCTCTACCGCGGTCGCGAGGGGATGTGGTCGTGGGTGCTGCACCGCATCACGGGCACCGCGATCTTCTTCTTCCTCCTCGTGCACATCCTCGACACGGCCCTCATCCGCATCAGCCCGGAGGCCTACGACGCCGTCATCGGCACCTACAAGACGCCGATCATGGGGCTCGGTGAGGTCGCGCTCGTCGCCGCGGTGGGGCTGCACGCGCTCAACGGTCTGCGCATCATCTTCATCGACCTGTTCTCGTGGGGCCCGCGGGCCCAGAAGGCGATGTTCTGGATCGTCGTCGCCCTGTGGATCGTGCTGCTCGTGGGCTTCGTGCCGCGGCACCTGATGGTCGTCTTCGGAGGTCACTAGTGAGCGCCCAGAACATCGCGGCCCCGCGCAGCCCGCACCTGAGCCACCGCAAGCGCAACCGCTTCAACATCGAGAAGTGGGGCTGGATCTACATGCGCGTCTCGGGCGTGCTGCTCGTGGTGCTGATCTTCGGCCACCTCTTCTACAACCTGATCTTCCCGGGCAAGGTGTCGATCCTCGACTGGGCGTTCGTGGCGGGCAAGTTCGCCGACCCGATCTGGATGTGGTGGGACGGCATCATGCTGTGGCTCGCCCTCATCCACGGCGCGAACGGCATGCGCACGCTCATCAACGACTACGCCCACGGCCGCTTCCGCAGCGTGCTGCTGTGGGCGCTCGGCATCACCACGGTGGTGCTCATCGTGCTCGGCACGCTCGTGCTGACGACCTTCGACCCCTGCCTCGGCGACACCGACAACGCCGAGTTGATCGCGATCTGCGCGGCCCAGTAGCCACGCGGCCAGTAGTGAGAGAGAACGTGAGCGAGTACCTGGAGTTCGAAGACGGCGACGTCATCGACGGCGTGCACTACCACCGGCACGACGTCGTGATCGTGGGGGCAGGCGGCGCGGGCATGCGCGCCGCGATCGAGGCGGCTCCGCGCGCCAACACGGCGGTCATCACGAAGCTCTACCCCACGCGTTCGCACACGGGTGCCGCACAGGGCGGCATGGCCGCGGCGCTCGCGAACGTCGAAGAGGACTCCTGGGAGTGGCACACCTTCGATACCGTCAAGGGCGGCGACTACCTCGTCGACCAGGACGCCGCCGAGATCCTCGCGAAGGAGGCGATCGACGCCGTCCTCGACCTCGAGAACATGGGCCTGCCCTTCAACCGCACGCCCGAGGGCCGCATCGACCAGCGCCGCTTCGGAGGCCACACCCGCGACCACGGCAAGGCGCCCGTGCGTCGCGCCTGCTACGCGGCCGACCGCACCGGCCACATGATCCTGCAGACGCTGTTCCAGAACTGCGTCAAGCTCGGCGTCAACTTCTTCAACGAGTTCTACGCCCTCGACCTCGTGATGACCGAGGTGGATGGCGTCGAGCAGCCCTCCGGCGTCGTCGCCTACGAGCTCGCGACCGGCAAGCTGCACGTCTTCCAGGGCAAGTCGATCGTCTTCGCGACCGGCGGCTTCGGCAAGATCTACAAGACCACCTCGAACGCCCACACCCTCACGGGCGACGGCGTCGGCATCATCTGGCGCAAGGGACTGCCGCTCGAGGACATGGAGTTCTTCCAGTTCCACCCGACCGGCCTCGCGGGCCTCGGCATCCTGCTCACCGAGGGTGCGCGCGGTGAGGGCGCGATCCTGCGCAACGCGTCCGGCGAGCGGTTCATGGAGCGCTACGCACCCACCATCAAGGACCTCGCCCCGCGCGACATCGTCTCGCGGTGCATGGTGCAGGAGGTCGCGGAGGGCCGCGGCGCCGGCCCGCACAAGGACTACGTGCTGCTGGACTGCACCCACCTCGGCGCCGAGGTGCTCGAGACGAAGCTGCCCGACATCACCGAGTTCGCCCGCACCTATCTGGGCGTCGACCCGGTCGTCGAGCCGGTGCCCGTGATGCCGACCGCGCATTACGCCATGGGCGGCATCCCGACCAACGTCAAGGCCGAGGTGCTGCGCGACAACGACACCGTCGTGCCCGGGCTCTATGCCGCGGGCGAGTGCGCGTGCGTCTCGGTGCACGGCTCCAATCGGCTCGGCACCAACTCGCTGCTCGACATCAACGTCTTCGGCAAGCGCGCCGGCAACAATGCCGTCGACTACGCCGAGACGGTCGACTTCACCCCCATCCCCGCGGATGCCGCCGCCGGCGTTCGCGCGATGGTCGACGGGCTGCGCAACTCGGCCGGCACCGAGCGGATCGCCGCGCTCCGCAAGGAGCTGCAGGACGAGATGGACCGGAACGCGCAGGTGTTCCGCACCGACGAGTCGCTCGAGAAGGTCACCCAGACCATCCATCAGCTGCGCGAGCGCTACCAGAACGTGTCGATCCAAGACAAGGGTCAGCGCTTCAACACCGACCTGCTCGAGGCGATCGAGCTCGGGTTCCTGCTCGACCTCGCCGAGGTCGTCGTCTACTCCGCCCGCAACCGCAAGGAGAGCCGCGGCGGCCACATGCGCGACGACTACCCCAAGCGCGACGACGAGACGTACATGAAGCACACGATGGCCTACTTGACGGGCGACCCGCACTCGGCGGACGCCGCCGACCACATCACGCTCGACTGGAAACCGGTCGTGATCACCAACTACCAACCGATGGAGAGGAAGTACTGATGGCCGGCGCTGCCACCGTCTCGGCCGTGGACAACGCGGCGACCCCCGAGGCGCCCATCCAGGCCTTCACGGTGACCCTCAACATCCGCCGCTTCGACCCCGAGAAGGACGCCGAGCCGTACTGGCAGGACTTCGACGTCGAGCTGTACGCCACCGACCGTGTGCTCGACGCCCTGCACAAGATCAAGTGGGAGCAGGACGGATCGCTCACCTTCCGTCGCTCGTGCGCCCACGGCATCTGCGGTTCGGATGCCATGCGCATCAACGGTCGCAACCGGCTCGCGTGCAAGACCCTCATCAAGGATCTCGACATCTCGAAGCCCATCTACGTCGAGGCGATCAAGGGCCTGCCGCTCGAGAAGGACCTCATCGTCGACATGGAGCCGTTCTTCGCCTCCTACCGCGAGATCCAGCCCTTCCTCATCGCCGACTCGAAGCCCAAGGACGGCAAGGAGCGCGTGCAGTCCGTCGCCCAGCGCGAGCGCTTCGACGACACCACCAAGTGCATCCTGTGCGCCGCGTGCACCTCCAGCTGCCCCGTGTTCTGGACCGATGGCCAGTACTTCGGACCGGCCGCGATCGTCAACGCGCACCGCTTCATCTTCGACTCGCGTGACGAGGCGGCGAACGTGCGCCTCGACATCCTCAACGACAAGGAGGGCGTGTGGCGCTGCCGCACGACCTTCAACTGCACCGAGGCGTGCCCGCGCGGCATCGAGGTCACCAAGGCCATCGCCGAGGTGAAGGCGGCCGTGCTGCGCGGCAAGCCCGACATCCCGAAGAAGTAGAGGCACACCGCCCGGCGCACCCGCGCCCGCGCCCTGGCCGGCGCACCCGTTGCGCGGGCCCTGCTGCCCGCCACGGTCCGTGACTCGGGCGTCCTATTCCCTGACGTGGGGGCGCGCAAGGGCCTGGCCCGTCGGCGTCGTGTCGCTAGCGTGGAGTGATGGGCGAGCCGAAGACAGCGGATGCGAAGCAGCCGCCCGCGCTCATCGCGTGGGTGCAGCGCGTGGTCGCGTGGGTCATGCACCTCAAGCCCGTTCGGGTGTTCCTCGACTATGGAGCGCATCGCGGGCCCCTGCTGGCTGCGGGGCTCTCGAGCCAGGCGATCTTCGCGGTGTTCGCCGCGATCTGGGTGGCGTTCTCGGTGTTCGGGATCGTCGTGGCCTCGCAGCCGGACCTGCAGTCCGCCCTGCTGGGTCTGCTCGCGACGGCGGTGCCCGGCCTCATCGACATGGGCGACGGCGGCGCGATCGACCCGAAGGACCTCGTCAACACGACCGTGCTCACCTGGACGGGCGCCTTCGCCCTCGCCGGCTTGGTCGTCACCGCCCTCGGTTGGCTCTCGTCTGCGCGGGATGCCGTGCGCCTGCTGGGCGACCTGCCGGCCCCGACCACCAACTTCCTGCTGCTCAAGCTCAAGGACCTGGGGCTCGCGATCGGCTTCGGCGTCCTGCTGCTGATATCGGCAGGTCTCTCGGTGCTCTCCTCGCAGGCGCTCGAGGGATTGCTGGGCCTGGCCGGCATCCGCGACGACGCCACGACGGCGATCGGCGCGCGCGCCCTCTCGATCCTGCTCATGTTCCTGCTCGACGCGGTCGTGCTCGCGGCGTTCTACCGGGTGCTCGCGGGGGTGCACATCCCGTGGCGCTACCTCGCGCAGGGCGCCCTGCTGGGAGCCTTCGCCCTCGGCGTGCTCAAGGTGCTCGGCACCGCGCTGCTGGGCGGGGCCACCCGCAACCCGCTGCTCGCCGGCTTCGCCGTGATCATCGGTCTGCTCATCTGGTTCACGCTCATCTGCCAGGTGATCCTGATCGCCGCGTGCTGGGTGTTCGTGTCGATGAAGGACGCCGGGGTGCCGTTGGATCCGAAGCTCGCCGCCGAGCGACAGCGTCAGGAGGAGGCCGAGCGCGAACGGCTCAAGGAGGAACTGCGCGCAGAGCTGGCGCACGAGAAGAAGCCGGGATTCTGGGCGCGGCTGTTCCGGCGGAGCTGACCGTCGGAGCCGCTGGCTAGAGTTGACAGCGTGTCCCGCCCGCTTCGCATCGCCACCGTCAATGTCAACGGCGTCCGCGCCGCGTTCCGCAAGGGCATGGGCGAATGGCTCGCCCCGCGCGGCGTCGACATCCTGGCGCTGCAGGAGGTGCGGGCCGAGACCGACGACCTCACCGCGCTGCTCGGGGAGGAATGGGACGTGCTGCACGACCCCGCGACCGCGAAGGGCCGCGCGGGCGTAGCGCTCGCCAGCCGCCGCAAGGCCGACATCCACCGGGTCACGTTCGGGCCCGACGACTTCGACTCGGCCGGGCGCTGGCTCGAGGCCGACTACGACGTCGACGGCACGATCGTCACGGTCGTCTCGACCTACGTCAACTCGGGCGAGGCCGACACCCCCAAGCAGGTCGAGAAGTACAAGTTCCTGGATGCCATGGCGGAGCGCCTGCCGAAGCTCGCCGAGCACAACCCGCTCTCGCTCGTCGTGGGCGACCTGAACGTCGGCCACCGCACCCTCGACATCAAGAACTGGAAGGGCAACGTGAAGCGCGCCGGCTTCCTGCCCGAGGAACGCGCCTACTTCGACCGGTTCCTCGGGGCCGAGGGCGACGAGGGCTACAACGCCGGCGCCGGATTCGGCTGGGTGGATGTCGGCCGCCGCTGGGCGGGCGAGGTGCCCGGCCCGTACACGTGGTGGTCGCAGCGCGGCAAGGCGTTCGACACCGACACGGGCTGGCGCATCGACTACCACCTGGCGACGGCAGCGCTCGCCGAGAAGGCCGTGCACTACGCCGTGGATCGCGCCGACGCCTACGACAAGCGATGGTCCGACCACGCCCCCGTCGTCGTCGACTACCAGCTCTGACCCAAGGACCTCATCTCACATGACGAAGCCCCGCCTGTTCTCAGGCATGCAACCCTCGGCCGATTCGCTCCACGCGGGCAACTACATCGGCGCCCTGCTGCAGTGGAAGCAGCTGCAGCAGGACTACGACGCCGTGTTCTGCGTCGTGGACCTGCACGCGATCACCGTTCCGCAGGACCCGGCGACGCTGCGCGAGAAGACCCGCCGTACTGCCGCACAGTACATCGCCGCCGGCATCGACCCCTCCGCCTCGACGCTCTACGTTCAGTCGCACGTGCCCGCGCACGCGCAGCTCGCCTGGGTGCTCAACACGATCACGGGCATGGGCGAGGCGAGCCGCATGACCCAGTTCAAGGACAAGACGGCCAAGCAGGGGGTGGACTCGGCGTCGGTCGGGCTGTTCACCTACCCGATCCTGCAGGCGGCCGACATCCTGCTCTACGACGCCGAGATCGTGCCCGTCGGGGAGGACCAGCGCCAGCACGTCGAGCTCACCCGCGACCTCGCGCAGCGGTTCAACTCGCGGTTCGGTGAGACGTTCGTGGTGCCCGAGGTGTCGATCCTCAAAGAGACGGCGAAGGTCTACGACCTGCAGAACCCGGGCTCGAAGATGTCGAAGTCGGGAGAGACCGAGAACGGCATCCTGTGGCTGCTGGATGAGCCGAGCCGGCTCGTGAAGAAGATCAAGTCGGCGGTCACCGACAACGACGGCTCGGTGCATCTCGACCGCGAGGGCAAGCCCGGGGTGTCGAACCTGCTCACCATGCTCTCGGTGCTCGGCGGCACCTCGATCGAGAGCCTGGAGCACGAGTTCGCGGGTCGCGGCTACGGCGACCTGAAGAGCGCCGTGGCGGATGCGGTGGTGGCGGAGTTCGGTCCCGTGCGCGAGCGAGCGCTCGAGCTGCTCGCCGACCCCGCTGAGCTCGACCGGCTGCTGGCGGTGAACGCCGACCGGGCGAACGAGATCGCAGAGGCGACGCTCGCCCGCGCCTACGATCACATCGGGTTCCTTCCCCGACGCGCGTGAGGCGAGGGGCGATGGATCCGGTGGTGCTGCGCACCGAACGGCTGGTGCTGTCGGCGGCGACCGATGCCGACATCGACACCATCACCGAGCTCTGCCAGGACCACGCGATGGTCGAGATGCTCGCCGCCGTGCCGTGGCCGTACACTCGCGCCGATGCCGAGCATTTCGTGCATGCCATCGTGGCGCCGGGCTGGGCGCGGGGCGACGAGCTCATCTGGGGCATCCGCGAGGGCGACGACGGCCCTCATCTCGGCTCGATCGGCTGGCATGCGACACGCGGCGAGATCGGCTTCTGGATGGGGGCGGCGTATCGCGGTCGCGGATACATGACGGAGGCGGCACGTGAAGTGTGCCGCTGGGTGTTCGCCGAGCTCGACGTCGACCGGATCGGATGGGAGACCCTCGTCGGCAACCTCGCCTCCGCGCGCGTCGCCCGGGCCGTCGGCTTCCGCTTCGACGGCACCCGGGAGTCGATCGTGTGCGAGCGCGACGGCGTGCGACCCGCCGCCTGGCACGGCCATCTGCTCGCGAGCGACGACGGCACGCCCCGGGCGGGCTGGCCGCTGTGAACTCGCGCGATATCCGGGCGGTGCTGTTCGACCTCGACGACACCCTCTTCGCGCACCGGGAGTCGGTGGAGGCCGGCATCCTCGCCCACCGCACGGCGCTCGGCGGCGCGTTCGCGACGGCCGAACCCGCATCCGAGTTCGCGCGGTGGAACGCCCTCGAAGAGGAGCATTACCACCGCTACCTCGCCGGCGAGGTCGACTACCTCGAGCAGCGGCGTGCCCGCGCCCGCGACTTCGTGGCACCGTACGGCCTCGAGCTCGACGACGAGGCGGCCCTGCGCTGGTTCGCCGACTACACCGACCACTACCGTGCGAGCTGGACCCTGCACGACGACGCGCGAGCGTGCCTCGATGCCCTCCCGCCGCGCGCACTCGGCATCATCACCAACGGCGACCTCGACTTCCAGACCGCGAAGATCGTGGCCACCGGGCTCGATGCGCTCATCCCGCTCGACCACGTGATCGCGAGCGGCGAGGTGGGCGTGGCCAAACCGCATCCGGGCATCTTCGAACTCGCCGCGCGACACCTCGGCGTCGAGCCGCGCGCGGCCTGCTACGTGGGCGACCGCCTGCACACGGATGCGATCGGGGCGGCGCGTGCGGGCCTCCTGGGCGTGTGGATAGACCGGCGCCGCACCGCCACCGAGGAGCAGCTCGCGGAGGCCGCCCGCGAAGGCGTGCCCGTCATCCACGGACTGGCCGAGCTGACCGCGCTGCTGGGCTGAGGCGAGCCGGCGGCCGAGTTGCGACAATGAGCGCATGTCGGCATATCGCAGGCCCGCTATCGACGCGACCGTCTACCGCGACGCGCGAGGAGACGTCATCCGCTACGGCGAGCGCTGGGGCATCGACGGTCCACCGGAGGGAAGCTACTCGCGCGTCAGCAACCTCGAGCGGTTCCGGCCGCTGCAGACGATCGCCGACGCCCTCATCGCGCACCTCGGCGAGACCTTCGACGTCACCGTCGACGACGACCCCGCTCACGCTGCGGAACTGCTGCAGCATCGAGACGACGTGGCGCGTGCGGTGCGGGTCACCCCGACCTCCGGCGCCCCGTTGACCTTCGTCTTCACCACCTTCCCTTCCGTGTTCGTGCACGCAGGAGAACTCGTCGATCTGCTCTTCCCGTTCTGCGGATGCGATGCCTGCGACGAGTCGGTGGCGAACCTGGCCGACGAACTCGAGTGGCAGGTGCTCGCCGTGTCGGCCGGCGGGCTCCACGAGAGCATCGACGACGCCGGGCTACGGGTGGAGACACTGCTCGAAGACCCGCAACACGGCTCCACTAGGTGGAGCCGTGCGACCCAGGACCTGCCCGCGGTGCGCATCGAGCGGGCGCGGAAGGTGCTGGCGGGCGGCGAGCACTGGGGCGCGTGGCCCCGCCGCTGAGAGTCACCGGACGCAACGGGAATACCGGCGCGGGGCCCGCGTTGTAGACTCCGAAGCAAGCAGCACGTGCTCCGGGGGCGGTGGAAATCCGCACCGGCGGTGATAGTCCGCGAACCTCGACCCGCAAGGCGAGAGGCCGATCCGGTGGAATTCCGGGACCGACGGTCAAAGTCCGGATGGAAGGAAGCACGCGCCGGCCGAGCCGTGTACGGCGCCGGTCGGCGAGCGCCGATTCCCGTCGCGCATCCCCGGAGCTCCACCGGAGAGGATGCGGATGACCCAGCTGGTCTCCTACGACGCCGCCATGCGTCGCGCCCTCGAGCTCGCCGAGCGCGGCCCCGTCACGGGCGGCAACCCGCAGGTCGGATGCGTTCTGCTCGACGACACCGGGCGCATCGTGGCCGAAGGCTGGCACCGCGGCGCGGGCACGCCGCACGCCGAAGTCGACGCCCTTTCGCATCTCACCGACGCACGCGGGCTCACCGCCGTCGTCACCCTCGAGCCGTGCAACCACACGGGTCGCACCGGCCCGTGCAGCCAGGCCCTCATCGCCGCAGGCATCTCCCGGGTCGTGTATGCCGTCAGCGACCCGGGCCGGGAGTCCGCCGGAGGGGCTGAGCGCCTGCGCGCCGCGGGTGTCGAGGTGATCCCCGGCGTGCTCGCGGATGCGGTCGAGGACCTCCTGCACGTGTGGCTCACGGCCGTCGCGCGACACCGCCCCTGGGTGACCGTGAAGTGGGCCTCGACGCTCGACGGACGCGCGGCGGCATCCGACGGCACGAGCCAGTGGATCACCGGCACGGCGGCACGCCAACGGGTGCACGAGCAGCGTGCGGCATCCGACGCCATCCTCGTCGGCACCGGAACGGTGCTCGCCGACGACCCGCAGCTCACCGCACGCGGCGACGCAGGCGAGCTCGTGCGCCACCAGCACCAGCCGGTGCCCGTCGTCGTCGGCGAGCGCCCGATCCCCGCGGACGCGGCGCTGCACCGCCATCCGGCAGGCGTCATCGAGACGGGCACCCGCGACCTGGCCCGCGTGCTCGCCGACTTGGACGCGCGCAGCATCCGCCGGGTGTACGTGGAGGGCGGGCCGACGCTCGCCTCGGCGGTGGTCGCGGCGGGGCTCGCGGATGAGTACGCCGTCTACCTCGCGCCGGCGCTGCTGGGTGGCGAGAAGCTCGCGATCGGCGACCTCGGCATCCGCACCATCGCCGACGCCCGGCGGCTGCGCATCGTGAGCGTCGAGCAGCTGGGCGAGGACCTGCTGGTCATGGCGCGACCTGCACACACATCCGAGATCCAAGGAGTCTGACCATGTTCACCGGCATCATCGAGGAACGAGGCACCGTGCTCGCGTGGGAGCGCACGGGCGACGCCGCGCGGCTCACCGTGCGCGCCCCGCTCGCCGCATCCGACGCGTCCCATGGCGACTCCATCGCCGTGTCGGGCGTGTGCCTCACCGTCGTCGACCAGGGCGAGGACTGGTTCACCGCGGATGTGATGGGCGTCTCGATCGACGTCACGACGATCGGCGACCGCCGCCCCGGCGATCGCGTCAACCTCGAGCGCGCCACGGCGGTGGGCCATCGACTCGGCGGCCACATCGTGCAGGGGCACGTGGACGGCACGGCGACCGTGCTGTCGACGGAGGACGGATCGGCGTGGCGCGTCGTGCGCTTCTCGCTGCCGACCGAACTCGCCCCGCTCGTGGCGCGCAAGGGCTCGATCGCCATCGACGGCACCTCGCTCACCGTGAGCGCCGTGTCGGACGCCACCGAGGCCGCGCAGTGGTTCGAGGTGTCGCTCATCCCCGAGACGCTCGCGGCCACGACCCTCGGCGCGCTCACCACGGGCGACCGCGTGAATCTCGAGACCGACATCCTCGCGCGGCATGTGGAGCGGATGCTGGCCTTCGGTGAGGGGTCGCGGAGCGCCCTCAACACGCCGACGTCAGCACAGTTCGCGACCCCTCAGGAGACAGGAGCACGGCGATGAGCCTCAGCGACATCCCCACCGCACTGCAGGCGCTGCGCAAGGGGCGGCCCGTGATCGTTGCCGACGACGAAGGACGCGAGAACGAGGGCGACGTCGTACTCGCCGCCGAGACCGCGAGCCAGGAGTGGATCGCGTGGACGGTGAAGCACTCCTCGGGCTTCATCTGCGCCCCCATGACGAACGAGATCGCCGACCGCCTCGAGCTGCCGCCCATGGTGGCGCACAACGAGGATCCGCGCGGCACCGCCTACACGGTGTCGGTCGACGCGGCGAACCGGCTCTCGACCGGCATCTCGGCATCCGATCGCGCCCACACCCTGCGGGTGCTCGCCGACCCGGCCTCGACGCCCGCGAGTCTGCACCGACCCGGGCACATCCTGCCCCTGCGCGCGGTCGACGGCGGGGTGCGCGAACGCGACGGCCACACGGAGGCGGCGGTCGACCTGCTCAAGCTGGCGGGCCTGACGCCCGTGGGCGCGATCTCGGAGATCGTCGACGAGGACGGCGAGATGATGCGGCTGCCGGGGCTCATCCGTCTCGGCGCTCGGGATGACGTGCCGGTCATCACGATCGAGGCGCTCATCCGCTTCATGGAAGAGCGCCGCTGCGAGCGGGACCCCGCGGCAGAGGTGACGGTGCCCGAGTGGCAGCGGGTGAGCTTCGAGGTCGAGACGACCGTGCCGACGGCGCACGGCAGCTTCCGGGTGCGTGCGTACCGCGACCGCTCGACGGGAGCCGACCACGTCGCCTGGATCTCGGGAGAGCCCACCGACGGGGCGCTCGTGCGCGTGCACTCGGAGTGCCTCACGGGCGAGGCGTTCGGTTCGCTCAAGTGCGAGTGCGGCCCGCAGTTGCAGGCGGCCCTCGACACCATCCAGGCCGAGGGCGGCGTGGTCGTCTACCTGCGCGGGCAGGAGGGCCGCGGCATCGGACTCATCAACAAGTTGCGTGCCTACCGTCTGCAGGAGGACGGCTTCGACACCCTGGACGCCAACCTCGCGCTCGGTCTGCCCGCCGACGCGCGTGACTACGGGGCGGCGGTGGGCATCCTCAAGGATCTCGGCATCCGGCGGGTGCGGCTGCTGAGCAACAACCCCGAGAAGGCGCGGCAGCTCGCCGAACGCGGCATCGAGGTCGACGAGCTCGTACCGCTCGTCGTCGGCGTGGGCGAGTTCAACGAGGGCTACCTCGACGCGAAGCGCGACCGGATGGGCCATGCACTGCCCAGCCACCAGGAGCTGGTGGCTGGTCTCACGAAGGGAATCAGCGAATGAGCGGCGACGGACGCCCGACCGAGCTCGACACCGACGGCGCAGGGCTCCGCATCGCGGTCGTCGCCGGCACCTGGCACGAGCGCATCACCGAGGGTCTGCTGACGGGCGCGCTGCGCACGCTCGCGGCAGCGGGTGCCGAGGTCGAGGTGTTCCGGGTTCCCGGCAGCTTCGAACTGCCCGTCGTGGCGAAGGCCGCGCTCGAGGCCGGAGCGGATGGTGTGGTGGCGCTCGGAGTGATCATCCGGGGCGGCACGCCGCACTTCGACTTCGTCTCCAACGCGGCCACCGACGGCCTGACCCGGGTCGCGCTGGACACCGGCAAGCCCGTGGGCTTCGGCGTGCTGACCCTCGACGACGAGCAGCAGGGCATCGATCGGGCAGGCTTCGCGGGATCGAAGGAGGACAAGGGCCGGGAGGCGGCGGAGGCCGTGCTCGCGACCGTGCGGGTCCTCCGCCGGGTGCGGGGCGCCTGACGCCGCGAGGTCACCGGCGCGCGAGCCGGATGATGGGGATGACGCGGTCGGTCGATGCGCGGTAGCCGAGCAGGGTGCGCCGCGCCATGGGGCTTGCGCTCGCGATGATCTCCGCGAACTTCCGCTCCGCCTCCTCAGGGTCGTATTGCGTCGCGGTGACGGGTATCCGCTCTCCCCCGACCTCGATGACGGCCTGGTCGGGATGCGCGGCGAGGTTGTAGTACCACGCGGGGTGGTTCGCGGCACCGGCCGCGCTCGCCGTGATGAGCCATCCGTCGCCGTCGACGCCGTAGCCGACGGGGCTCGTGCGCTCCCGGCCGCTCCTGGCTCCGATCGTGGTGAGCGCGAGCACCGAGGCGCCGTTGCGCGCGCCGGGCTTGCGCGGCTTGCGAGCCTGGCGCACGAGGTAGCGGGTCATGATCCCCTCGATCCCTCGGTTGGTGGGCTGCTTGTTGCCGTAGGTGCCCCGCGGCAGCGTCGGGAAGGACATGCTGTTCCCCTCTGGCGGCGCCTCTCGCTCGCGCCGCCGACATTCAATATCGTCACCCTAGCAGGTTATTGAATATCTAGACGGGGTCAGAGATATCAGTCGTCGTCGTCACTCTCGACGCGGGAGGCCGAGCGTACTCCCCGCAGCGCCGCGAGCTCGCTCAGCAGCTCATCGAGCTTGGCCGAACTGATGTGACCGGGTGACCGGATCTGCAGCACGCCTTCGTCCGAATCGCCCGGTCGGCTGATGCGCGTGACCGCATAGCCGGATTCGGCCACGACCTCGAGCACCGCCGTCTGCACGGCCTTGCTGTAGCGATAGCGGATCTCCACACCTGGCTCCGAGATCACGGAGCGCCGGATGCGCTTGTTGAGCATCGTGAGCAGCGTCACGGAGGCGAGGTGGAGCGCGGTCCCCGCGATCGCGAGCACCGGCATCCCGGCGCCGCACGCCATGCCGATGGCCGCGGTCATCCACACCGAGGCCGCGGTCGTGAGCCCGTTCACGGCGTCGTTCTTGACGAAGATGACGCCCGCGCCGAGGAAGCCGATGCCGGAGACGATCTGGGCCGCGATGCGGGAGGGGTCGAGCGTGACATCCGGGCCGAGAATCGACTGGAAGCCGTACGCCGATACGAGGGTGAACATGGCCGAGCCGAGCCCGACGAGAGTGTGCGTTCGCAGGCCCGCGCTCTTGAGACGTCGCGAGCGTTCCACGCCGATCGCCACCGACAGCACGAAGGCGAGCGCCAGCAGCAGCAGCTCCGTGAGCCAGGAGTCGGGCAGCAGGGTGATATCGATCATCGGGATACGGCGGCCTCCTTATGCGCGTCGAGTTCATGCCGACGCGGCGGATCGGCGCCCGGGCGCGACACGGTGATCGCCGCGGCGCGAGCGCATTGGGTGAGGATACTCCCCAACTCCCGGGAGGTCAGATCCTCGAGCGCCGCAGCGACGGCGTCACCGGCGGATGCGCGGTCCAGCAGCGCATCGATGAGCGCCGCCATGAACGAGTCACCGGCGCCGACGGTGTCGGCCACCTCCACGGCGATCCCCGGCACCTCGACGCTCAGCTCGGCGGTCGTCGCGCAGGCGCCCTCGCCACCCCGGGTTGCGACGACGAGGGTGGCGCCCAGCTCGAGCCATGCCCGCATCGTCCCCTCGAGTGAGCGCATCGGGTAGAGCCACGCGAGGTCCTCATCGGATGCCTTCACGACGTCGCTCAGGGCGACGAACGCCTCCGCATGCGCGACGGCGAGCGCCCGGTCGGGCACGACACTCGGGCGGCAGTTCGGGTCGAAGGTCACCAGGGCCCCCGCACGGGCGCTGCGTACGATGTCGCGCACGGTGTCGGCGCCCGGCTGCAGCACGGTGGCGATCGAGCCGGTGTGCACGACGCGCGTGCGGGAGTCGAGCACACGATCCGCCGAGCAGTCGTCGAGCCGCCAGCGGATGTCGAAGTCGTAGCTCGGCACACCCGCGGCATCGAGCGTCACCCGAGCGGAACTCGTGGGATCCGCATCCATGCCGTGCACGACCTCGACCTGGTTCTCCCGCAACCTCGCGTCGATGAGCCGCCCCGCATCGTCGGCGCCGTACCGGGTCAGCAGCCGGGTGGGCCGGCCGAGGCGGGCGAGACCCACCGATACGTTGAGCGGACTCCCGCCGACATGGGCCCGCCCCTCGACGACGTCGACGAGCGCCTCCCCGATGACGAGCACTCCCATGCGGTTCCTCCTCGCTCGGGGCCGGCTCAGTGCAGGCGGATCGTGTCGACGGCGGCGAGCTTGCCGCGGATGAAGGCGTTGGCGTGCGCGCCGAGGTCGTCGTTGTCGGTCCAGAGGTTGCGCCAGATGCCGAGCATGCGACTGAGATCCGGCGCCACGACGGCCGAGGAGAACGATTCGAAGGTGATCGGCCCCTGGTAGTCGAGCCGCGCGAGCGCCCGGAAGAACGTGTCGAAGTCGACCGATCCCGTGCCGAGGTAGCCGCGGTGGCTCTCGCCGATGTGCACGTAATGCAGGGCCGCGGCCGCGTCGAGCACGGGGGCGAACATGTCCGACTCCTCGATGTTCATGTGGTACGTGTCCAGGTGCACTCCGAGATTGGGCCGGTCGATCTCGGCGAGGTAGGCGAGCGCCTGCCGCGAGGTGTTGAGGATGTTGGTCTCATACCGGTTGACGACCTCGACCGCGACCCGCACGCCGCGCTCGGCGGCGTGGTCGGCCACTCGGGCGATGACGCGCTGGCTGTTGGCGATGCCCTGCGGCGTCGCCGGCTCCATGTACTTCTTCATGGCGCTGTAGATCACGCCGCAGAAGTAGGTTCCGCCCAGCTCGGCCAGCACGTCGACGGCCTGCAGCAGCAGCGCTTCCCCCGCCGCGACGACCGACGCGTCCTCGCTCGAGATGTCCGTCGCCTCCGAGAGCCCGAGGGAGGCGCTCACCTGGAGCCCGTGCTCGTCGAGGGCCCCTCGGGCGGCCGCGACGTCGAAGCTGAACGGGTCCATGAGCGGGAACTCGATGAGGTCGAACCCGGCCCTCTTGGTCTTCTCCGCGGCGAGGCGGATGCCGGTTGCGTCGAAGACGCCCGTCCAGACGAGTCCATGGCAACCGATGGTCATGAGTGTGAGGTCCTTTCGCTGCGGGGATTGGCACGTTGCAATCGCCTCCCGCGAGGCTAGGTGCACGCATTGAAACGTGTCAAGTTGCTTCAGTAGCCTGACGTGAGAACCCGCGACGAATCAGGAGCACGGATGCCGGCAAGCGTGAAGGACGTCGCGGCGCTCGCGAACGTCTCTTCGTCGACAGTGTCGAACTTCCTCAACCATCCGCACCTGCTCGGCGAGGGGACGAGAGAGCGCGTGCGCGCGGCGATCGCCGAGCTCGGCTTCGTGCCCAACGAATCCGCCCGCCAGCTGCGGGCGGGCACCGGCAAGCTCCTCGCCGTGAGCCTCATCGACGCCTGGCAGCCGTACTTCGCCGAGCTCTCCCGCGGCGTGGAGGACGTCATCCGGGACAGCCCGTGGTCGCTCATGTTCAGCAACAGCAACCGCGACGAGCAGCAGGAGCGCGACAACCTCGACATGTTCGAGGCCCACCGCGTGCAGGGCATCGTCATCTACCCGCAGGGCGACGTGACGACTCGACTCGAGCGCCTCGCCGAGCGCGGAGTGAAGTCGGTCGTCGTCGGACCTCCGCACAGCTCACCCCGATTCGCATCGGTTCCCTTCGACGACCGGGGCGGCGGGCGCCTCGCCGGCTCCCACCTCATCGACACGGGCCGTCGGCGCATCGCCTTCCTCGGCAACCCCGACGACGTCGTGCAGTCCGAAGAACGCCTCAACGGATTGCGCGACGCAGTAGCCGCCTCGGGCGAGCGCATCTCGGTGGTCGCCGTCCCCGTACCCGAGCTGAGCGGCGAGGCGGGTCTGCAGGCGGCCGAGGGCATGCTCTCACTCCCCCGGGAGCAGCGCCCCGACGCCGTCTTCGCGGCCAACGACGTCGTCGCGGTCGGCGCACTCACGTGCTTCCTGCGGCACGGCATCGAGGTGCCCGGCGAGATCGCGATCGTCGGCTTCGACGACATCGCGCTCGCGCACCAGGCGGTCGTGCCGCTCACCACCATCCGTCAGCCCGGGTACGAGATCGGGCGCGCGGCCGCCGCTCTCCTGCTCGAGCAGCTCGCGCATCCGACCGCGCCGCCCCCGCAGTTGACGCCGTTCGGCGCGGAGCTCGTCGTGCGGCAGTCCACGCCGCGCGTCCGGTCGTAGGTGCAGAAGCGCGCACAGCGAGGGCAGACGGATCGGTCTGCCCGTGCCAGGCTTGCCTCATGAGCAGCGCACCGGCGACCGCATCCGCTCCCGCGAACCCCCGTTCGCGCGTGGTGGTAGCGAGCCTGATCGGCACGACGATCGAGTTCTACGACTTCTACGTCTACGCGACGGCGGCGGTGCTGGTGTTCCCCCACCTGTTCTTCCCGACGGGCGACGAGACCACGGCGCTCCTCTCGTCATTCGCCGTGTTCGGCGCCGCCATGGTGGCCCGGCCGCTCGGTGCCGTGTTCTTCGGCCATCTGGGCGACCGACGCGGCCGCAAGGTGACCCTCGTCGGGGCCCTGCTCACGATGGGCATCGCCACCTTCCTGATCGGGCTGCTGCCCACCTATGCGGCGATCGGATGGGTCGCGCCGCTGCTGCTCGTGGTGCTGCGGCTCGCGCAGGGGTTCGCGCTGGGAGGCGAATGGTCGGGGGCGGCGCTCGTCGCAACCGAGAACGCGCCTGAGGGCAAGCGCGCCTGGTACGGCACCTTCCCGCAGCTCGGCGCACCCATCGGGTTCATCATCGCCAACGGTCTCTTCCTGCTGATCGCGGCAGTTCTCCCCTCGGCGGATCCATCGCTGCCGTCGCAGGAGTTCCTCGACTGGGGCTGGCGCATCCCGTTCCTGTTCTCGGCCGTCATGGTGGCCGTGGGTCTCTGGGTGCGGCTGCGGCTCGTGGAGTCGGCGACGTTCTCGAGGGCGGCCTCGTCGGGCCGCCTCGCGCGGGTGCCGCTCGCGGAGGTGTTCCGCACGCACTGGCGCGAGCTCATCCTCGGCACCTTCTACATGCTCGCGACCTATGTGCTCTTCTACCTCATGACGACGTTCTCGCTGGGCTACGGACGCGCCCCCGTGGACGCGAAGGTACCGGGACTCGGCTACGACTACACGACGTTCGTGCTGCTCATGATCCTCGGAGTCGTCTTCTTCGGGATCTTCACGCTCGTCTCGGGACCGCTCGCGGATCGCTTCGGGCGGCGACCGACGCTCATCGTGGTGACCCTCGCCATCATCGCGTTCGGGCTGCTCTGGGTGCCGTTGCTCTCGTTCGGCACGACCGGGGTCGTGCTGTGGCTCGTGCTCGGCTTCACCCTCATGGGCTTCACCTTCGGGCCCATGGGGGCGCTGCTGCCGGAGCTGTTCCCCACCGCGCTGCGGTACACCGGATCCGGCATCTCCTACAACGTCTCGTCGATCCTCGGGGCCGCCGTCGCCCCGTTCATCGCGGTCTGGCTGTGGGGCCTCGGCGGCGGCAGCCCGTTCTGGGTCGGCGTCTACCTCTCGGTCATGTCGGTGCTCACCCTCGTGGCATTGCTGCTCGGGCGCGAGACGCGAGACGTCTCGCTCGACGACGCCGAGCTGGAGATCCCCGAGGCGCTGCCGTAGGCGGCCTCAGGTCTCGCGCCAGTACTGGGTGAAGAGCTTCGGGTCGGGGTCGTAGGCCCACACCGTGCCGGTGGCGGCCATCGCCGAGCGCACGAGGCGGCGATCCTCGATGCTCTGGCGGATCCGTCGCTCGATCTCGTCGGCGTCGAAGCGGGAGAGGATGTCGGCTCGCGCGCGGGCGACATGGTCGGCGTACGCCGGGTCACCGGCGAGGTCGTGGAGCTCATCCGGGTCGCTCGCGAGATCGAAGAGCTGCTCGCCGTGCCCGTGGATGTACACGTACTTCAGCGTGCCCTCGCGACGCAACCAGCACGGTGCGTAGACGCCCTCCGAGTGGTACTCGACGAAGACCGGAGCCTGCTCGAGGTCGTCGCCCCGCAGCTCCGCCGCGATGCTGCGGCCATCCGCCCGAATCGGGTCGACCCCCACGACCTCGCACAGGGTCGGCAGCAGGTCGACGAGCGAGACCGGGGTGTCGCTCGTGCGGCCGGGGGCGGCGACCGCGGCGCCACCGACGATGAACGGCACGCGGGCCGACCACTCGTAGAACGTGCGCTTCTGCACCATCCCGCGCTCTCCCAGCATGTCGCCGTGGTCGCTCGTGAACACCACGATGGTGTTCTCGGCCTGCCCGGTCTGCTCGAGCACGTCGAGCAGCTCTCCGAGCTTGTCGTCGATGTAGCTCACGAGACCGAAGTAGGCCCGTCGCATCCGGTACACGGCCTCGTCGTCGGTGAGGTCGACGCCGTCGACCCCGTGCAGGGCGTCGACCCAGCCGTCCATCGCGCTGTGCGGCATCGACGCGGATGCGGGGTGCGCGACCGGATCGATCGGCTCGCCCTCGTAGAGGTCCCAGTAGTGCTGCGGAACCAGGAAGGGCTCGTGCGGGTGGTGATACGACGCGATCAGCAGCCACGGCCGGTCATCCCGCTCGGCGGCCGGCACCTGCAGGGAGCCGCGCGGCACCGTGCGCTTGGCGCGGATGAACTCGAGGGCCCGGTAGTGCGTCTCCTCGTCGAACTGGAGCTGATCGGTCCACTGCACGGGGCCCGCGTCGACGTAGTCGATCGCGATCGGCGGCCCGTCGGGGTTGCCGGGGTGCACGAAGCGGCCGACGGTGTCGCGATCCGGCGTCCAGGCGAGCGTGCTCGGGAACATGTCGGTCGTGAGCCGCTTGGCGAAGCCGTGCACCTGATCCGCACCGACGAAGTGCATCTTGCCGCTCAGGGCGGTGTCGTACCCGAGCGTCGACAGGTAGTGCGGCAGCATCGGGACGTCGGAGGCGATCGGCGTCGCGTTGTCCCACGCCGAGTTGGTCGAGGCGAAGCGTCCCGACAGCATCGAGCTGCGCGAGGGCGAGCACACGGGGTAGGCGCAGTAGGCGCTGTCGAAGCGCACGCCGCGGGCGGCGAGACGCTCGAGGTTCGGGGTGCGCACCACGGGGTGCCCGTAGGCGCCCGTGAGATCCGCCACCAGCTGATCCGCGATCACGATGAGGATGTTGGGTGAGTTCTGCATGTCAGGCCTTCCTGTCCGGGATCGCGCTCCGGATGTCGTCGAGGTGATGGCGGGCGCGTCGCATGCCCTCCGGTGTCGGTGTCGCCCGAGCGACGTCTCCGATGACCTCGACGATCACCGGAACGTCGGGGCGCTCGGCGAGCACGCGCGCGCAGAGTTCGGTGACCGGCATCCGACCGTCGAGCGGGAAACGCCGATCGCGATAGCCGAGCGCCTGCTCGAGCGGCACATCGTTGATGTTCGAGATCTGCAGCCCCCAGATGGGGATGCCGTCGTAGGCCGCGAGGTCCTCGACATGCTGACCCGCGCGGAAGAAGTGGAACGAGTCAAGAAGCAACCCGACCGTCTGCGGGTCCTGGGTCTCCAGCACGGGCGCGAGTTCGCGTGCCGTGCGCAGCACGTCGACATGCCCGATCGGTTCGACGGCGAGCGCGAGACCCACCGCGCGAGCACGCGGCACCGCGAGCTCGAGCGCGGCACGGACCGATTCGGCGGTGCCGCCCTCTCGCATGAACGGCATCACGAAGTAGCGGGCGCCGAGCTCGGCCGCGCGGCGGAACTCGGACTCGAGGCGGCGTGCGAGCTCGTCATTCCAGTCGTGATGCCAATCGAGCACGTCTCGCGACGGGCAGACCCCGAGGATCGAGGTGGATGCCGCCGCGCTCATCGCGCGGATCTCGGAGGCGGGGCGATCGATGATCTCCGCCGCGAGCTCCACGAGCGTCAGCCCGGCCGCCCCTGCCGAGCGCAGGAACTCCTCGACGTCGGCCGTCGGGGTGGTCTGTGAATTGATGCCCCACCGGGGAGCGACATCCGCGTGCATGGACAACCTTCTCCTGCACGGTGGGGGCGGCACGGTGTGCGCCGCCCCCACCGCATGATCATTCGGCGAGCGCGTCGAGGAAGAGCTGCGTGTCGAAGTAGTCCTCCGGCCGCAGCTCGGCTCCCTCGAGGGCGCCGATCTGCTCGAAGACCGACTGCATGTTCTCGAGCCATCCGAGCGCCGTGCCGTCGGAGTACAGCTCGGCCCATTCCTCGTTGGTGAGCAGGTCGGTCTTGGCGTAGAGCGTCTCGCAGAGTTCGCGGTCCATGTTCTGCTCGATGCGCGGGCAGAAGATGTCGAACGATCCCTCCGGGTCGTTGACGAGGTCGTCGTTCGCGGCCTGCCACGCGCGCACCATGCCCTTCACGAGGTCGGGGTGCTCCTCGTAGAAGGCGTTGCTGGCGACCCATCCGCCCGAGATGGGCGAGCCCAGCTCGGCCGCGGTGGCCACGAGCGTCGCGTCGGGCAGCAGCTCGGCCACCTGCTTGTCGAAGGGCGACCAGATGGAGGCGGCATCCACGTTCTCCGTCACGAAGGCGTTGGTCGCCGCGGGCATGTCGAGGTTGACCACCTCGACGTCGTCGCGGCTGAGTCCGGCCTTGTCGAGCGCCACCTGCAGCACGAGGTCGGCCGCGGTGCCGCTCGTCGTCGCGATGGTCTTGCCCGCGAGGTCGTCGATGCTCGTGATGCCCGATCCGGGGGCGGCCCAGATCTGGTGGATGTCGACCTGCTGGTTGTTGAGCACGAACAGCTTGCCCTGCCCCTTGGCGGGGAAGTTCGCCACGACCGCACCCATGACACCGACGTCGAGGCTTCCGCCCGTGAGCGCCTGCGCGAGCGAGATGCCCGTCTGGAACGCCGTCGTCTCGATGCGGATGCCCTGCTCCTCGAAGTGGCCGGCGCGCTCCGCGACGAACAGCTGTGCGATGTCGTGTGCACCCGGGATGTAGCCGACGCGGACGGTGACGTACTCCTCGCCCTGCGCCTGCTCGGGCCCGGTCGCGCCGCACGCGGCGAGCATCAGGGCGGCGGATGCGGCGATGGCGGCGATGCCATACCTCTTCATGTGCCTCTTCATGTGCTTTCCTTCGTTCATTGGGGTGTTTCCTCCCCCTGACCGGCGTGGTGCAGGAGGTCCTCGACATACCGTCGGAGCTTGATGAAGTCGTCGCTGAGCTTGATCTCGGGGGTCCGCTCACGGCCCCATGGCACTGTGACGATCTCCTCGATGCGCGTGGGCCGGGCGCCGAGCACCACGACGCGGTCGGCGAGGTAGAGCGCCTCCTCGACCTGGTGCGTCACGAAGAAGACGGTGCGCTGCTCCTCCTTGTTGAGCCCGATGAGCGCATGCTGCATCTGCTCTCGGGTCTGCGCGTCGAGGGCTGCGAACGGCTCGTCCATGAGCAGGATGCCGGGGTCGACAGCGTAGGCCCGCGCGATGGCCACGCGCTGTCGCATCCCGCCCGAGAGCGTCTTGGGCAGCGCGTCGCGGAACGCGGTGAGACCCATGAGGTCGAGATAGTGATCCGTGATGCGCGCACGATCCTTCGCGTCGCCCTTCCACCCGCGCAGTCGGATGCCGAAGTCGATGTTGCGCTCGACGGTGAGCCAGGGGAAGATCGCGTACTCCTGGAACACCACGCACCGCGAGGGGCCGGGCTTCGTCACGGGCACCCCGTCGACCTCGATCGTGCCCGCGTCGGGCGTGATGAAGCCGGCGATGGCGTTCAAGAGGGTGCTCTTGCCCGAGCCGCTCGGGCCGACGACCGCGATGAACTCGCCCTCGGCGATGTCGAGCGAGATGTCGTTCAGCACCGTCACGCGGCGGGCCGCCTTGCCGAACGACTTGCTGAGGCCGCGGATCGCGACTCCTCGCTGGGTGGTGGAGGTCATCGTTCTCCCCTGTCCTGCCAGCGCAGCACGCGCGCGGCGATGATCCGGATGATGAGATCCATGGCGAGCGCCGCGATCCCGATGAGGATGATGCCGGCGTACATCCTCGGCACGTCGAGGAAGTTGCTGGCGTTCTGGATGGAGGCGCCGAGGCCGTCCTGTGCGGCCACGAGCTCGGCGGCGACGAGCGACGACCAGGCGATGCCCAGCGAGACGCGCGCGGCGGTGAAGATGTGCGGCAACGACAGCGGGAAGACGATCTTCGTGAAGATCTCGGCGCGATCTGCCCCGAGGGTCTGTCCGGCACGGACGTACTTCTCCTCGATGCCGGCGACTCCCTCGTAGACGATGATCACGGTCGCGAAGAAGGCGCCGTAGACGAGGATGGACTCGCGCCCCAGCTCGCCGATGCCGAAGTAGATCACCACGAGCGGCACGAGCGCGATCGGGGGCAGGGCCCGGAAGAAGTTGACGAGCGGGTTGAAGGTGATGCGCGCCTTCGGGAACCAGCCCAGCACGAATCCGACCGGGATGGCGGCGACCATGCCGATCGCCAGGCCGATCACCACGCGACGGGTGCTGACGATCAGGTCGTTGAGCAGCGACCCGGAGGCGAGGCCCTCGACCATCACGCTGAACACGGCGACGGGCGTCGGGATGAGGCCCGCGCGCATCACCCCCGACATCGACACCGCGGCCCAGACGGCCGTGATGATGATGAAGCCGAGTGTGCCGAGACCGGCGTTCAGCAGGATCTTCCGCACGCGGCGGGCGAGGCTTTCCTCGCCCTCGACGGACTCGGTGACGGGAGGAGCCGACGACGCGGCGTTCTCGATCGATTGTGGGGGCATCTTTGACTCACACTTCGTGTTGAACCTTTAATGGTTCATAGGTAGGTCGTTAAGGCATCCCGGCCAGTGTGTCCAAGCGTTCGCGAGATGTCAAGCCGAGAACTAGACGCCAGGTGAGAGATCCGATAGGTTCAACACGCGATGGAGGTTCAGATGACACGCACTGCACGTCCCCATGTGGTCGTCGCCGAGGAGAAGCTCGACGCGCTCATCACCTCGTACCGCGAGGCGGGCACACCGCGACTTCCCCGCGAGACGGAGCTCAGCGAGCACCTGGGGATCTCCCGCAACACTCTGCGCGAAGCACTCGCCCGCCTCGAGGCCAACGGAGTCATCGAGCGGCGGCGGCGACTGGGCACCTTCATCGTGCCGGGGCCGGAGAGCGCGCCGGTCTCCACCCCCGCACGGCCGCGGTATCCGATCGACGAGATCGTCTCGATCGCCTCGTTCCTCGAGAGCACCGGCACGCCCTTCACGATCCGCTCCGTCGCCGTGCAGCAGGAGCCCGCGTCCGCCGATGCCGCAGAGCAGCTCGGGCTGAGCGCCGGCGACCCGGTGTACCGCGTGCGGCGCGTCTACGATGTCGACGGAACCGCCGTCGCCATCGGCGAGCACCTCATCCCGGCCGTGCTCCGCGGGCACGAGGTGCACATCGAGGCCCTGACGTACGGCGTGTCGACCTTCCTGCGGGATGTCGAGCAGATCCCCGTCGATCGCGTCGAGCACACGGTCGTGCCGGTGCTGCTGGATGCGTCCTCCGCGCATGAGTTCCAACTGGCGGCGGGGTCGCCGGCGCTGCTCGTCGAGGCGCAGCTGATGTCACGGGATTCGGACCGCTGGTCGGTCGTGGCGTACGGACGATTGACGTTCAATCCCCTGCGCATCGCCGTGGGGGCCACCGGCCGACAGCCCTCCTGATCCCTCAGTCGAGGAACAACGCGCGCAGCCGTCGCGTCGTGAAGAACAGCCCGACGGCGATCATCACGAGGTAGTACAGCACGTGCACGAGCGCGTCGGGGCCGACCGCACCCGTCGTGAAGCCCCGGATGAGCTCGACACCGTGCCACAGCGGCAGCGCCATGACGAGCCACTGGAGCGGTTCCGGATACACCGAGATCGGGAAGAACGTGGCGGAGAACATGAACATCGGCATGAGCACGAACATGATCCACTCCATCTGCTGGAAGGTCGTGAAGTAGCTCGTCACCCCCATGCCGACGGAGGCGAACCCGAACGCGACGAGCATGACCGCCGGCACCGCGAGCACCGCCCACCACGAGAGGTTGAGGCCCATGAGCTGCATCACGAACTGGAAGCCGACGCCGTAGATCGCCCCGCGGAAGAGGGCCAGCAGGATCTCGCCGAGCGCGACATCCAGCGGACCGAGACTCGTCGCGAGCATGCCCTCGTAGATCTTCGCGAAGTTCATCTTGAAGAACACGTTCCAGGTCGAGTCGTAGATGGCTCCGTTCATGGCCGACACCGCGAGCAGCGCCGGCGCGATGTAGGCGGCGTACGGGATCTCGCGACCCGCGGCATCCGCGACGGTTCCGATGTAGGCGCCGAGCCCGATGCCGAGGGAGAGCAGGTAGAAGATCGGCTCCACGAAACCGGATGCCACCACGACCCAGTTGCTCGAGCGGGTCGCCTGCAGTCCCCGGCCGACGACGGCGCGCGCGTTGCCCGCGTACAGGGATCGCACCCCGCCGGGCCGCAAGGTGCGCCCCTCGGTGACGGTGCTCATGCGTCGAGCCTCTTCCGCGTGATGCGCACCGTGAGCCGCCATCCTCCGATGGCGAGGACCGCGAGGAAGACGAGATGCACGACGATGAGCCAGCCCGGACGCTCGGCGCCGTACGAGCTGACCCGGCCCAGTTCGGCGCCATGCCACAGCGGCGAGAGCCAGCCGATCGGCTGCAGGAACACCGGCAGCTGCTCGAGCGGGAAAAGGGTGCCGCTGAACAGCGTGAGCGGCAGCACGAGCACCCGCTGCACGACGGCGAACTGACCCCGATCCTCGCGTTGTGCCGCCGCGTAGGCGAAGAGCGGCGCCCCGAAGGCGATCCCCGTGAGCGTCGCGATGGGAACGGTCAGCAGGCCCGTCACGAGCGGCACGGCGCCGAACGCCGCCATCACGAGGAAGTACACGAAGGTCGTCGCGAAGATGCGCACCGCGACGAAGATGACGACGCCGTCGACCACCTGACGCGCCGAGATGGGGGCCGCGTGCATGCCGACGTAGATCGGATTCCACTTGAAGCCCTGCATGACCGGGTAGGTGAACTCATCGGAGGCGATCGTGACCGCGGCGGTCGCGATGAGGGCTGGCGCGATGAAGACGAGGTAGCTGACACCGTCGACGCCGCCCGGCCCGACGTTCGCGTTCACCAGCACACCGAGTCCGACGCCGAACGCGAAGAGGTACATGACGGGCGTGCCGATCGCCGAGGCGACGTTGACCCCGAGGTACCGGCGCCACACCCGCACGTGATGCTCGGCGCTGTACCAGGCGCCGAACCGGCGGGCGCGAGCACCCGCCGCGCGCGCCTCGTCGGCGAGATCGCGTATCGTGACCTCGCTCATCCCCTGGCTCCCGCTCATTCGATGAGGCTCCGCCCCGTGAGGCGCAGAAAGACATCCTCGAGGCTCGAGCGCCGCACGAGGCTCGTGAGGGGCTGAAGCCCGCGCGCCACCACCTCGGTGAGCGCCGCCTCGCCGTCCTCGGCGTAGACGAGTACGCGGTCGGGGAGCACCTCGAGGCGGTCGCCGAGCCCAGCCAGGGCGACCGCGGCATCCGCGTTGCGATCCGAGCCGAAGCGCACCTCGAGCACCTCGCGCGTCGAGTAGGCGCGGATGAGGGATGCGGGGCTGCCCTCGGCCATGATGCGGCCGTGGTCGACCACCACGAGCCGATCACACAGCTGCTCGGCCTCGTCCATGTAGTGCGTCGTGAGCAGCAGGGTCGTGCCCTGCTCCTTGAGGCGGAACAGCCGGTCCCACAGGATGTGGCGCGCCTGCGGGTCGAGCCCCGTCGTCGGCTCGTCGAGCAGCAGGATGCGGGGATCGTTGATGAGGGCGCGCGCGATCGTGAGGCGGCGCTTCATGCCGCCCGAGAGCTCGTCGACCTTGGCGCCGGCCCGATCGGCGAGCTGAGCGAACTGCAGCAGCTCGTCGGCGCGCTCGGCCACGAGCCGGCGGGGCAGCCCGAAGTAGCGGCCGTAGGTGAGCAGGTTCTCGCGCACCCGCAGCTCGTTGTCGAGGTTGTCCTGCTGGGGCACCACACCGAGCCGTGATCGGATCTCCGGACCGTAGTCGTCGGGATCGAGGCCGAGCACCGTGAGCGACCCGCTCGTGCGCGTCGAGACGGCCCCGACCATCCGCATGGTCGTCGACTTGCCGGCACCGTTCGGGCCGAGCAGGCCGAACGACTCACCCGGCGCGACCTCGAAGGAGATGCCGTCGACGGCGGCGAAGTCGCCGTAGCGCTTGACGAGCTCGGATGCGGCGATGACGGTCACGAGATCCGAGCCTAGGCCGAGCCTGCGACGCCCGGCGCACGGATCGCTCTAGGCTCGAGGCGAGATGAGCAGATCAGACGACGACCGCCGTTTCCCCCGCGGGGTGTACGGCACCGGAACCGAGCCCGACCCCCGCTTCACCCTCGCGAACGAGCGCACCTTCCTGGCCTGGATCCGCACCTCCCTGGCGCTCATCGCGGGGGGTGTCGCCCTCGAGGCGTTCGAGCTGCCGATCTCTCCGGTGCTGAACCTCGCATCCGCGGTGATCCTCATCGTGCTCGGAACGCTCACGCCCGTCTACGCCTGGTTCGGCTGGGCGCGCATCGAGCGGGCGATGCGGGCCTCCCGGCCGCTGCCCTCTCCGCGGCTGGCAGGGCCGCTCGGTGTGGGCGTCGGCCTCGTCGGCCTGCTGCTGATCATCGGGATCTTCGTGCCGTGAGCGCCCTCGAGCGGCCGTTCGACCCGGGCCTGCAGCCCGAGCGCACGGCACTCGCCTGGCAGCGCACGGGGCTCTCGATCGCGCTCGGGCTGCTCGTCGGTGCGCGCCTCGTGGCGCACCTCGGTGCGTTCTGGGCACCGGCCCTCGCCGCCGCGGGCATCATCGTCATCACCGTGCTGCTCACGATCGGCCATCGCCGCTACGCCCGCGTGCACCGCGCGCTCACGGCCGAGCCGCCGGAGAGGCTGCCCGGCGGCGGCGCGCTGCTCAGCTGGGTGATCGCCACGACCGCGCTCGGATGCCTCGGGGCGCTCGCGATCGCGATCTACGTCGTCACGAGGTGACCGCGACGGTGCGGAACCCCGCGTTCGACATCGACGAGTCGGGGGTGTTGGAGGACCGCGCGGAGGTGCGGTAGCGATTGCAGTAGGAGTCGTGGCAGAGGAACGATCCGCCGCGCAGGAGCCGAACCGTGCCCGAGTCCGGACCCTGCGGCGCCTCACGCGGCGACCGGCCGTAGTAGTCCGCGGCGAACCAGTCCTGACACCATTCCCATACGTTGCCGACCGTCTGCCAGAGTCCGTAGCCGTTGGGCGCGTAACTGCGCACGGGCGCCGTCGTGAGCCAGCCGTCGGCGAGGGTGTTCGAGGTCGGGAACACGCCCTGCCAGATGTTGCAGCGCCACGTGCCGTCGGCATCCGGGGCCTCGTCGCCCCACGGATAGCTGGCGCCGTCGAGTCCGCCCCGCGCGGCGTACTCCCACTCGGCCTCGGTGGGCAGGCGACGGCCCGCCCAGGCGCAGTAGGCCTGGGCGTCGTTCCAGGTCACATGGACGACGGGATGGTCCGCGAGCCCGTCGAGGGTCGACCCGGCACCGCCGGGGTGCCGCCAATCGGCACCCCGCACGCCGAGCCACCAGGGCGTCTGCGGCGGCTGGCCGAGCACGTCGTCATCCGGCGCTGTGCGCGCCAGGTGGAACACGGCGGAGTAGCCGAACTCCTCGGCCTCGGTACGGTAGCCGGTGTCGTCGACGAAACGGGCGAACTGCTCGTTGGTGACGCTCGTGGCGTCGATCTCGAAGGCGTCGAGATGCACCTCGTGGACGGGCGTCTCACCGTCGCCGGGATTGCCGACGCCGCGCGCGTCGCCCATCCGGAAACTCCCTGCCGGGATCGTGACGGTCTCGATCGTGTGTCGTGCGGATGCGTCCACCGCTCAGCCTGCCGCCGCGCGTTCCGGTGTCGGCTCGTCGGGCTGCACCGGCGGCTCGGTCGCGGCAGGCGCGAATGCGCCGCGACCCGGCGCGCAACAGGATCCGTTCATGTGCTCGTCCATCGCTCCTCCTCCTCCATCATGCCGTGCCGCGTCAGCGTGCGTCGGCGACGCAGCCGCACGATTCACGTACGACGAGATGGGGGGAGACGAGGATGCGTTCCGCCTCGGCCTCCGGGGCGGCCATGCGCCGCAACAACGCCTCGGCGCACCGCATGCCGACCTCGTATCCGCTCGCACCGACGCTCGTGAGCGGCGGCTCCCACAGCTCGGCCGCCGCGATGTCGTCGTACGACACGATCGGAAGGTCGCGAGGGTTGCCGAGCCCGCGCTCACGGAGGGCGCGGTAGACGCCGAAGGCGACGAGGTCGTTGTGGCAGATGATGGCATCCGGGAGCTGCCCGTCCGCGATGAGCTCACGCGCGATGTCTCGCCCCCACGATCCACGGGGCGGCCCGGGGATGTCGGCGACGAGTTCCCCCCCGGCCTTGACGAGGGCACGTCGAGCACCCGCGACGCGATCGCGCCGCGGACGAAGCTGGGCGAGACCGCCGATGTATGCCACCCGACGCGCTCCATGCCCCACCAGGTGGTCGGCGGCGAGGCGCCCACCCAGCAGGTTGTCGATGCCGACGTAGGGCAGACCCGTCGATCGCATCTCGCGGGTGGCCATCACGACGGGAACGCGGGACGCGGTCAACATCGCCACGAGCCGATCGGTGGTGCCGACGGCGGGCAGCACGATCATCCCGTCGACCTGACGCTCGATCATCGAGCGCACGAGGGCATCCTGTCGGTCGAGGTCCTCGAGCGAGTTGCCGATCAACGTGACGAGGCCGCCCACGTTGTTCTCCACCGTGACGGTGAGC
Organism: Protaetiibacter sp.; assembly: GCA_051954835.1. Lineage (GTDB taxonomy): Bacteria > Actinomycetota > Actinomycetes > Actinomycetales > Microbacteriaceae > Homoserinibacter. Next base: position 31,122 of record JBQCHI010000019.1, on the reverse strand, counting down.
TCGGCGGTGAAGTCGTTGGAGACGTCCGGGACGACGAGGCCGATCGACTGGGTCTTGCTCGCTCGCAGGGCTGCGGCGCCACGGTTGTAGACGTAGCCGAGCTCGTCCATGGCGGCGCGCACGCGTTCCCGCGTCTGCGCAGCAAGGGCGCCCTCGCCGCGCACCACGAGCGAGGCTGTCGCGCGCGACACCCCTGCACGCGCGGCGACGTCCGAGAGCGTCACCCGGCGGGCACCGTGAACCCCCGTCACGCCCGCGACAACCGAGGCATCCACATGGGCTCCTTCGCGAGTTCGGCCCAAATGTACCGCAGGAGCAGACGCTCCTTGAGGTCTCGGTGGGCGGGATCATCCCAGAGGTTGCGCACTTCGCGCGGGTCGTTCTCCAGGTCGTACAGCTCGCCGTACTCGCGCCCCTGATAGACCGTCAGCTTGTACCGCTCATCGACATACGTCCTCAGGTTGAGCGTGGTCGGTTCGTGATGGAACTCGCAGATCGTCTCCTCCCGCCGCCGCGGTGCCGCGCCCGTCCACACCTCCCGCTGCGAGACGCCCGTCATGGTCGCGGGGATGGGGATCTCTGCATAGTCCAGGAAGGTGGGCGCGACGTCGACGTGGGACTGGATGGCGTCGCTCACCACTCCTCGCGCCTGCGCACGCGGATCCCGCACGATCATCGGCACCCGGATGAGGTCCTCGTAGTGGAAGGCGCCCTTCGCCTGCAACCCGTGCTGACCGTAGAAGTGACCGTGGTCGGCGGTGAAGACGACGACGGTGTCGTCGCTCAGCCCATGGGCCTCGAGCGACGAGAGCACCGCGCCGATCGCGGCGTCCGTGAAGCTGATCATCCCGTGGTAGGTGGCGACGATGCGGCGCCGCTCCTCTTCATCGCGCAGATGCGTCTCCTCCATACCCTGCAGCCGCTGGCCGCTCTCCCGCCACGGGGAGAAGTCGGGGGCGGGGTGCTGAGTGAGACCGAAATGCGGCGGGTTGGCGTCATGTTCGCCTGCCACGAGCTCCGGCACCTCGACGACCGCCGGGTCGTACATCGAGGCCCAGGGCTCGGGAACCAGATAGGGCGGGTGCGGGTCGGGGAAGCTCACCCACAGCAGAAACGGGTCGCCGTCGGCGGCACGCTCCGCGAGGTAGCTCTCGCTGCGTTCCGCGAGCCAGGTGTTGTAGTGAAGGGCCTCCGGGAGCTCCCACCCGTGACGGGCGTCGGGGGGAAGGGAGCCGGCCGGCGCCTGGAAGAAGCGTCGCCAGTCGGGATCGCGTTCCTCGAGCCAGAGGGCGTAGTGCTGACCGACGTGCGGCTCGCTCGTGTGGTTGCGCAGCAGCTCGACGTGATCGAATCCGTAGAAGGGCCCGTGGAACGACCGCCAGAACTCCAGGTCGTGCAGCAGCGGGTAGGCCTCGAGCGATGGGTGCTCGGAGCTGGAGGCGAGCGGCTGGAAGTGCGCCTTCCCGAGGAGGGCTGTGCGATATCCGGCGTCTCCGAGCAACCCGCCGACGGTCTGCTCGCTCTCGGGCAGCTTCGTGCCGAGCGTCCAGGCCCCGTGCTGGCTCGGGTAGCGCCCGGTGATGAGGGACGCACGCGTCGGCGTGCAGGTCGGGTTGGCGCAGTAGGCGCGATCGAAGCGCACTCCCTCGCGGGCGAGACCGTCGAGATGCGGCGTCACGACGCGGGGGTCGACAGAGCCGAGCGCGCGCGGATGGTGCTGGTCGGTCGTGATGAAGAGGAAGTTGGTCATGGTCTCCTGCGGAAGCGGGACGGCCGCCCGCGATGGGCGGCCGCCCCGAATCGACTACTTGATCAACGAGGTGTTGATCGCGGATGCGAAGTCGGGCATCGTGGCGAAGACGCCGCTGTCGATCCAGAACTGCGCCTGGTTCTCCAGCGCCGCCAGGTACTCCGGCGATGCCAGCCATTCCTGCGCCTCGGCGAGGCCGGGGAAGTCGATCGCATCGACGGCGTCACGCGTGGACTCGAGCTCGTCGACGCCTGCGCCGACGCTCGTCATGTAGTCCTGGATCGCCTTGATCGCCTCGTCGCGCGTGGACGGGTCCTCCAGGAATCCGATGCCGGCCTCATGGTAGGCGCGAACGAACCGGGCGACGCCCTCCGGGTTGTTCTCGACGGCGTCGCGCGTCGCGATGAGCACGTCCGGGCTGCTGTACGCATCCGACTCGTCGAAGTCGTGACCGTCGAACAGGACCTTCGTGTCGGGCATGTTCTTCTTGATCAGGACGGTTCCGTTGGCCGAGGAGATCACCGCGTCGAGCTGACCGGTCAGGAACGCGGCCTGGGCCTCGCCGACGGCGAGCGGCTTGTAGTCGATGTCGTCGAAGGTCATGTCGTGCTTGGCGAGGATCGCTGCCAGCAGGTAGTACTGGCCGCCACCCTTCGGGGTCGACACGCGCTTGCCGCGCAGATCCTCGACCGAGTCGATGCCGGCGACGGCGAGGAGCGGCAGGGCGGCCGCGGGGTCGGCCGCGACCGAGACGATCTGCACGTCGAAGGTGCCTTGCCCCAGCGCCTGAACGACAGCGGCCGTGTTGAGGAGAGCCACATCGGGGGTTCCGCCCGCCATCGCCTGGATGATGGCGGGCCCGCCGCCCTCGGCGAAGCTCTCGAACTCGACGTCGACACCGGCCTCGGCGAACCAGCCCTTCTCGCCCGTCACGACCGCGAGCGCCCCTGTCGGTGCGCGGAGCACACCGAACGAGACGGGCGGCACGGGCTCGAGGCCCGGGTCGGTGGGGGCGGGGGCGGGCTCGTTCGCGCAGGCGGCGAGCACGGGAGCTGCGAGCAGCAGACCGGCGAAGCCGGCGATCATCTTCCGCCAATGGCGGCGTGAGTGCGTCATTGCATTCCTTCTCTCTGTGTGGGTGGTGCAGGGTCAGTGGGCGGCGTTGCGCGTCACATCGAGGCTCTGCATGAGCTGACGGATGCGTCGCCGGTAGTCGTCGAACTCCTCGGAGATGCGGGTCTCCTGCGTGCGCGGACGCGCGAGCGTGACCGGCACCTGCTCGGCGACCCGACCGGGCCGGGCAGCCATCACGACGATCTCGTCGGCCAGGAAGATCGCCTCGTCGACGTCATGCGTCACGAACACGACGGTCTTGCGCGACTGCTCCCAGAGATTGAGGAGCTCGAGCTGCATCCGCTCCTTGGTCTGCGAGTCGAGAGCGCCGAAGGGCTCGTCCATGAGCAGGACGTCGGGGTCGTTCGCGTAGACCCGAGCGAGGTCGACCCGCTTGCGCATGCCGCCCGAGAGCTCCTTGGGGTAGGCCTCGAGGAAGTCGGCGAGTCCCACGATCTCCGCCCAGTGCTCGGCGGTGGTGCGACGTTCTGCGGCACCGATGCCCCTGCTCTTGAGCCCGAACTCGATGTTGCGCCGCACCGTCAACCAGGGGAAGACGGCGTCGGCCTGGAACACGAAGCCGCGCGAATGATGGGGACCGCGCACGACCTCGTCGCGGTGCCGGATGACGCCTTCGGTGGGGGAGGTGAGCCCGGAGATCGCGCGCAGCAGGGTCGACTTGCCGCATCCCGACGCCCCGAGGAGTGCGACGAAGCGACCGCGGGTGATCTCGAGGTTCACGTCGCTGAGCGCGACGAAGGGCTCCTGGGCGTCGAGCCGCTGGAATCGCTGCCAGACGCCGTCGACGGTGATCCCGCTCTCGGTCGCAGTCTCGGGGAATGCTGTGGTCGTGCTCATCGACGTGCCTCGCTCCAACGGGTCAGGTGGTTCTGGACGCGCACCGCGATCGTGTCGAGAATCGTCGCGACGATGCCGATGACGACGATGCCCATGAGCACGATGTCGATGCGCAGGTTCTGTCCGGCGTTCGAGATGAGGAATCCGAGGCCGTTCGACGAGGCGATGAGTTCCGCGGCGACCAGGGCAAGGAATCCCGTCGAGAGCCCGGTGCGCATGCCGGCCATGATGAACGGCACCGCATTGGGCAAGGCGACCCGCCAGAAGGTCGCGATCTTGCTCGTGCCGAGCGCTTCGGCGGCTTCGACGTAGATGCGCGGCACCTCCTTCATGCCCTGCCTCGTGTTCACGACCGTGGGCTTGAACACCGCGAGGATGATGATCGCGATACGGGCGGGCTCATCGATGCCGATCCACACGATCACGAGCGGGATGTAGGCCAGCGCGGGGATGGGACGGATGGCGTCGATGAGCGGGTCGAGGATGTACCCGGCGGTTCTGAACCAGCCGGCCGTGCAGCCGATGAGCACCGCGAGAGTCGCACCGATCGCGAAGCCGACGAGCACGCGGAAGAGGCTCATGCCGATGTGCGTGAGAAGCGTCCCGTTGCCGAGTGCGGTGAGGAACGCCTCGACGATCTTCGTCGGCGGCGGAGTGATCACCTGATTGGCGCCGGGCGACACGGTGTACAGCCAGTACGCGCCGATGACGACGGCGACGGACGCCGTGCCCCAGAGGATGCGTGGCAGCATGCGACCGGCCTGGGCGCGCACGGCTATCCGCGGCCGTTCGCCGGCGCCGGTCTTCGTGGTCGGGTTCACCCTCGTGTGTCTCCTGTGAGTCGTGCCGCGAGGAACCGACGGAGCCCGTTCTCCCGCGATCGCTGGATCGATCTAGTCGGCAAGTAGAGCAGCGACGCCGACGCATGTCAAGCGCAATCCCGCATGCGGCGCCAATTCTTGACATCCCGACGACGAGCCCCATACAGTCAGGCACTAGATCGATCTAGTCGATCGGGCGTCTCGACGCCCCCGCCACACCGAAGGGTCCCGACGTCGTGAAACCTGCCGCAGCTGAACTCGAGCCGGGCTATCAGGGTCGCGTCGCCGAGACGGCCGCCGAATCCACGCCCTCCTGGCCCGCGCGGCCCACGGGAGCCCGCCCCAACGTGCTCGTCGTGCTGCTCGACGACGTGGGTTTCGCCCAGCTCGGATGCTTCGGATCCTCGATCCGCACGCCCAACATCGACGCCCTCGCAGCCGACGGCCTCGTGTACTCGAACTTCCACGCCCCGGCACTGTGCTCGCCCACTCGCGCGAGCCTGCTCACGGGCCGCAACCACCACGCCGTCGGCATGGGGTTCCTCGCCGCCTTCGACACCGGCTTCCCGAACTACCGCGGCCGCATCTCCCCCGCCGCGGCCACGCTGCCCGAGATGCTGCGGCCGGCCGGCTACGGCAGCTACGCCGTCGGAAAGTGGCACCTCATCCCCCCGGCCGAGATGTCGGCATCCGGACCCTTCGACGCGTGGCCTACCCAGCGCGGCTTCGACCGCTACTACGGCTACCTGTGGGGCGAGGACGACCAGTTCAGCCCCGAGCTCTGGTACGACCAGCACCGCGTCGATACGCCGACGCGCGAGGGCTACCACGTGACCGACGACTTCGTCGACCGCATGACCGAGTTCATCGACGACCATCGCGCGAACCGCCCCGACGACCCCTTCTTCGGATACCTCGCCCTCGGCGCATGCCATGCGCCGCACCAGGCGCCGCCCGAGTACCTCGCCCGCTATCGCGGCGCGTTCGACCACGGCTGGGACGCCGAGCGTGAGCGCGTGCTCGCCCGCCAGCTCGAGCTCGGGCTCGTGCCCCCAGGCACGATGCTCTCGGAGCGCAACCCCGGGGTGCGCGCATGGGACGAGCTCGCCGACGACGAACGCCGCTTCGCCGCGCGCCTGCAGGAGGCCTTCGCCGGCTTCATGGAGCACACCGACGCCCAGCTCGGTCGTCTCCTCGACCACCTGCGCCGCGAAGGAGTGCTCGATGACACCGTCGTCATCCTCATGAGCGACAACGGCGCGAGCGGCGAAGGCGGCGACCACGGCACGATCAACGAGTACCGCTACTTCCTCGGCCTCGAGGATTCACTCGAGGAGGGCACCGCGGCGATCGACCTCATCGGCGGACCGCACGCCCACAATCAGTACCCCGCGGGCTGGGCGCAAGCCGGCAACACGCCGTTCCGCATGTACAAGAAGCACACGCACGGAGGTGGCGTACGCGTGCCCTTCATCCTGCGGCGCGCGGGGGCCGGCACCGGCGTGCGCGATCAGTTCTTCCATGCGATCGACGTCGCCCCCACGATCCTCGAGCTCGCCGGCGTCGAAGCACCCGTCGAGTACCGCGGCGTCGCACAACTGCCGATCGACGGCAGCTCGATGCGCGCGAGCTTCGCCGGGCCGGATGCGGCGGCTCCCGCTCGCGCCCAGTACTTCGAGACGGTCGGCTTCCGCGGCATCCACCGCGACGGCTGGAAGGCGATCGCCGATCACACCCCGGGCACCCCGTTCGCCGAGGATGCCTGGGAGCTCTATGACGTGCGTCGAGATCGCTCGGAGTCGCGCGACCTCGCTCGCGAACATCCGGAGCTGCTCGACGAGCTCGTGGGGCTGTGGTGGGAGGAGGCTCGCCGACACGGCGTCCTGCCGCTCGACGACCGCATGGGACCTCGGGTTGCGAGTCTCGACCCCGCGCATGATCGCCGTCGATACCGCATGCGTCCTGGCGGCCGCTACGTGAACCATGTCGTCGGGCCGAGCTTCTCCGAGCGGCCGTTCTCCATCGAAGCCCGCGTCGAACTCGATGAGCGCAGCGAAGGCGTGCTGCTCGCCTACGGGCGACGCGCCTTCGGCTTCAGTCTCTTCGTGCAGGATGGGCTGCTCGTCTTCGACTACAACCTCGCCGGCCGACACACGATCGCCGAGAGCACGGTGCGGCTCGAGCCGGGTCGTCACAGTCTCGCCGTCGCCGTGTCGGCGACTCCGGACGGCGGCGCCGCACGACTGCTGATCGACGGCGTCGACGTCGGCGGCTTCGAGTTGCCTCGTGCGATCCCCGGGGGCATCGGCACCCTGTCGGTGCAGTGCGGCCACAATGAGCCCTCGCCGGTGAGCCCGCGCTACGAGGCGCCGTACCGCTTCACCGGTCGGCTCGATGAGGTCATCATCGAGCTCGGCGACCGCATCCCCGGCTCGCTGTGGCGAGAGGCCGCAGCGGAACTGTCCGCGCAATGACGAGAGCGAGCAACCCCACGATGAGCAGCACCTCCGCGCCGGCGCCCTTCGGCGGCACGATCGGACGGACCTACCGAGATTCCGCGCCGTGGTGGCCCGAGGAACGCGATGTCGCTGGACGCCCCAACGTCGTCGTCGTCCTCCTCGACGACATGGGATTCGGGAGCCTCGGATGCTACGGCTCGGAGATCGCGACGCCCGCGATGGACGCCGTGGCGTCCGGCGGTGCGCTGTTCTCCAACTTCCACGCGACGGCGCTGTGCTCGCCCACCCGGGCGAGCCTGCTGACGGGCCGCAACAACCACGCCGTCGGGATGGCCTACCTCTCGCACGTCGACGACGGCTTCCCCGGCTACCGCGGCCGGATCGGCCACGACTCGGCCACCCTCGCCGAGACGCTCGTCGACAACGGCTACAACACCTTCGCCGTCGGCAAGTGGCACCTCGCACCCATGGACCAGACCTCGGCGGCTGGCCCCTTCGATCAGTGGCCGCTCGGCCGTGGCTTCGAGCGCTACTACGGATTCCTGGAGGGCCTCACCGATCACTACCACCCCGAGCTCTTCCGCGACAACACGCCGATCGACCCGCCCGCCACCCCCGAGGAGGGATACCACCTCACGGAGGACATGACCGACCAGGCCCTGCAGATGGTGCGGGACCAGACCTCGGTGACGCCCGAGAAGCCCTTCTTCCTCTACTACGCCCTCGGCGCCACCCACACCCCCTTCCAGGCACCTGCCGAGTACGTCGAGCGCTACCGGGGCCGCTATGACGTGGGGTGGGATGTCATCCGCGAGCAGCGGTATCAGCGCCAACTCCAGCTCGGCGTGATCCCCGAGGGGACCGAGCTGCCGCCACGCAACGACGACGTCGTCGCATGGGATTCCCTCTCTCCCGAGGCGCAGCGCGCCTATGCGCGCTACCAGGAGGTGTACGCCGGCTTCCTCGAGCACACCGACGCGCAGATCGGCCGCCTGCTCGAGGGCCTGGACCGACTCGGCCGCCTCGAGAACACGATCGTCGTCGTGCTCGCCGACAACGGGGCGAGTCAGGAGGGCGGCCAGCACGGGGTGCTCAACACGACCCACTACGAGAACGGCCACTACCCGAGCCTCGACGAGGTGATCGCCCGCATGGACGAGATCGACGGCCGCACGACCCACATCAACTATCCGCTCGGCTGGGCACAGGCGGGCAACACCCCCCTCAAGCGCTACAAGCAGAACACCCACGCGGGGGGCATCCGCACATCCATGATGATGCGCGTGCCCGAGGCGCAGCTGCCGGATGCCGCTCGTGGCGTCGTGTGCGGCGGCTTCCAGCACGTGACCGACATCGTGCCGACGGTGCTCGAGCTCGTCGGCGTCGAGATGCCCGCCGAACGCCGAGGCATCGCGCAACGCCCGATCGACGGTCGCAGCATGGTCGAGGTGCTCCGCGATCCGAGCGCCGGAAGCTCGCAGCGCACACAGTACTTCGAGACGCTCGGACACCGCGCGATCTGGAAGGACGGCTGGAAGGCGGTCGCCTTCCACCAGCGCGGGGCCGACTTCGACACCGACCGCTGGGAGCTGTACCACGTCGACCAGGACTTCTCCGAGGCCCATGACCTGGCGGCGACCCACCCCGACAAGCTCGCCGAGCTGATCGAGGTGTGGTGGGCCGAAGCCGAGAAGAACCTGGTGCTTCCGCTCGACGACCGGGGCTTCGCCGAGCGCAGCAACTCCACCATCCGGCCGAACTCGCCGCGGGATCGGCGCCGGTTCCGCTACCTGAACGGGATGCGGCACCTCGGCAACATCGCCGCCGCCCCGACCGCGGGGCGCTCGTTCGAGCTGTCGGCGACCATCGCGCGACCGACGGGAACCGAAGATGGCGTACTGCTCTCCCACGGAAGCTGGAACAGCGGCTACGCGCTGCTGGTCGAAGACGGCCGTCTGGTGTTCGACTTCAACCACTACAACACGCACCACATCCTGCGCTCGACACGGATGCTCCCGCGGGGCACGAGCGAGGTCACCGCGCGACTGCAACTGACGGGTGCGGGCACCGGCGCGACGGTGACGCTGACGATCGACGGCGAGCCGGCGGGCGAGCTCCCGCTCGCGGCGACCTTCGAGTTCTTCGTTGCGTTCCAGGGCCTCGACATCGGCCATGACGGGCTCTCGCCCGTGCGCGAGGGCGGGCGAGGCGCATTCCCGTTCACCGGGGGTCTCGACGCGGTCGAGATCCAGCTCCTCGACGACGGCGTGCGGCACGAGGTCATGGACTGATGCGCCCCAACATCGTGCTCATCCTCGTCGACGACCTCGGCTGGGCCGACCTCGGCTGCTACGGCTCGACCTTCCACGAGACCCCGCACCTCGACCGGCTCGCCGCGAACGGCGCGCTCTTCACCGACGCGTACGCGGCATCCCCGGTCTGCTCGCCGACCCGCGCGAGCCTCATGACCGGCAAGTACCCCAGCACGGTGGGCATCACGCAGTACATCGGCGGCCACGGCGTCGGAGCGCTCGATGACGTGCCCTACCGCTGGTACCTGCCCACGAACGAGTACTCGCTGGCCCGCGCCCTCCGGGAAGGCGGCTACCGCACCTGGCATGTCGGCAAGTGGCACCTCGGCCCGCGACGCACGTGGCCCGACCAGCACGGCTTCGACGTCAACGTGGGCGGATGCGAGTGGGGGCACCCGAAGAGCTACTTCAGTCCCTACCAGAACCCGACGCTCAGCGACGGACCCGACGGGGAGTACCTCACCGACCGCCTCACCGACGAGGCGATCGACCTCGTCGAATCCGACGACGAGCGGCCGTTCTTCCTCAACCTGTGGCACTACGCCGTGCACATCCCCATCGACTCGCCCCCCGCGCTCGTCGAGAAGTACCGCGACAAGGCCCGCAGCCTCGGGCTCGACGACCTCGATCCCTTCGAACCGGGCGAGCAGTTCGCCTCCTGGCACCAGCGCGGCGCGCGCATCGTGCGCCGCACGGTGCAGTCCGATCCCGCCTACGCGGCCATGATGGAGAACCTCGACACCAACATCGGACGCCTGATGGATGCGCTCGAGCGCAGCGGCAAGGCCGAGAACACCCTCGTCATCTTCACCTCCGACAACGGTGGTCTGGCCACCGCGGAGGGTTCGCCCACGACCAACGCGCCCCTCGCCGAAGGCAAGGGGTGGACAGAGGAGGGCGGCATCCGCGTTCCGTTCATCGCGCACTGGCCGCGAGCGATCACCGCGGGCACGCGAGTCGCCGAGCCGCTGACGAGCCCCGACATCTACCCGACCCTGCTCAGCATCGCGGGCCTGGCTCCGGTGCCCGAGCAGCACGTCGACGGTCTCGACGTCTCTGCGCTGCTGCGTGGCGAGGAGTTCACCCGCGGTCCGATCTTCTTCCACTACCCGCACTACAGCAACCAGGGCGGACGGCCGTCGACGGCCGTGCGCGACGGCGAGTGGAAGCTCATCCACGATTGGGAGACCGATGCGGATCGGCTGCACCACCTGCCGAGCGATATCGGAGAGCAGCACGACCTCGCTGCGCGGGAGCCGGAGATCGCGGCGCGACTGCGCGGCATCCTGCTCGACTGGGTCGAGAGCTCACCCGCGCTCGTGCCGCCGCCCAACCCCCAGCCGACGCCATTCGACGACCTCGCCGACTACTTCCTCGGTGGACACGTCGCGACCCCCAGCGCGCTCGTGCGCTACCCCGGAGAGGACACCCCATGACCAACCGCGCCGCCGTCATGCCGGAGCTCGGCCGAATCGAGATTCAGGATCTCCCGCTTCGCGAACCGGTCGGCCGCGAGGTCGTCGTGCGCATCGAGGCGGTCGGGGTCTGCGGCTCTGACACGACGTACTTCACGGTCGGCTACATCGGCGACTGGATCGTCGACGGTCCGATCATCCTCGGCCACGAGGTGTCGGGCCAGGTGCACGCCGTCGGGCCGGAGGTGACCCACGTCGCCGCCGGCGACCGCGTCGCGATCGAGCCGGGTACGCCCTGCCGTGACTGCCCGGAGTGCCGCTCGGGCAGCTATCACCTGTGCGCCGACTTCGTGTTCCTTGCGACGCCTCCCCACGACGGCGCGCTGCTCGAGTACCTCACGATCGACGAGCGCAACCTGTTCCGGATCCCGGATGACATGTCCTACGAGGAGGGCGCCCTGCTCGAGCCCCTCTCGGTGGGCATCTGGGCGTGTGAGCGCGCCGGCCTCAAACACGGCGACCACGTGCTTGTGAGCGGCGCCGGCCCGGTCGGCGTGCTCGCGGCGCAGGTCGCACGCGCGCTGGGCGCCGCTTCGGTGACGATCGTCGACCTCTCGGAGTTCCGCCTGCAGTTCGCCGAGTCGCTCGGCTTCCGCGCGCTGCGCGCCGACGACGCCGAGATCGGTGCCGGTTTCGACGTGTTGCTCGAATGCTCGGGGGCCCCGACGGCGCTCGCCGACGGACTCGCCCGCCTCGGCGCGAATGGACGGGCGGCGATGGTCGGCATGCCGAAGACGCCCGTCACGCTGCCGCTGTCGAGCCTCAACATGAACGAGCTGTCGATCTTCCTCGTCAACAGGTACAAAGACACCTGGCCGACCGCGATCGCTCTCGCAAGCGATGGCCGAGTCGACCTCGCACCGCTCGTGACGCATCGTTTCCCCCTCGAGCAGACCGCCGAGGCGCTCATGCTGGCACGTGCGGTGCCCGACTCGATGAAGGCCATCATCCAGCCTCAGCTCTGACGGCAGGGCGGGCGCAGCGTCCAAGCGCGCCGTGCCCGCCTGCGTGTCAGTCGAGCGGCTCGTGCACGCGGCCGGTGAGGCCGCCGAGCAGGTCGATGCGGATGGCGTCGAACCGGCCCGCGAAGGGGAAGGGGCCGCGCCCGTTCTCGCGAACCGGAGAGAGCCGATCCGCGCCGATGTCCAGCCCTTGGAAGGCGACGAAGTTCTCGAAGGTCTCGGCGAGCACCATCGAGCCCTGCTCGCGCCCGTCGACGAGCATCGTCACGTCGGCGGTCGTGCTCCCAGTTCGCAACTCGACCCGCACCTCGACGGCGCTCGTTCCGGGCGGCAGCGCCTCGGCCGATCGCAGCACGTGGTGGTGGGTGTAGTAGTTGTAGTCGAATACGAGGTGGCTGCCCTCGACGAGCAACGCGTAGCCGCTGTTCCAGCTGCCGTGCGCGAGGAGGACGCCGTCCTCGTCACCTCGTGGGCGGGTGATCTCGGCCGAGATCGAGATCGAGCGGCCCGCGACGGGCGCGGCGGCCGCGTTGCCGAGGTGGCTCATCCCGTTGAGGTAGACGAAGGAGTCCCGCGCGCGCGGGGAGCCGGGCCGGAAGCGGGCATTGCTGCGTTCGGCGAAACCCCGATCGTCGAGCGGAAGCACATGGTTCTTCTCGGCCTCGACCCACCATGCCTCGACGAGTTCGGCGAGCTTCTCGGGCCGGGTCCGGGCGAGGTCGTTCGTCTCGGAGAAGTCCTCGTCGACGTGGTAGAGCTCCCAGCGATCCTCATCGAAATCGGTGCCGCGCTTGTGGAAGGCGACCGCCTTCCATCCGTCCTTCCAGATGGCACGGTGGCCCACCGTCTCGAAGTACTGGGTGCGGCGTCGATCGGCGCCCGCGGGGTCGGTGAGCGCGTCGACCATGCTGCGGCCGTCGTAGGGGCGCTGCGGGATCCCCCGGCGCACGGCGCTCGCCTCCACGCCCGTGAGGTCGAGGATGGTCGGCACGATGTCGGAGACGTTCTGGAACCGGTCGCGCACCTCGCCGGCGACGGAGGCGCCGAGCACCTGCTCGGGCACCCGCATGATCATCGAGGTGCGGATGCCGCCCGCGTGGGTGTTCTGCTTGTACCGGCGCAGCGGGGTGTTACCCGCCTGCGCCCAGCCGAGCGGATAGTTGACGTGCGCCGTGCGACCGTCGATCTCGCTGGAGCGTGCGATGACCTCCTCGAGGTCGGGGAAGTGGCCGTTCTCGTAGTGGGTCGTGTTGAGCACGCCGTGCTGGCCACCCTCCTGACTCGCTCCGTTGTCGGAGAGGATCACCACGATCGTGTCGTCGAGACGGCCGAGGTGGTCGAGCCCCTCCAGCAGCCGACCGATCTGCGCGTCGGTGTGCTCGAGGAAGCCCGCGAACACCTCCTGGAACTTGGCGTACACCTTCTGCGCCTCGGGCGAGAGGGAATCCCACGGCACGACGTCGTCGTTGCGCGGAGGCAACTGGGTGCCCGCCGGGATCACGCCGAGTTCGAGCTGGCGGCGGTAGCGCTCCTCGCGGATGACGTCCCAGCCTGCGTCGTACCGTCCGCTGTACCGATCGATGTACTCCTCGGGTGCCTGGAACGGGGTGTGGGTGGCGCCGAGGGCGTAGTAGAGGAAGAACGGCTTCTCGGGCGTCACCGAGGTCTGGTCCCGCACCATCTGCAGGGCCTGGTCGGTCATGTCCTCCGTGAGGTGGTATCCCTCCTCGGGAGTGGCCGGCGGGTCGATCGGCGTGTTGTCGCGGAACAGCTCGGGATAGTGCTGATCGGTGAGCGCCTCGAGGAAGCCGTAGTAGCGCTCGAAGCCGCGACCGAGCGGCCATTGGTCGTAGGGGCCCGCGACGGTCGTCTGGTCGATCGGAGCGAGGTGCCACTTGCCGACGGCGAAGGTGTTGTAGCCGTTGTCGACGAGCGTCTCGGCGAGAGTGGCCGAGTCGTGGCCGATCCGGCCGCGGTAACCGGGGAAGCCGTCGTCGACGTGCGAGAGGTAGGCCATCCCGACGGCGTGCGGGTTGCGCCCCGTGAGCAGGCTCGCGCGCGTGGGCGAGCAGAGGGCCGTCGCGTGGAAGTTGGAGAAGAGCGCGCCCGTGCGGGCCACGGCGTCGATCGCAGGCGTTGCGATCTCGGAGCCGTAGCATCCGAGGCTCCCGAAGCCCAGGTCGTCGAGCACGATGACGACGACGTTCGGCTTCGCCGTGGCATTCGTCTCGGTCGGCCACCATGGGGTGGAGTCCCGATAGGTGCGTCCGATCGTGCCGCCGAACGCGGGGCCTGCTGTTGACACTGCTGCTCCTTCGTTAGCTCACATTTGAGATGTTTGACATCGCGTATGTGATAATAACGTTTGTAGCAGCCGGGCGCGGAGCGATGCAAGCTCGCGAGATGAGCCACAATCGGACAGACCCCACCCGGCCACCGAGCAAGGAGCACACGATGGCGCGCAGCACCTCGGGCAAGCGAGCACTCGCGGCCGGGTCGTGGGGCGAGCAGGACTACGACACGGCCGTCGAGATCGCCCGCCGGTACTACCTCGAGGGCCAATCCCGCGTCGACATCGCGAAAGACCTCGAGCTCACGCGGTTCCAGGTGGCCCGCATCCTGCAGGAGGCGCTCTCGAGCGGACTCGTGCGCATCGAGATCGGGCGCCCCGGGCTCCCCGACCCTGAACTGGGCGAGGCACTCGCCGGGGCCCTCGGCATCGAGCGCGCCGTCGTCATCCGCACGACCGGCGCCTCGTTCTCGACGACTCTCAGCCAGATCGCCCGGCAACTCGCCAGCTTCGTGGCCGAAGCCGTCCCCGCCGGCGCCACCCTCGGTCTCAGCTGGAGCCGCACCCTCGACGCCATGGCGCACACGATCACCGACCTGCCCCCGTGCACGGTCGTGCAGCTCGCCGGCCACCTGCATCTGCCCGGCCAGGGGTCGAGCTCGGTCGAGATCGTGCGTCGAGTGGCGAGCGTCTCCGGCGGGACGGCGTTCCCCATCTACGCGCCCATGCTCGTCGACGACGCGACCACCGCCATCGCCCTGCGCAGGCTCCCCGAGGTCGCCGAGGCGCTCGCGCGGGTTTCGCACGTGGATGTCGCGGTCGCCTCGATCGGAGGCTGGGATCCGTCGAGTTCACAGCTGTTCGACGCGTTGCCGCCCCGCGCCGCCCGCGAGGCGACGGCGCTCGGCGCCGTCGGCGAGGTCGTGGGGCGCGTGTTCGATGAGCACGGGAACCCCATCGAGTTGCTCGACGATCGCGTCATCGCGGCGACCCTGGCCGAGCTCCGCGCGGTGCCGCACGTGATCCTCTCCGGCTTCGGAGAGCACCGTGCACGCGCAACGGTGGCAGCCGTCCGCGCGACAGGCGCGCACACGCTCGTCGCCGACGAGGCCCTCGCGCGCGCGATCCTCGACTCGGAGGCGCATGTCAACCCGGGTTGACGCCTCGCCGAACGTCAACTATGGTTGACGGATGACCGACCTGCACACCCTCGCGGGAGACGCCGGATCGCAGGATCCGCTCGTCGCCCTGCGCGCGGTCGCGCAGATGCGGCGCGAACTCGACCGTCACGAGGCGACCGTCGTGCGGCGAGCCCGCAACGCGGGCGCATCCTGGCAGCTCATCGCGCTGTGCCTCGGCGTCAGCAAGCAAGCGGTCCACAAGAAGTACGGGCGCGCGTGACGCGCCCCATCCCCCCGAGGTACGCATCCAGATGACCAGCACCGACGCACCCGCGCGCCGCACCCCCTTCCGCCGCACACCTGACACCGGGCCGCGCGCCTCGTTCCGCGAGCTGCTCCCCTACCTCACCGAGCACAAGGGCCTGCTCGGCCTCGCCGTCGCCCTCAGCGTCATCGCCGCGGCGCTCTCGCTCGCGCAACCGGCACTCGTGAGCCAGGTGATCTCCGTCGTGCAGGGGGGCGGTGCCGTCGGCGTGCTCGCCTGGGCGCTCGTGGCTCTCGTGATCGGCAACGGGGTCGTGGGCGCGGTGCAGCACTACCTGCTGCAGCGGGCCGGCACGAGCGTGGTCTACTCCTCGCGTCGCGCCCTCGTCGAGCGCATGCTGCGGCTCCCGATCAGCGAGTTCGACACCCGGCGCACGGGCGACCTCGTCTCGCGTGTCGGCAGCGACACGACCCTGCTCTACGCCGTGCTCACGCAAGGGCTCGTGGATGCTGTCGGCGGCGCGGTCGTCTTCGTCGGCGCCATCATCGGTATGGCGATCATCGACCCCGTGCTGCTCGGCGCGACCGTGCTCGTGATCGCCTTCGCGATCGCGGTGGTCGGTGGACTCTCGGGACGCATCCGCCGGGCGAGCCGCGAGCAGCAGGAGAAGGTCGGCGACGTCGCAGCGGGGGTGCAGCGCGCGATCTCGGCGATCCGCACGGTGCGGGCCGCCAACGCGACCGAGCGCGAAGCGGCCACCATCGAGCACGCGACGCGCGAGGCGTGGGGCGCCGGCCTCCGGGTCGCGAAGGTCTCCTCCCTCGTCGTGCCCGTCGCATCGATCGCGATGAACGTGTCGTTCCTCGTGGTGCTCGGGCTCGGCGGCTACCGGGTCGCGTCCGGTGCGATCACGATCGCGAGCCTCGTGGCGTTCATCCTCTTCCTGTTCCTCATGATCATGCCGCTCGGTCAGGCGTTCGGCGCCGTCACCTCGGTGAGCCAGGCGCTCGGGGCGCTCGGGCGCATCCAGGAGATCATGCGCATCCCGTCGGAAGACGAGGGCGACGCCGCACTCGAGCCCGCACCCGACCTCGCCACGGATGACGCCATCCGCTTCGACGACGTGCGCTTCCGCTATCCGGAGCAGGCGCACGCGACCGAGAGCGAGAAGGTCATCGCCTCGGAGCTCGGCGAGGACGCGCTGGAGCCGAGCGACCGCGAGGTGCTGCACGGCGTCACGTTCGCGGTGCCGCGAGGAGCGCGTGTCGCGCTCGTGGGGCCGTCGGGCGCGGGCAAGTCGACGATTCTCGCCCTCATCGAGCGCTTCTACGACCCGAGCGACGGCGTCGTGCGGGTGGGCGGCGTGGATGTGCGCGCCCTGCCGCGCGAGGAGCTGCGCTCGCGCATCGGCTACGTGGAACAGGACGCGCCGGTGCTCGCGGGCAGCATCCGCGACAACCTGACGCTCGGCACGCCGGATGCCACCGACGCGCAATGCGTGGAGGTGCTGCGGGCTGTCAACCTCGGCGAGGTGCTCGATCGGGATCCGGCGGGCCTGGATGCGGCGGTCGGCGAGGAGGGCGTGATGCTCTCCGGCGGCGAGCGGCAGCGGCTCGCGATCGCCCGGGCGCTGCTGGCGGCTCCCCCGATCCTGCTGCTCGACGAGGCCACCGCGTCGCTCGACGGCGTCAACGAGCAGCTGCTGCGGGAGGCGATCGACGCCGTGGCGGCGGATCGCACTCTGCTCGTGATCGCGCACCGCCTCTCGACGGTCGTCGACTCCGACCTCATCGTCGTGCTCGACCACGGGCGGGTCGTGGGCATCGGCACCCACTCCGAGCTCGTCGCCTCGACCCCCCTCTACCGCGACCTCGCGAAGCACCAGCTGCTCGTGTGACCGGCGGGAGCAGACGCACCACCGGCGGGAGCAGGCGCCCCACCGGGCGGCGACAGACGCATCCGGCGGGGGCAACTTCCCCCGCCGCGTGCATGCTGTTCCGCCCGCGCTTGCCTCTCGGCTCACGCGTAGGCGGCTACTCCCGCCGATGCTGCGGTTGCTCCCGCCGAAGGCCGATGCCGCCGGTCAGGACATGGGGGTCAGCGTGTACTTCGTGTCGAGGTACTCGTGGATGCCCTCGAGGCCGCCCTCGCGGCCGAGGCCCGACTGCTTGACGCCGCCGAACGGGGCCGCCGCGTTCGAGACCACGCCGACGTTGAGCCCCATCATGCCCGTCTCGAGCTGGTCGATCATGCGCTGACCGCGGGCGAGGTCCTTCGTGAACACGTACGACACGAGGCCGTACTCGGTGTCGTTCGCGCGGCGCACCGCATCCGCCTCGTCGGTGAAGGTCGAGATCGCGAGCACGGGCCCGAAGATCTCCTCGCGCAGGATGTCGGATCCCGCGGTCACGCCCGACACGACGGTCGGCTCGTAGAAGGTGCCCGGCCCGTCGACCTTCGAGCCGCCCGTCGTCACGGTCGCGCCCTTGGCCACGGCATCCGCGACGAGCTCCGACGCCTTCGCGACCGCCTTGCCGTCGATGAGCGGGCCGATCGCCACGCCCTCCTCCGTGCCTCGGCCGACCTTCATCGTCGCGACGCGCTCGGTGACCCGCCGCGTGAACTCCTCGGCGACATCCGCGTGCACGAGGAAGCGGTTGGCGGCCGTGCACGCCTCGCCGATGTTGCGGAACTTCGCGAGCATCGCCGCATCGACCGCCACATCGAGATCGGCATCCTCGAAGACGATGAAGGGGGCGTTGCCGCCGAGCTCCATCGACGTGCGCAGCACGCCCTGGGCCGCCTGCTCGAGCAGGGCGCGGCCGACCGGAGTCGACCCGGTGAACGAGAGCTTGCGCAGACGCGGGTCGCGGATGATGGGCTCCGACACGGCGTTCGAGGTCGAGGTCGTGAAGACGTTCACGACGCCCGCCGGCACGCCGACCTCCTCGAGCAGCTTCACGAAGTACAGGGTCGTGAGCGGGGTGAGGGTCGCGGGCTTCACGACCACTGTGCAGCCTGCCGCCAGGGCGGGTGCGATCTTGCGCGTGGCCATCGCGAGCGGGAAGTTCCAGGGCGTGATGAAGAAGCACGGCCCCACCGGGCGCTGGGTCACGATCATGCGCCCGGTGCCCTCGGGGTTCGGCCCGTAGCGCCCCATGATGCGCGGCGCCTCCTCGGCGAACCAGCGCAGGAACTCGCCACCGTAGCTCACCTCGCCCTTGGCCTCGGCGAGCGGCTTGCCCATCTCGAGCGTCATGAGCAGGGCGAACTCGTCGGCCCGCTCCCGCAGGAGCTCCCAGGCCGCCCGCAGCAGCTCGCCACGGGTGCGGGCGGGCGTCGCGGCCCACGAAGCCGCAGCGGCGACCGCCGCATCCAGGGCCCGGATGCCGTCCGCCGGCGTCGCGTCGGCGATCGTCGCGATGGTGTCGCCCGTGGCGGGGTCGGTCACGTTGATCGTGCGCCCCGTGGCACCGTCGACCCACTGCCCGCCGATGTACAGCTGCGTCGGCACCTTCGCCAGCAGCTCCTTCTCCGAGATCATGGCTCCATCATCGCGCCAACCGGCCCGCAAGTTCTCGCCATGAGGGGTCGCAAAGTGTCGAATATGCGGCCGTTTGGCGACATATCGCGACCCCTCATCGGATGGTGGGGCGAGGGAGGCCGAGAGAACGTCAGCGGGAGGGGCGCACCGTGGCGCCGGCGGAGGCGAGCTCGGCGAGCGCCTCGGCACCCGTCACGGCGTCGACGGCGGCCACGAGATCGTCGAGCACGGTCACGCGGCGCCCCGAGGCGAGCGCATCGAGCGCCGAGGCGCGCACGCAGTAGTCGGTCGCGATGCCCACGACGTCGACGTCGGTGATGCCCAGCCGGTCGAGCTCCGCCGGGAACGCAGTCCCGTCGTCGGTGCTGCCCTCGAAGATCGAGTACGCGGGCACCCCCTGCCCCTTCTTCACGTGCACGTCGACGAGCGAGGTGTCGAGGGCGGGATGATACGCGGCGCCCGGAGTGCCGCCGACGCAGTGGCGGGGCCACGTCGTCACGAAATCGGGCGCGGCATCCGTGGCGAAATGCCCGCCATTGTCGTCGTCGCCGTGGTGCCAGTCGCGCGAGGCGAACACCACGTCGTAGCGCGAAGGGTGCGCCCGCAGGTAGTCGGTGATGGCGCCCGCCGCAGCCGCCCCGCCGTCGACCCCGAGCGCACCGCCCTCGGTGAAGTCGTTCTGCACATCGATGACGAGCAGCGCGCGTGCCATGGTGACCTCCCGGTCAGTTGTTGGACAGGTTGTCTCCGCAGCTGAAGACCGCCGTCGTGAGGGTGTCGAGCGCGGCCCGTGCGTCGCTGCCGATGCCCTCGCCGATCGCATAGAACGTGAAGGCGAGGGGTGTGCCGTCGGCCGCGGTGAGGTATCCCGACAAGGTGTAGGCGGTGTCGATCCAGCCGGTCTTAGCCCACACCTGGCCGCGCGCGACGGCGTTATCTCCCGAGAAGCGGCTTGCGAGGGTACCGCTCTGGCCGGCCACGGGAAGCCCGTCGCGCACGACGTCGAGTCCCGCCCCGCCGTCGCGCACCTTGCGCATGAACTCGGTCATCGTGGATGCCGGCACCGCGTTGAGATCGGACAGGCCCGAGCCGTCGCGGATGGTGATGCCCGTCGCCGGCACGTCGAACTGCGTGAGCGCCGACGGGATCGCCTGCTGCAGCGACGCGGCCGAGCCGTCCATGCCCGACTGCTTCGACACGATCCGCGCGAGCATCTCGGCGAGGGTGTTGTCGCTCACCAGCAGCATCTGCTTGATGAGCACCCGCAGCGGCTGCGAGCTCACCTCGGCGAGCGTCGTGGAACCCACCGCATTGCCGGTGGTCGTCTCGATCGAGGGGTCGACGACATCTCCCGTGGGGTCGGCCGCCCGCAGCGCGTCGATGAAGGCGGCACCCGCACGAGCGACCGGATCGGTCGAGCGCGGGCTCGTGGAGGCGCGCGGGTCGGCGCGATCGCCGTCGACCTGCAGGGCCGTCACCTCGGAGTGGTAGCCGGTGGTCTGCTCGGAGCGCTTCCAGCTCGAGTCCCACTTGTCGGCGACGCTCCAGTAGCTCGCATCGAGCACGACGCGCGTGATCGGCGTGCCCGGGTAGCGCTGCGCGTATTCGGAGACGGCCTTCTCGGCGAGCGTCTGCAGCTTGGGCGCGCCCGGGTAGAAGCTCTCCTGCCCCGCCGGCAGCGCCGACAGTGTCGCGTCGCCGCGACCCACGAGCACGATGGTGCCGGGGCTCGAGCCCTCGTAGACGCTCGTGGTGATCTGGAAGTCGGGCCCGAGACGCGCAATCGCCGCGGCCGCGGTGAAGACCTTGAGCACGGATGCCGTGCGCGCGGGCGTCGCCCCGCTGCGGTCGAAGAGCACGTCGCCGGTGTCGGCGCGCATCACATATCCCTCGAGCGACATGAGCCGGGCGTCCGATGCCGCCCCCGCGACCGAGCAGGTGCGCAGCCGGTTCGCGGTGGCGGGAAGGTCGGAGACCGCGCGCGGCGGCTTCTCGGTCTCGGTCGGGCTCGTGATGGGCGAGGCGTCGGAGCGCGAGGCCCACGCGACTCCCGCGAAGACGGAGCCCGTGCCGAGCAGCACGAAGACGACGGCGCCGGCCGAGACGATCCAGGCGACGGGATGCTTGCGCAGCAGTGCGCCGATACCGCCCCTCTTCGAGACCGGCGGCTGGGTGCCGGGTGCGCCCGTGACATCCGCCTCGCCCGCCACCAGCGGCTCGCCGGACACGGGGCCGCCGGCAGTGCCGTCGGCGGCGCTGACGGGGGCGGGGGCCGCGGATGCCGACTTCGCCGCCTCGCGGGCGGCACGTCGCGACATCGGTTGCTCGTCGGTCACCGCATCATGATAGCCAGCGCAGGTTCCCGTGACCCGCGTGCGCGACTCACTCGCCGGGGTAGCGCAGCCCGATCTGCCGCCGGATCTCGTCGAGCGTTCCCATGATCGCCACGCTCTGCTCCGGGGGCAGGATCTCGCCGGCCACGGCCCCACCCGCCACGAGGCGCTCGAGCTCGAATGCCTGGAACTGCATACCGCGACCGGGCACCTGCTGCTCGAAGCGCTCGAGTACGGCGTCGGAGGAGTCGATGAGCGAGAACGAGGTGGGCGTGTACCAGACCGGGTCGATCTGGATGCGGGCCTCGGTGCCGATGATGACCGCGGTCGAGGGCCCCCGCGCGTCGAGCTGGGTGTGCAGCACCGCCTGCTCGCCGCCGGGATAGCCGAGGATGATCGCCGTCTGCCGGTCGACACCCGTCGCCGTGGGCGAGGAGATCGCGTGCACGCTCGACGGCGCGCCGAAGACATCCCAGGCGAAGGAGACGGGGTAGATGCCGAGGTCGAGCAGCGCGCCGCCGCCGAGGGCGGGATTCTGGAGCCGGTGCTCGGGATCGAGCGGCAGCTTCTGGTCGTGGTCGGCGATGACCGCGCGCACCTCTCCGAGCGCACCGGATGCGAGCAGCTCGCGCACCCGCACCATGTGCGGCAGCCAGCGCGTCCACATCGCCTCGAGCACGACGAGGCCCTGCGCGGCGGCGAGGTCGACCACCGCACGCGCCTCGGCGGAGTTGAGGGTGAACGGCTTCTCGACGAGCACGTGCTTTCCGTGCTCGAGCGCGAGCCGTGCGCCGTCGGCGTGGAAGGGATGCGGCGTCGACACGTAGATCACGTCGACCTCGGGGTCGGCCGCGAGCGCCTCGTAGCTGCCGTGCGCGCGCGGGATGCCGTGGGCGCGCGCGAAGGCGTCGGCACTCTCCTGCGTGCGTGAGCCCACGGCGCTCACCGTGAGGCCGGTCAGGTTCAGGTCGGTCGTGAAGGCCCGGGCGATGCCCCCGGTGCCGAGAATGCCCCAGCGCAGTGTCATGCCTTCAGCGTAGAGCCCGCGTCAGCACCCTCCCCAGCGGGCGGCGGCGCGGGTGAAGCCGTAGCCGTCGGCCGGCAGACCGCCGTGCACCATCGCGAAGCAGATCACGACGCCGCCGGTCGATCCGGTGTAGCTGGGGCGGTAGAGCGATTTCTGGTGCGCCGCCGAGTTCCACCATTTCTGCGCCACCGTGGCCCCCGTGTTGCCGGAGCCGCCCGCGAGGTTGCCGTCGCATCCGACCGCCGGAGCACCGTCGGAACGCGGCGTGCCGCTGTGCCCCCAGGCGCTGTTGACGTCGGGGCTCGGGTCCTCGGCGATCCAGAACAGGCGCTGCTCCATGCACGGGTCGTAGCGGAAGTTCGCCATCGGCACCGGGTCGAGGCAGTTGGCGACGCGGATGGCGTTGTACTGGGCCGCGAACGACTGCAGGTCGGCGCTCGTCGTGCCCCCGACGCCGCCCGCCGAGGTGATGCCGGGAGCCCCGCCCGTCGAACCGCCGACGTTGCCGGGGCACGACTGGCCCGCCGCCTGACGCGCGGCCACCCGGGCTGCGGTTCCCCCGCGCTTGGCAGCCGGCGTCTCGGGGATCACGATCGGCTTCGGCACGGGCTTCTGAGCGACATGCTCCGAGTCGACCTTGAGGTTGCGGGTCGTCTCCGCCGCGGGCGCCAACGCCGGGCGTTCGGCGGCGATCGTCACGGCGGCGATCGCGGATGCCGTGTCACCGGTCCGTCCGGTCGTGGCCAGCGGCGAGGTGGCCGCCACCGGCAGCACGTCGCCCTCATCCGCGAAGGCGGAGGTACCGGATGCCGGTCCTCCGCCGCCGACGAACGGCAAGCCAAGCGCGAGCACGGCACCGAGTGCCGCCCCCGCGAGAATCGTGCGCGTGACCACTCTTGAACCCCCCAGTCCAAGAAGATTCCGCCTCCCCCCACAGGAGCCGGGTAGCGCCTCCCCCCACAGGCTGCGCTACGCGTGTCAGGCTACGCCCGCATCTCCGGTGCGCCCAACCCCCCTTCGGGGGCGACGTCAGCCGAGCCCCGAGATCCCCTGGCCGAGCAGGATGGCGCCGAACACGAGCAGCAGGATCGCCATGAGCACCGCGTTGTTGCGTTCGAGCCACCCCCGGGTGGCGGTGAGCAGCGGCTCGGCACGCGCGCCCAGCAGGGCGACCGCGACCACGGGCACCGCGGCCCCGAGCACGGCGATGACGGTGTAGATGATGCCCACCACGACGGCCGGTGCCGGCTCCGGGATGAGGCCGCCGATCACGAGACCGGCTGCCGCGCCCATCGCGAGCTCCTTCGGGTTGGCGATCGACAGCACGATCGCGAACCAGAACGCGCGACCCGCCGACATCCCCTCGAGCGACGCCATCCACCGCGGCGGGGCGGTCGTCGCGGAACGGCGTGCGAGCTTACGCACCCCGAAGAACACGAGCACCGCGCCGAACACGAGCTTCAGCAGTGCCGCGACGAGCGGCGGAACCCCGAGCAGCATGATCGCCTCGGCGAACAGCGTGAACACGACCACGACGAGCACGACCCCGATGACGCGCCCGGCGAGCAGTGCAGCGCCGCGTCGACGCGCATCCGCACCGAGCAGCACCACGATCACCGCGACGATCGGGGCGGGACTGAGGGCCACGACCACAGCGAACGGAAGCACCTGGCCGATCGCGTCCAGCATGACGCCGATCATAGAACCGAGAAGTGGAGCCACCTAAGGGAATCGAACCCTTGACCTATTCATTACGAGTGAATCGCTCTGCCGACTGAGCTAAGGTGGCGCGCGCCGTGGGATGCGGCACAGCCTCCGAGCATAGCCGATCTTGACGGGGTGCCCGCACGACGGTCAGCACATCGGGTCGGATGCGGGAACCCGCCCGTCGACGAGGAACGCGTCGACCACCTCCGTGACGCAGTCGCTCTCACCGTAGGCCGTGTGCCCTTCGCCGCGGTGCGTCACGAGGTGGCCGTTCTCGAGCTGCATGGCGAGCGCCTTCGCCCACACATACGGCGTGGCCGGGTCGTTCGTCGTGCCCACCACGAGGATGTCGGGCGAGCCCGGCGCGGTGATGGGGCCGCGCTCGATGGTCGAGGGGAACGGCCAGTGCGGGCACAGCGTTCCCCCGTACGCCATCCACGGTCCGAAGACCGGAGCCTCGCTCTCGAGCTGGGCGGCTTCGGCCCGCATGGTCGCACGGTCGCCGTCGCTCGGATAGTCGAGGCAGTTGATGGCGAGGAACGCCTCACTGCCGTTGGTGCGGTAGCTGCCGTCGGCGGCACGATCGTTGTAGACGTCCGCGAGGAAGAACGCGGTGTCGGTCTCACCGCCGAGCACCTCGGTGAACAGGTCGTCGAGGTAGCTCCAGTTGCCCTCGTTGTAGAGCGGCAGGATGATCGCGCTGAACATCGTGCCCGAGCCGAGCTGCCGCCCGTCGTCACCGGCGAGCGGATGCGCGTCGAGGTCGTGCAGAAGCGTCGCGATGCGCGCGCGTGCGGCATCCGCGGTTCCCGTGAACGGGCACCCCTTGCGGGTGAGGCAGTCGTCGAGATAGGCGGCGAGGGCGCTCTCGAATCCGCGTGCCTGGGTGAGCGTCACGTCGTACTCGCTCGCTGCCGGGTCGATGGCGCCGTCGAGCACGAGACGCCCCGCCTTCTCGGGGTAGAGCTCCGCATAGCGGGCGCCGAGGTAGGTGCCGTAGGAGTAGCCGAGGTAGTTCAGGGCGGCGTCGCCCAGCACCGCGCGCAGCAGATCGAGGTCGCGCGCCGCACTCACGGTGTCGATGTGGCCCAGCAGCGCTCCGGTGTGCTCGAGACAGCCCTGAGCGAAGGCGGCGTTGCGCTGCTCGCTCGCGGTGATCCAGGCATCGGAGCCGTGCACGCCCGGAGTGATGCCGTAGAGGTAGTCGTCGAGGCCGGCGTCGTCGTCGGTGCACACGACCGGGGTCGAAGCGCCCACCCCACGCGGGTCGAAGCCGACGACGTCGAACTCGCGCTGCAGCTCGTCGCTCGTGGCGAAGTCGATCGAGTCGCGGATGAAGTCCACCCCCGAGCCGCCGGGCCCGCCGGGGTTCACCAGCAGCGAGCCGCGGGCCGTGCCGTCCGTCGCGGGCTGGCGGATGAGAGCCAGCTCGATCGTGTCGCCTGCCGGATCGGCCCAGTCCAGCGGCGCGGTCGCCGTGGTGCACTGCAGGCCGCCTCCGCATCCGCTCCAGCGCAGCACCTGGTGGTAGTAGGGCGCGAGCCCGGCCGGAACGTCTTCGGCAGTCGGCGTGGAGGTGGTCGCCGGGCGGGGCGGCAGGAACCACGACACGCAGCCCGTGAGCAGCGCGATCGTTGCGACGACGGCGAGCAGTGCACGGGCGGCACGCCCGGTGCGGTGCCGCCTCACCGGGCGACCGCCGACGGGCTCGTCGCGGCGCCGGCCGCCGTGCGGCGGATCGCCGTCACGAGCATCGCCTCGAGAGCGAGCGCCGGTGCGACGTTGCCATCGATGCGTGTGCGGGCCTCGCCGATCGCGTCGAGCGTCGCGAGGGTCTGCGCGGGCGTGGATGCGGTGGCAGCCTGGCTCAACTCGGGGTAGATCGCGAGGTTCACGGGTTCGAGTTCGACACCGAGTTGCAGCAGCAGGATGTCGCGGTAGAGCGAGAGCAGATCGACGAGGATACGGTCGATGCCGTCGCGCAGGCTGCGCGTCGCGCGCCGCTTCTGGTCCTCCTCGAGCGCCTTGAGCTGGGCGCGCAGCGCGGGCGGGACCGTGCCGCCGGGCTCCACTCCGAGCGAGCGCATCGCCTGCTCGCGTTCCTCGGCGTCGCGGGTCTCGGTGATCGCGCGCGCGTCCTGTCCGGCGATGTCGAGCAGCTCGGCGGCGGCGAGCACCGCGCCCGAGACGCTGCGGATGCCGAGTGCGAGTTCCATGGTGCGACGGCGGCGGGAGCGGGCCTGCTCGTCGGTAGCGAGCCGGTGCGCCATGCCGATGTGGGCTTGCGCCTCACGGGCGGCGCGTTGCGCCTCGGGAAGGCTGATGCCGTCGCGACGCGCGATGAGCTCGGCGACGTCGTCGACGCTCGGCACGCGAAGGCGCACGGTGCGCACGCGGGAGCGGATGGTGGGCAGCAGATCGGCTTCGCTCGGCGCGCACAGGATCCAGATGGTGCGCTCGGGCGGCTCTTCGAGTGCCTTGAGCAGCACGTTGGAGGTGCGCTCGGTCATGCGATCGGCATCCTCGATCACCATCACCCGGTAGCGACCGACGGCGGGCGAGAACTGACTCGCCGACACGAGCTGGCGCACGTCGTCGATCTTGATGATGACGGCCGAGGTCGCGAGCACGGCGAGATCCGGATGCGTGCGGGCGGCGACCTGCGCGGCGGTGTGCTCGAGGTCGCCCGGCTGGTCGCTGCGCGCGAGCAGCTCTGTCGCGAAGGCGTAGGCGAGAGTCGAGCGACCGGAGCCGGGAGGGCCGGTGATGAGCCAGGAGTGGGCGAGGCCGTCGCCTGCCGCGGCGGCGCGCACGGTGGCGATCGCCTCCGACTGACCGGTCAGCTCATCCCAGATGCTGCTCACGATGGAAGGCTACGCGAGCAGGTGCGACACTCGTGCCCGGATGCGTTCGGCGAGCGCCTCGACGGGCGCCGTGGCATCCAGCACGAGGAAGCGCTCGGGCTCGGCGGCGGCGAGCGCGAGGTAGGCCTCGCGCACCCGGTGGTGGAACTCGGCGGCCTCGGCTTCGAGCCGGTCGTAGCGGGTGCGGGCGTCGTCGAGGCGGGCACGGCCGGTCTCAATGTCGAGGTCGAGCAGGATCGTCAGGTGGGGCAGCAGGCCCTCCGTCGCCCACAGCGACACGTCGCGCACCTCGGTCGGCTCGAGTACACGCCCGGCCCCCTGATATGCGACGGAGGAGTCGAGGTAGCGGTCCTGGATGACGATGTCGCCACGTTCGAGGGCGGGGCGCACGACGGTCGCGATGTTGTGCGCGCGATCGGCCGCGTAGATGAGCGCCTCGGCACGCGGGGCGATGTAGCCGCGACGGTGCAGGATGATCTCCCGCAGCTCGAGGCCGAGCTCGGTGCCCCCGGGTTCGCGCGAGTGCACGACCGTGCGTCCCTGGGCGGCGAGCCATTCGGTCAGCAGGGCCGACTGCGTGGACTTGCCCGATCCGTCGCCGCCCTCGAAGGTGAGGAAGAGCCCGGCTGTACTCCCGGGCACCTCAGGCCTTCTTCTTCGCTGCGGGCTTCCTGGCCGGGGCGCGCTTGGCCTTCGGCTTGGCCGGCCCCTTCGCGCGCTTGTCGGCGAGCAGCTGCACGGCGCGGTCGAAGTCGACGCCCTCGACGGTCTCGCCGCGCGGGATCGTGGCGTTGGTCTCACCGTCGGTCACGTACGGGCCGAAGCGCCCGTCGCGGATGCGGATCGGCTTGCCGCTGGTCGGGTCGGCGTCGAACTCCTTGAGTGCACTGGAGGCCTTGCGAGCCCCGTACTTCGGCTGCGCGAAGATCTCGAGCGCCGCGGGCAGCTCGATCGTGAAGATCTGGTCTTCGCTCTCGAGCGAACGCGAGTCGGTGCCCTTCTTCAGGTACGGCCCGTAGCGGCCGTTCTGCGCCGTGATCGGCTCGCCCGATTCCGGGTCCTCGCCCACGGTGCGGGGCAGGTCGAGCAGCTGAAGCGCCGTCGCGAGGTCGACCGTGGCCGGCTCCATGCTC
Source organism: Protaetiibacter sp. (assembly GCA_051954835.1). Classification (GTDB taxonomy): domain Bacteria; phylum Actinomycetota; class Actinomycetes; order Actinomycetales; family Microbacteriaceae; genus Homoserinibacter. The sequence continues at coordinate 3,088 of JBQCHI010000019.1, read as the reverse complement.
TTGAAGAGGGATGCCGTGCGGGGCTTCGGGGCCGTGGCCTTCTTCGCGGCCTTCTTCTTCGGCTTCTCCTCGACGATCTCACCGGTCGCGGCATCCGCGACGATCTCGGCGTCGGGCTCCGGCTCGAGCTCGGTCACGTAGGGGCCGTAGCGGCCGTCCTTCACGACGATCGTCTTGCCGGTGGCGGGGTTCTCGCCGAGCACGCGGTCGGTGACCACGGGCGCCTCGATGAGCTCGCGTGCCTTCTCGGGCGTCAGTTCGTCGGGGGCGAGGCCCTCGGGCACGTTGACCCGCCGCGGCGTCTCGCTGCCGTCCTCGACCTCGAGGTAGGGGCCGTACTTGCCGACGCGCAGGGTGATCCCGTCGTCGATTCGGATCGAGTTGACGGCTCGCGCGTCGATGTCGCCGAGGTTGTCGACGATCTCGCGCAGCCCCGGGTGCTCTCCCCCGCCGAAGTAGAACTGACCGAGCCAGTCGACGCGGTCGGCCTCGCCGCCCGCGATCTTGTCGAGGTCGTCCTCCATCTCGGCGGTGAAGTCGTACTCCACGAGCTCCGAGAAGTGGTCTTCGAGCAGCCGCACGACGCTGAACGCGATCCAGTTCGGCACGAGCGCCTGGCCGCGCGGGGTGACGTAGCCGCGGTCGATGATCGTCGAGATGATCGACGCGTAGGTCGAGGGGCGCCCGATGCCGAGCTCCTCGAGCGCCTTCACGAGGCTCGCCTCGGTGTAGCGCGGCGGCGGGGTGGTGTCGTGGCCTTTGGCCTCGAGCTCGGCGAGTGCGAGCTCCTGCCCCTCCTCGAGAGGGGGCAGCTTGGCGCTCGCCTCGTCGGCGGAGGCGTTGCGGGCCTCGTCGCGGCCCTCCTCGTAGGCCGCCTGGTAGCCGCGGAAGGTGATGACGGTTCCGGATGCGGTGAACTCGGCGTGCGCCCCCTCGCCTCCGTCGGCCGCGATCGTGACGGTCGCGGTGGAGCCCTTGGCGTCGGCCATCTGGGAGGCGACGGTGCGCTTCCAGATGAGGTCGTAGAGCTTGAACTCGTCGCCGCGCAGCTGCGAACTGAGCTCGGCGGGCGTGCGGAAGGTGTCGCCGGAGGGCCGGATCGCCTCGTGGGCCTCCTGCGCGTTCTTGGACTTGGACGCGTAGACGCGCGGCTTCTCGGGGATCGAGTCTGCGCCGTAGAGCGCGACCGCCTGGCGACGCGCCGCCTCGATCGCCTGCTGCGAGAGCGTCGTGGAGTCGGTGCGCATATAGGTGATGTAGCCGTTCTCGTAGAGCGACTGCGCGAGGCTCATCGTGGTGCGCGCCGAGAAGCGCAGCTTGCGGGATGCCTCCTGCTGCAGAGTCGAGGTCGTGAACGGAGCGGCGGGGCGACGTGAGTAGGGCTTCGTCTCGAGCTTGGCGACGGTGAAGCGAGCGGTCGGAGCGCGCAGCGCGTCGACGAGCGAATCGGCGGCGCGCTCGTCGAGCGCGACGACGTCGGCCTTGAGGGTGCCGTGGTCGTCGAAGTCGCCGCCCTGCGCCACCCGGCGACCCTCCAGGCGCGCGAGCTTGGCGCTGAAGGCCGAGTCGGCATCCGCGGGGGTGAGCCCGGCGACGAGATCCCAGTAGTTGGCCGAGACGAACGCGAGCCGCTCCCGCTCGCGATCGACGACGAGCCGCGTCGCCGCCGACTGCACGCGGCCGGCTGAGAGACCGGGGCCGATCTTGCGCCAGAGCACCGGCGAGATCTCGAAGCCGTAGAGCCGGTCGAGGATGCGGCGGGTCTCCTGGGCGTCGACGAGCGCGGTGTCGATCTCTCGGGTGTTCTGCTCGGCGCGCTGGATTGCATCCTTGGTGATCTCGTGGAACACCATGCGCTTGACGGGCACCTTGGGCTTGAGCACCTCGAGCAGGTGCCACGCGATCGCCTCGCCTTCGCGGTCTTCATCCGTGGCGAGGTAGAGCTCGTCGGCGTCTTTGAGGGCGCGTTTGAGCTCGGCGACCGTCTTCTTCTTGCTGTCGGAGACGACGTAGTAGGGCTCGAAGCCGTTCTCCACGTCGACGGAGAACTTGCCGAGGCTGCCCTTCTTGAGCTCGGGAGGCAGGTTCTTGGTGTCGATGAGGTCACGGATGTGGCCCACCGACGCCTGCACCTCGTAGCCGTCGCCGAGGTACTGCGCGATCGTGCGCGCCTTCGCCGGCGACTCGACGATCACGAGCTTCTTCGTAGGCACGGGGCCTCCCTCTCTATCCGGAGCACACCATACACACAGACTCCTGGCAGCAGCTCGCATGGTTCCGGGTCTTTGGTCCCGCATGGCGGGGCGCCTCATGGTGGTGGACCGGCGTGCGATTCCACGGAGATCGGCACGCCGAGCACGCTCGTGACGACGCTCACCCGTGCCTCTGTGCCGTCGAGCCGGCAGTCGTCGAGAGCCACCCGATGGGCCGCGGCCACCTCCGCGGCACGCGCGCACGGATCGCCCGGCACGACCCCGAGCAGGGTGTCGGCGGCCGCGAGCGCCGAGGCGTCGGCGGCGGCGATCGCCCGCTGCCGTACGGCGAGCGCGGAGCCGAGCCCGAGCGCTGCGAGGGCGCAGGCGACCGTCACCCCGACGACTGCCAGCGCGAGCACTCCTCCGGCCCCGGAGTCGTCGCGCATGCGTGGCGACTCCGTCACCGTCCGCCGCTCACGGCACAGCTCTCTGCGGCGAGCGTCAGGCCCGCCACGCCCGCGGGGCCGCTCGCGCCGGCCGAGAGCCGCACGCACACGAGATCCCCGGCGTTCCAGGAGGAGAGTGCGCTGCCGGGCGCGGCGCGGGCGGCCCGTGTCTGAGCCGACGTCGGGCTCTCGCCTCGACCCAGACCCCGCGCCGCGTCGGCCGCCGCATCCTGCAGGCGCACCTGCTGCGATCCGACGCCGACCGCCCCGACGCAGACGGCGAGCACGAGCGCGACAGCGGGCAAGGCCACCGCGAACTCGGCCGCGACAGCTCCCGCGTCGTCAGCCGCCGAACGCGAGCGCATGACGCACGAGGTCGGTGAGGATCTGCTGCACCTCGGCTGAGCGCATGATGACGACGAGCAGGCCGGCGAAGCCGACCGCGGC
>JBQCHI010000018.1:0-58172 GCA_051954835.1 Protaetiibacter sp. | reverse complement strand
CGGCGGCAGCGGATCAGGCGAGCGCCCGGCGCGCGGCGTCGAGCAGCACGTCCACGAGCGCGACGAGCTCGTCCATCGCCTGCTCCGGCGCCTCGTCGGGCGCGCTGCCGCGTCGGGCCGGCTCCCCGCTCTCGAGCGTCGCCGCCACATCCACCGCGAGCTTCCAGCGCAGTGCGATGGCCGCGTCGAACGCACGCCCCACCTGCTGGGCCGATACGGCCTCGGCGCACGCGTTCGCATAGGCCGCGAGAGCGTCATCCCACACCGCGCGCACCTCGGCGATGTTCGCGTCGCCCCTCCGCACCGAGGCGAACAGCAGCGATGCCAGATCCGCACCCACGGCACCCCCGCCGACCGACTCCCAGTCGATGAGCACGGTGCCCTCGGTCGTCGCGAACACGTTGGCGCCTACGGCGTCGTGGTGGCACAGGGTCTGCGGCGCCGCCTCGAGCAGCGTGCGCAGGCGCGGCTGTGCGAGCAGCAACGCCTCGATCTCGCCGAGCCGCGGGCCCAGCCGGGCGACGACCGCGGGGTGCCGCCGCCGCAGCACGGCGAGCCCCGCGTCGATCGCGCCCGATTGCCCGTGCCGCTCGATCCAGCCGTCGAAGAGCCACGGAGCCGTGGGCACTCGAGCGACCCAGCCGCCTGCCAGGCCGCCCAGATCGCGCGCGGCGGCGAGCAGGGCATCCGCGTCGAGGGGGCGTGCCGGCATGGGGATGTCCTCGAGCCACAGCGTGATGCGCCCGTCAGCATCGGTGCGGGATCCGTGCAGACGCGGCGCCCGCAGTCCCGGGGCGAGAGAGGCCAGCATGCCCGAGGTGTACGCCGCGAGCTCACGCTCGGCGTTCGCCCGCAGGTAGGGCGAGGCCGACGCGGGCCCCTCCGTCACCTTCTCGACGAGCGACCACTCCACCTGTCCGCCGCCGCTTCGGGCGGTGCCGCGGATGCGGTGCACCGATCGGTGCGCGAGGAACGCGTCGTAGTCGATGCCCTCGCGCTGCACCTCATCGATGTCGAGATGCGGGCCGCCACCCGTCCCGAGCGCAGAGGCGACGGCGCCCGCGAAAGCGGCGGTCGGCATCCGCCCATCATTCCCCGCACGCCGAAGGGCGGGCGGCCCATCGGACCGCCCGCCCTCCTCGGGTCGGCTGAGGATCAGCCGGCGACCTGGTTGTAGGCACGCATGGCTGCGTCCTGCGCGTCCTTGAGTGCGTCGGCCGACGACTTCTCACCCAGCAGGGCCGAGGTCACGGCGTTCTGCAGCTCCGTCTGGATCTGCTGACCGGCGGGCGAGGAACCGAAGGACTGACCGTTGGCCGCCACCGTGTAGTAGGTGTCGATCGTCTGGTCGAAGCCCGGGTAGTCGCTCGGCTTGACGTAGGCGTCACGGATCGCCTGGTCGGCCTCGGGCGAACCCGTGAACAGGCCGGTGTTGATGCCGTGGCGACCCGGGTCGTTCGCGGTGGTCTCGCCGCGAGCCTTGCCTGCGGCGTCCCACGCCTCGGGCGAGGTGAGCGAGATCAGCCACGCGCAGGCGGCCGAGGGGTTCTTGGCCGCCGTCGGGATCACGAACGACGAGCCGCTCGCGACGGTGAACGGCTTGCCATCCTGCGTCATGACGGGCGTGGCACCGAGCTGCACCTGGTCGGCGTAGGAGGTGAGCACGTTCGGGTACCACTGGTCGAACACGGCCGCGCCGACCTGATCGGCGACGTAGGAGTTGTTGTCACCGAACACGTCGAACGAGTCCACGAAGCTCTTCGCGTTGGCGTAGCCGCCCTGCGCGTCGTAGATCTCCTTGAGGAAGTCGATCGCCTTCGCGTTGTTCTCGTTGTCGAGGGCGGGCTTGCCGTCCTCGTCGATCGTCTGGCCGCCGAAGCTCAGCATCCAGAGACCGGCCTTCGACACGCCCTGCGGGTCGAAGCCCATGCGGGTCGGGTTCGCGCCGTCCATGACGGTCATCTTCTTCACGGCCTCGAGGAAGGCGGCCGTGTCGGAGGTGTTCATGTCGTCGATCGTGACGCCCGCCTCGTCCATGACCCGCGTGTTCAGCAGGATGGCCGGCGGCTGGTAGAACTGCGGCACCGCGTAGACGTCACCGCCGTAGGCGACGTCGTCGATCACCTGCGGGTACCAGTACTCGCGCGGGTCGACGTCGTAGAGCGCGAAGCACTTGTCGACCGGCATCACGAGGCCCTGCGCCGCGTAGGTGGCGACGAACTGGCGGTCCATCTGCACGACGTCCGGCACGTTGCCGCTCGCGGCGCGCGTCGTGAACTTCTGCGCGTCGAAGGCGGCGGCCTCGAGCTCGACCTTGACGTCGTTCTTGCCGACCGTCTTGTCGGCGACGTCGATGCGCGAGGTGCCGACCTCATCCGCGTTCTCGAAGCCCCAGACGTTCAGGCTGCCGGAGTAGTCCTTGCTGAACTCGGCGGCCGTGCCGCCTCCTCCTCCGCCGCCACCGCACGCGGTGAGGGCGAACAGTGCCGCACCGGCCGTGGCGGCCAGCAGCATCTGCTTGGTTCTCTTCATCGAAATGTCCTCTCGGAGCTGCGAGCTCGCGGCGTCCTCGCCATCGAGCACTCGGAACGTGATCAAGATGTGGGAACCATCCCACATGGCGACCGTACATCAGTGACGCCGTCGCGACAAGGGGGTGACGCCGTTTCGCCAGCCTGTAGCGATTCCGTGCCCAGTCCCGCCGCCATCACGCACGAACAAGCGGGCGGGCCGCGCTGGAATCGTTCCCAGTGCGACCCGCCCGCGCGGATGCGATGCGCCGGCTGCGCTCAGCCCTTGCGACCCTGCGTCGCCACCCCCTCGATGAAGTACCGCTGACCGAAGGCGAAGAGAACGAGCATCGGCAGCGTCACGAGCAGCGCCGCCACCATGACGAACTGATAGTCGCCATGGCCGCCGTTCGTCGGGCTGTACTTGGTCATCGCCGAGGCGATGCCGAGGGGCACCGTGTAACCCTCCTGGCTGCCGGCGTTGAGGTAGATGAGCGCCGCCTGCAGGTTGTTCCAGCTCGCCTGGAACTCGAACAGGAACACGATGATGAACGACGGGATCGACAGCGGGAACGCCATCCGCCAGAACATCCCCCAATAGCTCACGCCGTCGACCCGGGCGGCCTCGAAGATCTCCCGCGGGAGCCCCAGGAAGAACTGGCGCTGCAGGAAGATGTAGAAGGCCGAGCCGAACAGGTTCATGCCCCAGAGAGGGATGTTGGTGCCCACCAGCCCGATGTTGTTCCAGATGAGGTACTGCGGCACGAGCGTCACCGCCCCCGGCAGCATCATCGTGGCGAGCACGAGGCCGAACAGCAGGCTGCGCCCGGGGAAGCGGAAGTAGGCGAAGCCCCATGCGACGAGCGAGCTCGAGACGGTGACGAATCCGGCCGCGAGCACTGCGATGAGGATGCTGTTGCCCACCCACGACAGAAGCGGCAGCTCGTTCCACACCTGCACGAAGTTCTCGGGCTGGAACGTCTTCGGGATCAGCGCGTTGTCGAAGACCTGTCCGCGCGGCTTGAAGCTCGCCGCGAGCAGCCATGCGAACGGATACAGGAACAGCGCTGCGAAGAACAGCAGCACGATCCAGTGGATGATCTGCCCGAGGATCGAGCCGATGCTGCGCCGCGGCTTCGTGATGGCGGGGCGCTCCTTGCCCGCGCTCGAGATCGTCGGGGCCAGGGCGGAGGTGTCGACGGACATCAACGCTCGCTCTCGTAGTAGACGAACCGGTTGCCGACCTTCACCTGGATCAGCGAGATGATCATGATGATCACGAACAGCAGCCAGGCCATCGCGGCGGCGAATCCGAAGTTGAACTGGCGGAACGCCTGCTGGAACAGGTAGATCGCATAGAACAGCGACGAGTCCGACGCACCGGTTCCGGTGTCTCGGTAGAACAGCAGATACGCCTGATCGAAGGTCTGCAGGGCCGCGATGGTGAGCACGATGACGTTGAAGAACATCGCGCCCGAGATCATCGGCAGGGTGATCGAGAAGAAGCGGCGCACGGGTCCGGCGCCGTCGATCTGCGCGACCTCGTAGAGGTCTCGCGGCACGTTCTTGAGCGCCGCGAGGAAGATCACCATCGTGCCGCTCACGCCCCACAGGGTCATGAGCACGATCGAGGGCTTGACCCAGTTGGGATCGAGCAGCCATTGCGGCCCCTGGATGCCGATCACGGCGAGACCCTTGTTGATCGCGCCCTGGTTGCCGTTCAGCAGCAGGAAGAACACGGATGCCGTGGCCACCGCCGGCGTCATCTTCGGCAGGTAGTACAGGGTGCGGAACACGCCCGCCCCCCGCCGCACGTTGTTGAGCAGCATGGCCAGGAACAGTGCGAACAGGATCTCGAGCGGCACGGCGAGCACCGCGTAGAAGAGCGTGTTGCCGAGCGAGAGCATGACCTTCGGGTCGTCGAACAGGGCCTCGTAGTTGGCGATGCCCGCCGGCCGCGCGGTGTTGGTGGCGAGCTGGTAGTAGGTGAACGAGATCACGAGGCTGTAGATCATCGCGCCGAGCGTGAAGATCAGGAACCCGACGATCCAGGGCGAGATGAACAGATACCCCGCGAGCGCCTCTCGCCGGTTGTACTTGCTGGTCTTGAACTCGCGCACTCCTGCGGTGGTCTCGACCGTCATGGTGTTGGCCATCAGGTGACCTCCACGTTGCTGCGGGTGGGTTTCACGGGGGCTTCCTCTCTGAGGCGACATCGACTCGGGCGCCGGAATGTGGTAACGATTCCACATGCGCGTCGTGAGGAGCATAGGTCGGGCGGGGCTCCCGCTGCAAGGGATTGACCAACTGACCCTCGGGGGGCAGTGGCAACTGCGGGAGTCGATCGGTGAGACCTGGCGGTGGTACGTCGCGGCGCCTCCGCCCGAGGCGCTCAACAGCGTCTCGCCCGACAGCGCGGCACCCGGCTGGTCGACGATGCAGGTGCCGGGAAGCGTCGTCGACGCGCTGGCGCGCAGTGGCGCGATCCCCGATCCGCGACGCGGCTGGGGCAGCCGGGCGGCCGAATGGACGGGTTCCCGCTCGTGGGTCCTGCGGCGGCTCGTCGAGCTCGACGAGAGCTGGGCCGACGCGGATGCGGTGCTCGAGTTCGCGGGCATCGATCCGGGAGGCCGGGTCTTCTGGGACGGCGAGGAGCTCGGCCGCGTCGACGGCCTCTATCGTGCGCTGCGCCTACCCGTGGCGGCTACGCCGGGCAGACATGTGCTCGCCGTCGTGATCGAGCCGGTGCCGCCGGGCGTGCCGCAGGTCGGGCGCTCGGATGCCGTGAGGCGTCACGCACCGCGCCTCGGCTACGGCTGGGACTTCTGCCCGCCCTTCCCGCACCAGGGCATCTGGCGACCCGTGCGGCTGCGGCGCGGCCCGCGCATCGCCTCGCTCGAGGTGACCGTCGAGACCGACGCCGACCTCGCACGCGCGGCGGTGACGGTTCGCGTGCATGCCGAGGCGGCATCCGGGCTCGAGGTCGCGGCGCGGCTGGACCTCGGCGACGGGCGTGAGTTCGCCGTCACCGGGCCGACCGACGCGGCGGGTGAGCCGGCGTTCGAGATCGAGGTGCCGCATCCGCCGCTGTGGTGGCCCGCAGGGCTCGGCGGGCAGCCGCTCGCCGAGCTGCGCGTGCGCGTCGGGGAGCACGAGGAGGTGCGCCGCATCGGGTTCCGGCACCTCGCGTGGGAGCGCACGCCCGGCTCGCCCGGCGAGGCGCTGCCCTACGGCCTGCGCGTCAACGGCGCGCCCGTGCCGCTCACGGGCGTCAACTGGGCCCCCGCCGACGCCCAGTTCGGCGAGGTGGGGCCCGACCGCCTCGCCCACCTGCTCGACCTCGCCCGCGCATCCGGCGCACGCATGCTGCGCGTCTGGGGTGGCGGGCTCGTCGAGACCCCGGAGTTCTTCGAGGCCTGCGACGAACGCGGCCTGCTCGTATGGCAGGAGTTCTCGCAGTCGTCGTCGGGCATCCAGAGCGCGCCGTCGGAGGATGCGGATGTCGTGGCCGCGTTCGCCGCCGACGCCCGCGAGCTCGTTCCCGCCCGGCGCCACCACCCCTCGCTCGTGCTGTGGGGCGGGGGCAACGAGCTGCAGGACGACACCGGCCCGCTCGGCACCAACGACAGCGCCGTGCTGCGCGCCCTCGCCGACATCGTGCACGAGCTCGACCCCGAGCGCGGCTGGCTGCCGACCTCGCCGAGCGGCCGCGAGTTCCACCACCGGCTCGACGTGATCGCGCGCGACCCCGCGGCGCAGCACGACGTGCACGGCCCGTGGGAGTACCAGGGCACCGAGGCGCAGCACACGCTCGCGGCGGCGGGCACGGCGCTCGCGCACACGGAGTTCGGGGTCGAGGGCATGGCCAACCGCCGGCTCTTCGAGCACCTCGTACCCGACGGCGCGCGCGAGCCGGCCGGCCGCGCCAACCCGCTCATGCGCCACCTCGGCGAATGGTGGAACAACGCCGCGCAGCTCGAGGAGCTGTTCGGCTGCGGGATGACCCTCGACGAACTGCGGCGGGCGAGCCAGTGGCTGCAGGCATCGGGACTCGCGATCGCGCTCGAGGCGGATCGCCGTCGCTGGCCGCGCACCTCGATGGTGCTGCCGTGGCAGCTCGCGGAGTCGTATCCGAACGCCTGGGGAACGGCGCTCGTCGGCTTCGACGGCGAGCCGAAGCCCGCTCTCGGCGTGCTCGTCCGGGCATTCGCCGACGAACGCGTGACGTTCGTGACCGAGCGCACGGCGTGGGGTGGGCACGCCCGGATCGCCGCGGATGCCTGGCTGTGGAGCCGCACCGGACGTGCGGCCGGCGGCCGGCTGGACCTCGCGGTGATCGACCTCGCGGGACGCGAGCGCGCCGTCACGAGCACCACCCTCGACGCGATCGAGCACCCCGTAGCCGTCGCGCGGCTCGACGCCCCGACGCCCGCAGGCGCGTTCCTCTGGCGGGCGCGCTGGTATGCCGCCGACGACGCGATCGTCGACGAGGAGCTCGTGCTGCAGACGGGCGAGGCCGACCTCGCCGGGCTGCGCGCCCTCCCGCGCACGGCGCTCGCCGCGGTGTCGACGCAGAGCGGATGGCGCATCCGCAACACGGGACCGGTCGCGGCTGTCGGGTGGGGCGCGCGCGATGTGCGGCCCGCCGCCGACACCCGATTCGTCGGCGCCCTCAGCGACCCCCGCCCGCTTCTACCCGGCGAGACGCGCGAGGTGCCGCTCGTGAGCGGCATCGCACGCAGCGGCGAGTTCCTCGTCGATGCGTGGAACGCCGACCCTGTGCCGCTGCCACCACAGGTGGTCGAGGAGCCGCCGACGGCGGCGTCTGGAAACCACGACCCCGCATCCGAGAACCGAGGAGCATCATGACCACCCCCTTCCCCGCCGACTTCCTCTGGGGTGCCGCGACGAGCGCGTACCAGATCGAGGGCTCGCTCGACGTCGACGGCCGCGGCCCCTCGGTGTGGGACGCCTTCGTGCGGCGCCCCGGTGCGATCGAGGGCGGCGGCGACGCCTCGATCGCCGTCGACTCGTACCGACGCTGGCGCGACGACGTCGAGCTGCTCGCCGAACTCGGCATGCGCGCCTACCGCTTCTCGGTCGGCTGGTCGCGCGTGGTGCCCGACGGGCGCGGGCGCATCGAGGAGCGCGCCCTCGACCACTATGAGCGCATCGTCGACGCCCTGCTCGAACGCGGCATCGCGCCCGTCGTCACCCTCAACCACTGGGACATGCCCGAGGCCCTCATGGATCGCCGCGGCTGGGTGGACCGCTCGAGCGTCGACGCGTTCGTGCACTACGCGGAGGCCGTGGCGAAGCGACTCGGCGACCGCGTTCCGTGGTGGATCACCCAGAACGAACCGTGGATCATCCAGCTGCTCGGCTACCAGCTCGGCATCCACGCGCCCGGCATCGCCGACCTCGGCTCGAGCGTCGCAGCGGGGCACCACGTGCTGCTCGCCCACGGCGCGGCGTACGACGCCATGCGCCCGCTCGTCACGGGCCGCATCGGTGCGGCGCCGAACCTGCTGCCGTGCGTGCCGGCATCCGACACCGACGCGGATCGCGCGGCGGCGTGGGGCAGCGACGGCTACGTCAACCGCTGGTTCCTCGAGCCGCTGCTCGGACAGGGCTACCCCGACGACATGCGGGAGCACTGGGAGCGCGCGATCGGCGGCCCGCTCGAGGTGATCCGCGACGGCGACGAGGCCGCGATCCGCGGGCGCAGCGACTTCCTCGGCGTGAACTACTACACCCGGCGCGTCATGCAGGCCGCCGAGGTCGGGCCTGACCGGCCCTTCCCGTGGCAGGTCGTGCGTGCGCCCGAGGAGTCGCGGCTCTCCGATGAGGGCACCGAGATCGTGCCGGAAGCGCTGCGCGACCTGCTGCTGCGGCTGCACCGCGAGTACCCCGGCGTGCCGATCATGATCACCGAGAACGGGCTCGTCTCGAACGAGACGCCGCAGCATGACGGTGAGGTGCACGACGTGCGCCGCATCCGCTACCTGCGGCAGCACGTGGCGGCGATGGCGGATGCCGTGGCGGCCGGGGTGCCGCTCGTCGGCTACACGCATTGGTCGCTCTTCGACAACTTCGAGTGGTCGCTCGGCTACCGGCCGCGCTTCGGGCTCGTCTACGTCGACTACCCGAGCGGCGACCGCATCGTGAAGCACAGCGCCCGGCACTATGCCGCTCTCGTCGCGGCGGGCGGCGACCTCGCGGCGGTTCCGGAGCACGCGGCGGCCGAGAGCGCGGTCGACTCGCTCGGGGCGTTCGGATGAGCTCGGCGGAGGTCGTGGTGGTCGGCGCGACAGCCGCGGGCGTCGCGGCGGCCGTCGCGGCTGCCGAGCACGGCGCGCAGGTCGTGCTGCTCGAGGCCGGGCGGCACCTCGGGGGTATGGTGTCGGGCGGACTCGGCTACACCGATGTTGGCGACGTGCGCGTGCTCGGGGGCCTCGCGGCGCGCTTCCGACGCGAGGTGGCAGAGCACTACGGCGTGCCTCTCGGGCACTACGCGGGTCCCGAGCCGCACGTCGCGGAGGGCATCCTGCAGCGCTGGCTGGAACGGGCGGGCGTCGAGGTCGTGTTGGATTCCGCGGTCACCTCGGTCGAGAAGTCCGGATCGCGCGTGACGGGGCTGCGGCTCGCATGCGGGTCGCTCGTCGGCGCCGGCGTCGTGGTCGATGCGACGTACGAGGGCGACGTGCTCGCCCTCGCGGGCGTCACGACGCGCGTCGGCCGCGAGGACCGCACGCTCCACGGCGAGCGCTTCGCCGGCCGCCGCGAGATCGCCCCGGGGCGGCACTCGATGCCGTGGGGGGTGTCGCCGTTCCGCGACGATCCGACGGGGGAGCGCGAGGGCGCGCTCATCGCGCAGCTCGCATCCGGGCCGATGGCCGAGGTCGGCGCGGGCGATGGGAACGTCATGTCGTACGGCTACCGGCTGTGCCTCACGAGCGCGGCCGACCGCATCCCGTTCACCGAGCCCGACGGATACGACCCGGACTACTGGGAGCTCGCGCGGCGCTACCTCGCCGTCGGGGGCGCGGATGAGCCCGCGGGGCGCTGGCTCGGGCTCGAGCCGAACCTGCCGGGCGGCAAGTGCGACGCCAACTCCCTCGGCCCCGTTTCGCTGAGCGTCCTGGACGGCTCGGCGCGCGGATGGGCGGAGGGCTCCGCGACCGACCGCGCGGCGATCGCAGCGCACCACGCGCGGCATGCGCGCTCGTTCCTGTGGTTCCTCTCGAGCGACGACGCGGTGCCCGAGGGGATCCGCGCCGAGCTCGGAAGCTGGGGCTTCGCGCCCGACGAGTTCGCCGACACCGACCACCTGCCGCACCAGCTCTACGTGCGGGAGGCCCGGCGGATGGTGGGCGAGACCGTGCTGACGGAGCACGAGCTGCTCGCGGGAGCGGTGCCGCATGACACGATCGCGCTCGGTTCGTACCACCTCGACATCCGCGAGGTGCAGCGCAGCTGGATCACCGCGTGGGAGCACCCGGATCCGCGCTCGCACGTCGTGAACGAGGGGTATCTCTCGGTGCGGGTGCCGCCGTACGGCATCCCGTATCGCGCGCTGCTGCCGCGGGCGTCGGAGGCCGACAACCTGCTCGCGGCGGTGTGCGTGTCGGCGTCGCACGTCGCGTTCTCGTCGATCCGCATGGAGCCGCAGTACCAGATGCTCGGTCAGGCAGCCGGCACCGCGGCCGCGCTCACGGTACGGGGCGTGGGCGAGGTGCACGCGGTGGACGTGCGGGCGCTGCGCGAGATCCTCGCCGACGACGGGGCGGTGCTGGCGGCTCCCCGCCGCTAGCCGCGCCGCAGGGCGGCCTGCTGGGCGAGGGTGAGCTCCCGGGCTCCGCGGCCGGCGAGGGTGAGGGCGAGAGCCGCACTCGCCTCGAGCTCCTCGGCGAGGTCGACCGCGCGATCGAGGCTCGCGGCGGCGGTCACGCTGCCGTGGTGCGCGAGCAGCAGCGCGGGGCGACCCGCGGCGATCCGCTCGCCGACCGCGGTGCCGAGGGCGGCATCCCCCGGCGCCGCGTATGGCACGAGCGGCACGGCGCCGAGGCTCATCACGCGATAGGGCGTGTAGGCGGGCAGATCCGCGAGCCCGTCGCCCACGGGCGGAAGGCACGAGACCGCCGTGGAGGCGGGCGCGTGCAGGTGCACGACCGCGCGCAGCACCGGGTCGGCGGCATAGGCGGCGAGGTGCACGGCCCACTCCTTGGTGGGGCGGCACCCGCCGAGGTGCGTGCCGTCGAGGGCGAGCTCGGCCAGCTCGGCGGGCAGCACGCGCGCGAGCGACGACCCGGTCGGGGTGAGCAGCACGCGGTCGTCGAGACGGATGCTGAGGTTGCCCGAGGAGCCGGGCGAGAGCCCGCGGGCGGCCAGGTGGCGCGCGGCGGCGATGAGCGCATCCGGTGTCATGGTGCCTCCGTCCAGGCGCGGGTGAGGAGATCGACCCCGCCGAAGTTGCCCGACTTCAGCAGCACTGCGAGCACGGGCGTGCCCGTGACCGCGGTCGCGCGCGCCGTGCCCCACGCCACGCCCGGGTCGACCCGTCGGGTGAGCCGCAGCGCTCGCACGCCGAGCGCGCGGGTGACCGCTCCGCTCGTCTCGCCACCGGCGACGAGCAGCCTCCGCACGCCGAGCCGCTCGACGGCCTCGTGGGCGACCTCGGCGAGCACCGCCTCGACGGCGGCTGCTGCGGCTGCCACCCCGAGGCGCGACTGCGCGGCGGAGATGGCCGCGGCGTCGTGCCCTGCGCTCACGATGGGCAGCCGTCCGGCGGCGACGTCGGTGCGGATTCCGTCGAGCGCCTGCGCAACGGCACCTGCCCGGTCGGATGCTGCGCGCACCGCGTCGACGACGACCGTCGGCCCGCCCGCGGCGGCGAGCTGCTCGCGGGTGCGGGCGCTCGCGCTGCCGGCGAGCACGAGCTGTTCCCCGGCATCCGGCGCCTCGTGCGCTGTCGCGCCCCCGTGCGACGGTCGGACCCGGCGGGCGAGCGCCGTGATGAGCCCCGCGCCGCCACCGGGCAGCACGGCGGAGCCCACCTGGTCGATCGCCGCGGCGAGTACGTCGAGATCCGCATCGTCGAGCGCATCCGCGAGCACGTGCCCCGACGCCGCGGCGAGGCGGGCCGCGACGCTGTCCACACCGTCGCGCAGCGCCCGATGGTCGAGCAGCGTCACCGGTTGCGGCGTCTGCCGCCCCAGCACGCGCACGAGGTCGGGGTCGGTCATCGGGGTGAGCGGGTGGTGCGCGAGCGGGCTCTCGCTCAGCAGCCGGTCGCCCACGAACAGGTGCCCGCGGTACACGGTGCGGTCGGAGTGCGGGGTCGCCGGTGTCCCGACGCTCGCGCGATACCCGCCTGCCTCGACGAGCGCGTCGGCCACCGGCCCGATCATGCCCTCGTCGGTGGAGTCGAAGGTCGAGCAGTACTTCTGGTACCAGCGTCCGGCGCCTGCCGCCCGCAGGGCGGATGCGGCGGCGAGGCTGTCGGCGACGGCCCGCTCGCGGGGCGCCGTGCGGGTGCCGAGGCCCACGACGACCGCGTCGACGTCCTGCGGCACCGCCGCGGCATCCGGAACCCCGAGCACGACCGCGACCTCGAGACCGACCTCGTGCAGCTCGGCGGCGACGTCGCATGCGCCCGTCACATCGTCGGCGATCACGCCCCAGCGATCGGTCATGTGCGGGCTCCCTTTGACGACGACCCGTTGACGGTG
The DNA here is from genome assembly GCA_051954835.1 of Protaetiibacter sp. Taxonomy (GTDB): domain Bacteria; phylum Actinomycetota; class Actinomycetes; order Actinomycetales; family Microbacteriaceae; genus Homoserinibacter. The sequence continues at coordinate 45,931 of JBQCHI010000018.1, read as the reverse complement.
TCATGCTCGACGGCATGTCCGGATGTGGGAACGTTACCTCATCCGTTCGGGCGATGGGGATCGACGTCGGCAGCACGAACGTCAAGGCGACGGTCGTCGCGCTCGACGGATCCCGTGTGCGTGAGCTCGCCGTCGTCGAGCGCAGCACCGCGGGACTCGAGGCCGCCGAGCTCGTGGATGCCGCGCTCGCGGCCGCCACCGAGGCGCTCGCCGCCTGCCCGGGCCCCCTCCTCGCGATCGGCGTCGCCTCGATGGCCGAGACCGGTGCCCTCGTCGACGCGAGCGGGCGGGCGAGCGGCCCCCTCATCCGCTGGAACCGCGCGGGGGACCCCCGCGCCCGCCTCGCTCTCGCCCGCGACCTCGACCCGAGCTGGCTGCACGCGCGAACGGGCGCGCCGCTCACCCCCAAGCTGCCCCTGCTGAGCTGGGCCGAGCTCGTGCGCGCCGGGCTCCCCCCGAGAGCGCGCTGGGCCTTCGCGGCCGACCTGATCGGTGCGGCCCTCACCGGACGCGTCGCGACCGATCACACGCTCGCCGGACGCAGCGGGGCCTACCGCCTGCCGGCGCCGGGCGAGCCCCTGCCCCCCGACTGGGACGCCGAGCTGCTCGCCGCGCTCGAGGTGCCCCGCGCGCTGCTCGGCGGAGTGCTCGCAGCAGGCGAGGCGATCGGGGTCGTCGATCGCGGCCTTCCGGATGCTGTCGGGGTCCCCGTGTACCTCGCCGGCCACGATCACGCGGTCGCGGCGCGCGGCGCGGGCGCCGTGGGGCCCGACGTCGTCGTGCACTCGCTCGGCACGACCGAGGCGGTGCTCGCCCTCGCCGCCGACGGGGTCGCCGTCGACCGCACCGCCGCGGGCATGCAGGGCATCAGCGTCGTGCGCAGCGTCGACGGCGACCGCGAGGGTGTGCTCGCGGGCAGCCCCGCGGGCGGGGCCCTCATCGCCGATTGGCGCCGCCGCGCGTCCGCCGCGGGGGTCGACCCTGACGGCCTGCTCGCTGCGCCCCCGCCGCACGGCTCCGCGCTCGCCCTCCCCTACCCCGCGGGGCGGCAGTGCCCCGCCCCCGACCCCGGCGCCGGCTACGAGCTGCTGGACGCCGACCCGAACGACCCCGCCGCAGAGCTCGCGGGCATCCTGCGCGGGCTCGCGGCGCACGGAGCGTGGATGCGCGACGCCGTCGTCGACCTCACCGGCAGCTCGCCCGCCACCCGCGTCGTGGCGACCGGAGCCCCCGTGCGGCGCAACGACCGCCTCGCCGGGCTCATGGCGGCCCTCGCCGGGCGCGCGCTGTCCGTCGTCGATCTCTCGGCCCCCGTCGCGGCCGCTGCCGCGGCGATCGCCGCGGAGCGCGCGGGCCACCTCGCCCCGTGCGCGGCGCCGTTCCGGATCGCCGAGCCCGCACCCGACTCGGGCGCCGAACTGCGGGAGCGCTTCGCCCGCGCCCTCGCCGCGTCATCCGCGGCCCCGTCGACCACCGCATCCGTCATCGAAGGAGCATCGTGACCATCCCCCACCCCACCCTGTCGGCCATCGCCCGACCCGACGGCGGCTTCGCCATGATCGCCATGGACCAGCGCGAGAGCCTGCGCCACATGTTCGATCTGGCCGGCGCCGGGCGCCCCGCCGACGACGTGCTCATCGACTTCAAGCGCGCCGTCGCGACCGAGCTCGCGGGGCTCGCGAGCGGTTTCCTCGTGGATCGCGACTTCGGCGGCCTCGGCATCCTCGGCGACGGCCTCGTGCCCCCGCACTGCGGCTTCATCCTCGCCGCCGACGCGCTCGAGCAGGAGCCAGGCGGCCCCGTCGAGGAGATCGGCCTCGACGACGCCGCGCTCGACGACGCGCGCGTCGACGGCGTCGCCGCCATCAAGCTGCTCATCATCTGGCGGCGGGATGCGAAGCGCGAGGCACGCGTCGAGCTCGCCGAGCGCTTCGTGGCCGAGGCGCGCGAGCGCGGGGTGCTCTCGGTGCTCGAGCCCGTCGTGCGTGCCACCCCTGAGGAGCTCGCCGACGGCAGCTGGGATGCCGAGGCCGCGATCCGCGAGGCGGCGCGCGAGCTGTCGCCGCTCGGCTCCTCGCTCTACAAGGTGCAGGTGCCGCTCGCGGGGGCGGGCGACGCCGCCGAGCAGCGCGCCGCGAGCGAGCGGCTGGCCCGCGACATCACGGGGCCCTGGGTCGTGCTGTCGCAGGGGGTCGCGCTCGATCGGTTCCCGGATGCCGTGGAGGCCGCCTGCCGCGCCGGTGCGAGCGGATTCCTCGCCGGGCGGGCGCTGTGGAGCGACGTCGTCGGCGCGGCCGATGTGCCCGCCGCCCTGCGCGAGCGCTCCCGCCCCCGGCTCGAACGCCTCACCCGCATCGTCGACACCCACGCGCGCCCCTGGACGGAGGCCTGATATGCGCATCGGATTCCTGCACACCGTGCCGGCGCTCGCACCCCGCTTCGACGCCGACCTCGCGACGGCCGCGCCCGGCGCGACCGCCGTGCACGTCGTCGACGCCGAACTGCTCGCCACCGCGATCCGCTCCGGCGTGGATGCGGGCGTCGACGCCGCCGTCGCGGAGCACATCGCCCACCTCGCCCGGGAGGGCGCGGATGCCGTGCTCGTGACGTGCTCGTCGATCGGCGAGTCCGTCGAGAAGGCCGCAGCCGCGGCCGAGGTGCCCGTCGTGCGCGTCGACACCCGGATGGCGGCCGACGCGATCGAGGCGGCGGGGGCGGGCGGGCGCATCGTGGTGCTCGCGACGCTCGAGGCCACCCTCGGACCGACCGGACGGCTGCTGGAGCGCGCCGCGACGGCGGCATCCGAGCCCCCCGTCGTGCGCTCGTTCGTGGTGCCCGGCGCGGCGGAGGCGCGCAGCGCCGGAGACCTCGAGCGGCACGACCGGCTCGTATCCGACGCCGTGCGCGAGGCAGCCGCGGAGGCCGACGTGATCGTGCTCGCCCAGGCCTCGATGGCTCAGGCCGCGGAGACCGCAGCCGTCGAGGTGCCCGTGCTGACCTCGCCCGCATCCGCCCTCCGCGCCGTGATCGAGGCCGCCGGATGACGACCCGCGGCGTGAGCCTGCTCTGTTACGCGGACCGGCTCGGGGGCGACCTGCAGCGCCTCGGCGAGGTGCTCGACGGGCCGCTCTCCGATCTCACGGGCGTGCACATCCTGCCCTTCTACACGCCGTACGACGGTGACGATGCGGGCTTCGATCCCGTGGATCACACGGCCGTCGACCCGCGGCTCGGCCACTGGAGCGACCTCGCCGCGATCGCCGCGACACGCGAGGTCACGGCCGACGTGATCGTCAACCACACCTCCGCATCCTCGCCCGAGTTCCTCGACTGGGTCGAGAACGGCGAGGCCTCGCCGCACGCGGGCATGTTCCTGACCTTCGACCGCGTGTTCCCCGACGGGGCCGACGAGGCCGGCATCACCGCGTTCTACCGGCCCCGGCCCGGGCTGCCCTTCACGCCGTACCGCGTCGCGGGCGAACGCCGCCTCGTCTGGACCACCTTCATGCCGAGCCAGGTCGACCTCGACGTGCGGCATCCAGCGGCCCTCGCCTACCTCGACCGCATCGTCGGCGCCCTCGCCCAGGCGGGCGTCGAGGTCGTGCGCCTCGACGCCGTCGGCTACGCCGTGAAGACCCCCGGCAGCGACTCGTTCATGACGGATGCCACCCTCGCCTTCACCTCGGAGCTCACCGCCCGGCTGCGCGCGGCCGGCATGCGCGTGCTCGTCGAGGTGCACGCGCACCACAGCCTCCAGCTCGCCATCGCGCCGCTCGTCGACCTCGTCTACGACTTCGCCCTGGCCCCGACGCTGCTGCATGCGCTCGGCGACGGCGACATCGACCCGCTGCTGCGCTGGCTCGACATCCGGCCGCGCAATACGGTGACCGTGCTCGACACGCACGACGGCATCGGCATCATCGATGCGGGGCCCGCGGGAGACCGACCCGGCCTCATCGACGAGCAGCAGATGCGGGCGATCTTCGACCGCGCCGCTCTCGCGACCGAGGGACACTCCGAGCTCGCCTCCGTCGTGCCGCAGTGGGCGTCGATGCCGCACCAGGTCAACGCGACCTTCCCGAGCGTCATCGCCGACGACGAGGCGTACGTGCTGTGCCGGGCGATCCAGTTCCTGCTGCCGGGAGAGCCGCAGGTCTACTACGTCGGCCTGCTCGACGGCCGCGACGATCGCGCGCGCTTCCTCGCCACAGGGCAAGGGCGCGAGGTCAACCGGCACGCGTACACGCCCGAGGAGCTGCGTGAGGCGCTCGCGCGCCCGGTGCCGCGGGCGATCCTCGCGCTCGCGCGGCTGCGACGCGACCATCCGGCCTTCGACGGCGCGTTCTCGGTCACGCGTACGGGGCCGCACTCGCTGCGGGTCGAATGGACGACGCCGGATGCGCGCCTCGCCCTCGACGCCGACCTCGCGCCGGGTGCGCGCGTCGCGGTGCTCACGGACGAGCGCGGCGGGATCGCACGCGTGCTGCGCGGAGTGGAGGAGCTCGTGGGTGACGCTGGTTTCGAGACGCGTCCGCTGCGCGGCCGCTCCTCAACCAGCTGAGCACCCGCCCCCGCCAGGGGGTTGAGGAGCGCATCGCGCAGCGATACGCGTCTCGAAACCGCCGTCACCCCGGAACGGACAAGCAATGAGGCTCTACCTGATCGGCGCCGGCGTCATCGCCCGCACGCATGCCGAGGCGGCCGGGAAGCTCGGCGAGCCCGTCGAGCTGCACGTCGCCGACCCCGCCGAGGCGGTCGTGCGCGACTTCGCCGAGCTGCATCATCCGGCGGCCGCCTACGCCTCGTCCGAGGCCATGCTCGCCTCGAGCCCGGGCCGGCCCGACGACGTCGTGATCGTCGCCACGCCCCCCGCGGCGCACGTCGACCCCGCGATCGCGGCCTTCGCATCCGGGCGCAACGTGCTCGTCGAGAAGCCCCTCGCGCTCGACAGCGCCGGTGCCGAGCGCCTGCTGGCCGCGAGCGAGCGCGCGGGGCGCCTGCTGGGCGCGTGCAGCACGCGCTTTCGCGGCCTGCCCCACACCGAGGCCGTCAAGCGGGTGATGGCGTCGGGCGAGCTCGGCGAGCCCTACGCGCTGAGCTTCGTCACTCGCTGGGCGCGCAGCCGGGCTGGCATCGAGTATCAGCCGGCGAGCCGCTGGTTCCTGAACTCCGCGGTGAGCGGCGGCGGGGTCGTCATGGACTGGGGCCCCTACGACGTGTCGACCCTCGTCGACCTGCTCGACCCGGTGCGCGTCGAGGTGCGGGACGCGTGGGTCGCGCAGCCGCGCACGGGTGCCGACCCCGACGACACGGTCTTCGACGTCGAGACGGATGCCGGAGCCGCCCTGCGGTTCACACGCCGCGACGGTTCGACACTGCCGGTGACCTTCGGCCGCGCGAGCGGCACGCACGCCACCGAGGCGGCCCACGCCGAGCTCTCGGGCACACGCGGCGCCGTGAACTGGACGCCCTTCGACTCCCAGCAGCCCGTGATCCTGCGCAGCGACGCCGACGGTGCGATCGTCGAGCGCGAGGTGGCCCCGCCGGCGCGTTCGGAGCTGTCGATCTTCGACCGGCCACTTGCGGCGTTCGTCGACGCGCTGCGCGGCCGGCCGTCCGTCACGACGCTCGGCGCCCAGGCGGTCGCCGAGTTCCTGCTGCTGCGTGCGATCTACCGCGCCGCACGTACGGGCGAGCCGCAGACGGTGGAGTTCGCGTCGTGAGCGCGCGCATCGCCACGGCCCTCTACGGCTGGATGGAGCGATTCGCACGCGACGGCGTCGAGCGGGACTGGCACAGGCTCTACGGTGCGTGCGCGGCATCCGGGGTCACCGGCGTCGAGACCGACCCGACGCCCGAGAAGCGCGCGATCCTCGAGGGGCTCGGCCTGCAGGCATCCGCCTCGTACATCGGCATGCCGCTCACGCCTCCCTTCGGCGAGCTCGACATCGAGGGTCGCGTGCTGCCCGTCGCGCGGCGGCTCGCCGAGGCGGGCGGACGCGTGCTCGTCATGAACTCGGACGCGGTGGATGCCGCGGGCACGCTGCCCCGAACGCCCGCGGATGTGGCTCGCCAGGGCGAGAACCTCAGCCGTATCGCTGAGCTCGTGGCGCCGCTCGGCTTGCGGGCGGCGCTGCACAATCACGCCGACAGCTACGACATCGCCGCCGCCGACCTCGCCTCGGTGATCGAGCACGCGGATGCCGCGGTCGGCCTGTGCATCGACACCGGCTGGGCGTTGACGGCCGGGCACGATCCCGTGGCGTGGGCGCGCGAGCACCGCGAACGCGTGCTCGCGGTGCATCTGCGCGATCAGCGCGACGGCATCCCGACCGAGACCCTCGGCGAGGGTGAGCTCGACGTCGCCGCGTTCGTGCACGCGCTCGGCGACTACGACGGCTGGCTCACGCTCGAGCTGTGGCATCCGTCCACCATGACGCCGCGCGGCACCATGGGCGACGCCGTGCGCGACGCCGTCCAGCTGCTGCGACGTCTCACCGCGTAGCGCTCGCCGGGTCCCGTAACTCAGGAACCTGCGCGCGCGGCCGGACCCCGCGGTCGTTCATACGCGGATGCTCCTGAGTTGCGTCACATTGCGCCTCCGCACCGCAGGAACATGGGGCGCGAGAGGCGTCGGGGCGGCGCGCTGGGCCGCTTCTTCCTGAGTTGCGAGACAGGGCCGGGTGCGCTGGGTTCGAGACGCGTCGCGCTGCGCGCGGCGCTCGTCACCCAGCGGGGGCCGCGGCCCCTACGCGGCGGACTCGCCTGCCGCCACCGCACCGACGCGCGCGATCGAACCCGTGCGCGCCGACTCGTAGGCGGCGAGGATGACGCCGAGCACGTCGATGCCCTCATGGTGCGTCTGGATGGGACGCGCGCCGGTCAGAACGCACTCGGCGAAGTGCGCCACCTCGGCGCCGAACTCGTGCACGGGTTCGAAGCTCGTCACGACCGGCTCCTCACCGCGGACGCGGGAGACGAGCGTGGTGCCATCGGAGCTCAGCGACCCCTTCTCGCCGACGAGCGAGAACTTCTCCGTGCCGACGGCCGGCTCGTACGCCCAGCTCGTCGTGACGTGGCCGACCACGCCGTTGTCGTAGCGCACGAGCACCTGCGCCGAGTCCTCGCCCTCCATGAACGCGAGCCGGTGCCGCGAGAGCATCGCCGCGACCTCGACGGGCGAGCCGCCCGCCAGGTGCTGCAGCAGGTAGAGCGGGTGGTAGCCGGTGTCGATCAGCTCGCCGCCGCCCGACGTCGCCGAGCGCGCCCGCCATCCCATGCTCTCGGGACTGAAGTCGTTGAAGAAGCTGTCGGTCGTGCGCACTTCGTAGACCTGGCCGAGGGTGCCCGCATCGATGAGCTCCTTCGCGGCCGCGACGGCAGGCTGGAAGAGCTGGTTGTGGGCGCACATGATGGTCACCCCGTTGCGCTCCGCGGCGGCCGTGATGGCCTCCGCTTCGGCGAGGGTGAGGCACAGCGGCTTCTCGCACAGCACGTGGAGGCCGGCGTCGGCGGCGGCGATCACGGCATCCGCGTGCAGGTGGTGGGGGAGGCAGATGTCGACCGCGTCGAGGCCGCCCGCGGCGATCATCTCGCGGTAGTCGGAGAAGATCGCGACGCCCTCGTCGTCGCCGCGACGCTTCTCGGCGCTCTCGCGCACCGGGTCGGCGACGGCCGCGAAGACGACCGTGTCGGGGTTGCGGCGGTAGCCCGCCACGTGCGCGCCGGCGATGCCGCCCGCCCCGATGAGTCCGATGCGCACCTTCGCGCTGTCCGTGCTGGTCACGATTCCCTTTCCATGTCGGTGGCGCGGCACGACGCCGCCGCCTCGTTCGCGGCGACGACGAAGCGCGTGAGCTCCACCGCCGCGCGCTGGTTGTCGCCGACGTCGGCCCCGCCGCCGATCGCATCGACCCACAGGTCGAAGGGCGCCGCGGGGGCGGCGGTCGGTGGCACGACCGTCCACTGCTCGCCGAGCGCACCCCCCTTGCCGACGAGCTCCTCGCGGCCGAAGCCGAAGAGCAGCGAACCCTCGGTGCCCCGCACCTCGAACGCGGATGCGCCGGGCGTCGTCACGAAACTCGCCTCGGCCACGCCGAGCGCGCCGTTCGCGTACTCCGCCACGACGACCGCGTTGTCTTCGACGGCGTGCGCGGTGACGCTGCCGTAGGCGGCCGTGATGCGCACCGGCCGCGCACCCAGGAAGCGCTGCACGAGGTAGGCGGGGTGGCATCCGAGGTCGGCGAAGGCGCCGCCGATGGCGGCCACCGGATCCGCGAACCGCTCGGGCAGCCAGCCGCCGAGCCACCCGTCGTGCGCCATCCGCACGCGCGCGTAGGTGATCGTGCCGAGCGCGCCGGCGTCGATGAGGGAGGCGGCGGTCGCGACGGCGGGGTCCGCAAGTCGCGGCAGCGACACGACGAGAGCGACGCCTGCCGCGCGCGCCTCGGCGATGAGCGCCTCGCATTCGGCGACCGTCGGCGCGAGCAGCTTCTCGGTGAACACGTGCTTACCGGCGCGGATGGCACGCGTGATGACGTCGGTGTGGTCGGCGGTCGCGGTGGTCACGGTGATCGCGTCGACGTCGGATCGCGCGAGCAACTCATCGAGCGATCTGGCGGCGTCGATGCCGAGGCGCGCCGTGCCCTCGGCACGCAGCTCCGGGTCGGCATCCCATCCGGCCACGACACGGGTTGCCGGATGCTCGCGCGCCTGGCGGGCGTAGTCGTCGGCATGCACGTGCCAGAAGCCCACGATCCCGACACCGACCATCTCTGTCACCCTGCACACTCCCCTGTGTCACCGGCTGGACCCGTGTCGTCGCCAGAAATGTGGCAACGTTACCACGCGGTCGTCGCGCCACCTCGGTGGGAGGTCAGTCGCCCGCGGCCTCCGCGGCGGCGGGGTCGCCCTCGGGACGGATGCGGTCGGGCAGCGCGCGCCCGAGGGCGCGCTCGGCGGCCGTCCGGGCCACATCGCGCGCGAGGCCGTGGCGCGAGGTGCGCGCCGCCTCCCACGCGGCCTCGACGGCATCCGCGCCGCCCGCACCGTGCACATGCGCGAGCGCGGCGCGGATGACGGCGGTCGTCGCGGGCGCCGCATCGGCCCAGGGGCCGAGGGCGGAGCGCAGCGGTGTCGTGGCCTCGAGTCCCGCGAGGGCGTCGAGCTCGTCGAGCATCGCGGCGAGCCGCGACCCGATGACACCCCCGTCCGCGAACGCGGCCTCGACCTCCGCCGCGAGCTGCGGATGCTGCGGAGCGGAGGGCGGCCAGCTCGAGGCCGCGGCCACGAGCGGGCGCAGCCGCTCGGCATCCGCCCCGGCGACCGCGTGCAGCGCCGCCTCCGCAGCGCGGGCCGGGTCGTAGGCGTGCGGGTTCCACGCCCACGCCGCGACCGCGTGGATGGCGAAGCGGCTCGGCTCGAACTCGACCATGGGGTTCGCGACGATGCCCGCGAGCCCGGCCGCGGCGAGCTCCGGCTCGCGACCGAGCAGGGGGCCGAGGAACGCGCGCGAGCGGTCGAAGTCGTTGACCGGGAAGTTGTCCCAGAGCACGAGCGGATGCCCGCCGAACGCCCGGGAGGCACGCCGCGTCTGGTCCTCGGTCACCGCGCCGACCACGATGTCGTCGCCCGTCCAGAAGACGCCGATCCCCTCGTCGAGGGCGGCCGCGAGGCCCTCACGGTAGGGACTCGCATCCGACCCGGCGTAGTCGGTCGGCACCATGAGCAGCTGCCCGCCGATCCCGAGCGGCTCGAGCACCTCGTGCTCGAAGCGCGTGCAGCTCGCGCCGTGCGCGCGGCCCGCCCCTGCGACACCCTCGCCGTACCGCTCGCGGTCGCGCGCATCCGCGAGGCCCTCGTCGATGTCGTCGAACAGCAGGGCGAAGCGCCGGATGCCGAGCTCGTGCAGCTCGCGGGCCTTGCGCCCGAGAGCGGCGTGGTCGGCGTCGTCGGAGTGCACCATGTCGAGGCCAGGGTGCAGCGCGTAGACGAGCTCGACGCCCGCCGCATGAGCAGCCGCCACGAGCTCCGCGAGCCGCGCCGCCTCGGCCTCGGGATAGCTCTCGCGCCAGCGGCGTCGGTGGTAGGGGTCGTCCTTCGGGGCGTACACGTAGCGGTTCATGCGCAGCACGCCGAGCTCCGCGACGAGCCGGAGCCGCTCGGCGTGTGTCCAGGGCGCGCCGTAGAACCCTTCGATGACGCCGCGCTCGGCGAATTCGGGCCAGTCGGAGACGATCCCGGTGCGCAGCTCACCCGCCGCGACGAGTTCGCCCACGAGCGCCCGCGCGTGCCGCTCGCCGGCGGCGTCGGCCGCGCCGATGCGCACGGCATCGGCGCTCACCTCGATGGTGAAGCCCTCCGGCCGCACGCGCCCGGCGTCGTCGCGGGGCGGCTGCGGGGCATCCCCCCGCTCGACGAGCGTGACGTCGGGCGCCGCGACGCGCGCGCCATCGAGGGATCCGCTGCGGGGCGGAAAGAGCGACAACCCAGTCGACATGTGTGGCAACGATACCCGTTCGCCGTCCCTTGACCGGATGCGATGGGCGTCCATAGGATATGGGAACGATGTCAGAATCCGCCCACCGCGCGGAGCATCCGCACCACTTGAGTCAGGACACCGCATGACCGCACCGACGCGATCGACGCTCGCGCTCGACATCGGGGGCACGAAGCTCGCCGTCGGCGTCGTCGACCCGCAGGGTGCCGTGACCGGCCTGCGGATCACGCCCACGCACAAGGAGGAAGGGCACGCGGCCGTCGTGCGCCGCCTGTTCGACCTCGCGCACGCCTCCCTCGCCGACGCGGGACACCCCGAGCTCGACGCCGTCGGGATCAGCTGCGGCGGCCCGCTCGACGCCGAGGCCGGCATCGTGCACCGCCCGCTCAACCTCCCGGACTGGGATGCCGTGCCCATCGGCCCCCTCGCCGCGGAGGAGTTCGGCGTGCCCGCCCACCTCGTCAACGACGCCACGGCCGGCATGATCGCCGAGCACCGCCACGGCATCGCCCGCGGCACCCGCGACGCCCTCTACCTCACGCTCTCGACCGGAGTCGGAGGCGGCGCGGTCGTCGACGGCCGCCTACACCGGGGGGCTGCGGCCAACGGCGGCGAGTTCGGCCACATCATGGTGCGGCCGGGTGGCCGCGTCTGCACCTGCGGACGCCGCGGCTGCCTCGAGGGCTACGCCTCCGGCACCTCGATCGCCCTCCGCGCACGCGAGGCGGTCGCCGCCGCAACCGCGCCGACCGTGCTGTCGGCGCTCGCCATCGTGCGCGCCGAGGACGTCGTCGCGGCAGCCGAGTCGGGTGACCCCCTCGCGCAGGAACTCTGGGCCGAGACCGTCGAGGTCATCGGCCAGGCCGTTACCGACCTCGTCAACACCTTCGAGCCCGAGGTCGTCGTGCTCGGGGGCGGCGTGACGCGCGCGGGCGCCATGCTGCTCGACCCCGTGCGCGCACACGTGCAGCGCTGGGCCATGCCGCCCGCCGCTGCTGCCGTGCGCATCGAGTTCGCCGCGCTCGGAGAGGCCGTGTGCGTCGTCGGCGCGGCCGTGCACGCCTCCGATCGCCGTCAGGAGCCCAGTCATGCCTGAACCCACCCCGCCCGTCGTCCCCGAATGGATGCGCGAGCAGCTCGCCGATCACCGTGACGTCGCCGAGCGCGCCGCCGCCCTGCTGCCCGAGGTGCGCCGCGCCGCCGACACGCTCATCCGGGCGTTCCAGGCCGGTGGCATCCTCTACACCTTCGGCAACGGCGGAAGTGCCGCCGACGCGCAGCACTTCACGGGCGAGCTCATCGGGCACTACAAGCGCGACCGGCGCCCGCTGCCCGCCGTGACCCTCTCGACCGACACGACCACCATGACGTGCATCGCGAACGACTACTCCTTCGACGACGTCTTCGCCCGCCAGGTGCAGGCGCTCGCGCGCCCCGCGGATGTCGTGGCCGCGTTCACGACGAGCGGTCGCAGCGCGAACGTGGTCACCGCGCTCGCGGCCGCACGCGCCGCCGGGGCGACGACCGTGCTCTTCGGGGGCGGCGGCGGAGGACCCGCGCTCGAGCACGCCGACATTGCGCTCGTCGTGCCGAGCTCGACGACACCCCGCATCCAGGAGATGCACACCTTCATGCTCCACGCGATCAGCGAGATGATCGACGCGTGGGCCGACGACGACCAGGAGTATCTGTGACCCCGAAGAGGCAGCCGCAGACGACGCAGCCGCAGACATCCGGAGCGCCCCAGAAGGCCCCCCTCTCCAACGCCCCCTCGGGCTTCCGCCCCGAGACGGTGCCCGCGGCCCCGCGACCGGCAGCGACGCCGAAACGTGTGCTGCACATGATCGGCAACTCGCACCTCGACCCGGTATGGCTGTGGCCGTGGCAGGAGGGCTACCAGGAGGCACGCGCGACCTTCCGCTCGGTGCTCGACCGCATGGAGGAGTACCCCGACTTCGTCTTCACGTGCGACCAGATCGTGCTGCTGTCGTGGGTGGAGGAGCAGGACCCGCAGCTCTTCGCCCGCATCCAGGAGCGGGTGGCCGAGGGCCGCTGGGTCAACGCGGGCGGCTGGTGGGTCGAGCCCGACAACAACATGCCGATGGGGGAATCCTTCGCGCGCCAGGGCCTCTACGGACAGCGCTACCTGCGGAGCCGCTTCGGCGTCCTCGCCTCGGTCGGCATGAACGTCGACCCCTTCGGGCACAACGGGATGCTGCCGCAGATCCTGCGCGGCCAGCGGCTCGACTCCTACATGTTCCTGCGGCCGGGCAAGCACGAGTCCGACCTCGACGACTCGTTGTTCTGGTGGGAGGCGCCGGACGGCTCCCGCGTGCTGGCCTACCGCATCCCCTTCGAGTACTGCTCCCCGCCAGGCGATGTCGCCTGGCAGACCGAGAAGTCGATCGCCCAGCTCGACTCCTCGCTCGGGGAGGGCATGGTGTTCTACGGTGTCGGCAACCACGGTGGCGGCCCGACCAAGGCCAACATCGACTCGATCCACCGCTACGACCGCATGGGCACCTTCGGAAGGATGAAGATGTCGAGTCCGCGTGAGTACTTCGACGAGATGATCGCGCGCGGGCCGGCCTTCCTCGACGCCCTCGGGGTGCGCCGTGACGACCTGCAGCACCACGCGCCGGGATGCTATTCCGCCCACTCGGGCATCAAGGCCTGGCAACGACGCGCCCAGTTCAACGTGCTGAACGCCGAGCGCTGGGCAGCGGTGTCGGCCCTCGACTCCGGGGTCGCCTACCCGCGCGACGACCTCGAGCGCGCCTGGAAGCAGGTGCTCTTCAACCAGTTCCACGACATCCTGCCGGGCTCGGCGATCGAGCAGTCCTACGACGACGCGCGCGATCAGCTCGGTGAGGCCGTCGCGATCTCGAAGCGCATCATCACGCGCGCGCACAACCTCGTCGCCGCGCGCATCGACATCCCGTTCGAGGCCGCGACCCAGCCGGTCGTCGTCTTCAACCCCCACCCGTGGGCGGTCGAGGAGGACGTCGAGCTGCAGTACGGCGTGCAGCCCACCGGCGTGCACGTCGTCGACGGGGCGGGCGTCACGACGGTGTCGCAGCGCGTGCAATCGGTGGCCACCACGGATGACAAGGGCCGCGGCGCGGTCGCGTTCCGTGCCAGCCTGCCCCCCTTCGGCTACCGGCTCTACCGCCTGCGTCCGGGGCCGGCGCTGGACCCCGCGCCCTCGCGCGGGCTCGTCGCGAGCGAGACCGTGCTCGAGAACGAGTTCCTGCGCGCCGAGTTCGACCCGGCCACCGGGTGGCTGAGTTCGCTGCTCGACAAGGAGACAGGCGTCGACGTCGTCGCGGGAGCCGCCGGCGGCACCCACACGCAGATCTGCGACGATCCGACCGACACCTGGGGCCACCGCGTCATCTCCTACGCGTGGGAGGGGGCGCCGATGGATGTCGACCGGATCGCCGTGCACCAGTCCGGTGCGCTGCGGGCCAGCATCCGCATCGAGCGCTCGTGGGGGCGCTCGACCCTCGTCGAGGAGTTCATCCTCGGTCACGACGCACGCGCCCTGCGCGTCGAGGTGACCCTCGACTGGCGCGAGCAGGCGCACCTGCTGAAGCTCCGCTTCCCGACGGCCATCGAGAACCCGAAGGCCACCTACGAGATCCCGTTCGGCGAGCTCGAGCGCCCGGTCGACGGCGCGGAGGAGCCGGCCCAGTCGTGGGTCGACCTCACCGGCACCGTCGGGGGCGTGCCCGCCGGCCTCACCGTGATCGCGACCGACAAGCACGGCTGGGACGTCTCGCCGGGCGACGCCGGCACGGGGCCGAGCATCGGCGTCACGGCCGTGCGCAGCCCCGTGTACTCCTGGCACGACCCCCGCCTGCTCGACGAGTCGGGCGTGTACTCGTTCCAGGACCAGGGCATGCAGCGCTTCCGCTACGAGCTCGTGCCGCACGCGGGCGATCACCGGGCGGCGCAGCCCGCGCGCCGGGCGATCGAGCTCGGCCAGCGGGTGCGCGCCATGCTCGAGTCGTTCCACGAGGGGCCGCTCGGCCCCGAGGGCTCGTTCGCCGACGACGGGCACGGCTCGGTGCTCGTGACCGCGATCAAGGGCTCCGAGGATGCGGTCGACGCACCCGGCGGCGCCGAGCTCATCGTGCGTGCGGTCGAGACCCGCGGCGAGACCGTCGATGCCCGGATCGAGCTGCCGCTCGTGGGCCGCACGATCGAGGCGCGGTTCGAGCCCTACCGCATCCGCACCTTCCGCGTGCCGAGCGAGGGCGACATCGTCGAGCTCGACCTGCTCGAGCTGCCGCTCGAGCAGTGACTCCCGACCCGGTTCCCGATCCGCGCGTCGAGATCCTCGACGCGGACGCCTCGGCGTTCGCCGTCTCGATGCGCGCGGAGGCGAGCGGATCGGGCACCGCGTTCGAGGTCGAGGTCGCCTATCGCGGCGCGGAGGCGGTGCACGCCGCGGTCCGAGTCGTGGTCGAGCTGCCGGCGCCGGATGCGGCGGTGCTGATCCCGGGCGCCTTCTACGGCGAGAACCGGCCGGCGGCGAACGATCGCGTCTTCCCGCGCTTCGAGCGCGGCGCGTCGAGCCCCGTGCAGCACGCCGCCATGGTGAGCGACGAATGGCACCTGCGCGCCGACCGCGCGGCGACACCCGCGGTGTTCTGCTGGGCCGGGCCCGCCTCGCCCGGCGTCGTGCTCGTCGCCGACGAGACGGGCGAGCTGGGCGAGCAGGCGATCGGCTTCGCGATCGGCGACAGCAGCGCGGCGCTCGCGCTCACGGCCCCCGCACGCGAGTACCCCGTGACGTACTACGGCAGCGGCACACCGCATCCGGCCGAGGTGCAGACGCACCGCTTCGCGCCCGGCGAGATCGTGCGGCTGCGGCTCCGGGTGCTGCCGCTCGGGGCCGACCGTCACGACTACGACCGCGTGCTGCGTGAGCTGCACGCGGAATCCCGCGAGCGCTTCCCGCAGAACCCGTGGGTGGATGCCCGTGAGGCCGCCGCGATCGCGGCCGAGGGGCTCGTGCGCTGGCACTTCGACCCCGACCCGGGCGTGCTGCTCGAGACCGTCGGTTTCGATCGCGAGGTGTCGGGTGGCGACGGCCGACCCGTCGATCGGCAGGCCATGCACGTGGCATGGGTGAGCGGCATCCCGTGGGCGACGGCGCTGCTGCGCCACGGCATCCGCACCGGCGACGAGCGTGCCGCGGATGCCGCCCGCTCCGTCATCGACTTCTGCACCGCGGAGCTCTCCCCGTCCGGCACCTTCTGGGGCACCTGGTACCGCGGGCGCGGCTGGAGTCAGAGTTGGACGCGGCACCCGCACGGCGTGCACGCCCGCACACTCGGCGAGGCGACCGACTTCCTGATCCGGGCGCTCGAGCTCGAGGAGCGGCCGCAGTGGCGCGCGGCCGTCCGCTCCAACCTCGATGCGATGGTGGCCCGGCAGCGCGACGACGGCGCACTCGGCCTCATCCACGACGCCCGCACCGGTGAGGTGCTCTCGTGGGAGGGCACCGCCGCGCTGGCCTGGGTGCCCGCACTCGTCGCGGCCCGCGACGGGGATCCGCGCTATCTGAGCGCCGCCGAACGCGCGGGCGCGTACTACGCGGATGCCGTGCGCGCCGAATACCTGCACGGCGCCCCCGAGGACGTCGACCTCGCCCCCACGAGCGAGGACGGCTACGTGGCGATCATGGCCTACAGCGCGCTCTACCGCGCCACGGGGGCCGAGGTGTGGCTCGACCTCGCCCGGCGTGCCGCCGAGTGGACATTCACCTTCCGCTACTCCTACGACGTCGCCTTCCCGCCCCTCACCCCGCTCGCGGTCTACGGCTTCCGCACGCGCGGCGCCGATCAGGCATCGAGCTCCAACCAGCACCTGCACGCCTACGGCCTCATCTGCACCGAGGAGCTGCTGCAGCTGAGCGACTGGACGGGCGACGACTGGTACCGCATCCGCGCCGAGGAGGCCTTCGCGTGCTTCCGGCAGCTGCTGCCGCGGCACGACGGCGAGCTGAACGCATACCGCGGCATGATCACCGAGCGCTACTACCAGACCGAGTGCTTCCAGCCGAAGGGCATGATGCTGACGCTTTCGCACGCCTGGTCGGCCGGCGTGCTCCTGCTCGCGTGCGAAGACCTGATCGCCCGGGATGGGAGCGCGGGATGACCGCACGCCCACCTGAGGACCACACGGCGCCGATCACCCTGCCGACGCAGCGCCCGCCGATGCGCAGCCTGCTGAGCCTCGTGCTGCGGCACCGGCGGCGGATGCTGCTGATCATCCCGGCATATGTCATCAAGGACAGCCCGCAGTGGCTGCTGCCGGTCATCACGGGTGCCGTGATCGACGTCGTCGCGAGCCGCGGCTCGGTGCAGACCCTCGGCCTCTACGCCCTCGCCGCCGCACTCGTGCTCGGCCAGAACTACCCGGTCGGCATCTTCTACAACGACCAGTGGAGCCGGGTCTACCGCCAGGTCGGCGCCGACCTGCGCAACGCCCTCGTCGAGCGGCTGCAGAACCTCTCGATCGGCTTCCACACCCGCAAGAGCTCGGCCGTCATCCAGACCAAGGTGGTGCGCGACGTCGAGAACATCGAGCAGATGCTGCAGGGCTCGTTCGCCCCCATCATGTCGGGCATCTGCATCCTCATCGGCGCGCTCACCATGACCGCCATCCAGGTGCCGGCCTTCATCGCGGTCTTCGCCCTCACGATCCCGGTCGGCGTGGGGCTGGTCGTCGCGGTGCGCCGCGTCTCGCATCGGCGCAACGAGGCGTTCCGTCACCGCATGGAGGGCTTCTCGGCGCGCGTCGGCGAGATGGCCACGCTCATGCCGGTGACGCGCGCGCACGGTCTCGAGCAGATCGCCGCCCGCCGGGTCGTCGACAGCGTCGAGGACGTGCGGGATGCCGCCCACCTGCTCGATCAGCTCAACGGCCGCTTCGGCGCGGTCTCGTGGCTCATGTTCCAGCTGCTCACGATGTTCTGCCTGTGCGCCGCCGCTTTCGCCTCGCTCTCGGGGCTGCTCGACATCACGCCGGGACAGGTCGTGCTGCTGAGCTCGTACTTCACGATCCTCACCAACGCCATCGTCATGCTGTTGAACCTCGCCCCGACCCTCGCCCGCGGACGCGAGTCGGTGCGCTCGATCGCCGAGGTGCTCGAAGATCCCGACCTCGAGCTCAACCAGGGCAAGGCGACGGTCGAGTCCGTGGAGGGGGTCATCCGCCTCGAGCACGTGGGCTTCGCGTATCCCGGCGATCGTCTCCTCGCCCTCGACGACGTCGACCTGCAGATCGAGCGGGGCGAGACGGTCGCGTTCGTCGGCCCGAGCGGCTCGGGCAAGTCGACGATGCTCAACCTCGTGCTCGGCTTCGTGCGCCCGACGCGCGGTCGCATCCTGCTCGACGGGCGCGACATGGCGGGCCTCGACCTGCGCCAGGTGCGGGGCTTCTTCTCGGTCGTGCCGCAGGAGTCGGTGATGTTCGAGGGCTCGATCCGCGAGAACGTCACCTACGGCCTGCCCATCGTGCCGGACGAGCAGCTCGAGCAGGCGTTGCGCGACGCGAACGCGTGGGAGCTCATCGAGTCGCTGCCCGAGGGGTGGGACACGGTGGTCGGCCAGCGCGGCGCCCGGATGTCGGGGGGCCAGCGCCAGCGGCTCGCGATCGCGCGCGCCCTCATCCGCGATCCGCGCGTGCTGCTGCTGGACGAGGCGACCTCGGCGCTCGACTCGGAGTCGGAGTCGGCCGTGCAGGAGGCGCGCGAGCGCCTGCGGGCCGGCCGCACGACGCTCGTCGTGGCGCATCGGCTCAGCACCATCCGCTCGGCGGACCGCATCGTCGTGCTCGAGCACGGCCGCGTCGTCGAGGTCGGCTCGCACGAGGAGCTCGTGGGCACCGACGGGCTGTACGCGCGGCTGGTCCGTGCGCAGCAGCTGTGAGCGGCCGCCGCCGGATCGCCCGCTAGGCTGGCGTCCCAGCAGTGGAGGGAGCAGCGCATGGGTGCATCTGAGCAGCCGTTCCCCGGGCGCGTCACGATCAAAGAGGTGGCCGAGCGCGCCGGGGTGTCCCGCTCCACGGCATCGCGTGCTCTCGCGAAGACCGGATACGTCGCAGAGCCCGTGCGGCAGCGCGTGCGCAAGGCGGCCGACGACCTCGGCTATGTCGTGGATGCGACCGCCCGCAGCCTCAAGCAGCGCTCGAGCCGGGTGATCGGTGTCATCGTCTCCGACCTGCGCAACGCCTTCTACGCCGATCTCGCCTTCGGTGCCGGCGAGCGGGCGCGCCGCGCCGGCTACACCATGCTGCTCGTCGACGACGGCGGCAGTGCAGAGGACGAGCTGGAGGCCGCGCGCGCCTTCGTCGCCTCCCGGGTGGCGGGCGTCGTGCTCACCCCGGTGGCCGGGGATGCCGTGGCCTTCCTGCAGCGCCAGCGCGTGCCCGTCGTCGAGGTCGACCGCGTGTTCGGCGAGGCGGATGCCGTGGTGATCGACAACCGTCATGCCGCGCGCACCACGACCGAGCATCTGCTGAGCCTCGGTCACCGCCGCATCGCCCTGGTGATCGACGAGACCGACTGGACGACCGGCCAGGAGCGCCGCGCGGGATTCGCCGACGCGCTCGACGCGGCGGGGGTCACGCACGACCCGAGCCTCGTGGTGGCCGCAGGGTGGGATGCCGAGGCGGCCCAGCGCGTCGCCACCCAGCTCCTCTCGGGCGACGACCGGCCGACCGCTGTGTTCGCGGCGAACAACCTGCTCGCCGAGGGCGTCTGGCGCGCCGCGACGCGCCTCGGCCTCTCGATCCCCGACGACCTGAGCCTCGTCGCGTTCGACGACGCGCCGTGGATGAGCATGGTGACACCCGGCGTGACGGCCATCACCCAGGACGCGGCCGAGCTCGGGCGCACCGCGGTCGAGCAGCTGCTCGCGCGGATCGCCGAGCCGCAGGCCGCGCCGAGCACGGTGACGCTCTCGGCCGGCTTCGCCCGGCGCGAGTCGACGGCGCGGCCGCCGCGCTGATCGGCATCCGCGGGGCCGCCGGCTCGAATCGCCGCCTCGCACTCTACCCTGGGAACGATCTCAGATAGCATGGGGCCATGCCTCACGCCGACCCGACGACGGCTGTCCGGGCCGTCGACGTCGAGCGGTCCGGAACGCGCATCTTCGTGCGCGCCCCCGGCTACCGGCTCGAGATCCCCGACACCACCGCCGCCCTCTTCCGTGCGCCGGTCGCGGTTCTGAGCGACGCCGACGGTGAACCGTGGTCGTATCTGAGCCTGCTCGCATCCGCGCACACCCGCGGCGCCCCCGATGACACCGTGCACATCGAGCGCATCGACGCCGACGAGAGCGACGGGGCGGTCGAGATCCGCGTCGTCGCACGCAGCAGCGTCTGGCTGCGGCGAGACCTCGTGCTGCGCTGCACCGCCGACGCGATCGAGGCGCGGCTCGAACTCGACGGCACCGGCTCGCTCACCGACGTGACGCTGTTCGGGGGAACCGGCGCCATGCCCAACTCGGCCAGCGGCGTCTTCCGCTCCGACATCCGCTTCGGGGGCGTGCTCGCGCCCGCGGCCACCGAACCCGTGCAGTTCGTGCGCCCATCGAGCTCGCCCGCCGTTCTCGGCGTCGTGGGGGATGCGGATGCGGGCCGCCTGAACGCGGTCTTCTCGCCCCCGCCGCTCGCATTCGGCCTCGCGCGCGAGGCCCCCACCGAGGCGACGCGTGCACCCGGCGGCGACTGGCTCGGCATGTGGCTGCGCGCGCCCGTCGACGAGCTCACCATGACGGCCATGCGCTACCAGCCGCTCGACGGGGGTTTCCTCGTGCAGCTCGACTACGAGGGCCACACCCCCGTGTGGGGCGAGTGGGTCTCGCCGGCGCTCGTGCTGCGGCCGGCCGAGTCCGGCTGGGGCGTGCTCGATGCCTACCGCGACGACCTCGCCGAGCACGGCTTCGCCCCGGCACCGCGACCCGCCGCCGCCTGGTGGCACGAACCGCTGTTCTGCGGCTGGGGTGCCCAGTGCGCGCGTGCCGCCCACCGCCTGCACCACACGGATCCGGATGCCGCGACCGACCCGCTCGTCTCGGTCGAGGACGACGTGGCGACCGTTCGCTCCGCGCCCGACTTCGCCCGCCAGGAGGTCTACGACGCCTTCCTCGCGCGCCTCGAGGCCCACGCCGTCGACCCCGGCACGATCGTGATCGACGACCGCTGGCAGGCCGCCTATGGCACGGGCGAGGTCGACACCGAGAAGTGGCCCGAGCTGCGCGGCTGGATCGACGCCCAGCATGCCGCGGGCCGCAAGGTGCTGCTGTGGTGGAAGGCGTGGGATGCCGAGGGCGTGCCCCCCGAGGAGTGCGTGCGCAACGCCGTCGGCGACCCGGTCACCGTCGACGCCGGTCACGCGGCCTACCGCGCGCGCCTCGCCGGCATCGTGCGCCACCTGCTCGGCGCCGACGGGCTCGACGCCGACGGCTTCAAGATCGACTTCACCCAGCGCGGGCCGAGCGGCGCGAGCCTCACCGGCACCGAGGGCGTGTGGGGGATCGCCGCCGTGCACCTGCTGCTCGAGACGATGGCGACCGCCGCACGCGCGACCAAGCCCGACGCGCTCATCGTGGCCCACGCCGTGCATCCGTCGTTCGGCGACGTGTGCGACATGGTGCGCCTCAACGACGTCACCGAGCGCGACACCCAGCGACGCCGGGTGCCGGTGACCGACCAGCTCGAGATGCGGCACGGCATCGCCTCGCGCGTTCTGCCCGATCACCTCATCGACACCGATCAGTGGCCCATGCCGGATCGCGCGTCGTGGCTCGCCTACGTCGCCGCCCAGCCGCGCTACGGGGTGCCCGCGCTCTACTACGTCGAGGCGATCGACAACAGCGGGGAGCGCATCGAGAGCGAGGACCTCGAGGCCGTCGCCGCGAGCTGGCGGAGCTACCGGGAGGCACGGGCATGAGCGCCGCGCCACGCGAGGTGGCGCGCGGGGTCTGGCTCGTTCCCGACACCTGCAACGTCTATCTCGTGGTCGCCGACGAACCGGCGGATGACGGGGCGCGGACCGCGATCACGATCGACTTCGGTGCGGGAGCGGTGCTCGAGCACCTGGCCGAGCTCGGCGTCGACCGCATCACCGACGTCGTCATGACCCACCATCACCGCGACCAGGGACAGGGCCTGCCCCTCGCGGTCGCGCACGGCGCGCACATCCATGTGCCCCCTGTGGAGGTCGACCTGTTCGCGCGCGTCGGCGAGATGTGGGCCACCCGCACCCTCGACAACGACTACAACGTGCGGCAGGACCGCTTCTCGCTGCTCGAGTCGGTTCCCGTGTATGCGACGGTGCCCGAGTACCGCTGGTTCTCGGCGGGCGCCGTGACGCTGTGCGCCATCCCGACGCCTGGACACACGGTCGGCTCGGTGAGCTACCTGCTGGATCGCGACGGCGAGCGCCTCGCCTTCACGGGCGATCTCATCTACGCGCCCGGCAAGGTGTGGTCGCTCGCGGCCACCCAGTGGAGCTATACGGCGACCGAGGGCCCCGCGATGGCGGTGCTCAGCTGCCATCTGCTCGGCGACGAGCACCCCGACCGGCTGCTGCCTTCGCACGGCGAGCCGATCGCCGATGCCGACGGAGCCCTGTCGCTGCTCGCGGAGAGGATGAACGCCTACGTCGACTCGCGCCGCTGGCACGACTGGGATCTCGTCGACCGGCTGCGGAATCCGTACGTGCAGCTCACCGACCATCTGCTGCTCAACCGCTCGAGCCTCTCGTGCAGCTATGTGCTGCTCTCGGCGACGGGCGAGGCGCTGCTCATCGACTACGGCTACGACATGACGACGGGGCTGCCCCCCGGCCAGGACCGCTCGGCGCGGCGACCGTGGCTCGCCTCGCTGCCCGCTCTGAAGCAGCAGTTCGGCGTGACCCGCATCTCCGCCGTGCTCGCAACCCACTATCACGACGACCACGTGGCCGGGATGCCGCTGCTGCGCGATGTCGAGGGAACCCAGATCTGGGCGCCCGCGCACGTGGCACCCGTGCTCGCCGACCCGTGGGAGCACGACCTGCCATGCCAGTGGTACGAGCCGATCGTCGCGGACCGCTCCCTGCCGCTCGGCGAGACGGTGACGTGGAACGAGTACGCGATCACCGTGCACGACCAGCCGGGGCACACGCTCTTCGCGGCCGCGTTCGAGGTGGAGGTCGACGGCGTGACGGTCGTGTTCACGGGCGATCAGCAGGAGAACCTGGGGGTGCCGGGTGAGCGCCGCGAGATCTTGAACTACCAGTACCGCAATCGGTTCCGGCTCGGCGACTACGTCGCGAGCGCCCAGCTCTACAAGCGCATCGCGCCCGGCCTCCTGCTGAGCGGCCACTGGGAGCCGCGCACGACCGACGCCGCCTACTTCGACTACCTCGTGCAGGCCGGCGCCGATCTCGACGAGCTGCACCACGAGCTGCTGCCGCTCGACGAGCTCGACCTGGGTGCCGACGGCGTGCTCTGCCGACTCGCGCCGTATCGCGCCCAGGCGGCGACCGGGTCGGGCATCGTCTACCGCGCGACCGTGCGCAATCCGCATCGGCACGAGGCGGATGCCGTGCTCACCCCGGTCGTCCCCGAGGGCTGGTCGGTCGAGCCGGCCACGGCG
Source organism: Protaetiibacter sp. (assembly GCA_051954835.1). Taxonomy (GTDB): domain Bacteria; phylum Actinomycetota; class Actinomycetes; order Actinomycetales; family Microbacteriaceae; genus Homoserinibacter. The sequence continues at coordinate 22,773 of JBQCHI010000018.1, read as the reverse complement.
CGGGCGGCTCTGGCGCCGGGCGAGGAGCGCGAGCTGATCTTCACCGTCACGACGGGCACCGCGCCGGGTCGGCGCCATCGCATCGCGCTCGACGTGACGATCGGTGCGCTCCGGCTCGGGCAGCACGTCGACGCGCTCGTCGACGTCGAGGGGTGACGCCGGTTCTAGGTCAACGCGTGCGGGTGCTCCGGGGGAACGGCGGCGGGTGACCACGTCGGTGCGGGGCGGCCCGCGAGGGGCGTGCGCACCGGACGGCATCGCCGTTCGAGGAGGCGGGTGACGAGCACGGTCGCGGGCACCGCGACGACGAGCGAGAGGCCGACGGCGAGAGGGGTGCGAGCGTTCCGCATGGGTTCTCCTTCGTGATGCTGTACGGCGAGCATCCGCCGCGCCCTCGCGTCTCGCGACCCGCTTGCGTCGCACGACGCAACATGCAAGCGCTCCCATTGCACGCGCGACCCGCGGTCGCATATAGTCATGTGGCATCGTTACCACATCCCGTCCAGCCGACGGGCGAGCGAGGAGACACCAGAGCATGGACGCGGCCCTCGCGCTCGACATCGGCGGCACCAAGCTCGCCGCGGGAGTCGTCACGTCCGACGGGGCCGTCCACGGCTTCACGGTCGAGCCGACCCGCCGCGACGAGGGTCCGGACGTCATCCTCCCCCGCCTCTTCGCGCTCGGCCGACGCGCGATCGCCGAGGCGGCGGATGCCGTGGAGGCGATCGGAGGCGTCGGCATCTCGTGCGGCGGCCCGCTCGACGCCGCCGCAGGCGTGCTCGTGAATCCGCTGCACCTGCCGGGCTGGATCGACATCCCCGTCGTCCGGCTCGCGAGCGAGGCGTACGAGCTGCCCGCCTACCTCGAGAACGACGCGACCCTCGCGGCGCTCGCCGAGTACCGGCACGGAGCGGCCCGGGGCAGCGACTCCTCGATCTACCTCACCATCTCGACGGGCATCGGCGGCGGCGCCGTGTTCGACGGCCGCCTGCACCGCGGCGCCGCGGGCAATGGCGGCGAGTTCGGACACATCACCGTCGTGCGCGGGGGGCGGCAGTGCCTGTGCGGACGCCGCGGCTGCCTCGAGGCCTATGCCTCCGGAACCTTCATCGGTCGGCGCGCCGACGAGCGCCTCGCCGAGGGCGAGCTCGCGACGCGTCTCGTCGCCCCGACGACGGCCGAGCAGGTCGCACGCGCAGCGGCCGACGGCGACCCGCTCGCCCAGGCGATCTGGACCGAGACGGTCGAGCTGCTCGGCCAGGCCGTCACCGACTTCGTCAACATCCTCGAACCGGATGTCGTGGTGCTGGGCGGCGGCGTCACCCGCTCCGGCGCGCAGCTGCTCGATCCCGTGCGCCGCATCGTCGCCGAGGGCGCCATGGACCCGGCCGCGCGCGCCGTGCGTGTCGAGCTGGCCGCCCTCGGCGACACTGTGTGCGTCGTCGGCGCGGGCGTTCTCGCCCTCGACGCGGGTGGTGAGGTCGCGCACTCGAAGTGAGCGAACGCGCGAAAGCGATGACCACTTGCTCCCGGGTTCGCCGCACGCCTCACTAGCTTGACCGCGAGAGGCCGCACCCCCGTGCGGCCGAGAGGGGAGAGCAATGACGCACCATCTCCGCGGACGCCGCCCGGCATCCGCTCGAACGAGCCGTCGCGCCTTCACGGCGCTCGGCACCGCCGCACTCACCGCGGTCGCGCTCATGACGGCGGCACCTGCGAGCGCCGCCGACGACACCCTGGCACCCCAGTCGCTCACGACGCAGGCCGGCAGCATCGGCAGCGGCCAGACGGTCGCCAACCTCGTCGTGAAAGACCAGTCGGGCACCCAGGACGGCTGGAACAAGTACGTGGAGTTCTCCGGCACCTACCGGGGCCACCGCGACTACGCCCTGCCACCCGGGGTCGACGCCGGCGACGTCACCGGAATCGCGGTGACGGCCAACTACCGAGGTCCGGCCAAGTCCGAGCAGCGCTGGGTGTGGTCGCTCTACGACTGGGCGGACGCCAGCTGGACCGTCGTCGGCGACAACGCGGGCGCCCCCTCGTGGGGTTCGTGGAAGATGCTGAACTTCGCCGGGCCGAGCGTGGCATCCGACTACGTGAACGCCTCGGGCGGCATCCGGGTGCGGCTGCACGCCAACAACAACACGGATGCCGCCGATATCGACTTCGAGTCGGTCACCGTCACAAGCTCGAGCGGCAGCGGAGGCGGGGGAGGCGGATCTGTGACGCTGCCCCCGGCCAACGGGAGGTTCTCGTACCAGCTCGGCGGCGCCTACGCGCCCGAGGCGGGCGTGCAGGTCGTGAGCCGCGACCGTACGGCCGCGCCCGCCGGCAGCGGCTACTACAACATCTGCTACGTCAACCTGCTGCAGACCCAGCCCGACGAGGAGGGTCAGTCGACGACCAACCCGCCGTACGGCACGACCCGGTGGTGGGTGCTCAACCACCCCGAGCTGCTGCTGAGGGATGCGAGCGGCGACGTCATCGTCGACGCGGACTGGAACGAGGCCCTCTTCGACGTGCGCACCGCGGCCAAGCGCACCGCGCTGCTCGGTGTGCAGAGCGCGTGGTTCGACGACTGCCTGAGCGACGGCTATCAGGCGATCGAGCCCGACAACCTCGACGCGTTCGACCGCTCGACGGGCCTCATCACCTTCGCCCAGACGAAGGAGTACCTGAAGCTCGTGGTGCCCTATGTGCACGACCTCGGCCTCGCGATCGCCCAGAAGAACACCGCCGACAGCCCGAACGGCTACGGGGGCATCGGGGCGAGCTTCGTCGACGGAAGCGAGGGGTTCGACTTCGCGATCGCGGAGGAGTGCGCGGCCTACCAGGAGTGCGATGTCTACACCGATCAGTACGGCGCGCTCGTGTTCGAGATCGAGTACACCGACAACAATCCCAACCAGACGCGCAGCGGCGTCGTGAAGAAGGCGTACACCTGGATCTGCCTCGATGACGGCGCGAGCCGATCGATCATCCTGCGCGATCGTGATGTCGTCACGCCGTCCGACCCCGCGTACCACTACGAGGAGTGCTGAGGCGCTGACCTCTCCGCGGGGCCTCGCCAGGTGCGCGGGGCCCCGCGCCCGTCGCGGATGCGAGAGCAGAACGGGGCGATGGCTGTCGTGTTCGCGTTCCTGGCCAACATCGCGGTCGCGATCGCCAAGACCGCGGCCGCGCTGCTCACGAGCTCGGCCTCGCTCCTCGCCGAGGCGCTGCACAGCTGGGCGGATGCCGGCAACGAGGTGTTCCTGCTGATCGCGGAACGCTCGGGGCGGCGGCAGCGCGACCGCACGCATCCGCTCGGATTCGGGCGCGACGTGTACTTCTGGTCGTTGTTCGCGGCATTCGGCCTCTTCACGGTCGGCGCGGTGCTGTCGATCGCGACCGGCGTGCGCGAGCTGTTCGCGCCCGAGGAGGCCACCGACTACCTCATCGGCTACATCGTGCTGGGGGTCGCGGCGGCGCTCGAAGGCGGATCGCTTGTGCAGTCGTTGCGCCAGGTGCGGCGCGAGACGACCCAGCTGGAGCGCACGCCGGTGGACTACGTGCTCAACGGCTCGAACGCCACGCTGCGCGCCGTCGTGTTCGAAGACGTCGCTGCCCTCGTCGGGCTCGCCGTCGCGGCGGTCGCGCTCGCCCTGCACGAGATCACGGGCGTCGCCGCATTCGACGGCGTCGGGTCGATCCTCATCGGCGTGCTGCTCGCGGTCGTCGCGGTGCTGCTCATCCAGCGCAACCGGCACTTCCTCGTGGGGGCGAACCCGCCGGACTTCGTGCGACGCGAGGTGCTGCGCCGCGTGCTGCTGCACTCCGGCATCGCACGCGTCACCTCGCTGCACCTCGAATACGTGGGCCCGGGCAGCCTGCTGCTCATCGCCGCGGTCGACCTCGTCGACGACGAGGCCGAGTCGGTCGCAGCGGTGCGCTTGCGGCAGGTGGCTCGCGATCTCGAGCGCGACGAGCACATCGCGATCGCGGCCCTCACACTCGCCCTGCCCGACGAACCCTCGCTCGAGGTTCCGCCCGGCGGGTCGCCGGTGCCTAGAGGCCCTCGGCGATCTCCTTGATCGCCGCGAGCCGACGATCCCATCCGGCTCCGACGCTCGCGAGCCGACGGGCGACGCCCGCCAGTTCGGCACCCACCACGCGGTAGCGCACCTCGCGGCCCACGCGCACGGGTTCCACGAGCCCGACCTCGTGCAGCACGGAGAGGTGCTTGGCGATGGCCTGCCTGCTCACCGGCACGCGCCCGGCGAGAGCCGACGCGGATGCATCGCCCTCGCCGAGCGCGGTCAGGATGCTCCACCGCGTCTCGTCTCCGAGTGCGGCGAAAACGGTCACGAGGGCGTCGGTCACGCGTCGCCTTCGAGGAGGGCCACGAGCTTGTCGAGCTCGTCGGTCCAGCCGATGCGGTGGAAGCCGAGGTTCGCGGCGGGGTCGCTCGTCGCCTCGAATCCGGTCTCGACGACCGTGAGCTGCGTGCCGCCGGCGACCTCCTCGAGCGTGAAGGTGAACTCCGTCGCGCTCTCCTCGATCAGGCGGTCGGGCGGCTCGCCCGCGTCGTCGTTGTTCCAGCGGTAGGTGACGGTGCGCGGCGCATCCATCGCCTCGACGCGCAGCGGGATGGCGCCGTAGCCGTCGAATGTCATGGTGCCCACGGCCCCGACCCCCGCTCGATCGAGCACCGTGTCGCCGAACCAGCGCGAGATGTGCTCGGGCTGGGTGACGGCCTGCCACACCTTCTCCCGCGGCGCCGCGATGCGGATCGTGCGCCGTACGGCGAATGACGCCTCGTCGGCGACGGCGGGCGGATTGACGGTCATGCTCATGATGGTGGCCTCCTCTGGCTCATCGTGCAACTGGAGGGTTGCGTTAACTGCAACCCTATGGTTGCACTCGGCACGCCGTAAGCGCAACCCTCAGGTTGCACGCTGGCCCGTGGGGACCCGTCGTCGACCCGGCCGACGCGGCGATGTCAAGGGGTGTGAGACGTGCGCCGAGGGCGCGTAGACCGGGAACGGACGGAAGGAGAGACCCCATGACCATCCGACTCAACGATGCGGCCCTCTCGCACGCGCGCGGCCTCATCCGCGGCGGCGACGTCGTGGCCGACGAGCGTGACGACTGGAGCGAGCACGCCCCCTCGGCCGACGACGGCAACGACTTCATCGAGACGCACGGCATGAAGGAGTACGCGCGCTGGTTCCTGGGCGAGGACACGGATGCCACCGAGGGCACCAAGGGCCGCTACCTGTTCCCCTACGGCGACTTCGCGAAGGTGCACCGCTGCGCCGTGATCTCCGGCGAGAGCCGCGCCGGGCAGTACGACCACACGAGCATCGAGAAGGCGCTCAAGGAGCTGCTCGAGCAGATCGACGAGAAGTCCGAGTAGCCGCATCACGAGGCGGCGGAGGCGAGCGCGCGCTCGAGGGTGCGCGCCGTCGCGATCACCGCGGGCGCGTATCGCTCGGCCTGAGCGCGCGCGGTCGCACCCGTCACCGAGAGCGCCGCGATCGCGAAGCCCCGGCGGTCGCGCACCGGCGCCGCGACGCAGAACAGCCCCGCGAACGACTCGGCGAGATCGAATGCAGCGCCCGCCCTGTGCACCCGTGCGAGCTCGGTGCGCAGTGCGGCCGGGTCGGTGATCGTGGCGGGGGTGAGCGCCGCGAGGGGCCGCTCGAGGTAGGCGTCGACGCTCGGCTGCGGCGAGAAGGCGAGGATCGCCTTGCCGAGTCCCGTCGCATGCAGCAGCCCGCGGCCCCCCAGCCTCGAGTGCGGAACCCGCAGGTCGCGCGCTCCGATCTTCTCGAGGTACACCACGTGGTCCCCCTCGCGGATGGCGAGGTTCGCGGTGAGGCCCGTCACCTCGCGCAGGGTGTGCAGGTGCGGTGAGGCGCTCTCGACGAGCCGGTTCGGCGTGGGCGCCATGGCCCCGAGCTCGAAGAGCTTGACCCCGAGCCGCACGCCCCGGCGCCCGCGTTCGAGCGCGCCCCAGGCGAGCAGCTCACCCACCAGACGATGCGTCGTGGAGCGGGGCACGCCCGAGCGCACCGCGAGCTCCCGCACGCTCAGCTCCGGCCGGTCGGGGGTGAAGGCGTCGAGCAGCCGGAACGCCCGGGCGAGCATCGACACCGCCGTGTCCCGTTCCGCGGGACGCCCCCTGGCCTCATCCGGGCCGCCCCGCCCAGGATCGGGGATGTGACCGACACGACCACCGGCACCCTGCGCCTGCCGTCCCGCATCCACGTCGGGGAGGGGGCGCGCGCGCAACTGCCCCTGCTGCTCGCCGAGTTCGGCACGCGCGTCTTCGCGATCGTCGACCCGTACGTCGCCACCACGCCTGCGTTCGCCGGCATCCGGCGTTCGATCGAGTCCGCCGGGGCCGCCCTGACGGTCGCCACCGAGGTGCTTCCCGAGCTGCCCGTCGCCTCGCTCGACGCCCTCGCCGAGCGCGCCATCGCGGCGAGGCCGGATGTCATCCTCGCGATCGGCGGCGGAAGTGCGCTCGATGCCGCAAAGGTCGTCGCGCTGCTCGCCGCCCACGGCGGACCCCTCAGCCGCTACTACGGCGAGAACCTCGTGCCCGGCCCCGTGACGCCCGTCGTCGCCGTGCCCACCACCGCGGGCACCGGCTCGGAGGCGACGCCCGTCGCCGTCGTCACCGACCCCGACCGCGAGCTCAAGGTGGGCGTCTCGAGCCCCCACCTGGTGCCCGCTGCGGCCATCGTGGATGCCGAACTCACCCGCGGTGCCCCCGCCGGCGTCACCGCGGCCTCTGGCATCGACGCCCTCGTGCACCTCGCCGAGTCGTACACCGCGGCGCCGATCGAGCCGCGCTGGGACGCCGCGCTGCCGGTCTTCACGGGCCGGAACGTCTTCTCCGACGTGATCGCGCTCGACGCGGCCGGCCGCATCGGCCGCTGGCTGCCGGTCGCCGTGTCCGACCCCGACCATCGCGAGGCCCGGCGCCACCTCGCCTACGCGAGCCTCGTGGGCGGCATGTCGTTCGGTGCGACCGGCACTCATCTCTCCCACGCCCTCCAGTACCCGATCGGCGCGCTCACCCACACGCCGCACGGACTCGGCACCGGCCTGCTGCTGCCGTACGTGCTCGAGGCCGTGCGGGTCGACCCGGACGCGGCCGCGCGCATCGCCGAGCTCGGCGCCGCGCTCGGCTCGACCGCGGCATCCGAGGCGGGCCGCGTCGACGACGCGATCGCACTCACGGCCGAGCTCGGGCGCCGCATCGGGCTGCCGCCCTCGCTCGCGGCTCTCGGCCTCGACGTCGCCGAGCTGCCGCGTGTGGCGGAGCTGGGCATGGCATCCGCTCGACTCGTCTCGATGTCGCCGCTTCGCGCCGACGCCGGGCTGCTGCTCGAAATCCTCCACCGCGCCCACGAGGGCGCCCTCGCCGAACGGAGCACCCGATGACCCTGCGAACCGACCTCTACATCGACGGGGAATGGCGAGCCGGAGGCGGAGGCGAACGCTTCGAGGTGATCGACCCCTCCGACCTCTCGGTCATCGAGCGCTTCGCGGTCGCGACGGAGGCGGACTGCATGGCCGCGGTCGACGCCGCATCCGGGGCCCAGGAATCGTGGGCCGCCACGGCGCCCCGCGTGCGTGGCGAGCTGCTGCGCGCCGCCTACGAGGTGCTCGTGGCGGAGGCGGAGCTGTTCGCCGAGATCATGGTGCGCGAGAACGGGAAGTCGTGGAGCGACGCCATGGGGGAGGCCGGCTACGCCACCGAGTTCTTCCGCTGGTTCTCGGAGGAGGCCGTGCGGATCCCGGGCGACTACCGGCTCTCGCCCATGGGCGACAAGCGTATCGTCGTCGACCGGCAGCCGATCGGGGTCTCGCTGCTCATCACCCCCTGGAACTTCCCGGCCGCGATGGCGACCCGCAAGCTCGGCCCGGCGCTCGCCGCGGGGTGCACGACGATCCTCAAGCCCGCGCGCGAGACCCCGCTCACGGCCGCCTACGTCGTCGACGTGCTGCACCGCGTGGGTGTGCCGCGCGGCGTCGTGAACCTCGTGACGCCCGTACCGACCGGTCCGCTCGTGAACGCGATGCTCGCGCGCCCCGAGGTGCGCAAGCTCTCGTTCACGGGGTCGACCGAGGTCGGCCGCGAGCTGCTGCACGCGTGCGCCGACCGGGTCGTCAGCGCCTCGATGGAGCTCGGGGGCAACGCCCCCGTCATCGTGCTGCCGGGCGCCGACCTCGAGACCGCCGTCGCCGGTGCCCTGCAGGCCAAGATGCGCAACGGCGGCTCGGCCTGCACCGCGGCCAACCGCTTCTACGTGCACGATTCGGTGCACGACGCCTTCGTCGAGCGGATGGCGGCCGAGCTCTCCGCCTACCGCGTCGGCTCGGGCCTCGATCGCGCGAACCAGCTCGGCGCGCTCGTCTCGGTCTCGGAGCGCGACAAGGTCGCCGAGCTCGTCGACGCGGCCCTCGCCGACGGCGCCGTCGTGGTGACCGGGGGCACGGCATCCGAGACCGGCGCCTTCTACGCGCCGACCCTGCTGACGGGCGTACGGCACGGATCGCGCATCACCGAGACCGAGATCTTCGGACCGGTGACGAGCGTCGTGCGCTTCAGCGAGGTCGACGATGCCGTGCGCATGGCCAACGACACGATCTACGGGCTCATGGCCTACGTCTTCGGCGAGGAGCGGGAGGCGATCGCGGTGGGGCGTCGCCTCGAGGCGGGCATGGTGGCGGTCAACCGCGGCGTCGTGAGCGACCCGGCGGCGCCCTTCGGCGGCGTCAAGCAGAGCGGCCTCGGGCGCGAGGGCTCCTCGGAGGGCATCCTCGAGTACCTCGAGGAGAAGTACATCGCCCTCACCGCCTGAGCAGGTGGTCACTTGATGGCCAGTGCGTTGGGGGGCGAGCCCGCGGCGCCCGGCAGGTTGAGCGGCTTCACGGTGAGGAAGAACTCCCACACGCCGTCGGCCGCGCAGTCGGCGGCGAGCTCGTCGAGCTTCCACAGTTCGCCGAGCGCCATGCCGAGCAGGGCGATGAGCGGGCGGTGCAGCATGCCGGAGTGGTCGACACCGCGCTCGGGCGGCGTCTCGCCGGGGTAGCGGAAGTCGCTCGCGAGCACCGGGTCGGCCTCGACGGCGAGATTGTCGGCGGCCACGAGCGCGATCTCGCGCTCCCACAGCCAGCGCAGCACGCCCTCCTCCTGCGCGAGCCCGGGCGAGAGGCGCCACGGCGTCGCGGCCCGCTCCTCGAGGGTCTTGGCGAGGTAGCGCTCGGCCCACGCGGTGCGCAGCAGCAGCAGCTCGCCCCCGCGGAACTCGATGCCGTGGAACGCCGCGAGCTCGTCGAGCATGCGCGCATCGATGCGGATGGTGCGCTCGGTGTCGTAGTCGAGGCCGCGGTCGGCGAAGAACCGCGGCACGTCCAGCAGCACGCCGCGACCGGCGATGCCGGCATCCGCGTAGCTCTGGATGCCGAGCGCGGTCGAGCCCTCGATGTTCTCCTCAGGTGCGAGGCCGCCGTAGAAGCCGTGCACGGGGTGGCCGATGTGGCGCAGCGCGTCGAGCTGGGAGGAGGACTGCAGGTAGAAGGAGTCGATCCAATCGTCGCGGTGGAACTCGTTGTTGGCGAAGAGGTGGTGCTCGATGGGGCGCCGCGTGCCCGTGGGGTACGGCTCGAACGCCGTGAGCGGATGGTCGAGGCTGAACCGCTTGCCGGTGCGGATGAGCCGCGCGGCGGATGCGACGCGCTCGGGGGTCAGGAAGTTGACGGTGCCGAGCTGGTCGCCCGCACCGAAGGTGCTCCAGCTGGAGCCGGGTGGCTGCTCATTCAGCAGCTCGTCGTAGCGTCGCATTCGGATCTCCCTCGCGGCCGGCGAGCTCGGCGCCGAGCGCGGCCGCAGTCGAGGTGAGGGCCGAGAGGAGCGGGGAACCGGGCGAGAGGTCGGCGCCGAGCTCTGAGCCGAGCAGCGCCACGGTGGCGCAGATCCCGTGCTCGTCGAAGACCGGTGCCGCCGCGCCGTAGATCCCGTCGGGGAGCTTCGACACGTAGTAGCCGGTGCGGCGGGCGGTGTAGATCGCCGCCTCGAGCTCGGCGCGCTGCGGCGCCGGAAGTGGTTCCATCATCCTCTCGACCGTCAGGTGGTCGGTGAGGTGGGCGAGGAAGACGCGCGTCTGCGACGCCGCGAGGTCGAGCTGAGTGCCCGGTCGCACGGTCACGTGGACCGTGCGGGAGGGGTCCTCCTGCACGAGGGCGACGACCGGAGTGTCGATCCCCCACAGGCTCAGGACGGCCGTCGCGCCGGCGCTGCGCGCGAGTTCGTCGAGGTAGGCCGGAGCGATGTCGACGACCCGCTTCCGGTGGAGGGCGTGGATGCCGAGCTGCAGCACGAGGCCGCCGAGCGTGAAGACGCCCTTGCGCGACCCGCGCTCGAGGATGCCGGCCGCGACCATCGACATCGCGTAACGATATGCGGTGGTGCGGTTGAGGCCGACGCGCTCGGCGATGTCCGCCGCCGTGAGCTCGACGGTTCGCGGGCCGAACAGACCGAGGATCTGTCCGACCCGCGAGACCGACTGGATGTCGAAGTTCGAGGTCTCGCCGCGGGGCTCGGTGTTCGCCATCGCATGATCGTAGTTCAAATGGAGAACACCTCCCCCGGCGATCGTGGCCCGACTCGACTCAGCGAGTCAGCCGGCCAACCAGTTGGTCAGCTTCGTGGATGCGTCGTTGAAGTTCTCGGCGTACCAGGGGATGTCCTGGAGCACCGTGATCCCCGGGTTGGTCTTGGGGTTGTAGACCTCGACCTGGCTCGCGTACTCGTTGAGTTTGAGCTTCGCGGCCATGTTGATGGGCGCGACACCGAGCAGTTCGGAGATCTTCGCAACCGGGCCGGGCTCCATGACGCTCGCGAGGAACTTCTCGACGGCGGCCTTCTTCGTCGAGCCCTTCGGCACGGCGAACGCGTTGATCGAGGCGACCGTGACATCCCACACGATGGTGAGGTCGTCGCCCTCGGCCAGCTGGGGCACGAGGCGCGAGTCGGGCAGGAAGAACATGTCGACCTGATCGGCCGCGACGGCCTGCTGCAGGGCGCCGACGTTCGGGGCGAAGGTCGTCACCGAGCGGATCTTCTCGAGCTCGTCGAGCGCCTTGTCGACGTCGAGCGGGTAGAGGTTCTCCGGGTCGGCGCCCGCGGCGATCGACGCGTACTCGAGGATGCCGTTCTGCAGGTTCGTCACGAAGCCGCGCTGCCCCGGGAACTTGTCGACGTCGAAGAAGTCCTCGACCGTCTTCGGTCCGCCGTTCGGGAACGCGTCGGTGCGATAGGCCATCGGGCTCGCGTTGATCCAGTTGGCGGTGTAGCACTTGCCGACCGAGCCCGGGATGAGGTCCTCCTCGGGCACCGTCAGCTCGATGTCGAGCGGCTCGAAGAGCGTGCCGCAGTTCTGCTCGGCCGCGTAGGGAGCCGTCGCGATGACGTCCCACTGCACGGCGCCCGCCTCCACCTGCGCCTTCACCTGCGCCACATCCGGCGGCGAGGTGTTGACGAAGGTGATGTTCGGGTGAGCCTGGGTGTAGGGCACCTGCCAGGCCTGGATCTGCGCGTCCTGGCCCGCGCCGCCGTAACCGACATAGGTGATCGTGACGGGGTCGTCGGCGCCGCCGGTGCCCGCGGGTGCGGGGGCGCCCGCGCAGCCCGCGAGCAGCCCCACGGCAGCGACGAGGCCCACGCCGGAGACGACGGCGCGCCGTCCGGCTCGGGTTCGGGATGTGATTCGGGACATCGTTGTCTTTTCCTCCGGGTCGAGAGGTCGGCGATCGCCGGCCTCGGATGTGTGCGTGTTCTCTGGAGTTGGCATCCGCCGGAGCGGATGGTGCGACGGAGTCCCAGCCGTCGTGATCGCGGCCCACCGAGGTCGGCCGCGACGTCTCATGCGGCGACGAGGCGCTGACGCTCGGGGCGCCAGTGCGCGCTCACCTCGTCTCCGATCGCGACCGACGCGTCGAAGGCGTCGATGCGCGCGCGGCCCGTCACGCCCGCTTCGCCGAAGGCGAGCAGGACGGTGCGGTAGGAGCCCATGTATTCGAGGTCGACGACGCGCGCGCCGATCGAGTTGGCACCGGCGGGCACCGCGGCGCCCGCGGGCGCGATGCCGATGTCCTCGGGCCGCACGACGACGGCCGCACGACGCAGCACGCCGGGGTGCGCCGCGATCGTCGCCGGGTCGACCGCCCATTCGCGGCCCTCCCAGCCGATCCGGGCGCCACCTGCTCCCTCGTCGAGCTCGAAGACGTTCGAGTCACCGAGGAACCGGGCGGTGAACAGGGTCTCCGGTCGCCGGTAGAGCTCCTCAGGGCTGCCGACCTGTTCGATGTGCCCCTGGTTGAACAAGGCGATCCGGTCGGAGAGGTTCATGGCCTCCTCCTGGTCGTGCGTGACGAACACGAAGGTCGACCCCACTTCGCGGTGGATGCGGCGGATCTCGGCCTGCAGCGCGCCGCGCAGATTGCGATCGAGCGCACCGAGGGGCTCGTCGAGCAGGAGCGCCTTCGGGTCGAACACGATCGCGCGCGCGAGGGCGACGCGCTGCTGCTGACCTCCCGAGAGCTGTGCGGGGTAGTGGTCGTCGCGGCCCGTGAGCTGCACGAGCTCGAGCACGGCGGCGACCTTCTGCGCGATGACGTGCTTCGGCATCCGCCGCTCGCGCAAGGGGTACGCCACGTTCTGCGCGACGGTCATGTGCGGGAAGAGCGCGTAGTTCTGGAACAGCATGCCGAGATCGCGCTTGTGGGGCGGCAGCTTGCCGACATCGGCGCCGTTGAGGGCGATGCTGCCGGCGCTGAGCGTCTCGAAACCCGCGATGAGGTTGAGGGTCGTGGTCTTGCCCGAGCCGGACGGCCCGAGCAGGGTCATGAACTCGCCCGGCTCGATGGTGAGCGAGATGTCGTCGACGGCGGGAACGGCGAGGCCGTAGTCCTTGGTGACGTGCTCGAGGTGGATGCGGGTGCCGCGGGTCGAGGTCGGGATGTCGGCAGCGCGACCGGCGCGCACGCTCGTCGAGGTGGTCATGGGTTCTCCTATCGGCGCTTGGGGCGTCGCGCGAGCATCGGGATGAGCAGCAGAAGCGTCACGGTCACGACGACGAGGCTCGAGGCCGCGGCGATCGTGGGGTCGACCTCGACGGTGACGGCCGTGTACATCTGCACGGGCAGGGTCTGGAAGGTGGGCGAGCGCAGGAACAGCGCGATGACGACCTCGTCGAGCGAGGTCACGAAGGCGAACACCGCTCCCGTGGCGACACCGCGGCCGATGAGCGGCAGGGTCACCCGCACGAAGGTGCGCAGCGGCGAGGCCCCGAGCGAGGCGGATGCGCGCAGCAGCTTGGTGTCGAACCCGCCGAGGGCGCTCGTGACGGAGACGAGCACGAACGGCACGCCGATCGCCGCGTGGGCGAGCACGTACCCCCACATCGAGCCGACGAGGTGCCACTGCAGGAAGGAGATGTAGACGGCCACGGCGATGACGATCGCCGGGGTCACCATCGACACCATGAGCAGCGTGCGCACGAGGCGCGAGAAGCGGCTCGTGAGGTTGTTCAGCCCGAGCGCGGCGGCGGTGCCCACTGTCGTCGCGATCGTGGCGGCGAGCACCGCGACGAGCAGCGAGTTCAGGAGCGAGCCGATCCACTTCGGGTTCGTGAAGAAGTTGCGGTAGAGCTCGAAGCTGAACTCCTTCGGCGGGAACTGGAAGCTGCCCTGGCCGCCGAAGCTCATCGGGATCACGACGAGCGTCGGCAGGGTGAAGTAGACGGCGACGGCGATGCCGATGACGGCGAGCCACCACGGGATCGGGTCGACCGAGCGGTCGCGGCGCCGGCGGCCGCGGGGTCCCGCGGTGATGGCGGCGGTCTCGAGCAGGTCCGGGGTGCGGGAGGTGAGCGAGCTCATCGGCGGGCCCCCGATCCGGTGGCGACGACGCCGATCGCCGAGATCGTGCCGCCCACGCGGTTCGCCCAGGCCACGAGCAGCAGGGTGATCACGAGCACCACCATGCCGAGCGCGCCCGCGCCCTCGAAGTCGAGCAGCTGGGTGGTGCGCTGCGCGAGCAGCTGGGCGATGAGCGACTGCTGGGGCGAGCCGAGCAGCGCGGGCGTCACGTAGAACCCGAGACTCAGGGTGAACACGAGGATGATGCCGGCCACGACGCCGCCGCGCGAGAGCGGCCAGTAGATCTTCCAGAACGCCACGAGCGGCGGCGATCCGAGGCCGCGCGCCGCGAGCAGCAGGCGACGGTCGATCGCGGAGAGCGAGCTGAACAGTGGCAGCACCATGAACGGCAGCAGCACCTGGCTCATGGCGATCGTCACGCCGATCTGCGAGCCCACGAGCTGCACGTCGCCGAGCCCGATCCAGCTGAGCGCGGTCTGCACGGGGCCGCCGCGCTGCAGGATCACGAGCCAGGCGAAGTTCCGGGCCATGACCGAGGTCCAGAAGGGGATGAGAACGATGACGAGCAGGATCGCCCGGGAGCGATCGCTCACGCGCGTCATGAAGTAGGCGTACGGGTAGCCGAGCAGGAACGCGACGACCGTCGTGAGCGCCGCGGTCGTCGCAGTGCGGCCGAGCACGGTGAGGGTCACCCCGTCGGTGAAGAGCGCGATGTAGTGGTCGAGCGTCCAGCTGGGGCTCGCGATGCTGCGGATGAAGCTCTGCACGAGGGGCACGAGCAGCACGGCGGTGAGCAGCACGAGCGCAGGCACGAGCAGCACCCAGTTCGCGTTGACGCGTCGCCTGTGTTGGGCGCGCGCGATCGTCGCGAGATCGGTTGTCGGGTCGGTCACGATGTCCTCTCCTCCGAGGCCAGCATCACGCTGAGCTTGTCGGCCGCCTCGCGCAGCAGCTCGACCCGCCCGGCGACGTCGTCGGGCGAGAGCACGGGGCTCGTGCCGAGCAGCGCGATGGCGGCCTGGATGTCATGGGGGCCGAAGATGGGGGCGGCCACGGATGCCAGGCCGATGCGCCCGAGGTCGGCCCACGCGAGTCGGTCGCGACGCACGCGGGCGAGGGCCGCCGTCTCGACGCGCCGCTCCTCCTCGGTGAGCGCCGCGTGCACGCGTGCGACGACGGCCGGGTCGGACTGGAACGCGAGCAGCACGCGCGACTGCGCGGCGCGCACCTCGAGCACGGTGCCGGTGCGCACGGTCAGGATGATCGTGCCGGCGCTGGCCTCCTCCACGAGCGTCACGACGGCGCCTGTGCGGCCGAGGAAGCTCAGAACGCAGGTGAGACCCGTGTGATCGGAGAGCTGGCGCATGATCGCGGGCGCGATACCGAGCAGTTGCTGCCGGCCGGCGAGCAGGGCCGAGAGCTGGTCGACGAGGGGCCCGAGGCCGAAGGAGCCGTCGAGGAAGCCGGAGCTCTGCAGCGATTGCAGGTAGCGGTGTGCCGTCGACCTGTTGAGCCCGAGCCGCTCGGCCACGAGTGCGGGGGTGAGCACGCGGGTGTGCTGGTCGAGGAGTCCGAGCACGGCGGCCGCGCGCTCGATCGATTGGATCGATCCGCGATCTCCGTCGAGCACGAGGTCCGGCAACCCGAGCGCCTCGCGCGCTTCCTCTTCGGAGACCGCGTCGCGGGTGGGGGAACTGGTGCTCATGTCACCTCCTCGTCGAGGTCGTGTGTTCGAAATGCAATCTGGCGTTTCAGATTACGAACGCTAGAGCAGGATGCCGTGTTCGTCAATACGAGGCCGCACATCCGCCATTCGAGCTGATCGGCCAGAGATCCGGGCTTGGATGCGGCGCCGAGACGGTGTAGACATGTCTCCGCGTGATCCGTAATCTGAACACGCACTTCACCATCCGAACACAAGGAGGTTCCTCGGATGTCATCCGTCGACGATCGGGCCACCCCGTCACCCGCACTGCTCAAGGTCCTCACCGGAGCGGTCGATCTGCACACCCACTCGGGACCGAGCCCGTTCCCGCGACGCATCAACCACGTCGAGGCCTCCTACGACGCAGCCCGCATCGGCATGCGCGCCATCCTGATCAAGTCGCACCACCACAACACCGTCATGGACCTGCTCGCGATGCGCGACCTGCTCGCCGACGCCCCGACGCCCGCGTACGGCGGAGTCGCGCTCAACTCCGAGGTCGGCGGCATCAACCCCTCGGCCGTCGCCGTCGCCATCAAGATGGGCGGCCGCGCCGTCTGGGGGCCGACCGTCTCGGCAGCCCAGCACATCGCCGCCCACAGCCACGACGACGGCTTCCCCACGGCCGGCTCCGACCTCGAGGAGAAGGTCGAGTCGGTCTTCGACGAGACCGGCAAGGTCTCGGCGGAGACCGTGCGCGTCACCCAGCTCATCGCCCAAGCCGACATCATGATGAGCGGCGGCCACCTCGACGTCGAGTCGCAGAAGGCGCTCTTCGCGACCGCGCAGGAGAACGGCGTGCGCCGTATCCTGCTGCACCACCCCGACTTCATCGTCGGCGCATCCGAGAACGACGTCGAGGAGCTGCTCTCCTACGGCGCGTTCGTGGAGCACGAGATGTCCATGTACCACCCGGGCGTCCCAGCGCCCGGGTGGCCGATCTCCCGCCTCGTCGACTGGATCGAGCGGGTCGGCCCCGAGCGCACCGTCATCGACTCCGACCTCGGCCAGGAGGGCAACCCGCTGCCGGTGGACGGCTACCTGTACGTCGCCCAGCAGCTGCTCGACCACGGCATCTCCGAGAAGGACGTGCGGCAGATGATGTGCCACAACACCGCCTACCTCCTCGGCCTCGAGGACTCGCCGAAGGCCGGATGATGCACCGGCCCGAGAAGGTGATCATCAGCACCGCGGTCACCGGCAGCGTCAACGTGCCCTCGCAGAGCGAGCACCTGCCGCTCTCTCCCGAGGAGGTCGTGCGCGCATCGGTGGAGGCGGCGGCCGCGGGCTCGGCGATCATCCACCTGCACGCCCGCCACCCCGACGGCCGGCCCGCGTTCGAGGCGGAGGTGTTCGAGCAGATCATCCCGCCGATCCTCGAGCAGGTCGACGTGGTCATCAACATCTCCACGGGCGGCTCCTCGCAGATGACGATGGACGAGCGGCTCGCGGGCGCCACGCGGTTCAGCCCCGAGCTCGCCTCGCTCAACATGGGCTCGATGAACTTCGTGTACTCGGGCATCGCCGAGAAGGTCACCACCTGGAAGCACGACTGGGAGAAGCCCTACGTGCTCGGCACCTACAGCCATCCGTTCATCAACTCCTTCGACCGCATCGAGTACGTGCTGCGGGAGCTCGGCGAGAAGCACGGCACCCGCTTCGAGTTCGAGTGCTACGACATCGGGCACCTGTATTCGCTCGCCTACTTCGTCGACAAGGGCCTCGCCGAGCCGCCGTTCATGATCCAGGGCGTGTTCGGCATCCTCGGCGGCATCGGCGCCGACCACGCCAACCTCGAGCACATGGTGCGCATCGCCGACAAGCTCTTCGGCGACGACTACCAGTTCTCGGCCTTCGCGGCCGGACGCGACCAGATGCAGTTCGCCACGCACTCCGCCTGGCTCGGCGGGCACGTGCGCGTCGGACTCGAAGACAGCCTCTGGATCGGCAAGGGGCGCCTCGCCGAGAGCAACGCCCAGCAGGTCGAGAAGATCCGCGGCGTGATCGAGGATCTCGGCCGCCCCATCGCCACCCCCGACGACGCCCGCCGCATGCTCGGCCTCAAGGGCCTCGCCGGCGTCACCCTCTAGAGAACGGACGCACATGAGCTACGCCAAGGACGACATCCGCTCGACGTTGCAGGCCGCGGCGCCGGCGGTCGAGGTCGACTCCTCCACCCCGATCAAGCCCTCGCAGTGGATCGAGTTCCTGAACCTCGAGCCGAGCCAGACCCTGCCGAAGGGCAGCCGGGTATGGAACGCCCGCGCGACGAACCTCGTCGTGTCGTACACCGATGCGCGGGCGGGCGACGTGCTCGAGCGGCCCGGTCAGGTCGACGAGTACTGCGTGCTGCAGTACTCCGAGAGCGCGCGCATCCGCGTGGTCGCCTCGGGCGAGACCGCCGATGTCCACGAGGAGGCGTTCGTGGTAGTGCCGCCCGGTGATTCGCGCATCGAGGTGCTGAGCGACGGCCCCGTCATCCGGCTGTTCTCGGTGCGCTCCGACGATCTGCGCGAGGCGGCGCTCAACGCGGATACCTACGCGGAACCGGATGTGCGGTGCGCGCCGCTCGGGGAGTGGCCGGAACCCGTGGGGGGCTTCCGGCTGCGGGTGTACCGGCTCGCGGAGACGCCGATCGCGCCCGGCCGCTTCGGGCGCATCTTCCGCACCAGCAACGTCATGGTGAACTTCCTCGCCGAGGAGCCCACGCCGCGCGATCCGCACAAGCTCTCGCCGCACCATCACGACGACTTCGAGCAGGTCTCGCTCGCCGTGAAGGGCGACTTCGTGCACCACATCCGCTACCCGTGGGGGCCGGACTCCGCCACCTGGCGGGCCGACGAGCACCGGCAGATCGCCACGCCGTCGATCTGCGTCATCCCGCCGCCCACCGTGCACACCACCCAGGGTGTGGGGCCGCACCAGCAGCTCATCGACATCTTCTCGCCGCCGCGCGTCGACTTCTCGATGTCGGGCTGGGTGCTGAACGCCGCCGACTACCCCGCGGCCCCCGACCGCGGCATCCCCGAAGGGAACTGACGGTGCCGACTCTGCCGCTCGGGCGCAGCCTGTTCCGTGCCGCGCTCGCCGACCCCGGCCGCGTGCCGCTCGGCACCTGGGTGAAGCTGCCGGCGACCGAGAGCATGGAGCTCGTGGCCCTCGCCGGGTTCGACTTCGCGGTGATCGACCTCGAGCACTCGGCCATGAACCTCGAGACGGCGTTTCGCCACATCGGCACGGCCCTGCTCGCGGGCGTCGCCCCGATCGTGCGGGTGCCGAGCCTCGAGGGCGGCATCGCGCAGCGCATCCTCGATGCGGGCGCCGAGGGCATCATGCTGCCGCACGTCGACACGGTCGAGCAGGCGCGGGCCGCGGTCGCCGCGGTGCGCTTCCCCCCGCTCGGCACGCGCGGGGTCGGCAGCACGAGCCGGGCGGGTGCCTGGGGCGCCGTGTCGCGCGCGGAGTACCTGCGCTACGGCAACGAGGAGGTCGTGCTGATCCCCCAGCTCGAGAGCGCGGAGGCGGCGCGCAACGCCCGCGCCATCGCCTCGGTCGACGGGGTGGACGTGCTGCTCGTGGGGGCGGCCGACCTCTCGACGAGCGAAGGGCTCGCCGAGTCCGACCCGGCCGTCGTCGACCTCATCGCGCACGCCGTGCGCGAGGTGCACGCGGTGGGCAAGCCGGTCGGCAACGCGGGCGGCGCGAGCGCCGCGAACGTGCAGGCGTCGCTCGATGCGGGCTTCGACTTCACGCTCATGAGCAACGACGCGAGCCTGCTGGGATCCGCCGCGCGGTCCGCCGTCGAGGCGGGCCGGTCGGTGCACCGTGGATGATGTGAGAGTCGAAGGAGACGGATGACGATGGGGATTCTCGAGGGGAAGGTCGTGCTGCTGGTCGGCGCGAGCACCGGCATCGGCGCGGAGGCCGCCCGGGTCTTCGCACGGGAGGGGGCATCGCTCGTGCTCGCGGCACGGTCTGCGGATGCGCTCGACCGGCTCGCGGCCGAGCTCGCCGCGGACGGCCACGAGGTCGCGACCGCCGCGGGCGACGTGACCTCGGCATCCGACGTCGCACGCATGGTCGACACGGCCGTGGAACGCTTCGGGCGGCTCGACGGCGCCTTCAACAACGCCGGGATGACGCAGGGCGGGCTGTTGCACGAGGTGAGCGAGGCCGACTTCGACCGCCTCTTCGAGGTGAACGTCAAGGGCGTCTGGCTGTGCCTGCGCGAGGAGCTGCGCGTCATGCGCGCGGTCGGCGCCGGCTCGATCGTCAACACCTCGAGCGTCGGCGGTTACAAAGGCAGCTCGGGACTCGGCGCCTACCAGGCGACGAAGCACGCCGTGGTGGGCCTCACCCGCACGGCCGCGCACGACAACGGGCCGCTCGGCATCCGCGTCAACACGGTCGCACCCGGGCCCACCGAGTCGGCGATGCTCGACGCGATGCGCCGCGACGACCCCGACGCGATCCCGCGTCGCCTCGCCGCGATGCCGCTGCGCAAGGTGGGCACGGGCGTCGAGGTGGCCAACGCGGTGGCGTGGCTGTTGAGCGACCGTGCAAGCCACGTGACCGGGGTCGTGCTGCCGGTCGAGGGCGGTTTCACGGCGTGACGGCCCGCCCGATGGCGGTCAGCCCGCCATCGTGCTGTCGGGAGGCACGTAACTCGTGGCGAATTCGGTGAGATCGACCGGCCGACCGTCGATGCGGAAACGGTAGCGGCCCTCCTGCACGACGTGCTCCTCGCGCTCGAGCCAGGAGCGCAGCTCGTCGAGCTCGTCGGAGGAGAGCCACGCGGCCGGGTCCGAGGTCGACTTGAAGCCGAGGATCGTCGCGACGTCTTCGAGCAGCTGCCGCTGGGCCTCGTCGAGCAGGCTGCGACGCCGCCGAACACCTCCGCCTCGGGTCCGCGGGCGAGGAACCACTCGGCGCCGTCGTCTTCGAGCGTGCCCCAGAGGGTGGAGTCGGTCGCGCCGACGCGCGGCGAGCCGAGGCCCAGGGCACCGAGCAGCACGACCTCGCCGCCCGGCAGCGCGAGCGCACCCACCGCGGCCCCGGAGTGCGCGAGCGGGGTGTCGTTGCGGGCGTCGTCGGCGGTGAGCAGGCGCTCCGGGCTGTCGTACACGCGCAACGGCTCCTCGTCGAGCCGGCGCCAGCCCGAGGAGCTCCACGAGTTCCAGCCGTGTCGGTAGAACTCCGCCCCGGCGAACGGATGCAACAGGCTCACGGCACCGGTCGGCAGGATGGACTCCCGCTCCCCGATCGCGCGCGGCTCCCCCGCGGCGAGCACCGGCAGCTCGAGGTCGCCGAGGCGCACGACGCCCGCGAAGCGAGCCGGCTCGCTCACCCCTCCACCCGCACGAGGCGCACGAAGCGCACCACGAGGTCGTCGGCGCCGGCGGCGAGCGCGATGCGCAGCCGCACGGGGTCGGCACCGGATGCGGTGAGGGCCCCGTCGGGCAGGGCGAGCGTCGCGGTGCGCCATGCATCCGATCCTGAGCGCTCGACGGGCGCCGAGGCGCCGACGGCGGTGTCGATCGTGAACGACCCGGCACCCGCGTCGAGGTAGGTCACCTTGAGCACCGCCGAGCCGCCGACCGCCGCCTCGGCGAACCGGGGATCCACCTCGAGCACGAATCCCGTGTCGCCGGATGCGACATCCGTGGTGAGCCCCTCGTGGGCGATGCCGTTGTCCTCCTCGAAGACGTGCGCGTGCACGTCGGCGTCGCTGCGGTGCGCGACCGAGCCCGGCTCGTCGAGCTGCACGAGCCAGCGCTCGAGGTTGCGCACCCACGGGCGGGTCGGCCACGAGGCCTCGTCGTCGAAGGGGCCGGAGTCGGGGTCGGCCCAGTAGGTGTCCTCCGCGTCGCGGAACGCGGCCCAGGCATCCGCCGAGCTCGCCGCGGTCTGGCCGAGCGAGAGCCGCAGCCAGTCCCACTGCTCGGGGTACTCGGCCATGTACGAGGGCCCGGGCACGACGTACATCCAGTTCATCCGCAGCTGCAGCGCCTTGAGGTTCGCCTGCCGAACCGCGTAATAGGTGTCGGTGGTCGTGTAGCCGCAGTCGGTGAAGCACTCGTTCTCGGTGGCCACGACGTAGCGGCCCGAGTGCACGGGCAGCGACTCGTCGACCACCATGTGCCCGTTCGGCTGGATGTGCGAACCGTAGGCGGGCGCCTCGCTCAGGTGGAAGTTCGAGAGCTCGGTGATGCCCGTGCGGATGCCCATGCCTGCAACCACCGCCTGCTTCGCGAGCAGGTCGTCGGATGCGCCGAACGGCCCCCACGGGTAGTCCTCGCCCGTGAAGACGAGCTTGTCGGCGTTCTCGCCGAACAGGCTCACGAGATCGCTCCACGCGTGGTCGTACCAGGCGAGATATGCCTTCTCGTCGAGCTCGCCTGCATCCACGGCCGCCGTGATCATCTCGTAGTCGTACTCGGCCCACGTGAAGGCGCCGGGCACGTACACGAAGCGCAGACGCGGATCGGATGCGAGCCCGAGATCGACGAACAGCATCCGGTAGGTGTCCATGAGGTGGCCCCACACGCACGCGTCCCAGATCGGCAGGTGCCGCTGGCCGTCGTAGTCGGGGCCGAAGCTCGTGACGCCGCAGTCCTCGGCGACCCACTCGGGCGCCCAGTCCACGCCGCTCGCGAAGATGCGCATCCAGAAGTCGCCGGGCTGGGCGAGCTGCGCGTCGAGCGCCTCGAAGCTCATGCCCTGCGCCGATCCCGATGCATCGCGATCGAGGGACTTCTCGGCGGTCGGCCGCAGCTGCCGCCAGCTGAGGTCGACCGAGCGCACCGCCACGAGCTCGGAGGCGTCGGCGTCCTCGGAGAAGTAGCCCGAGTGGGCGGCGGGACGCACCCACTCGGGCAGCGACCAATCGTCGCCCTCGGTGATCGTCACGCCCGTCGGCCCGGCATCGACGAAGGGATGCCGGGGTCCGACGTCGAGGTCGATGCCGTCGCCGCCCGCCGTGGGCAGCGGCTCGGGCGCCGTCACCGTGCACCCCGCGAGCGTTGCGAGCGCGAGCACCGCGGCCGCTGCGCGCACAATGTGGCGGGGTGGGGGGGGGGGGGGGGGCCCGCCCCCCCCCCCCCCCCCCACCACCCCCACCCCCA